>DASRWB010000068.1:0-65957 GCA_035654775.1 Flavobacteriaceae bacterium | reverse complement strand
TCAAATTCCCTGGGAAAAGAACCGCTAGGTGCTTCATTTTAGTTGTCGGGGTGGCAGGATTCGAACCTGCGGCCTCCTGCTCCCAAAGCAGGCGCGATAACCGGGCTACGCTACACCCCGAAATAATCATTTAAATATCGTTTTGCTCCTCGTTTCTTTATTTTACGTTCTAAAGCCATAGCTTCTGCTCTATTAGAAACGAATATCTGCAAAACTAATTCCCAAGGAATTCCACCTTTTGTCGATGTTACCAATCCTTGGTTGTGTCTTTTCAATCTTTTATTGATATCTGCAGTTTGACCTACATAATATCTTGAACGTTTTTCACTAAATAAAATATATACAAACATCGTTCTATTTTATCGGGACAGCCTCTTTTCTAAGGCTGCGACCTTCACGCCACCGGCGTGACGCGATAACCGGGCTACGCTACACCCCGAATAAAAGGTAGCATTTAAAAAATGCGGAGAGACTGGGATTCGAACCCAGGCAACGCTTACGCGTTGACAGATTAGCAATCTGCTCCATTACCACTCTGGCACCTCTCCAATTTTTTTCAAAGAACGCTTAAACGAAAATTGCGGTTGCAAATGTAATTCATACGTATTAAGAACGCAACTATTTTTATTTATTTTTTTAAAGTTTATTCGGGATATTCAATGCGTAAATGATAAATATTGGCGAGTTTGGTTTTTAAAATTTTCTTTATGGATTGAATGTCTTTAAAAGTAATGTCGGCATTAATAAATTGATTTTCATCCATCTGTTTATTTATTATTTTTTCAACAAAAGCATTAATTTTTAGGGTTGTGGGTTCTTTTAGGCTTTTTGAGGCGGCTTCTACACTATCACACATCATCAAAATAGCGGTTTCTTTGCTGAAAGGTTTGGGTCCCGGATATTCAAAATTTTTGCGGTTTACTTCACTGTCTTGTGCCTTGGCTTGTTTGTAAAAATAATGCACTTTGGTGGTGCCGTGGTGGGTTCTTATAAAATCGATTACTCGGTCGGGTAAATTGTTTTTTCGGGCGATTTCTATACCGTCAATAACATGATTTATGATGATTTTTGCACTTTCCTTGGATGATAAATCTTCATGTGGGTTAATATTTGTGGATTGATTTTCGGTGAAATATGAAGGATTTTTCATTTTCCCTATGTCGTGATACAAAGCACCTACTCTAACCAGCATTGCATTAGCGCCAATTTCGTTTGCACATGCTTCACAAAGATTGGCAACGTTTAGCGAATGATGAAAGGTTCCCGGTGCAGTATTTGATAATTCTTTAAGTAAGGAAGAGTTGGTGTCTGAAAGCTCCAGAAGGGAGACATCAGAAACCAATCCGAATAACTTTTCATAGGCATAAATTAAGGGTTGCACGAAAAGCGTGGCCAAGCCACAAAGAACAAAAAGCCCAAAGGTTGACCCTTTTAAATTTTCCACGGAGCCTTCATGGATGACAAAAAAGGCAAAATAGGCTATAATGTATATTAAAGTTATTTGCCCTACTGAAATAAACAAATTTGCCCGTTTGTACAGTTCAGACACGGTTAAAATAGTGACTATACCGGCTATTATTTGTAAAAACATATATTCGTAGCTGTTAGACACGATAGAGCCCAGCAGCAATACGGTAACAACGTGGGTAAAAAGGCCTAACCGTGCATCAAAAAAGGCTTTTAATACCAAGGGCAAAACGCATATAGGAACTACATAAATATACTGTGAATTGTAGTTGACTACCAGTGTAGTCAATACTACCATCAACAGGATATTAAAAAAAATAAAGGTTACTTTGGTGTTGTTTTCAAACACTTCGCTTCTGTATTTTCGTAAAAATAACAACAGCATAAGCAGCGCTAACGAAACCAGCAAAGTATAGGCTGCTATAATCCAGTTGTAGTTCGATTTGGTCCACACCTGACTTTCATATTCTGCTTCCAGGGATTTTAAAATTTGGTATTTGTCACCTTCTACCACTTCACCTTTAGAAATGAGAAGTGTTTCGCGTTCAATACTGCCTCTGTGTACCGAAAGTTTTGAAAGTTCTTCATTTAGTACCTGTTCTGTAAGCTTTTTATTAAAGCGCAAATTGGGTTTTACCACATCAAAAAGTAAGGAAGTGTACTTGTTGCTGAAAAAGGAAAGATTACTTTTTTTGAGGGTTTCATAAATAATGGCGGTCAACTGCGATTGTTCGATGATGTTGCCATAGACGGTTTGAAATACTTCGGCATTGTTTTCTAAAATCACCACCGTTCTGTCCGGGCTAATGGTATTGCTTTCGGTTGTGATGCCATATTTGTACAAGTTGTCAAAGATTTTATACCCTGCTGCTTTCAGTGAATCTTTTACCGCTCGCGAAGTAGAATCAGGAATAATGGATTCAAAATTATTTTCATACGCTTCAATTACCTTGGCTTTAATACTACTGTCGCGGTCAAAATAAAAAATACTCTGCGCGGCTATTTTATTTTTTTCATCTTGAATTTCTGCATCTGTTTTTTTGATGGCGAAATTAAAAGGCGCATACAGGTTTTCAGACTGCCAGGGTTTTCCCCTTTCGAAGTTATACTTAAAACGTCCGCTTTTCGGAAAGAGATAAACGATAACTATAGTGGTTCCAATAAACAGGAGAATCTTGTAAATTAAAGCGTGATTTCTGTATAGTCTATTGGTAATATTTTTCATTCGCACTTAATTAGTTATCAAATGTAGTAAAAAATCCAGCTTTAGTACAGTTTTTTTAAACCGGATACTTTTAGGTCTTTCCATTAAAAATTACGTAATTTGTACTGCTAAAAAAGTACATACACTTATATAATAATGAAAGAAGTTGTTATCGTTTCGGCAGCAAGAACCCCTATAGGCAGTTTTATGGGAGGCTTATCGGGTATTCCTGCACCCAAATTAGGCGCTGTTGCCATCAAAGGCGCTTTAGAAAAAATCAACCTCAACCCTGAAGTTGTAGAAGAAGTTTTTATGGGACAAGTAGTACAGGCAGGTTCAGGTCAGGCACCCGCCCGACAAGCGGCGTTGTTTGCCGGAATACCAGATACCGTTCCCTGCACGACCGTAAATAAAGTATGTTCGTCCGGTATGAAGGCTGTCATGCATGCTGCCCAGGCCATTGCTTTGGGAGACGCCAGCGTGGTTATAGCCGGCGGTATGGAAAACATGAGCCTTATTCCTCATTACTATCACGCCCGTTCGGGAACAAAATTTGGACCGGCCATTCTTGAAGACGGTATGCAAAAAGACGGTTTGGTAGATGCTTATGATCAAAACGCCATGGGCGTTTGTGCTGACGCCTGTGCTTTAGAATATAAATTTTCCAGAGAAGAACAAGATGCATTTGCCATTCAATCCTACAAGCGTTCAGCTGCAGCCTGGGAATCGGGAAAATTTGATAATGAAGTCGTTCCTGTTGAAGTTCCACAACGCCGAGGAGATGCTTTATTGATTTCAAAAGACGAAGAATTTACCAACGTTAAAATAGAAAAAATACCTTCACTGCGTCCTGCATTCACCAAGGATGGCACGGTAACCGCTGCCAATGCCTCTACTATTAATGACGGTGCCGGAGCTATGATTTTAATGAGTGCCGAAAAAGCGAAAGAATTGGGGATAACCCCATTAGCTAAAATAAAAAGTTATGCCGATGCAGCTCAGGAACCTAAATGGTTTACAACAGCTCCAGCAAAAGCTCTACCTAAAGCTTTGGCAAAAGCCAATCTATCAATTGATCAGGTAGACTTTTTTGAGTTTAATGAAGCTTTTTCTGTGGTTGGTTTGGCCAATATGAAAATTTTAGGACTTACCGATAAAAATGTAAATGTGAACGGTGGTGCCGTTTCATTAGGTCATCCATTGGGTTGTTCAGGAGTGCGTATTTTAATTACACTTTTAAACGTACTGGAACAAAATAATGCTACAATTGGAGCGGCAGCAATTTGCAACGGTGGTGGTGGTGCGTCGGCTATGGTAATTGAAAGATATTAATATATACTTGATGCCATACGGAATTTGTAACCTTAGTATTGTTCCCTTACGCTTAGATCCATCAGACACAAGTGAATTAACATCGCAGGTGCTTTACGGCGAGCACTTTAAAATTTTAGAGCAGCGTAAATCGTGGAGTAAAATACGGTTGAGTTTTGATGAATATGAAGGGTGGATTGATAATAAACAATATATTGAAATATCGATGGATGAGTTTACCGCCATTGAACATTCAAAATCAAAGCTAAGTTGTAATCTTGTAGAGTATGTACAAGATACAAATAAACTGTTACTCACTATTCCGCTTGGTGCTTCAGTACATGCTGCAGAATTTCTTAATCACCATTTTGAAGGTAGTTATCTTGTCGAACAGCAGTCAAAAAATAAGCTTATAGACATGGCATTGTTATATTTAAATACGCCTTATTTATGGGGTGGAAAAACACCTTTTGGTATTGATTGTTCCGGATTTACACAAATGGTGTATAAGTTATGCGGCTATACCCTGTTACGGGATGCATCACAGCAAGCTACTCAAGGAGAAGCCTTAAGTTTTATAGAAGAAAGCGAACCCGGCGATTTGGCTTTTTTTGACAATGCAGAAGGCCATATTACCCATGTGGGTCTAATTATGAAGGATAACTATATAATCCATGCACATGGAAAAGTAAGAATAGATCGTTTAGATCATACCGGTATTTTTAATGTTGAAAAACGGATGCATACACATAAATTACGTGTGATAAAAAAAATTATTTAATAAAAAAAACCGCTTTGTTAAAAGCGGTTTTTTTTATTCGTTTTTGATTGAAACTAGTTTTGCATCGCTTCAATTTTTGCTTTAATAGCCTTTGATTTTTCAACATCGCCCAGAGCATTGTAAATGTTCTTCAACTGTTCATAAATATTTACATTGCTTTCAGGGTTTGATTTTATATACTGTTCCAATACTTTGGCACCTTTTTCAAAGTAGGTTGTTTTTTCATTTCTTAATTCATCGTATTTTTTATTATCGGCGGCAGAAGTTCCCAGCTTATTCATTTCTTCAATTAAGGCATTTCCCTGATCAATATAAGTGGTTGAAATGTTTAAGGCGGCATCGGCCATTGTAGGGTCTAATTCTAAAGCTTTTTCAAACGATGCTCTTGCGTCTTCGGGTTTGCTGTTTTGCATATTCATTACGCCAATATTGTAATGCAGTGCTGCATTGTTTGGTTGTTTAGCCACGGCATCTTTCATCAATTGCGTAAACTTTTCGGAATCTTCAAGGTCCAAGTATAAGTTTGCTTCTGTAATGATTAGTTCTACATTATCGGGGTTTACGGCTCTGGCCTCTTTAATGGCTTTCAGGGCTTTGTCTGTTTCTTTTTTCTGCAAGTAAATAATGGCTATGTTTTGTGTAATTTCCGGTAATCTGGAACTGGTCATTCGCTCTCCGGGCTTGATGTATGCTCCGGATTTTAGCAATAGGTCGCGTTGGGCTTTATCCATTATTTCTTCTTCACCGGTTTCTTTATTTATGGCAAAGTATTGTTTTTCTACACCGGTGTATCCCATTTCTTTTAATTTCAAGTAATGGGTCAAGGCTTTATCCATATTTTGAGCGCTAACTGCACTTGAGGCTGCATAATATAAATAGGCCGTGTCTTGTGGTTTTAGTTTGTAGAGATTTAAAAACTTTTCTGTAGCCAAATCAAAATTGCGATTCTGGTAAGAATTGTTTGCATTGGTAAGTATTGCTGATTCCATAGTGTTTTGCAATTCAGCAGCTTCGGATGCATTATCACTACCTACAAGTTTTAGATGTGCTATGGCTTCAGTTATGTCTGTATTGGTTCCTGCTCCGCCGGCGAAAAGCGCCTGTGCTTTTAGTAAATAGTATTGGGATTTCATTTTATCATCCATAGAAGATAAAAGTCCGTCTAACTGGTTTAACGTAGCTTTGGCTTCGGCGTAATTGTTGTTTTTCAATGCTTTTTCAGCAGTTCTAAGCTCTTTTTTCTGGGCAAATGAAAAGGTTGCCACAAAAAAGGTTAAAGCTATTAACATGTACTTTTTCATAATGTGTAATTTGTATTCTTTGGTTTTAATTATTATTATCATCTTGAAGGTTATCAAGAGCTGTGCCATCCTGGTTTTCATCAGGAGTATTTTCTGTTATTTCCTCAGGGTTTACTTCGTTTTCCTCGCGCATAACTTTGGCAACAGCCGCAATAGAGTCTCCATTTTTAAGGTTTATTAATTTAACGCCTTGGGTTGCTCTACCCATCACGCGTAAATTTTCTACTTCAATTCGAATGGCGATACCGGATTTATTGATAATCATTAAATCGTCTGTATCCAGCACGCTTTTTATAGCTACTAAGTTACCTGTTTTTTCGGTAATAGAAATGGTTTTTACTCCTTTTCCGCCTCGGTTAGTAATTCGGTAAACCGGTTCGCCGTCTTCAGGGTCATCAATAAAGGTACGTTTTCCGTATCCGTTTTCTGAAACTACTAAAACGCTTTCTTCTTTAGGATTTTCAATAGCAACCATGCCAATGACTTCATCGTTTTTGCCGGCCAGCGTAATTCCTCTCACGCCGGAGGCATTTCTTCCCATAGGTCGTGTTTTACTTTCCTCGAAGCGAATCGCTTTCCCGGATTTCAAAGCCAGCATAACCTGACTTTCACCGGTAGTTAGTCGGGCTTCAAGCAACTCGTCGTCGTCTTTTATGGTAATGGCATTGATGCCGTTGGTACGCGGTCTGGAGTATTGTTCCAGCGCGGTTTTTTTGACTTGTCCTTTCTTGGTGGCCATAATTACATAGTGACTGTTTATGTAGGCTTCATCTTTCAGGTCTTGTGTGCAAATGAAGGCTTTGACCTTATCGTCTTGTTCTATGTTTATCAGGTTTTGTATGGCTCTTCCTTTGGAGGTTTTACTGCCTTCGGGGATTTCGTAAACCCGCATCCAGAAGCATTTTCCTTTTTGGGTGAAAAACAACATGTATTGATGGTTTGTTCCTACAAAAAGATGTTCCAGGAAGTCTTCATTTCGAGTCGTGGAGGCTTTTTGACCTACGCCACCACGGTTTTGCGTTTTGTATTCGGTAAGCGAAGTACGTTTGATATATCCGGCATGGGAAATGGTGATTACCACTTGTTCATCGGGTATCATGTCTTCAATACTTAAATCACCGCCCGCATATTCGATGGTTGAGCGACGCTCGTCACCGTATTTTTCTTTTACTTCAACAAGTTCCTGCTTAATGATTTCCATTCTTCGTTCTTTTTTATCAAGAATGTCTTTAAGGTCTTCAATGGTTTTCATTAATTCTTCATACTCGGCACGCAGCTTGTCTTGTTCTAAACCTGTTAACTGGCGCAGACGCATTTCTACAATGGCTTTGGCCTGAATTTCAGAAAGTTCGAAGCGAATCATTAATTTTTCCCGTGCTTCGTCGGCATTGGCTGATGCTCTTATTAAGGCAATTACTTCGTCAATGTTGTCTGAGGCAATGATTAACCCTTCGAGAATGTGTGCGCGTTCTTCGGCTTTACGCAATTCGTAGGTGGTGCGTCGTACGACTACCTCGTGCCTGTGGTTTACAAAGTGATGAATTAAGTCTTTCAGATTTAATAATTGAGGTCTTCCATTGACCAAAGCAATATTATTTACGCTAAAAGAGGATTGCAGTGCCGTATATTTATAGAGTTTGTTGAGTACTATATTTGGGATGGCGTCACGTTTTAACACGTATACAATGCGCATTCCGTTTCTGTCAGATTCATCGCGAATGGTTGCAATGCCTTCCAGTTTTTTGTCATTAACCAAGTCGGCCGTTTTTTTAATCATATCGGCTTTATTGACTTGATAGGGAATTTCTGTCACTACAATACATTCTCTACCGTTGATTTCTTCGGTATTGGCTTTTCCTCTGATGACGATGCGACCTCTACCGGTATGGAAAGCTTCTTTTACACCATCGTAGCCATAAATGGTTCCGCCGGTTGGAAAATCGGGTGCTTTGATATGTGTTATCAACTCGTCTATTTCAATATGAGTATTGTCAATGTAGGCGACTATCCCGTCTACTACTTCGCTAAGGTTATGCGGTGGCATGTTTGTAGCCATACCTACGGCAATACCGGAAGCGCCGTTGACCAGAAGTCCGGGAATGCGTGTAGGCAACACGGTGGGTTCCTGCAGGGTATCGTCAAAATTTAGTTTGTGATCGACGGTTTCTTTTTCAATATCTGCCAGCATGTCTTCAGATATTTTTCGCATTCGCGCTTCGGTGTAACGCATGGCCGCAGGACTGTCGCCGTCAATAGACCCAAAGTTTCCCTGACCATCTACCAACATATAGCGCAAACTCCATTCTTGAGCCATACGCACCATGGTATCATATACTGAAGTGTCACCATGCGGGTGATACTTACCTAACACTTCACCCACTATTCTTGCCGATTTTTTGTGGGCTGTATTTGATCTCACACCCAATTCGTGCATGCCGTATAACACCCGTCTGTGTACAGGTTTCAAGCCGTCTCTTACGTCGGGTAGGGCACGTGACACAATGACCGACATTGAGTAGTCAATGTAGGCCGATTTCATTTCATCTTCAATGTTAATTGGAATGAGTTTTTCTCCTTCTGTCATATGTAAAAAGTTAAGTTATTTTCTGCGATTTTAAAATCCTGCTAATATAACCATTTCAATAGTGATAGTAAGGCTTCGAGAACATCTTTTTAGGATTTTTTATTAACAATTTGCCGGGTGATTTAAGTTAATAACTAATGTTAATAAACTTGAATTTGTAAATATTTTTTTGTCTCTTAGCGGTATACTCCAAAATTAAGGTACAGTTTTTGTCTTTGGTAATAGGATTTACTATTTTTAATGCACAAAGAAATTTTTTATGGATGATAATTTTTCACCTAGAGTAAAAGATGTAATTGCCTACAGCAAAGAAGAAGCCTTGCGGTTAGGTCATGATTTTATTGGCACAGAACATTTGATGCTTGGGCTTTTGCGTGATGGCAACGGAAAGGCAATTACAATTTTAAATGCGCTGGATATAGACTTAAACCATCTAAGGCGTAAAGTAGAAATATTAAGTCCTGCCAACCCCAATGTTGCCGTGGCTCCAAACGAAAAGAAAAATCTACACTTGACTCGTCAAGCCGAACGCGCCTTGAAAACCACTTTTTTAGAGGCTAAATTATTTCAAAGTACCTCTATTAATACTGCTCATTTACTGTTGTGCATATTGAGAAATGAAAATGATCCCACCACAAAACTGTTAAATAAGCTCAAAGTAGATTACGATAACGTTAAAGAACAATTTAAATTTATGATTACAAGTGATGAAGACTATATAGAACCCAAAGCAGAATCGTTTCAAGATGATGACTCTGCCATGGACGACGACACTTCAAAAGAAAATATATTCAACACGCCCGGCAAGAGCAGCAAAAAATCCAAAACTCCGGTTTTAGATAACTTTGGACGCGATTTAACCGTTCTAGCCGAAGAGGGCAAATTGGATCCGGTAGTCGGCAGAGAAAAAGAAATAGAACGCGTTTCACAAATATTAAGCCGGCGTAAAAAAAACAATCCGTTACTTATTGGAGAACCCGGTGTGGGTAAAAGCGCCATAGCCGAAGGGCTTGCCATTAGAATTGTAAAGCGAAAAGTGTCCCGAATACTGTTCAACAAGCGCGTAGTCACTTTAGATTTGGCCAGTTTAGTAGCCGGAACCAAATACCGCGGGCAATTTGAAGAACGCATGAAAGCTGTGATGAACGAGCTGGAAAAAAATGACGACATTATCCTGTTTATCGATGAAATTCACACCATAGTTGGTGCCGGTGGTGCCACCGGAAGTCTGGATGCCTCCAACATGTTTAAACCCGCATTAGCCCGTGGAGAAATACAATGTATAGGTGCCACAACGCTGGATGAATACCGTCAATATATAGAGAAAGACGGTGCTTTAGAAAGACGTTTTCAAAAAGTTATTGTTGAACCCACAAGTATTGAGGAAACCATAGAAATCCTCAACAACATTAAAGAAAAGTACGAAGCCCATCACAATGTAGAATATACTCCTGAAGCCGTAGAAGCCTGTGTAAAACTGACAAGCCGGTACATGACTGAGCGTTTTTTGCCGGACAAAGCCATAGATGCCTTAGACGAAGCCGGTTCTCGCGTACATATCACAAACATAGATGTTCCTAAGCAAATTTTAGAGCTTGAAAAACAACTGGAAGAAGTAAAGGAAACCAAAAACTCTGTCGTTAAAAAACAAAAGTATGAAGAAGCTGCCAAGTTGCGCGATGACGAAAAACGTCTAGAAAGAGAACTTGCTTTGGCTCAGGAAAAATGGGAAGCAGAAACCCAGTTGCACCGCGAAACCGTTACTGAAGACAATGTAGCCGATGTAGTCTCGATGATGACCGGAATTCCGGTAAACCGAATAGCCCAAACCGAAAGTAACAAACTGGCGCAATTGCCGGAACTTATTAAAGGAAAAGTAATAGGTCAAGACGAAGCGGTAGCCAAGGTGGTAAAAGCCATTCAGCGCAATCGTGCCGGACTAAAAGACCCGAACAAGCCTATAGGTTCATTTATTTTCCTGGGACAAACCGGCGTTGGAAAAACACAATTGGCTAAAGTACTTTCTAAAGAACTCTTTGATTCCGAAGATGCACTTGTACGCATAGACATGAGCGAATACATGGAAAAATTCTCTATTTCCAGACTGGTGGGTGCGCCTCCGGGATATGTAGGCTACGAAGAAGGTGGACAACTTACCGAAAAAGTAAGACGCAAGCCCTATGCCGTAATTCTTCTGGATGAAATTGAAAAAGCACATCCTGATGTATTTAACATGCTGCTTCAAGTACTTGATGACGGATACTTAACCGACAGCTTAGGAAGAAAAATAGATTTTAGGAATACCATTATCATTATGACTTCCAACATCGGGGCCCGTAAACTAAAGGACTTTGGAAGCGGCGTTGGATTTGGTACCAGTGCAAAACTATCACAGGAAGATGCCAATGCCAAAAGTGTTATTGAAAATGCGCTGAAGAAAACCTTTGCCCCTGAATTTCTAAATCGAATTGACGATGTAGTGATGTTCAATGCACTGGAAAAAGAACACATCAATAAAATTATTGACATAGAGCTTGAGAAATTAATTAAAAGAATACAAGACCTTGGATATTCATTGAAATTAAGCAAAAAGGCAAAAGATTTTATTGCGGATAAAGGTTTTGATAAGCAATACGGAGCAAGACCGCTCAACAGAGCGATTCAAAAATATGTTGAAGATGCCTTAGCAGAAGAGATTATATCTTCTAAAATAAAAGAAGGTGACAGTATTGAAATTGACTTAGATAAAGACGGAGAAGCACTGAAAATTTCAATAAAAAAAGCTACTGAAACTAAGGAAACCTAAAAAGCAAATCCCAAAAACATCATAAACCCCAAGTTGTTTAAACTGTGGGGTTTTTTATTTTAAAATCTACAGTCGCAAGTCTGCTAATGGTTTTAATTTAAGAGCAAATCAAAATCAATTTCCATACTTTGTATAAAATCTACTGCTCGATTAATATCCGTAAACATTACCCTATCCTCTTCCACAAAAGGTATACTTGCGGTAAACTGTTTTAAAAAGGACTCTAGAAATTCAGAGGTTTTTAAAGGCGCTCTAAAGTGTATTGCCTGTGAAGCATTAAACAATTCTATAGCGAGTATTCTTTCCAGATTATCCACAATCTGCAATGCCTGGGTAGCCGCATTAGCGCCCATACTAACGTGATCTTCCTGACCGTTACTGGACACAATACTATCGGTACTGGCGGGAGTTGCCAGTTGTTTATTGGCGCTTACTATACTGGCAGCCGTATATTGCGGAATCATAAAACCTGAATTTAGACCGGGATTGTTTACTAAAAAAACAGGAAGTCCGCGTAATCCGGATACCAATTGAAAAACTCTGCGCTCGGAAATATTACCAAGCTCGGCCATGGCTATTTTTAAATAATCCAGTGCCAATGCCAAAGGTTGTCCATGGAAGTTTCCTCCGGAGATAATTTTATCTTCTTCCAAAAAAATATTCGGATTGTCGGTTACCGCATTTACTTCGGTTAAAAAAACTTTGGAAACAAAGTCCAAGGTATCTTTTGTTGCTCCGTGTACTTGTGGTATACATCGAAACGAATACGGGTCTTGCACGTGTTGTTTGGTTCTGGAGATTAGTTCACTACCTTCGAGAAATTCTCTGATTCTTTCGGCCGTTTTTAGTTGGCCGTTGTGCGGTCTTACCAAATGCACCAATGCGTCAAAAGGATCAATCCTGCAATCGAAAGCATCGATTGAAATGCTTCCTATTAAATCTGCCAGATAGGATAGTTTGTACGATTTAAGGAGTATATGAATACCATAAGCACTCATAAATTGCGTACCGTTCAGTAAAGCCAAGCCTTCTTTGGATTGCAGTTTTAACGGTTTCAGTTTGTATTCTTTCAGCACTTCTTTTGAAGGTACAACTTTACCGTTTTTATACACCTCACCCAACCCCAGCAAAGGAAGCGCCAAATGTGCCAAAGGAGCTAAATCACCCGAGGCACCCAGCGAACCCTGGGTATAAACCACCGGAATAATATCGTTGTTGAAAAAAGTAACCAAACGTTCTACCGTTTCCAGCTGCACACCGCTTTTACCATAAGCCAGCGATTGAATTTTTAGCAACAGCATGATTTTTACAATGCTTGCAGGTACTTTCTCGCCGGTACCACAGGCATGAGACATGACCAGGTTTTCCTGTAATTTAGATAGATTTTCCTTTGATATTTTTACATTATAAAGTGAACCAAACCCGGTATTTATCCCATAAATTGGTGTTTCAGATTTGGCTATACGTTCATCTAAGTACGTTCTACATTCTTGGATACGCAACTTGGTTTCTGCTGAAAGCGCAATAGGGATATTATTAGTTAGTATTGCATTCAGTGTTTTTAAAGAAAGTCTTTGCGTTGAAATTTGATGCGTCATGCTTTTTGAAAATAGATTGTTCAAAATTCCACATTCGATATTAAATATGCAAGAAAATGTTAATAACATATAAAAAACCCTCGAACTCTATAGGAAAATACTATTTTTGAAACTCAAAAAACAAAACACATGAAAAATTTCCTTATTTTACTTATGGCATCAGCCTTAATCATTTCTTGTAAAGAAGAAGCCCCTAAAGACTACGTTTCTATTTCCGGGAAAATAACAAATAAAAACAGTGACTCGGTAATTATACAGTCGCGTACCTACTCTAAAACCATACCCGTAAATGAAGATGGTACTTTTCAAGATACCCTTAAAGTAAGCCCTGATCTTTATGCCTTTTTTGACGGTAGCGAAGCCACACAACTCTTTCTTAAAAACGGTTTTGATATAAACATGACTCTCGATACTGAAAAGTTTGATGAAAGTTTATCTTTTACAGGTCACGGAGCTGAAGACAATAATTTTTTAGCTGAAAAATCATTGCTGGAAGAAAAATTACTGAACTTAGACGAATTGAGTCAGTTAAATTCTATGGAAGAACTGGAAAAAACCTTTGCTGATATAAAAACAGAATTAAACACATTTTACAATTCAAAACCTGCGATTGATTCAATAATCACAGCAATAGCCTCAAAAAATTTAGAGCCTATGCTGAATGCTTATAAAAATTACATTGCTACTTCTATCGCTTTAAAAGAGCAATTCCCAAAAGGAACACCTTCGCCTACCTTTGAAAACTATGAAAATTATAACGGTGGAACGACCTCGTTGTCAGATTTCAAAGGAAAGTATGTTTATGTTGATGTATGGGCAACGTGGTGTGGACCCTGTAAAGTAGAAATTCCACACTTAAAAGAACTGGAAGAGACGTATAAAGATAAAAACATTGAATTTGTTAGTATTTCAATTGATGATGGTCGTGGTTACAGAGCAGAAACCAAAGAAGCTGCTTCTAAAGCCGCTTATGAAGGATGGAAAAAAATGATTGCAGAAGAGCAAATGGGTGGCATTCAATTAATGTCGGATGAAGCTTGGCAATCTGATTTTATTAAAAACTACAACATAAGTGGTATTCCACGTTTTATTTTAATAGACCCCGACGGAAATATTGTTACGCCGGATGCACCAAGACCTTCAAGTAAAGCCCTTGTAAAACTGTTTAACGAATTGAATATTTAACTAAAAAAGCCACTTTACAAAGTGGCTTTTTTATTAATTAGATTCTTCTGTTTCAGTTTCAACATTTGATTCCGGTGTTGCAAATAAATCCAGGTAGGCATCGCCTAAAAAATCGATAATGTGGCTTGCTGTCAGGCTTTGGTAACCTGTAGTTTGTACGGCCAAATCTCCTGATTTTCCATGTAAATAGGTTCCGAAAACACAGGAAATTAAAGGATCGTAACCCTGAGCCATTAAACCACAAATAACGCCACAAAGCACATCACCCGCTCCGGCAGTAGCCATGCCCGGATTACCGGTGGAATTGATGTACAGTTTATCTGCGTAAACCGTTATGGTATTTGCGCCTTTGATAACTATGATGATTTTGTGCTTTTTGGAAAAGGTTTTTGCCTTTTCCAGTTTATCAAAATCGTCTTTCCATTTACCCAATAATCGCTCCAGCTCTTTGGCATGTGGTGTTACTACACTGTTTTCCGGAATGTATTTAAAAAGTTTATTGTTTTCTGAAAGCAAATTTAATGCATCGGCATCAATAACCAGTGGATGGTTATTTTTGCTTAAAAATTCTTCAAAAGCAGTTAATGTGTTTTTATCTTTTCCCATTCCCGGTCCAATACCAATAGCATTGCCCGATATTTCTTCAGGAATATGGGTTATACAGGTTTCGTTACTGTCTGTCATCACCATAGCTTCAGGAAGCGCTGTTTGTAAAGGGATATAGCCGCACTTCGGTACAAATGCGGTAACCAAGCCGGCACCGGCGTGAAGCGCAGCTTTTGTAGCTAAAGTAATGGCCCCTATTTTTCCATAGCTTCCTCCTATTAGAAATGCGTGTCCGTATATTCCTTTGTGATCAAATTTATTCCTCGGTTTATACATAGGTAGAATTTCAAACTTTCCAATAAGGTTGGCTTCTACTTCTACAGTGTATAAGTAGTCAGCATCCAAGCCAATGTCTATCAACTCCCAGTGAGTAGTGTATTTGGCTGTTTGGGGCAAGAAAAAAACCAGTTTGGGTGTTTGAAAACTAAGGGTATAATCAGCCATAACAACAACTTCATGCTTTTCGGGAACTTTATCAATATACAATCCGGAAGGAATATCTACGGATACCGTAAAGGCATTTGATGCCTTGAAATGTTTGAATAACGTACAAACCCAGTTGCAAACTTCGCGGTTAAGACCTACGCCAAAAACAGCGTCCAGAATGATGTCGTCTTTAGAAATTTCAGGAAATGTGCTTTGGGCATCTAACAGTTTTGGCCAGGTTTTAGTTACATTTTTTATTCGGTCGTAGTTAATTAAAAAATCTTTAGAGCGTTTATCGCTATAGTTCACAATATAAGTTTGCACATTGTATCCATGCGTGAGTAAATGGCGTGCTACTACCAAACCGTCGCCACCATTGTTTCCTATTCCGCAAAATATATGAATAGGCACTTGTGCTCCTTTCAGCCTTACATGAAGCCAATTGAAAATTTGGGTTCCGGCACGTTCCATAAGTTCATTGGTGTTTATATTCTGACGCTGAGAAGTGATTTTATCAGCCTGGTAAATTTGTTCTTTAGAAAGTATTTTCATTGGTTTTATGTTTTATATGTCGTTTTAAATAAAAAAACGAGATGCCGTAGTTTTAGATTTAGTATAAAAGTAACACTTTTTAGTTTGAATACAGGTGTCAAATACGTTTGAAAAACGAAGCTTCAAATCCCTATTCAATTTTTGTCAACAGCCGATAAATTCCGCTATAATTTCAATACCTTTGCGCCATTAAAAAATCAATTTCATGAAAAATACAGCTTTATCTGCTACCCATGAAGCATTAGGCGCAAAAATGGTTCCTTATGCAGGCTACTACATGCCGGTTCAATACGAAGGCGTTAACATTGAACACGAAACGGTTCGTAACCACTTAGGGGTTTTTGATGTTAGCCACATGGGCGAGTTTCTAATTGAAGGGCCAAACGCGCTGGAACTTATACAACGTGTATGCAGTAATGATGCGGCCACACTAACGGTTGGTAAGGCGCAATACAGTTGTATGCCAAATGATAATGGAGGTATTGTTGACGATTTAATAATCTATCGCATAAAGGAAGAAACCTATTTGCTGGTGGTAAATGCCAGTAATATTGAAAAAGACTGGAACTGGATTGCATCGAAAAATACCATGAGCGCCACCATGCGCAACATAAGTGAAGAATATTCACTTTTGGCCATTCAGGGACCAAAAGCTGTTGAAGCCATGCAATCGCTTACCCGTCAAGATTTGGCTGCCATAAAGTTCTATCACTTTGAAGTAGCTGATTTTGCGGGCATACCCCATGTTATTATTTCGGCTACGGGCTATACGGGAAGTGGTGGTTTTGAAATTTACTGTAAAAATTCCGAAGTGAAACAAATTTGGGACAAAGTTATGGAAGCCGGTAAAAATTTTGGTATAAAACCTATTGGTCTGGCAGCAAGAGATACGCTAAGGCTGGAAATGGGCTATTGTTTATACGGAAATGATATTGACGAAACTACTTCGCCCATAGAAGCCGGATTGGGATGGATATGTAAATTTAACAAACCCTTTACCCATAGTGAGACCTTGGAAAAAGAAAAGCAAAGCGGTCCCAGCCGTAAACTCATTGCTTTTGAGCTGGACGAACGCGGAATTCCAAGACAAGGCTATGCCATAGTTGACAACCACGGAAAAACTATTGGTAAAGTGACCTCCGGAACCATGTCGCCATCGTTAGGTAAAGGTATTGGGTTAGGCTATGTGCCGGCAAGTTTGTCAAGTATTGGAAGCAAATTGAATATTCAAATCAGAAAAAATGTAGTTTCGGCTACCGTAGTAAAATTGCCTTTCTACAAGAAGTAAACGCCATAGAAGTTGAGGGATTTTAATGAAAGAGAAAATCAGTAAAGAACGTATTTTGATTTTAGGTGCCAGTGGATTTATTGGCAATACCCTTTACAGAGAACTCTGTGGATATTTCAAAACCTATGGTACGTATTTTACACCCAACCGAACATTAGAAAAGAACCAACAATTTGTTCATTTTGATCATACCCAAGATGATATTTTTGAAATTCTGCTGCATATAAAACCCACCGTTATCATTTCTGCGCTACGCGGAAATTTTAATTCACAAGTACTTTGTCATCAACATATTGCAGACTATGTTTTAAACCACAACTGTAAGTTTATCTTTATTTCATCGGCTAACGTTTTTGATGCCTACAGCAAGTATCCAAGCTACGAATACGAAAAGACATTGAGCCAAAGCATATATGGTCATTTTAAAATAAAAATTGAGAATATGCTTATGAAATTACCTCCAAAAAAATGGGCTATTCTACGACTGCCTATGGTTTTTGGAAAACATGCCCCACGAATAGAAGAAATTAAACAACTGGCAAACGAACATGCGCCTATAGAGGTTTTTCCAAACTTAATTATAAATGTAACTTCTGACGATAAAGTAGCACAACAAATACACTACATCATCAATCGAAAAAAAACCGGAATTTTTCATTTAGGAAGTACTGACTTGGTGCATCATGACGATTTTGTAAAGGAAATTATTAAAACTATCGATTTAACGAAAATTATATACAAAAACGTTTTCACCACCAATGATGAACGCTACCTGGCCGTTTTACCAAAAAACAATTGTTTGCCAAAGCATTTACAGTTAAACAGTCAAGAAGTATTAAACTCGCTGTTGCTGTAAGTTGAAAAACTGAAAATATTTCTGTACATTTAGTAAAGTAAAAAACATATTATGACTAAACTATCTGACGCCGACATCGAAAAACGCTTACTTCGCTTTCCTGACTGGGAATACTACGACAATGCCATTCATGCCGAATTTGAATTTGAAAATTTTAAAGACTGCTTTAGTGCCATGTCGCGCATTGCTTTTGAATGTGAAGCGCTGAATCATCATCCGGAATGGACAAACGTATACAATGTACTTACCCTTTCGCTATCTACTCATGATGCCGGTGGTGTTACCGAAAAAGATTTTGAATTGGCAAGCGCCATCGAAGCTATTGTTGAAGTAGAGGAATAATTTTTACCATTTATTCCGGTTTTTTACTACATTACTTCACAAAACAAATCGTAATGCCCAGAATTGCATTCATACTATTAATTCATTGTTCTATATTGTTTACACAAGCACAAACGCTTACCCCTTTTTGTGAACAGGTAATTGCATTGAACGCATTGATAGAGCAAGCACACTACAGTCCAAAACCCATAAACGATAGTCTTTCGAAAGGTGTTTACACACTCTTTTTAAAAACATTGGACCCGGATGCCGAATTCTTTTTACAGTCAGACATCGAAAAATTTAATCTGGATACCTACCTTCTGGACAATTACCTGCTTGACAAAGACTGCAGTTTTATTGATATATACTTTATAACGCTGGAGCAACGCATTCAAGAAACCAAGCAGTATATCACCGCATTACAAGAAGAGACTCTGGATTATTCCGGCAAAGACACCTTATACTTCAACTCACAAAAAAATCAAAAATATTTTGACCATACTGAAGCGGCAAAAGCCTACTGGAATAAGCGCATACGTTATAAAATCGCAGCACGAGTCTTAGATGAAGATAGCTTGAACAGCAACATCGACTTCACTACCCTTGAGCATAAATTGAAAACAAAAGTAATTGATAGTCAACGTTGTATTTTAGATGAAATGTTAACACAGCAAGGTGGTATAACAAACTTTGTAAAAGAATCTTTTCTGAATGCTTTGCTTCAGTATCAAGACCCAAATTCCCTATACTTCAATCCATCAGATAAAGTATTGTTTGAAAATTCACTTTCAAGCAGCGAATTTTCCTTTGGTATTCACACCGAAAAAAACAGCGATGGAGACATTGTGATTGCCTATATTACCCCGGGAAGTGCGGCATCTTTACATGGCGGTTTTGAAGAAAATGACATTGTTCAATCCTTATCTTGCGGTAATGACGTTTTGGAAGCCTATTGCATTTCGAATAATGATATTCTTGCTTTCACCAACAATGCAAACCACCATACGGTTGTTTTTAAAATAAAAAAACAAGACGGAACCATTCATCAAATAGAACTTACCAAAAGTTTAACCGACGTGGTAAACAATAAAACCGAAAGTTTTATCCTGCAAGGTGACAAAACGCTAGGCTATATAAAAATTGCCAATTTTTATACCCCAACAGAGTCCCTGAACGATTCCGGACTTTCTAAAGATGTAGCAAAAGAACTATTTAAGCTTTTAAAAGCCCAAATAGACGGCTTAATTCTAGACTTAAGATTCAATGGTGGCGGCTCGATGAAAGAAGCAACAGACCTTGCCAGTATGTTTATTCCTCGTGGTCCTATTTCAGTATTAAAATACAATACAGGAGAAACATTTACCGTAAAAAACTCAAAAAAGGGAGCTTTGTTTCACAAGCCTATACTTATTTTGGTAAACCATTACAGTGCCTCAGCCGCAGAATATTTTGCAGCAGCCATGCAAGATTACCACCGGGCAATTCTTGCCGGAACACCCACACACGGTAAAGCTAGTGCTCAAATCATTTTACCCTTAAGCGAAACAAAAAATTTAGGTTACGGCAAACTCACTGTTGAAAAATTTTATCGTATTACCGGAAAAAGTCACCAAACCATTGGCCTTACACCCGATATTGTGTTGCCTACTCTATTTGACAATATTGAGATAGGCGAGCAATATGAACCCTATGCCCTTCAAAACGACTCTATTGCCTTACACTTCAGCCATCAACCGCTCAAGAAAATAGAATTTTCCGGATTAATAGCAAAGAGTTACCGAAGAGTAAACAGTAGTACATACTTTAAAAAAATCAAAAAACTCAACCAGAAACTGGTTTCGAATTACGTAAATAAAAATGTCGCCTATCCACTAACCTTTAAAACCATTCACGACGATATAACTAATTATTTCAAAATCTGGGAAGATTTCAATAATCTGTTTATCAAAAAAACAGAAACAAAATTTAATATTCTGTATCCCGACGACACCAAAAACCATAAAAACACAACCTCTTTTGAAGAAAATACCGATGATATTTTAAAAGATATTTATATTGAAGAAGCTTATAACATCATGCTGGACTATATCAATTTAGTACATCCAAACTAAAATTATTCGCTTGTTAACTTCTTTTTTCACTAGCAGATTTTATTAAATTTGCAAGCATCAAAATAAAACATTTACCAGATATGGGAAGAGCTTTTGAATTTCGTAAAGCACGTAAAATGAAACGTTGGGCAGCCATGAGCAAAGCCTTTACACGTATAGGAAAAGATATTGTTATGGCGGTAAAAGAAGGCGGTCCCGATCCGGATAGTAATGCCCGCCTGAGAGCCGTGATTCAAAATGCAAAGGCCGTAAATATGCCTAAAGACAATATTGAACGTGCCATAAAACGGGCATCTGATAAAAATCAAGGCGATTACAAAGAAGTCCTTTTTGAAGGTTACGGTCCGCATGGTATTGCCATTTTGGTAGAAACAGCAACAGACAACAACACAAGAACGGTGGCAAACATAAGAAGCTACTTCAACAAATGTGACGGAAACTTAGGCACTTCCGGTTCGGTAGCCTTCATGTTTGATCACACGTGTAATTTCAGAATAAAAGCTGAAGATATTGACCCTGAAGAATTGGAATTGGAATTAATAGATTTTGGAGCAGAAGAAGTTTTTATAGATGATGATGGAATCCTTATCTACGCTCCTTTTGAAAGCTTTGGTGCTATCCAATCTGAATTGGAATCCCGAAACATAGAAATACTATCCTCAGGCTTTGAACGTATTCCGCAGGTAACCAAAAAATTAACTGAAGAACAAGTTGCCGATGTAGAAAAGCTTCTCGAAAAAATTGAAGAAGACGATGATGTACAAAATGTATATCACACCATGGAAGAAGCAGAAGAATAGCTCAAGTATCTTCTACAGAAGTATTCATCTTATCAGGAATTCAAAAAAGTTAAAAACGCTTTTTTAACATTTCATTTGAAGTAAATAAAACCCCGTTTGGTTATTTTAGTAACCTTAACTTTAATAACCTTACTAATGACATCTAAATTGTTTCACACAAAAACAGTTGTTCTTCTTTTCTCAGCCCTTTTTTTGCTGACACCATTTACTGTGGAAGCTCAAAAAAAGAACAGAAAAAATAAAGGAAAAGAAGCACAAACCGAAGTACAAAAGCCCAAAAAAGATTCCAAAAAATCTATTGAAGAACTTACCAAAGGAAGTAAAAAAATTGAAGGTCTGTTCACCATCTATCAGGACACGGTTAACGGTTCCATACAAATGGAAATCGCTGAAGACCAAATAGGTAAAGAATTTATCTATTTCAGTCAAATTGCAGACGGCGTAATGGATGCCGGAAGAATAAACCGAGGTTCTTACCGAGGCGAAAAAGTATTTAAAGTTGAAAAATACTTTGATAAAATAGAATTTGTCACTCAAAACACTTCGTTTTACTACGACCCTGAAAATCCCATCTCAAAGTCCAAAGATGCAAACATAAGCAATGGAAACATGGCAAGCGTAAAAGTTGAATCGTATGATAAAGAGAAAGGCATTTACCTTATAAAAGCCGATGACCTTTTTTTAAAGGAAACTTTTTCTCAAATAAAACCGGCTTCCAGACCCGGCGGTTCTCCATTCCAGTTTACTCTGGGTAATTTAGACAAGGACAAAACCAAAATAGAGAACGTAAAAAACTATCCGCAAAACACCGACTTGAAAGTAGAATATGTATTTTCAAAACCGTCTACGTTAAATAATGGCTCAGAAGCAGTTGCCGACGGAAGAAATGTAAGCATAAAAGTATTTCACAGTATCATTTCCATGCCGGAAAACGATTATCAACCCCGTTTTGATGATCCTCGGGTAGGGTATTTTACCAATCAGGTGAATGATCAAACCGCTACCCATTCTACTCCATACAGAGATATGATTCGCAGATGGCATTTGGTTAAAAAAGACCCTGATGCAGCCCTTTCAGAACCTGTTGAACCCATAACCTGGTGGATAGAAAATTCAACTCCACACGAGTGGCGAGAAACCATAAAAGAAGGCGTATTAGCATGGAATAAAGCTTTTGAAAAAGCCGGATTTAAAAATGCAATGGTGGTAAAAGTACAACCCGATACCGCCACTTGGGATGCCGGCGACATAAGATATAATGTGCTTCGGTGGACATCATCACCAAATCCACCTTTTGGAGGTTACGGCCCAAGTTTTTCAAACCCTAGAACAGGACAACTTTTGGGAGCCGATATTATGTTAGAGTATGTACACTTCACCAATAGGGTATTTTATGACAAATTATTTGATTTAGCTTCAGCACAAAGTAAAGTTGAAGTTAACTATGAAGATATGCCTGATATGTTTTGTTCATTTGGAAATATCATGCATGAAGGCATCCTATTTGGTCAAGCTTTTTTACAGGCCATGGATGCCAACGATTTAGAAATGGAACGCATGAAGCGCGAAGGTATGAAACATTTAATCATGCATGAAGTAGGTCATACGCTTGGATTAAATCACAACATGAAAGCCAGCCAAATATACAGTCCGGAACAACTAGCCGATGCCGAATTTATTGAAGGTAAGGCGCTGTGTGGGTCAGTAATGGACTATGCTTCGGTAAACTTAACCCGCGACCGTTCCAAACAAGGGCAGTATTACGACACCGCTGTAGGACCTTATGATATTTGGGCTATTCAATATGGATATACTCCTTTTAAAACAAAAGCAGAAGAATTGGCTTTACTGGAAATGTCAACAAAACCTGAATTAACTTTTGGAAATGATGCGGACGACATGCGTTCTCCGGGTAAAGCTATTGATCCAAGAGTAATGGTTGGCGATTTATCTAGTGATGCCATTCAGTACGCCATTAATATTTATGAGTTAACCAATGATATGATGGGCGATTTAAGATTAAAGTTTTCTACCAGTGGCAAATCATATGAAGAGCTAAGACGTGCCTATTATTTATTGAGCAGTCAACGCGCCAATGCCGGAACTGTAATTTCACGCTATATAGGTGGCGTTTATGTAGATAGAGCTATGGTGGGTCAAGATGGTGGTACACAGCCTTATACTCCTGTAAGTCTGGAAGACCAAAAGCGAGCTATGAATGCACTTTCTAAGTATATCTTTGCTCCTGATGCTTTTGATGCTCCAAGTGATTTATACAATTATTTGGCTATGCAACGTCGTGGATTTAATTTCTTTTCCGGAACTGAAGACCCTAAAATTCACGAGCAAATTTTATCTTATCAAAAAAATGTGTTAAGTCATGTATTGCATCCTAATACTTTACAACGGCTTACCGACTCTGAATTATATGGAAATCAATACAGTCTTGCCACTTTTATGACAGATTTAAACAACGCCATATTTAAAGCAGATATTTATGGAAATGTAAATTCTTTCAGACAAAATTTACAAGTAGAATATACCAACCGATTAATAAACATGCTTATCGGTAAAGATAACGGTAGTTTTGACAACAATGCTAAAGTGATGGCTCTAGCAAATTTAAATGCTATTTATACCATGGCGGCACCTTCAGGTAATGTAGCCTCCAGAGCCCATAAGCAGTATTTAAGAACGCTTATAGAAAATGCAAAAAAGGAAATAAAGTAATTTTAATTCTACTTACTAAAAAAAGAAAAGCTACTTCATTCAGAAGTAGCTTTTGTTTTATAAACTCAAAAAGTGTTTCTTTTTAGGGACAAAATGTTTACTTTATGTTTCACTCATGAGCTTACATTTTAAAATGTTCAAAATGCGTGCCAATATTAGCTGTATTTTGGGATTTTTCCAACTACATTTTCGTAAAATTTTCTCATTATTTTAAAATCTTCTTCAATATTCCCTGTTGGATAAAAAGGCTCGGAAACGTGATTTACTTTCTTTTTAAAATCTAGTGTAAACATAATGATAGGTACCTTGGCTTCCAGGGCTATATAATAAAACCCGGTTTTCCATTGGGTTACTTTTTTTCGAGTGCCTTCCGGTGCCAATGCCAGTCTAAATTCATTCTTATCTTGGAACAACTTGGCTATTGCTTCTACTTTGTTTTGTCCTGAAGTTCGGTCTAAAGGCGAGCCTCCAACCCATTTTAAATACCAACCCAGTGGTCCGATAAATAATTCTTTTTTTCCTACAAAATGACTTTTAAGTCCTACAACATTACGCAAGAGTAAGCCAATAAAAAAATCATGCCAGCTGGTATGTGGCGCTGCAATTATAACTGCTTTTTTTACGGTATCTTTTGAAAATGTAGTGTTTCCTGTAATGCGCCATCCTAAAACTTTAAAGTAGATAAATTTTGCAATGCGGCGCATAGGTTTACATTTTTAAATACAGTGATTTTAGTTTTTCGCGTGTGGCTATTTTACTCCAGTTTTTACCCAATGCATTTTCCCACAGTGGTTTTAATGCTAAGGATACATCTATCATAATATCGATTTCATCATCTGCTAGGTTTGCACATATACCCTGAGGCAGTTGAATATCATGTAGGGATTTCATTTTCTTGAAAAGTTTTACCCCTTCCGGATAAAATTCTTCTAATTGATCAAAAACAATACAGTTTCCAATACCGTGTTTGGTTCCCAATAAAAAAGACAATCCGTAACTCATAGCATGCGCTACGCCCACTTGTGAATAGGCTATACTCATACCGCCGTGCCACGATGCCATCATAAGCTTGTCTTGTTTTTCTTCGGTAGAGAGTGAATTTTCGAGAAAAATTTCTTTGCATAATTCTAATGCTTTTTCTCCATACGACTGGCTAAAGGCATTAAGGTAGGTACCGTTAAGCGACTCTATACAGTGTATGTAACAATCCATACCGGTGTAAAACCATTGGTCTTTTGGAACTTTTTTTGTCAATTCCGGGTCTAAAATAACCTGGTCAAAAGGAGTATAATCTGAATTAATACCCAGTTTTTTTTCCGGTCCGGTTAAAACTGTAGTTCTTGAAACTTCCGCACCGGTGCCGGAAATTGTAGGAATACCCACATGGTAAACTGCTTTGTTTTTTACTAAATCCCATCCTTGGTAGTTTTTGGTTTCCCCATCGTTGGTAAGCATTATGGAAACTGCTTTTGCGAGGTCTAATAATGTGCCACCACCAATACCTATAATACCTGAGGGTCTTTCTTTATTGTTTAAAATAATATGCTCAACCAGTTCATCTACTTGAGAGGTTTTGGGTTCTTCATCAGCCGAAATGTAAATAATATTGTCATTATAAGCTAATGGTATTCTGGAGGTTAGCCAAGCGTTTCGTTCAAATACATCATCTACAAGAAAAATAAAAGGTGCATTTATGCTGAGTCTTTTGGGTGCTAATATTTCGGTAAGTTCATTAAAACTACCGCGCCCAAAAACAACTCTGGAAACCATTGGATAATTTTTATATGCCATGTATTAATCTTCTTTTTTTAATTTAAAATAGTTAACAGTTCTTTTAAAGAGTTAACTGTTTTGTATGCTTTTTTATTTGTGTGATTTGGGTCTACCTGTTCATGTAGCCAAGTGGTGTGAAAGGGTACATGAATAGCATGTGATTTAATGTTTATTAAGGGTAAAATATCCGATTTTAAGGAATTTCCTACCATCAAAAACTCGGAAGGTTTTATATCTAAGTGATTTAGAAGTTTTGAATAATTTTCCTCGTGTTTATCACTTAGAACTTCAATATGATGAAAATAATCTATCAATCCGGATTTTTCGAGTTTGCGTTCTTGATCCAGCAAATCGCCTTTGGTTGCCAAAATAAGTCTGTATTTTTTGGCCAGATTTTTTAGCACTTCTTCTACTCCATCCAGCAGTTCTACCGGTTTGTTAATCATCTCCTTGCCTATGTTCAGTATAGCCTGAATGGTTTTACTGGATACTTGATGGTTTGACAACTCCAGTGCCATTTCTACCATAGAAAGCATAAACCCTTTTACGCCATACCCATAAAGTGGAAGGTTTTTCATTTCCATTTTGAATAGTTCCTGATCAATTTTATTAGCGGTTTCATAAGGTGCTAATAGTTTGGCAAAGGCCATTTCTGCATCACGGAAATAGGTTTCGTTTACCCAAAGTGTATCGTCGGCGTCAAACCCTATTACTTTTATGTTGCGATAATTTATTTCCATAGTTTTATGGCACGTTTTAAATCTTCGGGTGTGTCTATTTCTACACCTTGCACGTTTGTTTCTACCATTTTTATTTTTTTTCCGTATTCCAGGTATCGTAAACATTCTATTTTTTCTGAAGCTTCAAGAGCGAGCATAGGCAGTGTATAAAAGTCCATTAGTGCTTTTTTTCTAAAGGCATACACTCCTTTGTGCTTAAAGTAGGTTACGCCGATTTCTTTGTCTCTTGGAAATGGTATTGGGCTTCTTGAAAAGAAAAGCGCAAAATTTTCTTTGTCAGTTACCACTTTCACTGTGTTTGGGTTTGCAATTTCATCCCAATCGGTGATTTTTACTTTAAGGGAAGCTAAATCTACTTTATTTTGGGTATCGTTTTTAAAAACGGCTATGAGTTTTTGTAAGGATTCTTTTTCGGTAAAAGGTTCATCGCCCTGAACATTTACGACGATATCTACGTCCATGAACTCTACGGCTTCGGCTATCCTATCGCTGCCACACTGGTGTTCTTTTTTACTCATTAGGGCTTTTCCACCTATGGCGTATATTTCTTTAAATATAATCTCGCTGTCGGTTACCACAAAAACATCATCAAAAAGGTTGGTATCTACTGTAGCCTGATAGGTTCTGACAATAACCGGTTTCCCTGCTAAATCTTGCATAAGTTTTGCAGGAAATCTGGTCGCACTATATCGCGCGGGTATCATGGCAATTATTTTCATAATTATAGTTCTACAAAACCGTTTAAAAAGTCTTCTACCTGAGCGTCATACTGTTTTATTAAACTTTTTGAAGTATAGAGTATGATTTGAATCGTTCCGTTTGAATTTGAGTAGTAATAGCCTTTGTAGGCAAAATTAATTCCCGAAATGGTGCCGCTCATTTCTAACATTAGCACTCGCAAACCGTTGACATTTCTGTATTCTTCATGGTCTATTTTTGTGTCGGGTGCTACATCTCTGGCATTTAAAAGTGCTATTTCCCGCAGTGATTCCAGCGGTATAGGTACTTTTTCTGAAATTATGGTGCCATAGAGGTCTTCGCCTTTTAAGACAATTTGGTATTCAGCATCTTCATTATCCACAGCTTTGGAAAATTTCCATAGTTTACTGTTTAGCCAGATGCCTACATTAAACTGATTGCTTTTAAGCAAAAAATTTGAGTTTTCAGGTTTTACAAATGGGTTTGGATTTTCATTAATTTCTGAAGAAAGGTTCAATTCTTCATCTGCATATTGCCATGTACCGTCATCAAATAATATAACTTGGTCACCGTATTCTGTTACTGCATTGGTTTGTGATTGTACATTGAGAGAACTAAAAACAAGTAAAATAAGCGTTAGGGTATGTTTAATCATTAGTAAATAATATTTAATCAAAAATAAGCATTTAAGTATAAAGTAAGCCTGCTTTTAAAAAATTATTCTGACGCGATTTAACGGTTGTTAAACAAAGAAATCATCTTTAAAACCTATGAGATAAAGCTTTGAAGTGGCTCGTGTTACGGCTGTATACAGCCATCTTAGGTATTCTACATCTATACCGTTTGGCAGGTAGGGTTGTTCTATAAAAACCGTATTCCATTGTCCGCCTTGCGATTTATGACACGTTATGGCATAGCTGAATTTTACTTGAAGCGCATTAAAATATTTGTTGTTTTTTACCTTGAGGAATTTTCTGTATTTACTGGTTTCATTTTCGTAATCTTTCAGAACTTCCTGATAGAGTTTATTGGATTCTTCATAACTTAAAGACGGAGATTCGGCCATAATGGTATCTAAAAGCAACACCGTTTCAAAAGGCTTCATCTTAGGGTAATCGACCATTTTTATTTTTACATGAGCAAACCTAAAGCCGTACAAACTTTCTATTTTAAAAATTTCAAGAACTTGAACAATATCACCATTGGCAATAAATCCGGCTTCAGAAGTAGGTTTTATCCAAAAGTAATTGTTTTTAACCACCATAAGGTAATCTCCGGCAGTAAGCTCGTTTTCATTAAATAGAATACGCTCTCTTATACTTTGATTGTAGAGATTGGCACGTTTATTACTACGAACAATAATAGCTGTTTCTTCATTGCCTAAACTGCTGTAAGCATCGTGAATGGCACTCATGATTTCTTCACCGTCTGTTAATCGTACAATATCTTGAAACGAATCTAGTGTAAACCTGAAACTGTGGGTTTGCTCTTGCTTGATTTGCAGTCGTAATTGTGTAGCGTTTGACAAAATCCCGGAATCTTGCGTTTGTCTTACTACTTGGTCTAACTCTATTTGTGTAACATTTTTGCTGTAGTTTAGTGATAATTTATCCACATCTAAGGCCGGACTTAACTCCAGTTTTACCGGTGGCAACTGTGCTGTATCACCTATTAACAGTAGTTTACATCTATGTCCTGAATATACATACTGCATTAAATCATCCAATAACGAACCGTTTTCAAACAGTTTAGATTCTCCGGGAATATCCGGAATCATAGAAGCCTCATCCACAATGAATAACGTGTCTTTATGTTTATTTAGTTGAAGTACAAAGGAAATGGCGCCGCTTTTATTTTTTTTTGGAAAATATATTTTTTTGTGAATAGTAAAAGCCTCTTTATTGGAATAGTTTGAAATTACCTTTGCGGCCCTACCGGTTGGTGCCATCAGTACCGCACTTTTTTTTATTTTCCAAAGGTTAGAAACCAAAGTACTGATAATGGTTGTTTTCCCGGTTCCGGCATATCCTTTAAGCACATATACTTCATTGGTTGTTCCTTCGATAATAAAATTTGAAAGTTGCCTTAAAAGAACTTCTTGCTTAGGTGTTGGTGTGAACGGAAATTGCTGAGTAATAAGTGAATAAAATTCTTGAGTGTTCATTTAATTTCGAGTCGCCTAAAATTTCATCAAAGATAAAGATGATTTTTAGAGACATTGGTTTTTGCGATTAAAAAAAAATTGTAGATTTGCGTTATTCCATATAAAAAACTAATTTTAGATAACCATGTTACAAATCATCCTTCTTGTTGTTGCAGCCATTCTTCTTACCATAGGTCTAGTTTGGGTAGTCGATAGATATCTTCCTTCTAAATTTAAACCTGTACTCATTATTTTACTATGGGTTTTAATAGGTTACTTAGGGTATGCTACCTATAATTCTATTAACGACCCTATTAAATTTAATAAGATTAAGAATAAACGCTACGCGGATGCTATAGACAAGCTTATAGATATACGCGATGCACAGCTGGCTCATAAACAAGTTACCGGTACATTTGCAAACAATTTTGACAATTTAGTTAAATTTATTGACACAGCACATTTTACCTTAACCCAAAGAAGAGACTCCTCTGTTTTGGATGTGGAAATGACCAAAAGATACGGTGTTGATACCTTTAAGGAAATAACATTAATAGACACTTTAGGCACTAGAGCTGTAAAAGATTCGCTGTTTAAGGGGTCTGAAAGGTATAAAACCATGATGAATGTACCTCATGCAGTCAACAAAGACGAAAAATTTGAACTTCAAGCCGGGTTTATTGAACAAAATGACATAAAAATACCCGTGTTTGAAGCCAAAGTAAAGAAAAATGTAATTCTACACGATCAAGATAAAGATTTATTAATACAAGAAAACCAAGTGGTTTCGGTTGATGGTGTTGATGGTGATGCTATAGTTGTTGGCTCTATGACCGAAGTGAGCACCAACGGAAACTGGCCTAAAAACTATGGTAAAGCAGAATAGTAATACTCATTTACCAACCCTTAAAAAGTTGTCCATTCAAATAGGTTTGAGTGGACTTTCTTTTTCTATACTAGAGGTTAATACCCATACCCTTTTAAAACTTAAGCAATTTAAAAAAGACCGCACGCTCAATCCATTTGAAATACTGGATTATTTAAAATTCATTATCGATACTGAACAACTGGCAAACCACACCTATGAACAGGTAACAGTAATTTACAGGAACGATTTGGTCACATTGGTTCCTGACGCTTTTTTTGATGAAGATTCCCTGGCTGAATATCTAAAATTCAACAACAAAATTTTAGCTACAGATTTTATAGCCTTTGATAAAATAAACGATACTGCTGTAGTTTATGTTCCGCTGGTAAACGTAAACAATTTTCTATTTGATACCTTTGGAAGTTTTACCTACAAACACTTTGCTACCCAATTTATAGAATATATTACATCGCAAAATGAAGCTACCGAAGAACCTGTAGTTACAATACATGTAGAAGAAAACGTTTTTGAAATGCTAATCACAAAAAACAAAGACATTCAATTTTACAATACCTTTGCCTTTACTACTCCGGAAGACTTTATTTACTACATTCTGTTTACCCTAGAACAAATGCAATACAACCCGGAAGCCATTTTACTGCACTTCTACGGTACCCTAACACCTACCAGTGATTTATATGCCATAGCCTATAAATATATCAGAAATGTAGAAATAAAAACCAACTCATTTTCATTTGTAAATCCTAACGAAATCCAAATTCCCGAAAGCAGTAACCTAGCTTTACTGTCCAGTTTTTTATGCGAATAATATCAGGTACATTTAAAGGCAGAAAAATTGAACCGCCAAAACAATTGCCGGTTCGGCCAACTACTGATATGGCTAAAGAAGCACTATTTAATATTCTAAACAACAGCTACAACCTGAGTGAAGTTTCGGTTTTAGACCTCTATGCCGGCACAGGAAGCATAAGCTATGAATTTGCTTCCAGAGGCACAAAACACATCACCAGCGTAGACAGCAATTATTTATGTGCCAAATTCATAAGGCAAACCGCAGAAAAAATTAACCTGCCTATTCAAGTGGTAAAAGCGGATGTTTTCAAGTACTTAAACCACTTAAACACAAAATATGACATTATTTTTGCCGACCCACCATATCAATATTCTATTGAAAATTACACAACATTGGTCTCTACGATTTTTAACAACAATTTACTCTCCGAATATGGCATTTTGATTCTAGAACACGAAAAACAAAAAGATTTAAGTTCAATAGACTATTTCGCAGAGGCACGTAACTACGGTGGATGCGTATTTAGTTTTTTTGAAAAACCTCAAGCATCTTAACAAAATCAGAGGTTATTACCTTAAACAAAAAAGGGCGACTACCTAAAGCCGCACCTTTGTTTACTTAAGTAAATCTATAAGCCGAATTCTGTTTCTTGACACAAAAAGCACCAAGACCTTATCATTTATCTGGGTGTACAGTTACCTGTACACTCTAGCTGTCTACCCGCCAACATTGAACGTGCCGCTCTCAAACGCTGGTATACATGACATTGCACCACATAGAGTTTACCTGATTTCACTACAGCATAACCTGTACATTCTTTCTGTTGCACTTTTCCTCACCTCACGGCGGATGGCAATTAACCATTATGTTGCACTACGGTGTTCGGACTTTCCTCGACTCTTTTCAGTTGCCGCGATAAGGCAATTTACTTCCCGCAAAAATACAAAAATTGTTAATAACTCTTTTCAATTTATGCATTGCATATTCGGTTTTTAAAACCATATTTTTAACTTTGTCTTTCAGCATAATTTCAATGGAACATTTTGTAGTATCAGCAAGAAAATACAGGCCACAAACCTTCAAGGATGTAGTAGGACAACAAGCTATTACAAATACCTTAATTAACGCCATTGAAAACAACCATTTGGCACAGGCTTTATTGTTTACAGGTCCGCGAGGTGTTGGTAAAACTACTTGCGCCCGCATTTTAGCAAAAATGATTAATAGTGACGGCACAGAAAAAGAAGATGAAGACTTTGCCTTTAATATATTTGAGCTCGATGCGGCTTCCAATAATGGTGTGGAACAAATACGGGAACTTACAGATCAAGTACGCATACCGCCACAAGTAGGGAAATACAAAGTCTATATTATAGATGAAGTACACATGCTGTCTGCCTCAGCCTTTAATGCTTTTTTAAAAACGCTTGAAGAACCTCCAAAACACTGTATTTTTATTCTGGCGACCACAGAAAAGCACAAAATAATTCCTACCATTTTATCCCGTTGTCAGATTTTTGACTTCAAACGAATAACCGTTAAAGACGCCAAAGCCTACTTACAATACATTGCTGAAGAGCAAAACATTGAAGCCGAAGACGACGCGCTGCATATCATAGCCCAAAAAGCCGATGGAGCTATGCGCGATGCCTTGTCCATTTTTGATCGTGTTGTTAGTTTTTCAGGGAAAAAATTGACCCGACAAGCTGTGACAGAAAACCTAAATGTGCTGGATTATGAAACCTATTTTACCAGTACAAAGCTTATTTTGGAAAACAATATCCCAAATCTGTTGCTTCATTATAACGACGTATTGTCCAAAGGTTTTGACGGTCATCATTATATCTCCGGCTTGGCTTCGCACTTTAGAGACTTACTGGTGTGTAAAAATGAGCAAACCATAGACCTACTTGAAATAGGAGATGAAACCAAACAAGTGTATCTGGAACAAGCCAAACAAACTTCAATACCTTTTTTGATTAAAGCCATAGACCTTGCCAACGAATGTGACTTAAAGTACAAAACCAGTAAAAACCAACGTTTATTAGTTGAACTTTGCCTGATGCAACTTGCCTCTGTCACTTTTGATGGAGAAAAAAAAAATAGCCAACATTTCATAATACCTGCATCTTATTTCACCCAAAAGAAAATTCAGACCGTAAAAGTTACTATTCCCGAAAAACCTAAAAACACTTCAGAAAATAATACAAACGAACAAAAGGATCAAAATGTTCATCCCAGCGAAACCGACTATGTAAATGAACCCGAAGCTGAAACAACAACGCTAACTTCACCAAAAGTAAACCTCAAAACCGAGCGCACTTCAGGATTGTCCTTAAAAAGCATTAAAGCCAAAAAAGAACATCTTATTCGCCAAATGGACGTAGTTGTGGATGAACAAGACTTGCCAACAGAAGCATTTACCGAAGCCCAATTGCTTAAATGCTGGAAAGCCTATACCAAACAACTGAAAGAAAACGGACAACACAATATGGCTTCCATTATGTCCATAGATACCCCAAAACTGAAAGATTCCACCATACACCTTACATTCCCCAGTGACACCAACAAGGTAGAACTGGAAAGACATCAATACGAACTATTAGGCTACCTAAGGAAAAAATTAAAAAACTTTTCCATTTCGCTGGACATTACCGTAAATGAAGCGTTAGAAAAAACCTTCGTGTATTCCCCACATGAAAAATTCGAAAAATTAGCCGAAAAAAATCCGGCCATAAAGCTCTTACGTAAAACTTTTAATCTAGACCTGTAATTTATGCTAGGCTTAAAACTTCCCACAGACCCACGCTGGGTAAACATCGTTGAAAAAAATATAGAAGAAATTCTGACCGATCACGCCTACTGTGAACAAAAAGCGGCCAGTACGGCAATATCATTAATTGTTAGTTTTCCCGAATACACGGAGCTGGTAAAAGAAATGACCGCTTTGGTAAAAGAAGAGATAAGCCATTTTAAGATGGTGCACGATAAAATTACAGAACGCGGTTGGGTACTTGGTCGCGATAGAAAAGATGAATACGTAGTTGCCTTACACCAATTTTTCCCTAAAGGCGGAAGCCGAACTACCCAACTTGTACATCGTTTACTTTATGCCGCCTTGATAGAAGCCCGAAGCTGTGAACGTTTCAGGCTGCTTTCAGAAGAACTGAAAGATAAAGAATTGGCCGAGTTCTACAAAAAGCTTATGGTAAGTGAAGCCAACCATTACACTATGTTTTTAGGTTTTGCCCGGCAATATGGTAACCGAAAGGAAGTAGATAAAAAATGGCAGGAATTATTGGATTACGAAGCCGATATTATGAAAAACCTGAGTAAAAAAGAAACAGTACATGGATAATTTTTGTAACTTTAGGTATGATAAAAAAGTTACTTCTAGTTTTTATACTCCTTTTTAGCTCAAAAATTTATTCTCAAGCATTTTTAGGTGATTGGTATTTGCATTATATCTCTATTGATCACACTATTCAATATAGCACAATTCCTAATTCTATAAACACTATACTATTTTCAGAAAACGCATTTCAAGGTTCAATTTGTGATACCGGATATGGTGGTCAATATAATTATATAAATGATAATACCATTGAAATAACCGATGTAGTTTCTCTAACTGGATTTTGCAACTGGAGTTATGAATCTAGTGCTTTTTTAGACCCCTATTTATGGGATTTTTTTGGATTATTTACTCAAAACAATATTTATAATTACACTTTAAATGGCACCGATGAAAACGAAATTATGCAACTTACGAATGCTAATGGTAATTATGCTGTATATGGAAGAAGTCCGCTGCCGGAAAATCAACTTCCGGGTATTTGGTATTTACACTATTTAAATTACAATGCAGAAACAATCAACAATACCTTTAACGATTCTTTTTTTATTGACTTTCAAAATGTTCCCTCAAGTTTCGGTGGAGTTAAAGCTGAAGGAACAGCGGTATGTAACGACTACACTGCATCTTACAATATAATAGATTTAACTAAAATTAATATAGTTGGAGGTATTGGTCCCACAATCAATACTTGTGATTCTACTGAGGAAAATGATTTTGAATTGCTTTACAGGAACATTATCAATATTTCCGGATCTGGCATTTATAATGATTTATATTATACTGTTACAGGTAACGGAAATGAACAAAGTTTAACATTAACTAACAGTAATGAAGATTATATCGTTTATGGAAGACAAATACTAAACACTCCAGAATTTGATAATTTATCCAGCCTGAGGCTTTTTCCTAATCCTGCAACTCAGAGTATAACTATTAATGCAAACCATTTATTGGATACTGAAATACACTATACCATTTTATCGGTTGATGGGAAAGAAATAGAAAGCGATAAATTAAGTAATCAAACTATAAATATTTCTGAGTTTAGTTCAGGACTGTACTTTATTAAACTAAGTACAGAAAATCAATCAAAGACAATCAAATTTATTAAGGAATAAAAAACTCCAAACACTTGTTCGGAGTCTTGCTTATCTTTACTATAACGCTAATTAAATTTTCATTCCGAAACCTATTTGAATATTATGGTTTTTGGCTTCCAGGTCTAAATCGTTATCCAGAATATTCATAAAACCATAGTTATAGCGCAGGTCAATATAATAGTCTTCCCAAAGGTTATACTCTATGCCTGCCAGTCCCGAAAAGACAAAGTTTTTAAATCCATCTTCATGTTCATGAACTTTAACACTGGCTTGTGGTCCAACACCTGCGGCAAAACGTTCGCCAAACCTGAATTTTAGTAAAACAGGTAAATGCACATAATCTACACGTAACGCATCATGTTTTCCACCTTCTGCCGAGTACATAATTTCCGGGGCTATGGTAATGGCCGGCGAAAGAAAATATTCGGCATAAAACCCAATGACAAAGCCATTTCTGTGCTTGTTTTCCATTGTAGGTTGTGGGTCAAAATCTAAGTTTGAAATGTTATACCCTACTCGAAAGCCGAACTGTGGCTTGATATCTGTTTTGGTCTTTTCTTCTGTTTCCTGAGAAAATGCTGAGCAATACAACAGGGCAATTGCAAAAAATAGTACTGTTCTTTTCATAAATATAAATATAAGTTAAGTTCTTGATTTGCCAACGAATATATATTAAAAAGTATAATGTTAGTTAATTTTGAGATGAAATGCAAAATTTTACTGTGTATTGCTTGAAACGGTTTCATGATATATACTTTTTATGATTCCGTCTGCCAATCCAATTTTTGGGACAATGATATCTTTGGCACCACTCCATTTCATGGCAGAAAGGTAAATTCGGGTTGCCGGAATAATAACATCAGCTCGGTCTTGATTAAGGTCCAGCTTGGTGATGCGTTCTTCATAAGAATAAGATTGAAGCATTTGGTAGTAGGATGATAAGTAAAAGTATGTTAAGGGTTTACCTAGTGGTTTTCCGGATATTTTGAATATTTTATTGATGTTTCCGCCGGAACCTATAACTTCAATTTTATCATACATGGTGGTATTGGTTTTTATCCAGTCTTGTAAATTGTCCCAGGTTTCTTTATTTACAATATCGTTTAAAAGTCTTACCGTTCCTATTTTAAACGATTTTGACGCTACTGAAACTCCGTTGTGAATGACTGTAAATTCGGTACTTCCACCGCCAACATCAACATAGAGATAGGTTTTGTTTTCGTCAATAAAAGAGTGTAAATCGGTAGCTGCTATGATTGCGGCTTCTTCTTCGCCTTCAATAATATCGATAATAATGCCGGTTTTTTTCTTGACCTTTTGTGCTATTTCTATACCGTTTACTGCTTCGCGCATGGCCGAAGTAGCACAGGCTTTGTATTTTTCTACTTTATGTGATTTCATCAGCAGCTTAAAGGCGTGCATGGTATCTATCATTCGGGTGATGTTTTCTTCAGCTATTTTGTGATGTACAAATACATCTGCTCCCAAGCGAATGGGAACACGAACGAGCGAGTTTTTTTTGAAGCGTACCGGATTGTTTCCGTCTATGATAATGTTGGATATGAGTAGTCGTATGGCATTTGAGCCTATGTCTATGGCGGCATATTTTTTTATTACAAGCATGCTATTTTGCTAGTTTTTCTTTGTAATAGGTATACGTTTGAAATTGTGCTCTTAGTTGTGGGTCGTTATTTTTTCTATAGGTATTGGATTGTGCTTCATCAAATACACGAGCTTTTACATTGTCTTTCCAGCAAATCGTAAAGGTATCTATAAGTTCTTGTTTTATCTCGCTGTCATAAATAGGACAAGTAACTTCTACTCTATTTTCGATGTTTCGTGTCATAAAGTCGGCGGAAGAGATATAAACTTTAGGATCTCCGTTATTTCCAAAGATAAAGAGTCGGGTATGTTCCAGAAATTTATCTACAATGCTTATGGCTTCAATATTTTCGCTAATGCCTTTAATTCCGGGAATCAGGCAGCAAATGCCTCTTACTATAATTTGTATTTTTACTCCGGCACTACTGGCTTCGTAGAGTTTATCAACCATTTGATAGTTAGAAATGCTGTTTAGTTTGAGTTTTATGTAGCCTTGTTTTCCTTCTTTTACGTTATTAATTTCGTTATCGATAAGTTTATAAAGTGCTCTTTTGGTGTAGTGTGGTGAGGTAATAATGTGTTTATAGCGGTATATTTTATAGTTGATATCAAAGAATTTAAATACTTTATTGATGTCTTTTAATATTCTGTTATCTGATGTAAACAAAGTATAGTCTGTATAAACTTTTGCGGTAGACTCATTAAAATTTCCGGTACTTACAAATCCGTATCTTACTATTTTATGAGCTTCTTTTCGTTCAACTACACACATTTTACTGTGTACTTTTAGCCCTTGTACACCAAAAATTAAATGAATACCTTCCTGCTCCATTTGTTCAGCGTAGTTTATGTTTGCCTGTTCATCAAAACGCGCCTGAAGCTCTATGGATACAGTTACTTTTTTTCCGTTTTTAGCAGCATTGATTAAAGAACTGGCTACATGTGAAATTTCGGCTAGCCTGTAAATAGTAATTTTAATGGTTTTTACTTTTGGGTCCAGTGCGGCTTCGCGTAAAAATTTTACTACATAAGCAAAGGTATGATACGGTGTATAAAGCAGATAGTCTTTTTTGGCAATAGCGGTAAACAGGCTTTTTTCAAGGCTTAATTTTTTAATGGGTAAAGGTTCAATTTTTTTGTAAAGCAAGTCTGTTCTGCCCAAACTGGGGAAATCCATATAATCTCTTCGGTTGTGGTATTTTCCGCCGGGAATTATACTGTCTTTTGAATCAATACCCATTTTTTCCATGAGGTATTCCAGAGTGTTATTGTCAATATTCTTGTCGTAAACAAATCTAACCGGTTCACCTATTTGCCGGTGCTTTACACTGTCGGAAATTTTGTCGATAAAGCTCTTACTTAAATCGCTTTCAAAATCCAGTTCGCCATCTCTGGTGATTTTTATCATATGTGCAGATATGTCTTTATAGTCAAAAATATTGAAAATATCCTGCAGACAGTAACGCAGTAAATCGTCCAGTAAAATGATTTGATTTTTTTCATCTACTTTAGGCAGTACCACAAATCTGTCCATATGTTTTGAAATTTCAATTAGGGCATACTGAATTTCTTTATTTTTAAGTACCATTTTTACAGCCAGATAAGCGGCACTGTCTTTTAAATTAGGCAACCCGACTTCTTCATTAAGAATAATGGTAACCAATGCAGGACTTACTTTTTGAATAAAGTAGTTTTTTATAAAGTTGTGGTTTGATGGTCCTATTTCGTTTTCATCAATGATATAGATATCTTCTTTGATAAGTTCTTTTTGAATAGTACTGAGTATAGTAAGGCTTTCACTTTGCTGTTTGATTACTATTTGGGTAATAATATCAAGTAAATCGCTGGCTTTTACACCGCCAAGTTCGCTGGTACCGGATTTTCCTGCCTGGTCAATACGTTTAATGGTAGCGTAGCGAACTTTAAAAAATTCATCCAGATTGTTAGAAAAAATACCTAAAAAGCGTAATCTTTCTATTAATGGTACGGTTTTATCTTCGGCTTCCTGAAGCACTCTGGCATTAAATTGCAGCCAGCTTAGCTCTCGATTTATATATCTGCTTTTTATAAGGTTTTGTTGCACTTTTGTCTTACTTATGTATTGACAACAAATATATTTTTTTTAAACGAGATTCTTTCACAACCTAAAGATAAAGTGATTTTTTAGGAAATACTTTATTGTTGTTTTGTGAAAATGATTTTTTTTTTTGAGCGTATTTAAAAGAATATATAATGTCTTACCAAAACTGGCTATGGCATTAATGCACAAATTAGCGAGAACGCAGTTCACTAGGAAAAAGGACCTGTGTGGTATGCCCTTTTTTAAGATCACTCCAGTTTGTGATAGGAAAGTCAATAGAGACAAGTCCACAGGTAGGTACATTCGCAATAGCTATATCGCCATAAGTGTTTACAAAATAGGTAATCGCATGGTTGTGCCCAAAAAGCATAGTATGAGCATATTGATTGTCTATTTTTTTTATAACACTAATAAGGTTGTTTCCTGAAAAATCATAGAGTTTATCTACTATTTTCGGTGATTTTATGTTGAAATTTAGGTTCTCTAAAAAAAAGATTGCTGTGGTTAAAGCCCGGTTTGCAGGACTTGAAAGCACACAATCCGGGTTTAAGTTATAAGGCCTTAATGCTGAAGTCATTAGCTTCAAATCGTTAATTCCTCTTGTGTTTAGAGGTCTGTTTATATCAGCAAAATTTCCTTCCCAGGAAGATTTAGCATGTCTTACAATTGTAATTTTTTTCATGTCAATTCGATTAAGTGCATTTTTTTTCGGTGAAATGTTGTTTTATTCGATAAAATGAATTACATTGCACGACTATTTTTACTTATAAAGTATGTCATAAGTATAAAAGACAAAAGCTATTAACTAATTAAATTAACCTATTATGCCATTAAAACCGCACCTATTTTCTAATCGTTTAAGGTCATTAATTTAACGCCAAAATGAAATCAGTTCACATTTTATCGAATTTCTAAGTGGTTTAAAGTTTTTTTTTGAACAAATTACATTTACATCATTTATTTGTTTCAACCTAATTAATCAAAATGACCCCAAATGCAAAACATATTAATCCATTAGTGCTGATTTCCGGCATACTTCCCTCGACGATATTTTATTATAACATGATGATATTTACCCTTTTGTGGTTTTTAGTTCATCTTGTTTAATTAATTTTAAAGTTACAATTTATTTAAATTAATTAATTCGATAAATAAAAAATATTAATTAATCCCATTATTAAAATAAGGGCTTATGAAAACAAATACAATTTTTAAATTTTCAAAAAAACTACTGTATCTGTTACTCTTTTTTGCAGCATCAACTGTTTCTGCACAAGACCTAAGAGATTGTAGTTTTGGATGTACAACAAATAGTTTTTCTATAGAAAGTGTTTTTCTAAGCGCTACTGATGTGCCGGGAACACCACTTACCAATACAAGTTGTACTCCGGGTACACCTCAACAAGTGTACATGATTGCCGAAATTTCCAGCAACAGAAATTCTGATGTCTATTACGGGCGTATTTTTGCTGACTTAATGGTTGGAGAAAACTTGCTGTTCATAAACGAGTATCTCGGAACGCTACCCAGCTCGAGCAGCGGAATCACCCAACGCTTAGTATATGGTCCTTTTACCTGGATTTGTGGTGAACAATTAACTTTGGAAAACGTGATGGTAGTTTGGCGTACAGGACCAAATAATGGTCCTGAAGAAGGAGATCCCTACAGTTGTAGTGATTACAGCCAATCTCAATGTCAGTTTCCTGATGATTTGTTGGTTTCAACTCCATTGGCCGTTCAGTACGATTATACTGCCTGTACCACAGGAAATACTGCTTTAGTTACTTTTGAATCTACAACCATTGGAGGTACACCACCTTATACCTATAATTGGAATTTTGATGGTGGCACTTATGTTGGTGGCACAGATTCATCACCCATAATTTCTTATGACATTAATGGAGGACCCTACAACCCTTCTTTGTCTGTGGTAGATATTAATGGTAATACAAATACTTATCCATATACGGAAACTTTAATTTTCCCCAGTGAATTAGAACTTAATACAACCAGTACCAACCCTTCTTGTTCAGCAAATGATGGCTCCGGTTCATTTACCGGAAGTGGTGGAACTCCTCCTTATTCCTTTACGGTGGACTCCAATACTACGGGAGCCAGTACAAGTACCAATGGACCGCCTCCAACCATACTTTCTTATTCAGGTGCCGGTGAAGGTACAATCACTGTTACAATAACTGATAGTGCCGGTTGTACAGCAACTGAAAGTATAATTGTAACTGCAGGTGATTCAACTCCACCTACAGCCTCTAACCCACTTCCTCTCACAGTAGAATGTATAGATGAAGTGCCCGCTCCTGATATTTCTGTTGTAACTGATGAAGCAGACAATAGTGGATCAACTCCAACAGTAGCTTGGGTTAGTGATAGTTCAAACAATCAAACCTGTCCGGAAATTATCACAAGAACATATAGTGTAACCGACGATTGTAATAACTCAATAAATGTTACACAAACAATTACAGTAGACGACACAACTGCTCCTACAATTAATACTGCAGCCAGCAACAGCAATGTAGAATGTGACGGAGCTGGAAATACAGCTGACCTTAATGCTTGGTTAGCCAACAACGGTGGTGCAACAGCTACAGATAACTGCAGTAATGTAACCTGGTCCAATGATTACAGCGCATTAAGTGATCTTTGTGGGGCTACAGGCTCAGCTACAGTAACCTTTACCGCTACTGATGAATGTGGAAATACAAGCACTACTTCAGCTACTTTTACTATTGAAGATAATACACCTCCTACCATAAATACAGGAGCCAGCGATTTAACGGTGGAATGTGACGGCAGTGGAAATACAGCCGACCTTAATACTTGGTTAGCTAACAATGGTGGTGCAACAAGTTCGGATACGTGTGGTAATGTAACCTGGTCCAACGATTACAGTGCACTAAGCGACCTTTGTGGCGCTACTGGTGCAGCTACAGTAACCTTTACCGCTACTGACGAATGTGGAAACACAAGTACTACTTCAGCTACCTTTACTATTGAAGATACAACTAACCCATCAATTACAACCGTTGCTTCTGATCAAACAGTGCAATGTGACGGTAGTGGAAATACAAATGAATACCAATCTTGGTTAGATTCTCACGCCGGTGCTAATGCTACCGATTCTTGTTCAGATATAACCTGGAGTTACAACGTACTGAGTTCCTCAGACAATTGTGGCGCTACTGCTGAATATTTAGTACAATTCATCGCTACAGACGAATGTGGTAATTTTAATACAACAACTGCTTTATTTACCATAAGAGACTTAATACCACCTACAATTGACACTAATGCCAACGACTTAACGGTGGAATGTGACGGTACTGGAAATATCGCCGACCTTAATACTTGGTTAGCCAACAACGGTGGTGCAACAAGTTCGGATACTTGTGGTGATGTAACCTGGTCGAATGACTACAGTGCACTAAGCGACCTTTGCGGCGCTACTGGTTCAGCTACTGTGACCTTTACCGCTACGGATGAATGTGGAAATACAAGCTCTACTTCGGCTACCTTTACTATTGAAGATACTATTGCTCCAGTTATAGATAATGATGCTAATGATATTGTTGTAGAGTGTGATGGCAGTGGGAATAATGGTGAAATTCAAGCATGGCTTGATTCTAATGGTGGTGCCTCTGCAATAGATAGTTGCAGTTCGATTACCTGGACAAATAATTATGGTGGTGTTACCTCTGATTGCTCAACTCCTGTAGAAGTTATTTTTACAGCTACAGATGAATGTGGTAATTCTGTTACCACAACAGCTTCCTATGCTATTCAGGATACAACTGCACCTGTGATAGATACTAATGCTAATGATTTAACTGTTGAATGCGATGGAGCCGGAAATACCGCCGACCTTAATGACTGGTTAGCCAACAACGGTGGTGCTACTGGAACAGATGATTGTTCAGCTATTTCTTGGTCTAATGACTTCAACGCACTAAGCGACCTTTGTGGGGCAACTGGTGCAGCTACCGTAACTTTTACGGCTACTGACGCTTGTGGAAACTCCAGTTCTACATCTGCTACCTTTACTATTGAAGATACAACTGCACCTGTGATAGATACAGATGCCAACGACTTAACGGTAGAATGTGACGGCAGTGGAAATACAGCCGACCTTAATGATTGGTTAGCCAACAACGGTGGTGCTATTAGTTCAGATACTTGTGGTGATATTACCTGGTCTAATGACTACAGTGCATTAAGCGACCTTTGCGGCGCTACTGGTTCAGCTACTGTGACCTTTACAGCTACTGATGAATGTGGAAATACAAGCTCTACTTCGGCTACCTTTACTATTGAAGATACAACTGCACCTTCAGGTCAAGCTCCTCAAGGAGTTGCTGATGCGGATGTATGTGCTGCCGATGCTCAAACAGACTTTCCGTTTGATCCAATTGCTATAGCAGTTAACTATTCGGATAATTGTGGCGGAGACGTTACCGTTAACCTTACCGATACTACTCAAACCGGAGACGATTGTAGCTGGACACTGGTGTACACCTATGAAGTGGTAGACGCCTGTGGAAATGCCTTAACCGGTGAATCCATTACCTATACCGGTAGCGACCAAACTATGCCTTCAGGTCAAGCTCCTCAAGGAGTTGTTGATGCGGATGTATGTGCTGCCGATGCCCAAACAGACTTTCCGTTTGATCCAATTGCTATAGCAGCTAACTATTCGGATAATTGTGGCGGAGACGTTACCGTTAACCTTACCGATACTGCTCAAACCGGAGACGATTGTAGCTGGACACTGGTGTACACCTATGAAGTGGTAGACGCCTGTGGAAATGCCTTAACCGGTGAATCCATTACCTATACCGGTAGTGACCAAACAGCACCTATTCTAGTATCTGTCGTACAAAACGGTCAAGTTTCTTGTGCAGATATTCCGGAGCCTGAAGAGCCCATATTTGCGGATAATTGTTCAACAAACATTACCGTGACATTAGTTGAAAGCTATCCAACTCCTGATACCATTGAGAGAGTATGGACTGCCACCGATGAATGTGGAAACCAAACAGGAGTTTCTCAATTGATAACCGTTACCGCAAACACAAACCTTGTTCAGTTAAGTGATAGCTTATGTAATGATGGCGGAATAATCGACTTAAATGATTATCTATCTGATGTAGATCCAAACGTTAGCTGGGTTGTGGAATCCAATAATGTAGCGATCAATAACGATGGAACTTTTGACCCTATCAATCTGGAAGAAAATGTAGACTATATTTTCAGCTATACCATTACTGATGATTTTGGTTGTTCAGAAAAAACAGAAGTAACCATTGATATTATTAACTGTATTGTGTTACCCTGTGGTGTGGAAGATGTTGTAATTTCTAAAGCGGTAACCCCTAACGGAGATATTCATAATGAATATTTTGAAGTAACGGGAATTGAAGGCTGTGGCTTCACCATTGATGTTAAAATATTTAACCGTTGGGGCGCCTTGGTATTCGAATCCAGAAACTATCAAAACGATTGGAGCGGTAGAGCTAAATCTTCCATTGGAGGAGCAGATACTGTCCCTAACGGAACGTACTATTATATTGTAACACTTAAAGACAGTGGATATGCTCCTTTTACAGGCCCTATCTACTTCGGAACCAAATAAAACTATAACCTATGAAACGTATTAAAAAACATATAATTGCTTTAGCATTATTAAGTTGTACGGTTGGTTTAGCACAGCAGCTACCACAGTTTACCCAATATATGTTTAATACTATTTCTATAAACCCGGCCTATGCAGGGAGTAGAGAAACATTAAGTATTGTTGGTTTACACAGAAGCCAATGGGTTGGAATTGAAGGTGCACCCAGCACACAAACCCTTTCCATTCATTCACCGCTAAATAATGAGAAAATAGGTCTTGGGCTATCTTTTATCAAAGATGAACTGGGGTACGAAAACTTCTCTTATCTATACGGAGATTTCTCGTATACTATTCAAACCGGACAAGAAAGCAAATTAGCTTTTGGTTTAAAAGCCGGTTTCACTCAGTATAGTCTGGATGGTCAGTTTAGAAATGATTTAAGTTACGATCCCAATATTTTTGGTATCGAAGACCGATGGAGTCCAAACATTGGTGCCGGAGTATACTGGCATACTAACAGATGGTACCTGGGTTTATCAACTCCCAGAATCTTAAAAACCAATCATAACCGTGATAATGGTTACGAAGCTTTAGACAGAATAAGCTACTACTTTACCGGAGGTTATGTGTTGGATTTAAGTGAAAACACCAAATTTAAACCTGCTTTTCTTATAAAAGCCACCAATGGAGCTCCAATCTCTTACGACCTGACAGCAAACTTTTTATTCTATGAAAAGTTCTGGTTGGGCGGTTCGTATAGAATTAATGAATCTGCTGCAGCCGTAGGTGCTATAGCCGACTTTCAGGTATCAAAACAAATTCGTATAGGCTATGCTTATGAATACCCCATTTCAGATTTAAATGCTTATACCGACGGTACCCACGAAATTATAGTAATGTTCGAATTATTCAGAGAACAGCGCGTTAAATCACCTAGATACTTCTAAAAAAATTACATTATGAAAGCAAAAATATTACTCGCAATAATAACCTTAAGTTTTGCTTCTTCTTTTGCCCAAAAACAAGAAGTAAGAGTAGCTGACAGATTTTATAAAGATTTCGCGTACCAAAAAGCCGCAGAGTTTTATGGAATTGCATTGAAAAAAGGCGATAGCAGCTTGCATACCTTAACCCGATTAGGAGATTGTTACTACAACAATTCAAATTCCGAAAAATCGGCTGAATGGTATGGTGAAGCTATTGCAAAATATGAGGCTGACATTAAACCTGAATATCTTTATAGATACTCTCAGGCCTTAAGAGGAAACGGCAACTATGAAGAAGCTATTGTGTATCTGGAAAAGTTTAAAGCTTTAAAACCAAACGATAACCGGATTGCAGGATTAGATTATGATAATTTGGAAGTTTATGAACAACTTTCTAATACAGACGAAATTTATGTAACTGTTGAAAATTTACCTTTCAACTCAAAGTATGCCGATTTTGGAGCTTTTGAAAAAGACAACAAGCTTATTTTCTCGTCTGCCAGAGACGCCAAAAGTAAAGTATACGACTGGAACGGTGAACCTTTCCTTGATATCTATGAAGTAGACATCACAGAGCTTGACGGAAAAAACACCTTTAGCGAAGCTAAAAAAATCAATGCTAAAGATATCAATACTGAATTCCATGAAGCAAATGTAGCCATCACAAACGATGGACTGACCATGTATTTCACCAGGGACAACGTAAGCAAAGGAAAAAAATTAAAAACCGATAGAGACGGAACGGCTCATTTAAAAATTTACAAAGCCAGTTTTATTGATAGTACCTGGCAAAATATTGAAGAATTGCCTTTTAATGATAAACTTTTCTCTAACGGTCACCCGGCATTAAGTCCGGATAACAAACATTTATATTTTGTATCAGACAGAGAAGGTGGTTTTGGCGAGACAGACATCTATCGCGTGGCCATCAATGCTGATGGTACTTATGGTGAACCGGAAAATCTGGGTGAAACCATAAACAGTGAAGGCAAAGAAATGTTCCCGTTTGTTGCTAAAGACAGTACGTTTTATTTTTCTTCAGACAGTTATCTTAACTTAGGATTTTTGGATATTTTTAAATCTGATTTTCTGAAAAATGGTAATTCTGCCGTAGAAAATATAGGTGCTCCATTTAATAGCGGATACGATGACTTTGGATTCTTTATCAACTCTGATACAGATTTAGGCTACTTCTCTTCAAACAGAGAAAATGGCCAAGGCAGTGACGATATTTATGGATTTATTGGATGTGCACAAAAAATCAAAGGAACCATACGAGACAGCATTACACTGCAACCTATTGAAATGGCAACTGTTAAACTTATCAACGAAGAAGGTAAAATACTCAAAGAAGTGCCTTCAGACTCTTTAGGAGGCTATGAATTTAAGGCCAAATGCAATACTAAATATACTGTTTTAGCCGAAAAAACAGATTACAAAGACAATTATGACGAATTAGTAACCGGAACTGAAAATGGAGAAAATAATATACTGGATCTTAATCTGGTGCCATTAATCAGAGGCGATGAAATTGTTATCAATCCTATTTTCTTTGACTTTGACAAATGGGATATTCGTGCCGACGCAGCTTACGAGCTTGAAAATATTGTAAGTGTAATGCGCGCACATCCCGATATGGTTATTAAAATTGAGTCGCACACAGATAGCCGTGGAAGTGATAAATACAACATGAAACTCTCTGACAGAAGAGCAAAATCTACACGCGATTATTTAGTATCACGTGGCATTGCTCCTGAACGAATAGAAAGTGCCATAGGATACGGCGAAACACAATTGGTTAACGAATGCGGAAACGGTGTGAAGTGTACGAAAGAACAACACCAAGAAAACAGACGTTCTAAATTTATAATTATCAGCAATTAACATAACCCACTACTTATTTCCCTCAAAAAAGACCACATTTTGTGGTCTTTTTTTTAGTTTAATTTTGAGTAATCAACATTGAATCTCGATATTGAAACCCGCTGTTTTTTCCGGTAACCAAATAAAGTGACGTATTTATTCGGCTATCTTTGGTTAAACCTTCCAAGAGGCATAAAGCTCTTTGTGCTTACATTAAAACGCTTATGCAGCAGGAGAACTAGTTCTTTTAATCGGATTTGATATACTACTTAAGTGTTATATTATAAGAGTATAGGTTTATAGTGGTTTATTATACAAAAAATATCCTCATAGAAACCGTATCGATTAAAAAGAAGAACCTAATCAAAGTGCTGATTAAGCTTAGCTTTTTGGCATCTATATATGTCAAAAAAACTTAGAAAGAATAGTGTAGCAGGATAAAAATAAAATCCCGCTTCTAAAATGAAGCGGGATATAAACTTAAAATTAATTCGAAAAGGGCTATTATTATTTTTTCAAGAAAATATTTGTGTAGTACCAGTGTCCATTTTCATCCAGCTCCGCTGACACCTCAAAATCTGTGAAATCGCCTTCTATAATGTTACGATGTCCATCACTGTTTAACCATGCATTAACTACAGCCTGAGCCGATGTATACCCATAAGCTACGTTTTCCGAAACCTTAATCGCTCCGGCATTTGCGGTAAGAAAATTTTTGCGCTGAAAAAAGTAATCATGAGAAACTTCATTTCGTTCTATCATATAATCGGTATGATTAAAGGTTTGAGATTTTATGATGCGCATCGCGTTGAGCGGTGCTAAACCTTGACTAATTCTGTAGTTGTTGAGCAACTCCAAAATTTCAATTTCAATAGTTTTAGCTTCCGGAATAACAATCTCATCATTATATCGGTTAAGTTCGTCATCCATATTATCTGTTGAACAGGATACAAACAAAGTTGCAACAAGCAAAAGCAACAAAGGGCGTTTGTAGGCTTTCATGGTTAAGCTATTTTTAGATTTGGTTCTGTAAAATTAACAGCTTAACGGAAAGAGAATGTTAAAGAAATGTTAATATCGATAAAGTGAATGCATTTTGTCGATTTTTTATTCATTTAATCGTTGAAATACACTTTTTGAATTCAATTTTGTGTATTTCAACGATGATTTCATGGAGATAATCGTTTAATTATCCAATTGAAATCTGAATCTAATTCATAAAGTAGTCTATCGTGCATTCGGTTAGGTCTGCCTTGCCAAAACTCAATAGAAATCGGTTTTACTATATAGCCGCCCCAATTTTTGGGTCTTGGTATTTCTTTGCCTTTATATTTTTCTTCTAGTGCTTTTAATGTAGCTTCCAGTTGAGTTCTGCTTTCTACTACTTCACTTTGATTGGATGCTATAGCGCCTAGTTTACTGCCTGTAGGTCTGGATTCAAAATACCCATCACTTAGGTTTTCGGCTATCTTTTCTGCATTTCCTTTAATGATGATTTGTCTCTCTGCGGCATGCCAGAAAAAAGATAAACACACCTTAGGGTTTTTTGAGATGGATTTGCCTTTTTCGCTATGGTAATTGGTGTAGAAAATAAATCCTTCAAAAGTAATTTTTTTTAACAGCACTACCCTGCTTTTAGGATATCCGTCCAAACCAATGGTTGCTACTGTCATTGCATTTGTTTCATCTACTTCATAATAAGTGTCCACTTCGTGAAACCATTTTTGAAACAATTCCATTGGATTTTCCGGAACGTTACTTTCTAAAAGTTCACTTTTTGTATAGTTTTTTCTATAATTACTTAAGTCTTTCATAATTCTGCACGCCAATAAATGTTTCGCTAAAAATACATAATAAAGCAGTATATTTTAAAAATAACTGAAAATACTGTTATTTGTTAAAAGGAAAATGTTTTGCCTTCCTGAGCCAGCAGAACATTATTAAAAATCATTTCGGCTTCTTCTTTGAATGAAGACAGCGAATGATAGCGTGTGGAATAATGTCCTAAAACAAGATTGCCAACATTTGCCTTCAGGGCAATTCTTGCAGCTTGTTTTGCCGTACTGTGTCCGGTGGGCAAAGCCAGATTTTCGTGCTGCTCTAAAAATGTTGCCTCATGATACAGTACGGTTGCTTCCTTAATAATTGGAATAATAGCTTCAAAATAGGAAGTATCACTGCAATAGGCATAGCTTTTTGCTGTATTTGGAGGCTTGGTAACACTGCTGTTTTTTATCCTTTTTCCTTCAGTGTTTTCTACATCAAAACCTTGTTTTAGTTTTTGGTAATAAGCCATGTCTATTTTGGCCTTCCTTACTGCATTTATATCGAGCTTCCTTTCGCCTTCTTTTTCTTTGAACAGAAATCCGTTGGTATAAATTCTATGTTGCAACGGAATGGTATGTACCTCAACGCTTCGGTCTTCAAAAATCAGGGTTGATGTTTTTTCGGTTAGCTCGTGAAAAAGCAACGGGAAATTTGTCCAGGAATCGGCTAACTTTAATTGTATGGTCAGCATTTCTTTGATTCCTTTTGGGCCGTAGATATGAAGTTCTGTTTTTCGGGTAAGCAGCCTGAAAGTACTGATTAAACCTATCAACCCGTACACATGATCGCCATGCAAGTGCGAGATAAAAATGTGTTTAATTCGATTAAATTTTATTTTATTTTCTCGTAATCTTACTTGTGTACCTTCGCCACAGTCAATAAGAAATATGTGGTTATTTATTTCTAATACCTGTGCCGTTGGGTGTGTATTTACTCGAGGTGTAGCACTATGACAGCCTAAAATTGTTAATTTCATTTCAAAACCCTAAGTCTCGCTCCATTTCTTCCATTTCTATAATATCATAGGCTTCCTGCAGCGTTGGAACCACAATAATTTCATCGGGTGTTTCATTTAGATTAAATGAATCTGTAACCAATACGAAAGAACGTTTTGTTTTTCGATGTGTATTTGACAGTCTGAGAAACTCTATGACATCTTTTAAATAAATTTTGCGAAGCGAAGACAAATTGATTATGATATTGTCATTCTTAATTTTTGCATACACTTGCTCAATTTTTTTTACAAACTCAGGAATTGAAGCCGTTTCCTGTGTAATGAGTGTAATGTTTTCGTTACTGCTGATAATCATAATTACGGTTTTATTTTTGATGCTAATAAATAAATAACTGCCATTCTAACGGCTACTCCATTTTGAACTTGATCTAAAATAATAGCCTGCTTTGAATCGGCTACATCACTGGTAATTTCTACACCGCGGTTAATCGGTCCGGGATGCATAATAACGATGTCTTTTTTTAACGAATCTAATACAGCTTTTGAGACGCCGTATTGCTGGGTATATTCTCTGGTAGAAGGAAAATAGCTTAGGTCCATTCGCTCGTTTTGTACACGCAACATGTTTGCCACATCACACCATTGTAAGGCTTTTTTAAGGTTGGTTTCCACCTTAACACCTAGTGATTCAATGTATTTTGGCAATAATGTTTTTGGACCGCAAACCATAACTTGTGCGCCTTGAAGTTGAAGTGCGAAAATATTAGACAGCGCTACCCTACTATGCAAAATATCTCCAACTATTACTATTTTTTTTCCTTTTACGGTTCCTAGTTTTTCACGAATGGAGTACGAATCCAATAGCGCCTGTGTAGGATGCTCGTGGGCACCGTCACCGGCATTTATTATACTGGCATTTACATGTTTTGCTAAAAATATTCCGGCTCCCGGATTGGGATGACGCATAACCACCATATCTACCTTCATAGAAAGAATATTGTTTACGGTATCAATTAGCGTTTCGCCTTTTTTTACTGAGGATTGTGAGGCTGAAAAATTTATAATGTCAGCAGACAGCCGCTTTTCGGCAAGCTCAAAAGACAGCTTTGTGCGTGTAGAGTTTTCAAAAAAAAGATTGGCTATGGTAATGTCTCTTAACGAAGGTACTTTTTTAATAGGCCGATTTATCACTTCCTTAAAATGATCAGCGGTTTCAAATATTAATTGAATATCTTGCTTGTTAAGGTACTTTATTCCCAATAAGTGATTTACACTTAATGCACTCATGTATTAATTATTAATTAAATATACTGTATCCTTTTTTCCTTGTTCTTGCCATTGAACAACTACTTTTTCTTTATTTATAGCATCTACTTGCCTGCCTCTATAGTTAGGCTGAATAGGCAAATGTCTGCTAAAACGCCTGTCTATAAGGGTTAAAAGTTCTATTTCACTAGGTCTTCCAAAAGATTGAATTGCAGTTAATGCTGCGCGAACACTTCTACCGGTATAAAGTACATCGTCTATAAAAACTACTTTTTTCTCTTCAACTAAAAAGTTAATATGTGTTGTATTGGCTTCCAGGGTTTTTTCTCCTCTTCTAAAATCATCTCTGTAGAAGGTAATGTCCAGAAAGCCCAGTTTCAGGTTTTTAATTTTGTAGTCTTGCGTTAGTATTTTAGTCAATCGACTAGCCAGGTATGAACCTCTGGGTTGTATTCCAATTAGCACAGTGTTGGAAAAATCGTCATGGTTTTCAATAAGTTGACAAGCCAAACGATGAAGAATGATGTTTACTTCTTTTGCATTAAGTAGCACTTTTTGACTCATGAGCAACCAAGCGTATTTGGTAAACAAAGGTAATGCAAAATTACATTGTGTACAATGCCTAAACCATATTGTATAAAAAAAGCCTTCCGACAAATGCGGAAGGCTTTACAAATATTAGGTATTGGAAAAGATTATTTTCCGTCCATTTTGTCTTTAAGTGCTTGTAAAGCGTCATTGGCATCACCAAGTGTTGGTTTTGCTTCTGCAGTTGCGTTGGCTGCTTTTTTAGCCGCGGCTTTCACGATTTCAGCTTCTTCTTCTTTAAAAATAGCTGTATGAGAGGCAACTACACGCTTAAATTCTTTATTGAATTCAATAATTTTAAATTCAGCTTTGTCTCCTTTTTTAAGTTTCTTTCCGTCTTCTTTTTCTAAATGACGCGCTGGTACAAAAGCGACAATATCTTCATTGAACTCAACAGTGGCACCTTTATCAACAATTTCGGCAATTTCAGCACTATGTGTAGTACCTACTGCGAAATCTTCTTCGTACTTATCCCAAGGGTTTTCTGTAGTTTGTTTATGCCCTAAACTAAGTTTGCGTCCTTCAACATCAAGTTCCAGCACAACGACTTCTAGTTTATCGCCTACGTTACAGAATTCGCTAGGATGTTTAATTTTTTTAGTCCAAGAAAGGTCTGATATGTAAATTAAACCGTCTATACCTTCTTCTAACTCAACAAAAACACCAAAGTTTGTAAAATTACGTACAATACCGGTGTGTTTAGAATCTACAGGGTATTTAGCGGTGATGTCTGTCCAAGGATCCGGCGTTAATTGCTTTATGCCTAGTGACATTTTGCGCTCTTCTCTATCTAGGGTTAGAATAACGGCTTCAACTTCGTCTCCAACTTCAACAAAATCTTGAGCTGAACGTAAGTGAGTAGACCAAGACATTTCTGAAACGTGAATTAATCCTTCAACGCCGTCAGCAACTTCTATAAATGCACCGTAGTCTGCAATAACTACTACTTTACCTTTTACTTTATCTCCCACCTTTACGTCTTCTCCTAAAGCATCCCAAGGATGTTTGCTTAGCTGTTTTAAACCGAGTTGAATTCTTGATTTATCTTCATCAAAATCCAAGATTACAACATTCAATTTTTGGTCTAATTCAACAATTTCATTAGGATGGTTGATTCGTGACCAAGATAAATCGGTAATGTGAATTAATCCATCTACGCCGCCAAGGTCAATGAAAACACCGTAAGAAGTGATGTTCTTAACTGTACCTTCAAGGACTTGACCTTTTTCAAGCTGACCAATGATTTCTTTCTTTTGTTCTTCAATGTCTGCTTCTATAAGGGCTTTGTGAGAAACTACTACGTTTTTAAATTCATGGTTGATTTTAACCACTTTAAATTCCATAGTTTTATTTACGTATTGATCGTAATCGCGAATGGGTTTAACATCGATTTGCGAACCGGGTAAGAATGCTTCTATGCCAAAAACATCTACAATCATTCCTCCTTTTGTTCTGCATTTCACAAAACCGTTTACAATTTCTCCATTGTCATGAGCTGCATTTACGCGGTCCCAAGCTTTAATTACACGTGCTTTTCTGTGAGACAATACCAGTTGTCCTGAAGCATCTTCGCGTACATCGATTAAAACTTCTACTTTATCTCCTACTTTTAAGTTTGGATTGTAGCGAAACTCGTTTAACGAGATTACTCCTTCAGACTTTGCATTGATGTCTATGATTGCATCACGATCGGTAATGTGAACTACTTCTCCTTCTACAACTTCATCGTTTAAAGTGTCAACAAAATTTTCGGCTACTAGTTTTTCAAATTCTTGCAATTGCTTGTCATCAACTTCATCAATACCTTCTTGGTAGTTGTGCCAGTTGAAATCTTTTAAGAATTTTTCAGGGTTTGCTTGAGCTTCCGATACTTTCGGGGCTTCAACATTTGTTGCTTCTCCGGTAGTTTCCGGGCTAGCTTTTTGTGCTTTTTCAGCCATATGCTGATTAAAATTTGTATTCTGTATGGTTTCGGAAAATTTTAAAGCGACACACACAGAAGGATTATAAATTGTTTTTTCTTCTTTTCCTTTTTTCTTTCCGACTATTCGCTAAAAGGAGCGCAAAAATAATACTTTTTACGTAATTTGCCTAATCTGAAGCCCTTAAAAATTTGATTTATTTTTTTGCTCCAGTACCTTTTGAGTGAGACTGAGAATTTTCGCAAATTGTTCAGCAACGGTAAGTGAAGAGTTGTCTATCTCTATGGCATCCGGCGCCTTTAGTAACGGCGAATCTGCGCGGTGTGTGTCAATATAATCACGTTCTTTTACGTTTTTTACTATTTCTTCATAAGTAACCTTTTCTCCTTTAGCCAGCAATTCATCGTAACGTCTTTTGGCTCTTATCTCCGGTGAGGCTGTCATAAATACTTTTAATTCTGCAAAGGGAAATACTACTGTACCTATATCACGACCATCCATTACTACGCCTTTGTTTTTACCTAGCTTTTGTTGCTGTTCTACCATTTTACGACGTACTTCCGGAATGGCTGAAACCTGACTTACAAAAGAGGAAACTTCTAATGTTCTAATTTCTTTTTCAACATTGGTCCCATTTAGCACTACTTCAGCAAACCCTAAGGAAGTGTTATACGCAAACGTGATTTTTATAGACGGAAGTTCAGCAATTAATTTTTCTTTATTAAAGAAGTTTTTTCCTATCAAGTGATTTTGGATGGCAAATAGCGTCACGGCTCTGTACATTGCACCACTGTCTACATATACATAGCCTAAATGCTTAGCCAGTTGCTTTGCTACTGTGCTTTTTCCTGTTGAAGAGTATCCGTCTATGGCTATGGTAATTTTTTGCATTATTGTAAATCTATTTGTAAGCCAAAGAAATTGGCATTTGCTGCGCTAGTGTATTTGGCATGTGCATAACTAAAGCGCATTTTATTAATTTTAATTGAAAAACCGGCAGACAATCCGGAAAAATTTCGTTGATCAATGATTCTTAGTTCTTCGGCTCTTCTGAAATTATACCCTATACGAATGTTAAATCCTTTTTCAGGAAACAGTTCAGCTCCCAAAATAGTATGACGAATAACGTTTCCAAAAAAGCCTATTTTTTCAGAAGTTGTATTTCCTTCCAAATCTGTGGTTTCGCGAGCCGGATTGGGTCTGGAAATAGGCCATTCTTGAAGGTTTTCCAAGGTGATATGCCATCGTATGGGAACATTTTCCAGTGTTTGCGACATTCCAAAACCTACCTCAAAAGGTAATGGCTCATTTAATCCGGCATAGGTAGTTATTTGTGTTCCCAGATTTCTAACCACCAATGTGGCTTGAAAATCTAAATCTTCATTTACATAAAGCAAACCTAAGTCTAAGGCAGCGCCAAATGAGGTATATTGCTCGAGTTTGGAAGTGATAAGTTTTATATTTCCTCCAAAATAAAAATCGGTATACCCTATCTGGGTGGCATACCCTGCAGATAAAGCGGCTTCATTACCGGTAAAAGTGCCTGTAGGATTTCCTTGTTCGTCATATCCGTCAAATTGGCCATAGTTAATGTAGGTTACACCTGCATGAAAGGTTTGTACATGTCTGTCCCATGTGTAGGCATAGGCTGCTGTTCCATAATTGATATCGCCAAGGTAACTGCTGTAGTTTATGGCCAATTGATTGTCCATTTCTACATTTATTGTGGCCGGATTGTACAAGGCCTGAGAAACATCGTAATCTACAAGGGTAAATATTTTACCACCTAAGGCCGCTTGTCTGGGAGAAGATACCAAATTCAAAAATTGATAAGTGGTTTCGCCGCCTACTTGTGCGCTGGAAACAAGGCTTAACCAAATTATTTGAAGCAGGAAAATCTTCTTTATCATAGAGATGCAAAGTAACTAAATCTATCTTAAAACGAGATGAAGCTGTATTTATTTTTTATTCTGAATAGACTTCACTGCTTTGGACGGAAACTACAGCACTTTAGCATTCTTTACTTTTTGTTTGGTGAGGGCAATTTTAAGCACATCACTCATGTCTGTTACATAATGAAATGTAAGTCCTTTTAGATATTCGGATTTAATTTCTTCAATGTCTTTTTTATTTTCTTCCGAAAGTAAAATTTCTTTAATACTCGCCCGCTTGGCCGCCAGTATTTTTTCTTTTATACCACCTACAGGTAACACTTTTCCGCGAAGGGTAATTTCTCCGGTCATAGCCAGGCTTTTCTTTACTTTGCGCTGGGTAAACAAAGAAACCAAAGAAGTAAGCATGGTTACTCCGGCACTTGGACCATCTTTAGGTGTTGCGCCTTCGGGAACGTGAATGTGTACATTATATTTTTCAAAAACATCCGGACTAATTCCAAATTCTACAGCATTTGCTTTTATGTACTCCATGGCAATGGTAGCTGATTCTTTCATTACTTTACCCAAATTTCCCGTAATGGAAAGGTTTCCTTTTCCTTTGGATAGAATGGATTCAATAAAAAGGATGTCGCCACCCACTTTTGTCCAAGCCAATCCTGTTACCACGCCGGCTACATTATTATTTTCATATTTATCGCGTTCCAGTTTTGGACTGCCAAGCACTTCCAAAACATCCTCGTTAGTAACTTTTATATTGTAAGGTTCTTCCATGGCAATATTTTTGGCAGCGTGTCTTACCATTTTTGCTATTTGTTTTTCCAAGCCTCTTACACCGGATTCGCGGGTGTATCCTTCTACTATTTTTTCAAGCTGGAGTTTGCCTATTTTTAAATGCTTGGTGGTTAAACCGTGTTCTTTTAATTGTTTAGGTAAAAGATGCCTTTTTGCTATTTCTACCTTTTCTTCTATGGTATACCCGGTAACATTTATAATTTCCATACGGTCACGTAAGGCCGGTTGTATAGTAGAGAGACTGTTGGATGTAGCTACAAACATTACCTTTGACAGGTCGAACCCGACTTCAAGAAAATTATCGTGAAAATCATAGTTTTGCTCGGGGTCTAAAACTTCCAGCATGGCCGATGAAGGATCGCCCTGATGTGAGTTTGTGAGTTTATCGATTTCGTCCAAAACAAATACCGGGTTAGAGGTTCCTGCTTTTTTTAGACTTTGAATTATTCTGCCGGGCATTGCGCCAATATAGGTTTTTCTGTGACCTCGAATTTCGGCTTCATCCCGTAAACCGCCTAATGACATACGCACATATTCTCTTCCTAAGGCTTCGGCGATGGATTTTCCTAAAGAGGTTTTTCCAACTCCCGGAGGTCCATACAAACATAAAATGGGTGATTTCATATCGTTACGCAATTTCAGTACCGCCAAGTATTCTATGATACGCTTTTTTACATCGTCCAACCCATAATGATCTCTGTCCAGTATTCTTTTTGCACGTTTTAAATCAAATTTATCTTTGCTGTATTCATTCCAGGGTAAATCCAATAACAAATCCAGGTAATTTCGCTGAATAGAATATTCGGCAACTTGAGGATTCATGCGTTGCATTTTGGCTATTTCTTTTTCAAAATGTGAGGCTATTTCTTTACTCCATTTTTTCTTTTGTGCACGCGCATACATTTCTTCAATTTCTTCTTCATGGCTTACTCCACCCAATTCTTCCTGAATGGTTTTCATTTGCTGATGCAAAAAATATTCGCGTTGTTGCTGACTTAAGTCGTGCTGTACTTTCAGCTGAATATCGTTGCGCAATTCCAGTTTTTGGAGTTCTACATTCATATATTTCAAGGTTGCCAAAGCGCGTTCTTTTAAATCGGTTATTTCTAAAAGCGATTGCTTTTCGGCTACCGAAAGATTCATGTTCGAGGATACAAAATTCACCAAAAATGAATTGCTTTCTATGTTTTTTATGGCAAAGGAAGCTTCGGAAGGAATGTTTGGGCTTCCTTTTATAATTCGAAGCGCCAAGTCTTTGATAGAGTCTATAATAGCTTCAAACTCCTGATTTTTTTTGAGCGGTTGTTTTTCAGGTAGTTCTTTTAATGTCGCTTTAAGGTAGGGTTCTTCGGTTAATACCTCTTTTATTTCAAAACGTTTTTTTCCTTGAATAATTACGGTGGTATTGCCATCGGGCATTTTAAGTACTTTTAAAATTCGGGCTACTGTACCTATAGTATGTATATCGGTAGCCGCAGGATCTTCAACAGATTCGTCTTTTTGTGAAACAACACCGATAACTTTTGATTTTTTATTGGCATCGTTTATAAGTTTTATGGATTTATCTCTTCCTGCGGTTATAGGAATTACAACACCGGGAAACAATACTGTATTGCGCAAGGAAAGTATAGGTAAGGATTCAGGCAACTGTTCTTTAGCTATTTCTTCTTCATCCTCAGGTGTCATTAAAGGAATTAATTCTGAATTTTCGTCAAAGTCTTGTAATGACAAACTGTCAAGTCCTATTAGTTTAGATTTCTTCATATATATTTTTAAGCCATTTTGTCATTTTGACAAAATAAATTTGCTTTGGTTTAAAATTAATTTGTTGGTTATCGCGTGTCATATCACTTAACACTTGATAATTCTATTAAATATTTTCAATTAACGTGCCAATACCCAATTACGCAAATTTTAATTTAATTTTACAAAAAGTGTAACATTTATGAATTCAACTCCTCTTTAGGGTAAACATTGTTTTATTTGACACTAACCAACTATAATATCGAGCAGTTAATTAAAAGCTGTAGAGACGGAAACCAACATGCGCAATTGGAAGTTTACAACCGTTACTACAAAGCTATGTACAATACGGCATTGCGAATTGTAAAAGACCGATATGAAGCCGAAGACATCATGCAGGATTCCTTCTTACTGGCTTTTACAAAACTGGACAGCTTACAAGACGATAAGACCTTTGGCGCATGGTTAAAAAGAATTGTAGTAAACAACAGTATATACAGTTATAAGAAAAAAACCAAATACCAGGAAGTATCGTTTGAAAATGTAGCGCACAAATTAGAAAGAGAAAGCGATGACACTAATTCTACAGATGCCTATGCTGCCTTAAAAGCGAAAGAAGTATTGAAAATAATGAACGGCTTAAAAGACAATTACAGGATAGCATTAAACCTGTATTTAATCGAAGGTTATGACCACGAGGAAATTTCAGAAATACTAAATATTTCTTATGCCAATTGCAGAACCACTATTTCCCGGGCAAAGAACAAATTAAAACAAGAATTACAACACGCAGTACTAAATTGATTTTTATGAAAAAAGATAATATAGATGCCCTTTTCGAAAGACTGACAGATGAATTTGATTTGCAAGAACCAAACGAAAATCACCGCAAACGGTTTTTACAAAAACTGAAACAGCAGCAAGATTCAGGCAATACGAAAACCTTTTACAACTGGAAACCCTTACTTAGCATTGCCGCGTCCATTGTATTGCTAGTTTCACTATTTGTTTTTACTACCGAAAACAGTCAAGCGGCTGATTTGGCCAGTGTTTCTCCCGAAATGCAAAAAACACAAGACTTTTTTACCCTTACCATAAACGAAGAGTTAAAAAAGCTTAACGCCGAAAAAAATCCGGCAACCGAACATTTAATTGAAGATGCTTTAAAACAAATCGCGCAGTTGGAATCGGACTATCAAAAATTGATGACCGACCTCGCTGAAAGTGGCAATGACCAACGGGTAATTCATGCGATGATAAGTAATTTTCAAAATAGAATTGACATTTTAAATACCGTATTAGAACAAATTGAAAACGTAAAACAAGTAAAAAACAACACCTATGAAAACAGTACCACAATATAAAACCTTACTCCTACTGCTACTAGTTCCTTTTTTAAGTTTTTCGGTTAACTCCGCTGAAAAAGCTAAACACGAAAAAAGAAAAACCATAAGCAAAGAATATTCCGTAAACAGCAATGCAACCATAGAAATAGACAACAGCTATGGCAACCTTGATGTATTCACCTGGAATGAAAACCGTGTAGTCTTCGAAATTACCATTACAACCAGCGGAAATGATGCTGAAAAAGTAGAAAAAAAACTGGAAGACATCAATGTCATTTTTGATGCCACATCCGGCAAAGTTTCAGCGAAAACTGTTTTCAATAACAGCAAATCAAAATCTTGGTGGAACTGGGGCAAAAACAACAATGTAAACATGAAAATAAACTACGTCGTAAAAATACCCGTAACAAATAATGTAAACTTGAGCAATGACTACGGAAGCATCAATCTAGACCGCCTTGAAGGTGTTGCCGTTCTGAGTTGCGACTACGGAAAAATAACCACCAAAGAATTAATGGCCGACAACAATGTACTAAAATTTGACTATACACAAAACAGCTATTTTGAATACATAAAAAGCGGAACTATACAGGCCGATTACAGCGCTTTTACCGTGGCTAAAGCAAACCAACTTAAAGTTGCTGCCGATTACACAAAGTCTAAAATAGAGCTTGTAGAAGCTATTGAATTCAACTGTGACTATGGTGGAATGAATATAGAAAAAGCAAACCAAATCAAAGGAAAAGGCGATTATTTAACCACCTTGATTGGTGACGTATATAAAAGTGTAGAACTCAGTGCAGATTATGGCTCCATAAAAATCAATCGCCTGAACAATAACGCAAGCAAGGTGCTTATTTCTTCTGATTATGTAGGAATCAAAATAGGTATTGCCAGTGATTATGCCTTCAACTTTGAAATAGATTTAGAATATGCCTCTTTACGTGACGCCGAAGGCTTTGAATTTTCTACCAAAAATATACAGTCAAGCAGTAAGTATTATAAAGGGTACTACGGAAATTCAAATAGTGGAAACACCATTAAAATTTCATCCGACTACGGCAGTGTTTCCTTTTTTAGAAATTAAAAATTTTAGCCGGTATTTTTAACTATAAAAAAGCGACTCCTAAAGGTCGCTTTTTTTAGTTTCTTTAGTAGGCACTTTAAAAAGCAAAACAATTCCAGCGAAAAAGAAAACAAACAAAAAGAAAGTAGCGTTACGCATACTTCCGGTAATTTGATCTATCGTACCATAAATAATCATCCCGATGACAATTCCAATTTTTTCGGCTACGTCATAAAAACTAAAGTACGAAGTGGTATCTTCCGTTTCGGGTAAAAATTTAGAATAGGTTGATCTGGCTAGAGCCTGAACACCACCCATTACCAATCCAACAAAAGTGGCGGTTATATAAAAATGTACGGGCAACGTAATAAAATAGGCCGCAACACAAAGCAACATCCATACAGCATTGACCGCTATCAGTGTTTTGATATTTCCAAATTTCGCTGAAGCTCGCGAAGTGAGTATAGCCCCGAGTATAGCCACAATTTGAATAAGTAAAATACTAACAATAAGTCCCAGTGTTTTTTGCTCACTGTCTTTCCAAGCAATTTCTTCTTCTCCAAAATACACGGCAACCAGCATAATAGTTTGCACAGCCATACTAAATACAAAAAAGGCATATAAATAGCGCTTTAATCTTATATTTTCTTGTAGCTGATTCCACACTTTTTTTAACTCTTTAAATCCATTAAACACTAAACTTTTGGTAACCTTATGCCCTTTGGAAACTCCGTCAGGCAAAACAGCAAACGTGTATTGGCTAAACCCAATCCACCAAACTCCAACAGTGATAAAAGCCACACGCATGGCTTGTACCGAAGCCGTATCTTTATCGGCTTGCGTTGTGCCAATATCGAAACCAAAATATTGCGGAAACATTACCATACTAAGGTTAATAATTAATAAAATAACGCTGCCAATGTACCCAAAACTAAATCCCTTGGCGCTTACGCTGTCTTGTTGTGATTCAAAAGCAATATCCGGCAGATATGAATTGTAAAACACCAAACTGCCCCAATAGCCTAAAAGTCCCATAAAGTAAAAAAGCAAACTCAGGTAAATAGTGTCTAAACTAAACCCGTACAATCCTATACAACCCAAACCGCCCATATAACAAAAAAACTTCATAAACACTTTTTTGTTACCCACATAATCAGCTATTCCCGACAAAATGGGCGAAGAAACCGCTACAACCAAAAAAGTAAACGCAGTGATAAAAGTGATTAAAGCTGTACTTTTAAACTCAAACCCAAAAGCAGGAACAATTTTGTTAAGCTTTCCCACAAAAAGTGCCGAGTAAAATATAGGAAATATAGAAGATGCTATGGTAAGCGTATATACCGAATTGGCCCAATCGTAGAACGCCCAGGCATTTAGAAGCTTTTTACTTCCTTTTTCAAATTTTTGCATAAAAAAGCTGTTCTTGATTTTGAACAGCTCCTAAAATAGCTAAATATTTTTACTAATACTTAGGTGTTGTCCTAAAACTTGTAATTCCGAATTTTTTTGCTTCTGCTTTGGCTTTAGCCGACAGTTCGGTAAGGTTTTCTATTCTGGATTCATTCGACGGATGCGTACTTAGAAATTCCGGTGGTGCTTGTCCGCCACTTTTTGCAGCCATACGTTTCCATAACTCTGCTGCTTCATCGGGATTGTAACCGGCAATTGCCATTAAGTACAAGCCTATTTTATCAGCTTCGGTTTCATGGCTTCTGCTAAAAGGCAACATGCCACCTACGGTTGTCCCTATTCCGTAAGCCTGATTGAAGAGTTCTAAGTTTTCGTTGTTTTGTAAGGCAACATTAAGGCCTACAGCGCCTATTTGCTGAAGCATTCCGGCACTCATACGCTGTTGCCCATGATTGGCTAAGGCGTGAGCCACTTCATGTCCCATGATAGCCGCTATGGCTGTTTCGTTTTCAGCAACCGGCAAAATACCGGTATAAAACACAATTTTTCCGCCGGGCATACACCAGGCATTTACCGTTTGGTCTTCTACCAAGTTGTATTCCCAGGCATACTCTTTTAAATAGCCTTCATGCCCGTTGGCCGTAAGCCATCTTTCTGCGGCTACCGCTATACGCTGGCCCACACGGGTAATCATTTCTGCTGATGCAGTTCCTTTTACGACTTTATTTTCAGAAAGAAAATTATTGTACTGCTGAAAAGATGCCGGAAACAGATTGCTGTTTTCCGTGCCGGGTAAGGCCATGGTTTTCTTTCCTGTGAACGGATTGGTAGCACAAGCTGCCACTAACAGGGCAACTGTGGTTAAAGCGATATACTGTTTGCGTTTCATGTAATTGTTTTTTGTTTCTTTATTAAAATTACAAAAATTGTTCCGTATTAAAATTTTTTGCCCCAAAAATATTAGTATTACATTACGTACCGATTAATTAATTTTTTAAAAAAATTATTTTAAATTGTTATTTCATAGCACTATTTACGACTTAACCTGCAAACTTGCTTTTGTTATACGGTTATGAATAAAATTATTTTCCTTATGGGTGTTTTCACCCTAATTGCATGTCAGTCTAACGCTCAAAAAAACATTATGTCTGAGAAAAAATCTTATAAAATACAGAAAACTGAAGCCCAGTGGCAAAAAGAACTTACCACAGAACAATACTATATTTTAAGAGAAAAAGGCACAGAAAGGCCACATACAGGAGTTTATAATTTACATTTTCAACAAGGTTCCTATCAATGTGCAGGTTGCGGCACTACCCTATTTACCAGCGAACAAAAATTCAAATCTGATTGTGGCTGGCCTAGTTTTGACAATGCTATTGAAGGCACTATAAACTATATAGAAGATCGTTCGCATGGTATGATTCGCACAGAAATAGTATGTGCCTCTTGTGGTGGTCATTTGGGGCATATCTTTAACGACGGTCCTACAAAAACCGGCTTGCGTTACTGTGTCAACTCTGCTTCTTTAGACTTTAATTCTGAAAAGGAATAGTAAAGAAGTATAACTTTATTTTTCATTACGTAAGGATTTTCTTTTAAAGGGTCTAATAATTAGTCGGGCTTCTCTGTCAAATCGAATGTAATTATATACCCAGTTTACAAAAACTACGATTCGGTTTCTAAATCCTATCAAGAAAAATAAATGCACAAACATCCATACAAACCAAGCAAAAACGCCTTGAAATTTAAATTTGCTTAGGTCTACCACGGCTTTGTTGCGACCAACTGTGGCCATACTTCCTTTGTCTTTATAAGTAAAGGGCTTTAGTGATTTTCCTTTTATTAACCGCAATAGATTTGCGCCTAGTTGCTTGCCTTGTTGGATAGCGGGCTGAGCCATCATGGGCAATCCGTTGGGATAATTTTGGGTAACCATGCAAGCAACATCACCAACTGCAAAAATACTAGTAAAACCTTCTATCTGATTATACTGATTTACTACTATTCGGTTTCCGCGGGTAATACGGTGTTCTGCTTCTATTCCCGGTAGAGTTGCTCCTTTTACTCCGGCTGCCCAAATTAAGGTTGCGGTTTCAAAGGTTAAATCTGTTGTAGTGGTAACGGTTTTACCGTCATATCCGGTTACCGTAACATTTTTCCAAATGTTTACACCTAATTCTTCTAAAAAATCCTCTGCTTTTTTAGAAGCTTTTTCACTCATTTCATTTAAAATTCGGTCACTTGCCTGCACCAGATTGATTTGCACCAATCGGGTATCTAAATCCGGGTAATCTTTAGGTAAAATCCCTTTCTTTATTTCGGCCAAAGCGCCTGCCAGTTCTACACCTGTAGGTCCGGCACCAACAATTACAAAATTCATTAAAGCATTGCGTTCGTTCAGATTGGACGTTAGTAAAGCATCTTCAAAGTTCTCTAAAATTAAACTTCTAAGGTTTAACGATTGTGGTATGGTTTTCATAGCCATACTGTGCTTTTCTATTTCTAGATTGCCAAAATAATTGGTTTTTGAACCTGTGGCGATTACCAAATAGTCAAATTTCAATTCACCAATATCTGTGACTACTGTTTTCTTTTCAGGTAGTATTTCTTCTACATTGGCCAGTCTGAAAAAGAAATTAGGAAAATTTTTAAGTATTTTCCGTATGGGATAAGCAATAGAATCCGGTTCCAATCCTCCGGTAGATACCTGATATAACAAGGGCTGAAACGTGTGATAATTGTGTCGGTCCAATAAAACCACTTGAACTTCTTGTCGGGCGAGCTTTTTGGCAAGTGAAATTCCTGCAAAACCACCGCCTATAATTACGATACGCGGGTAACTGGATTGGGGTATGTTCATAAGGTAAAGTTTCTCTACAAATGTACGAAAAGAATGATTTTTTTCACGGTGAAATTCAATATTCGGATAAGGTTTCGTAAATTCGTAGCTTCAAAATTAACTTCAATTAAAAAACGCATGAGTAAATACGATATTATTGTTCTTGGAAGTGGTCCCGGAGGCTATGTTGCCGCAATCAGAGCGTCTCAATTAGGTTTTAAAACGGCTGTTGTTGAAAAAGAAAGTTTAGGCGGTGTATGCCTCAATTGGGGTTGTATTCCTACCAAAGCCTTACTGAAATCGGCTCAGGTTTTTGAATACCTTAAACACGCTGACGATTACGGCCTTTCGGTTAAAGAATATGACAAAGACTTTAGCGCAGTTGTAAAACGCAGCCGCGGAGTGGCTGACGGCATGAGCAAAGGCGTTCAGTTTTTGATGAAAAAGAATAAAATTGATGTTATTGAAGGTTTTGGCAAGCTAAAACCCGGAAAAAAAATAGAAGTTGACGGAAAAGAATACAGTGCTGACCATATTATTATTGCTACCGGAGCGCGTTCCAGAGAATTACCCAGCTTGCCTCAAGACGGCAAAAAAGTAATTGGTTATCGCGAGGCCATGAGCTTAGACAAGCAACCCAAAAAAATGATTGTGGTAGGTTCCGGAGCCATAGGTGTTGAATTTGCTTACTTCTACAATTCTATGGGCACTGAAGTTACC
>DASRWB010000067.1:0-85217 GCA_035654775.1 Flavobacteriaceae bacterium | reverse complement strand
TCTTCTAAAAACCATCAAGGTGTCATCGCTTATATTTCACCTGTGGAATTTCACGATTTTGAAACCTTGGTTTTAAACACCATTGAAAGTGGCAAAACTCCTTTGTTTTTAATTTTAGACCAAATTAGCGATGCCCGAAATTTTGGAGCGATTATCCGCACTGCAGCTTGTACCGGAGTTCACGGAATTATAATTCAGCAAAAAGGTGCTGCTCCCGTAAATAGCGATACCATCAAAACAAGTGCCGGTGCCATCTTTAAAGTACCTGTATGTAAAGTAAATCATATTAAAGATGCTATTTATTTTTTACAAGGTTCCGGAATACAAGTGATAGCGGCTACAGAGAAAACTTCAGCCTTGTTGTATGATGTAAATTTTGCTGAACCTTGTGCCCTTATAATGGGTTCAGAAGGCACAGGAATTACTCCTTCTGTATTGAAGATGGTAAACCATAAAGCGAAGCTTCCTTTACTTGGAGAAATAGATTCCTTAAATGTGTCCGTTGCGTGCGGTGCATTTTTATACGAAGCAGTACGGCAACGCCTTTAGTGGTCTTTGGGTTTATAAGTGTAGGTTATTTTTGTGCTTTCACTGTCGCTCGCATTTTGATTGGCTTCTTTAAATTCAATAAAATTGCCGTTTTCGTCAAAGTGTTTCATAAACTCATCTTCTTCTTCATTGTAATCTTCTTGTTCCCAGGCATATTTTTTGGGTTTTGTTATGGTATTTCTGTAAGCCAACGCAAAGAAAATACCTGTTAAAAATCCGGAAAGATGTCCTTCCCAAGAAATTCCTTCCTTTACCGGCAAGGCATACCATACCATACTTCCATATAAAAAGACAACCAATAAAGACAAGGCTACCAACCTGTAATGCTTGGTTATAATACCTTTAAAAAAAATAAAACTAACCAAAACATAAATTAAACCACTTGCGCCAATATGGTTTGCAGGCCGACCTATTAACCAGGTCAAAATTCCGGAGAGTAAAATTCCGTACAAAACCACTTTCCATGCTATTGGTCTGTAGAAATAAAACAAGGCCATCGACAGTACAAATAAAGGTATAGTATTGTGATACAAATGTGAAATTCCCGAGTGTATAAAGGGACTTGCAAAAACACCGGTTAAACCTTCGGCTTTTCGCGGATAAATGCCTAAATGATTCAAATTAAATCCAAAACGTACTTCGGCCCAATATACCACCCAAACCAATAATACAAAAAGAATTGGGTAAGCCACAACACCGGTATAAAACGGAAACGAATCTGAAAGCTTTGATTTATTCATAATAATGGCCTATCAAATGTTAATCCAAAAAAAAATAACCTGCTAAATTGTCATTGTGCTATTGTAAAAGCTAAAAATACAGTAATTTTATATTATGAATACACCATTAGCTGAGCGTTTACGTCCCAAGACATTAAATGAATACGCAGGGCAACCGCATCTTGTGGGTAAACAAGGCGCATTAACACACCATATTAAGCAAGGGCTTATTCCTTCCATGATACTTTGGGGTCCGCCGGGTACCGGAAAAACAACCTTAGCCAATATCATTGCCGAAGAAACCCAAAGGCCTTTTTATACCTTGAGCGCCATAAACTCCGGCGTAAAAGAGGTAAGAGAAGTCATTGAAAAGGCCAAACAAAGTGGCGGTTTGTTTACCGCTAAAAATCCTATTTTATTCATTGACGAAATACACCGTTTCAGTAAATCGCAACAAGATTCACTTTTACAAGCGGTTGAAAAAGGCTGGATTACTTTAATTGGTGCCACAACTGAAAATCCCAGTTTTGAAGTTATTTCGGCATTACTTTCGCGCTGTCAGGTATATACATTAAACCCATTTAGCAAAACAGATTTAGAACTGCTGTTGACCCGAGCTATTGAAAAAGACCCATTTCTTTCTAAACAAAAAATTATTTTAAAAGAAACCGAAGCTTTGCTAAAACTATCGGGTGGTGATGCCAGAAAACTGCTTAACCTGTTTGAGTTACTAATTACTTCTGAAACTTCTGAAGAGTATATCATTACCAATAGTTTTGTGCTCCAAAAAGTTCAAAACAATACGGTACGGTATGACAAAACTGGCGAACAGCATTACGATATTATTTCAGCCTTTATAAAGTCTATTCGCGGAAGCGATCCAAATGCAGCTGTATACTGGCTAGCACGAATGATAGAAGGTGGCGAAGATGTAAAGTTTATAGCCAGACGCATGCTCATTTTAGCAAGTGAGGATATTGGGAATGCAAATCCAACGGCTTTAGTTATGGCCAATAACACCTTTCAGGCTGTTGCTGTTATTGGTCATCCCGAATCGCGAATTATTTTAAGTCAGTGTGCCATCTATCTGGCTTGCTCTGTTAAAAGTAACAGTGCTTACATGGCTATTAATAACGCACAGCAACTGGTTAAAGATACCGGCAATCTTTCGGTACCATTGGAAATACGGAATGCACCTACTAAGCTCATGAAAGAACTGGGCTATGGCACTGATTACAAATATGCACATCATTATGAAAATCATTTTGCGGCTATGGAGTTCATGCCTGATGAGGTAGCCGATACCACATTGTACAATCCCGGAAAAAACCCCAAAGAAAATATGTTCAGAAGCTACTTAAAGCAGTTGTGGAAAGACAAATACCGGTATTAAAATTTTATGTTCAGTATTTCCTGAACTAAAATTTCGCCTTTGTAATACTCTAAAATCCAATTCGTTTCTTTTTGGCTCAAAATACCTTCAATTCCTTCTACAATAAAAATATTGCTATCTCCGGTTTTTTTTATTCTGTAAACTACTTTTGGTGTTTTATCTACCAATTGATAGCCGTTTTTTACAGGTTGCGCATAAAGTATATCATCTGCTTCTCTAAGCGCTGTAGTTTCTTTGGTTTCGGTCGGTTTTTCTGATTTGGTTTCTTGGGCTATTGGTCCGGCTTCCTGCATTCCTTGCCGGGTTTGCTCATTAGCTTTTGTCGTTGTTTCTTCTGTGTTGTATTCTTGACTTGGCTCAAAAGTGTAATTTATGTTATCAAATGAGGAAAAAGCATCTCTTAGAGCCAGATGATAGGCTTTTTTATAGTCTTTTTCTCGGGTTTCTCCGGTTTTGCTGGTAAAGACGATTTCGCCACGGCAGTTCCTTAATTCTACCGTAAGTTTTGTTTTAAATAAGGTTCTGTTTTCTATTACGTTGCTTCGTAGCACTAAACAGCGATTTGCTAGTGCATCCTGTGGCAATTGCTCTGTATCCAGAAACGCCTGAAACCCGTATTTTTCAAATAGAAATTTTGAAAGTGAGTTGAGCTGATACTTGTCTTCTTGTTCCAGAAACGTATATCGTGCCGGTACTATTACGTATTTATAGTTATTTAATGTTAAGTTTTGAGCTGTTGGACTTAAACTGCCAAGTACAATAAGGAATAGGGTAATATATTTTGATTTCATATGTTTTTTGTTGTTTTATAAATACTTTTTAAGTGCTGAAAGGTTCTTTACTTCTTTTATTTCTTGTTGTATATTTTCATTTCTATAGTTAAAGAAAATGGCGTCTAGTCCAACGTGTAAAGCTCCATAAACATCGGCTTCCAGATTATCACCAATCATGATGCTGTTTTGTGTTTTGGCCTGTGCTGAATGCAATGCGTGCTCAAAAATTTTGGGATTGGGTTTCTTTACGCCTACCATTTCAGAATTTGTTACCGTTTGGAAATAACTTAAAATCCCTGAATTTTCCAGTTTTTGGTGCTGAACTTCTTTAAATCCGTTGGTAATTATGTGCAGATTATAGTTTTCTTTAAGGTATTGTAATATAGAAATAGTATCCTCAAATAGATGATTGAAAGTAGCCAGGTATGTTATATAATCATGAGCCAGTTTATGGATACGTTCAGGTTCCAGCTCAATCCCTAATGCATTAAACGCGTCGTTTAATCTTCCAAAACGAAGGTTGGTTTTGTCTATTTGTTCATTTCTGTACAGTTGCCAGTATTTTAAATTTATGGGTTCATAAACGGTGATAAAATCTTGTAAATGTATTGACAATTGGTTTAGTTCAAAAATTTTCTCAAAAGTTAATGCCGAGTTTTTATCAAAATCCCAAAGCGTATGATCTAAATCAAAGAAAACATGAGTGATGTGTTTAAGCTTCATTTGGAGAATTTAAAATCAGGTTAAACAGTTCTTTAAAATCTTTCCATCGTTCATTATTGCTAAAAGTGTAGTTGTGAAACACAAAAACAAACTCGCCGTTTACGTTTTTAATTTGAGAGATAAGTTGGTTTAATTCCTTTTTTTTATCCAAGAGTGAAACGGTTTTCAATAAAGCATAATCCAGCACGTGATAAGAATGAATTTTAAGTGGGGTTTGAATTTCGTAATCTAAATCATAGAAGAAAAAAGGCGTACAAGTTCCGGCTCTAAACCCCAGCTGGTTTACATATCCCATGGAATAATCTTCCAGTATTTCCAGTTCGACCATATTCCGATAGGATTGCGGTAAATTTAATTTAGAAAATGAATTTCTTGAGGCTTTCAACGACGTGTTAATCACTTGTTCCATTCGTTGTTTTTCCTTTTTTAAAACGGCCATATCTTCTAATGCAAAATAGGAAGCTTTTAGGCCTACTTCACAGTAATCTGAAACATGCTTAATTAAAGCCGTAAACTTCTTTTTTTGAATGTTAATGCCTTTGTCATAGGTTGAATAATCGCCTATTAAAAACAAAAATAAAAACCGATAAGTACTTTGCTTTTGTTTGTTGATTATATATTTAAAGGTATCATACGGATCGTGTTTAAAACCCAGTAAAACCAGATAACGCTGATACAGGCTTTTAAATTTAAATTCAACCAGATCTTTCAAAGTTCCTCCAAAAGTGCGCATAAAACCTTTAAGACGATAATGATAGGGCGAAGGCACATCAATTACCGGTTTTAGGGTATACTCTTTTTTAGGAAACTCATACTCCGGAAAATGAGTTTGTAAAACTTCTTTTAGCTTATATGCCCAAATATCAACAACCGGCTGGCGTAAAAAATCATACTTATAAGCTATACTTTCTGAAGCCATAAATCTGCCGTATTCATCTTTTACATGGGGTAAATATTCTTCATATCTACTCAATAGATAAAAGGAAGCTGCAAAAATATCAAAGGGCAAATTACTCCGCTCAGAAGTTTGGAAAAAGCCTTTCGTGTTGCCCCATTCATGTATATGTATATCAATATCAGATAGGCCTTGCTCAAACAACAATTCGTGACTTTTAATAAAAATTTCGTTGCTTAAAGGTTGCTTGGTATAGGATAGTTTTATACTGTTATGTGCGATGAATGTTTCAATTTTAGTTGTAAATTCAACAGGAATGCCTAATATTCGCGTACAAATATGTTTAAACGCGTAAGTAACTCTTGGGGTAACTTTATAGGTATATACTAACAGCATTTAAAGAATATTTTCGTCAGCAAAGCTAAAGTACGCTTTTTCAGTTATGATAAGGTGATCCAGCACTTTAATATCCATACTTTCTGCAGCGGTTTTTATTTTTGTGGTAAGCTTCCTGTCGGTTTCGCTGGGTTTCAAAGTTCCTGACGGATGATTATGTGCCAATATAATTCCCGTGGCATTGACTTCTAATGCCATTTTTAAAACCATACGAACATCAACTAAGGTTCCGGTTATACCGCCTTTACTGAGTTGCTGTTTTTGAATAACTTTATTGGAATTGTTTAAATAAATTATCCAAAACTCTTCATAATGCAATTCGCCAATAAGGGGTTGCATCAACTCAAAGACATCATTGCTCGAGGTGATTTTTTTTTGCTGTATGGCCTCTTCACTTCTTCGCCTTCTACCCAATTCCATTGCAGCAGCAATGGTAATGGCTTTTGCTTCACCTATCCCTTTAAATGCCATTAGTTGTTTTAACGATAGTTTACCCAATTGGTTTAAGTTATTATCAACACTGGCTAAAATACGTTTACACAATTCTACTGCACTTTCATCTCTACTTCCGGAACCAATTAAAATAGCGACCAACTCGGCATCGCTTAAAGCAACCTTGCCTTTATCCCGAAGCTTTTCTCTGGGTTGATCATCTTGTTTCCAATGTTTTATTGAAAATGAAATGGGTTTTTCCTGCATAGGCTAAAGATAAATATTGTAACTTTCAGAAGCAATATTTTTTAGTATATTCCTTTTAATGAGTTATCCTCCAAAAATACATCAAAATAGTACGCAGCATCAATTGCTGGAAGTGATAAAAAGCTATCCGCTAGCTACGCTCATATCTATTAACGGAAGTGAACCTATAATTACACAAGTGCCTCTAGTATGGAATGGCAGCAAACTTATCGGGCATATGGATGTCCACAACCCACAGGCTGCATTTTTAAAAAATAACCATACGGTTACGGCTGTATTTTCCGGACCACAGTGCTATATTTCACCAAGTATTTATACTACTACGCAATTGCCAACCTGGAATTACATAAAAGTGCATGTGAAAGGCAATGTTACAGCCGTTTCAAAAAGTGAAGATGTTAAACAGTCGCTTATTTACATGACGCATTCTTTAGAAGAGCCTGAGCACAAGTATGTGCTGGATCCTGACAATGAACAAATGACCAAGTATTTACCGTATATTCATGCATTTGAAATTGATGTTACCTCATGGGAAGGAACGTTTAAACTGTCTCAAAACCGCAGTAAGACTGACGCTGAACTGGCTAAACAAGAACTCATAAAAAAGAATCAAAAGTGCATTGAAGCTTTTATAAGCAGCCTGTTCTAGTTTAGCCGAAGGTTGGGTGTATTTTTTTATTTATTTGAGAGAATTAAATTCGCTGCTTTACTTCATCTAAATTTAATCCGCCATAATTTCCCGAACTCATTAGCAACAAAGCGGTATTCTGAAAATTTTGTGCAAACAAAAAGTTTTTAAAATCCTCCGGATTGGTGTAGATTATAATATCCTCACGCTGAAAGGCTGTTGCGATTTGCTCTTTGGTAACTGTTTCGAGTTTTTTAATTTCAAGTGCATGTGGTGAATAAAATACAACAGCTACATCTGCAGCATCTAACGCACCTTGATATTCTTTTAAAAACCGGGCATTTAAACTACTGTAGGTGTGTAGCTCTAAACAAGCAATAAGTTTTCGGTCTTTATACTGTTCTTTCACCGCTCGGGTTGTTGCCTGAACTTTACTGGGCGAATGAGCAAAATCTTTGTATGCTACTGCTGTTTTACTTTCGGCTAATTTTTCCAAGCGTTTACTGGCGCCTTTGAAAGTGGCGATTGCTTCGTAAAAATCGTCTTCATCTACTCCCATATGCTGACATATCCATTTGGCTCCTGCAAGATTATTAAGGTTATGCTTTCCAAAAACTTCAATAGGCAAAGGTCCTTCGGATGTTTCTAGCAGGGTTTGTCCGTTTTGTATTTTGTATTCCGGAGTTTGGTACGGCAGTTTTCTGATGGTATTTTCACTGGCTTCTACTACCTTTTTCACTTCTGCATCTTCTTCGTTGTAAGTAATGCTTCCGCCTTTTACTATGGTATCGACAAATATTTTAAACTGTTCTACGTAGTTTTCATAAGTTGGAAATACATTTATATGGTCCCAGGCAATTCCGCTTAATAACGCAATATTGGGTTTATACAGGTGAAACTTTGGTCTTCTGTCAATAGGTGAACTTAAATATTCATCACCTTCCAACACAATAAAATCATTGTCTTCTGTAAGTTTTACCATTACATCAAAACCGTCCAGTTGTGCGCCCACCATAAAATCCACATCTCTATTGTAGTATTTCATTACATGTAAAATCATGGCTGTAATTGTAGTTTTTCCATGACTTCCACCTATAACTACACGTGTTTTATTTTTGCTTTGTTCATATAGAAATTCGGGATAACTATAAATTTTAAGTTTTAATTCCTGTGCTCTTAAAAGTTCAGGGTTATCTGCTTTAGCGTGCATTCCCAATACAACAGCGTCAAGATTTTCAGTAATTTTTTCGGGAAACCAACCTAGCGTTTTGGGCAGCAATCCTTTGGCTTCCAGTCTGGTTCTTGAAGGTTCAAAAATTTCATCATCGCTACCGGTTATTTGATATCCTTTGTGGTGTAGTGCCAAGGCTAAATTATGCATGGCACTACCACCAATGGCTATAAAATGTACATTCATCAATACGATATATTTTAAATAGCCGTAACGTTTTCTTAGCTATTTGGATTGACAGCTAAATTATTAAATAATTTGGCTTTAACCACAAGAAAATGGTACTGAAGTTCAACTGCTTTTAATTTTGCGTCTATTAATGCGTTTTCCCTTGTATTTATTAGAAAAATAGAGCTGTCGCCCATTTCTAATTTACGCTCTTCGGCAGTAACCAATAGTTGGTAATCGGTCACTATTTTTTGTAAATACGTGTTTTGTTTTTCAAAGGATTCAAGCTCAGTTTGCAGCGCTTTTAATGTGTTAAGCAAAGTCACCTGTGTATTAGAAATTTCAAACTTGGTATAGTCTAGCTTTACTTTAGCCAGTTTTAATTCGCCTCGCTCTTTTCTTAAAAACAAAGGCATGGTAAAGTATAAGCCACTTTTATAATTTACGGTGTTAAAAGTATTGGATAGGTCAGGATTTTGGGTTAAAAAATTATATTCAAGATTTAGTGTAGGAAGTAACTTATTTCGTTTTAGTTGAGTATCTACTTCTTGCTGTTTTAATTTAAAATTAAGGGATTGTAATTTTGGATGATTGTTTAAGTTTTGATTTTCAATTGTATTTTTCGATAGCTGTAAAACCATATCAATTTGGCTTGGTGTTGCAGCATCAGGAATAATGTTTTCTTGCAGTTCTAAAGGAATATTATTTTCCAGCCATAAAAAATTAGAAAGCTCTAAGGCTTTTTTGTTCAGCTCAAGTTTGTATTTTTCAATTTGCAATTTTCTGTCATTTACAGTAATTCCTGCTTCAGTTGAATCAATTGGAGCTCTGGTAAATACTTTTTGCTGAATATTCTCAATTATTCTCAATTGCATCAGCTTTAAAGCGCCCGAAAACACTACACCTAAGGTTACTAAAACTACAAGTACAATCCATGAAGTAGAAATTTGGGCGCCTTGAATTAAATTTACAATAGCCTGAATACCTAACGGAAGTGTAAGTGCCACTAAGCCCGAGAAAACCGCATAGTAAAATATTTGCACGATGGCTTTACGCTCTAATTGCAACAACCCAAAAAAGCGCTTCCAAGGCGTTAAAACTTCATTCATTTTTTGATAGATTTTAATGCTACATCTGTTAAAAATTGTGTTGGGGAATAGGAATTATTACAATTGGTTATGGAAGTTAAATGCTCTTTTAAGAAATGCTGGTGTAAAGCACTCTCTACAATGGTGCTTGCTAGACTTAACGGCGCTTGGTATTCTGTGTTTACATCGTGTATAAGTTGCGCCAGCCTTTTAACAAGGCGTTTGTAAATTTCAAAGTGTCCTTCTTTGTTTTCCTGATCTACTTCTTTGTTTAAAAAGGATTTTAGGCTGTCATTGATGATTATTCGGTTTAACTTTACTTCATCTATATGAGAGAAATTTGAATCTGATTCTACCGTTCGGGTAACTACTTCGATGCCTTTTACCAAACGCTCTTCTAAATCCTGAATGTTTTGTGTTTCAAAAACAAACCGGTATTCCAGCCAAGCCCAATACCACAACGTCAGGTATATTAAAAGTTTGTACTTGCTTTCAAAATACCTGTATATTGAACTTTCATTTGAACCTATTTTTATTCCTAATTTCTTGAAAGTAAAAGCTTCAAAACCGATTTCCTCTATTAAATCTATACTTCCGGAAATTATTCGTTTTCCTAAATCTGAAGATTGTGGATCTTTATTGTATATGCCTTTAGGCACATCTATCGTCAAATTTGAAAGCAATATTTTCATATTAAAATATTTTACACGCAAATATAATAGTTTTACTATTAATATAAGAAAATTAACAAAACTTTAGCTTAGCCTTCCGGTTATCCAAATAACAATAATAAGTATGATGTTTTGACTAGCGGTTTATCAAAGAAGATGTAAGGTTGTGTTCTTCAGTAAGAAGTTGAATTTTATGTAAAATATCGCGGTTTTTCAGCTTTTCATAAGCTTCTTCTAAAACCCGAACAGCTTTATTGTAGTGCTTCATATTGACATACAAATCCGCCAAATGAGTATAGCAGGTTTTGCTGCCACCAACGGCAACGGCCTGTTTATAATTCATTTCGGCTTGTGCAAATTCTTTTTTTTCTTCATGTACGTGGCCTATGGCCAAATAGCCGTCAACCGGTGATAAGGCATACAGTTCCTTGGCATAACGCATGGCTTTGGTGTAGCTGCCTCCAACAATACCCGGAACATGCAAGTAGTAATGCACCAAGGCCCATCGTGTATCTATATGAGTAGGATCTAAACTTGCTGCTTTTAAAAAAGCTTCTTCTACATCACCAATTAAACCCAATGCACGAAACTTGCTTACCGATTTGGCTTTCATTCCTAATGCACCTCCATACTTGTATTGGTAGTTTGCGTTTTTTGGTTTTGTTTGTACCAATTTTTCATAAGCTTCAATGGCTTCATCCCATTTTTTTTCTTGCCCATATACATCGCCCAAAAGCTCTATGGCTGTTAAATCATCCGGTTTTACTTCTAAATGGGATTGCAAAACACTTTTGGCCTTATTAAATTGTTTGTTTTTAATTAGTTGCTCTACTTCATGGTTTTGTAAAGACTGGCTAAACACGGCTATGGGAAAGAATAAAAACAAGAAGAAAATTCGCATGTTCAAATATCGTAAAAAATCAACAAAATATTGTGGTACCATTTTTGATTTCCAATTCAATCATAAATTAACTATCTTAACTCGGGTAAAGACTTCGGCCTATCATTTGTCTTTATTCGGTTTTTAAACTTACATTACCCTTGAATAAAAAAGCTATGAAACAACTTACTGTATTTTCAATCATTTTGTGTTTTACTCTTGGTTCTCAAGCTCAAAACACCTACCAGTCGCTTTGGAAACAAGTTGAAACCTTGGAAAATGAAGGCTTACCAAAATCAGCACTAACAGTTGTAAACCAAATAGAAACCCTAGCCGAAAGAGAAAAAAACAGACCTCAGCAAATTAAGACACTACTATTTAAAAGCAAGTACGCACTCACCCTTGAAGAAGAAGCCCAACTCAATATTATCAATCGCTTTAAAGTTGAAATAGAAACACATTCACTTCCTGCTAAAGCCGTACTGGAAAATATGCTAGCCACTTTGTACTGGCAGTATTTCCAACAAAACAGGTGGAAATTTTACAACCGGACCAAAACCGAAAATAAAGTTGACAATACCGATTTCAGAACCTGGGATTTAGAAACCCTGTTTGAAGAAATTCATTGCCATTTCCAAAATTCTTTAAGCCAAAAAAACATACTTCAAAGTACACCTGCAAAAGCCTTTGATGCCATTCTTATCAAAGCAGAAAATGCTGAAAAATTCAGGCCAACGCTTTATGATATTTTAGCACACAACGCCTTACTTTTTTATAAAACGGACGAAAACAGCATTACTAAACCCGCATACAAATTTAGTATTGATAATGCTGATTTTTTTGCTTCGGCAAGTTCTTTTTCAAAACTTGCTATTGTATCAAAAGACTCAACATCACTACAACTAAACGCCTTAAAACTCTACCGGGATTTAACCAACTTTCACCTCAAGAACAACAACCTTGAAGCCCTTGTTGAAATAGACATTGAGCGGTTAAATTTTTTACTTGCCAACTGTACCTTAAACAACAAAGAGGTTTTGTTTTTAGAAGCTCTGGAAAAGGCAATAAACCAATATGAAGAGCAAGCCGTTTCGGGATTATACGCTTTTGAAAAAGCTCGAATACTACAGCAACAAGGTGTAACCTACAACATCGAAACCAATCCTCAAGCCAGATGGAAACTAAAAGAAGTTTTGGCCATTTGTGAAAACTACATTTCTTCATTCCCGGAAAGTCGTGCTGCCAAAAAATTTGAGCTGTTAAAAACACAAATTCTATCGAAACAGCTTCAAATAACAGCTGAAAACCTAATTCCTTCTAATAAACACAGCAAGGTTTTGGTGCGTTATAAAAATTTCGATTCGCTTACCTTTAGCATCTATCCGGTTTCCTTTTCTCAAGTTAAAACTTTTGAAGAATACTATCGCGAAGATGAAAAACTTGCTTTTATCAAAAAATTAACGGTTCAAAAAAAATGGGATGCTGCTTTAAAAAATGAATTCGATTATCAATTTCACACCACAGAATTAAGTATCCCTAAACTAAGCAATGGCTACTACATTTTAACAGCAACAGCCAATAATGAAACCAAAACCTTTGCCACAAAGGTTATTCAAGTAACCGATTTGGCCATAACCGAGCTTACAGACGATTTGCATTATCGCTTTCAGGTGATAAACCGTAATAATGGAAAGCCTGTAAATGGTGCCAGCATCAGATTTTCTTACCAAAAAAACTACAACGAAAATCAAATTGTAGAAACATACACAACAGATAAACAAGGATTTTTTACGAAGAAAAAAGAAGAAAATGAACGCTTGGTAAATGTATCTGTTCAAGTGAAATACAAGGAAGAAACTGCACAATTTGGTAATTTTCACCTCTATCATTATCAAAATAATAATCAAGAGAAAAAAACTACTTATCAAAGCTTTCTTTTTACAGACAGAAGTATTTATCGCCCGGGACAAACCGTACACTTTAAAGCTATTGCAATGAAAACCGAAAACGGAATTTCCAGCGTATTACCCAACGAAAATGTATATGCCACGCTTTTAGACACTAACGACAACGAAATTGAAGAACTCGAATTAAAAACCAATGCCTACGGTTCGGTTTCCGGCTCATTTGTGCTTCCCAATAGCGGATTAACAGGAGAATATTACATTGAATTTGATTCAGATTCCGGAGATATAGACCTTTTTCAGGAACACTACTTTTCTGTTGAAGAATACAAACGTCCAAAATTTGAAACCTCTTTTAATCCTGTGACCGATACCTTCAGAGTTAACGACACTGTTACCGTAAACGGAAATGCCAAAGCCTTTGCCGGAAGCTTCATTTCCAATGCAAAAGTGATATACCACGTATATCGAAAAGTTGATTTCCCTGTATGGTATTACGGGTCAAGACCTTGGTTTAACAGCGAACCGCAAGAAATAGCTTATGGCGAAACAACAACTGACGATTCAGGACAATTTTATATCACTTTTAAAGCGCTTCCTGACCAAAGTGTACCTAAAGAAAATTCACCTGTTTTTCATTACCATGTTTCCGCAGATGTAACCGATATAAACGGAGAAACCCGAAGCGCAACAACCCGGGTAAATGTAGGATATCATACCCTAACAGCACAAATACAAGTGAATGAAAAGATAAACAAAACTCATCTTGAAAACACGCTTACCATAAACACTAAAAACTTAAACGGTGAGTTTGTTTCGGCAACGGGAATGGTAAAAATTTATAAACTCCGCACTCCGCAACGCGTATTACGCCAAAGACCCTGGAATGCTCCCGATTATCAAGAAATTCCTAAAGACGAATTTCTGGATAAATTTCCGCATGAAGCCTATGGCAATGAACACGATTCACAAAACTGGGAAAAAGGCGATTTGGTTTTTGAAAAAGCTTTTAATACTGAAAATTCAAAAGAACTTTCGCTGGGAAACATAAAAAACTGGAAGTCGGGACAATACCTTATTGAACTGGAAAGCAAAGATAAGTTTGGTCAAAGCGTAAAATCGCAAGCTAAAACCTTTATTTTCAGCGACAAAGATTCTACTCTTGCCGACAAGCAACTCTTTAGCATAATCACAAACAAGTCAACCTATAAACCCAACCAAAAAGTGCATCTCACTTTAGGTTCATCAGCAAAAAATCTGGTAGTTACCGTTGCTGTAGAAAAAAACAAGCAGATAATAAAAACCGAAATTATTTCCTTGAACAACAATAAAAAAACCTTTTCTGTTCCGGTAACGGAAAACGACTATGGCGGCTTTGCCGTGCACTACAGCTATGCTTTTGCCAATAGTTTTGTTTCAGGCACACAAGCTGTTTTGGTTCCCTTTGAAAAAACCGATTTGGAAATTGAAACTTCTACCTTTAGAGACAAGCTAAAACCCGGACAAGAAGAAACCTGGAGTTTTAAAATTAAAGGTCCTAAAGGCGAACAAGTTTCTGCTGAACTTTTGGCCAGCATGTACGATATGTCCCTAGACCAGTTTAAAGCTCATGGCTGGAATTTCAATCCTTTACAACCATTGAATTACAACCCATACATAAACCCAAACGCACGCCTAAGCTTTTCAACAAGCGGTTTCAGAGTTCATCACCAAAGTGAAACACAACTCCAATACGTATTGCAACAATACGACCAGCTGAATTGGTTTGGACTTTATTTTGGAAATCAATATCACTTGTTAAGAGGAAAAGTCTCAGGTTTAACCGTCGTTCAAGATGTAGAGGAAGAAAATATGGAAACAGCTATGCCGGCTCCTGAGCTAAATGAAGTAGTCGTTGTTGGTTATGGAGTACAAAAAAAAGACTCAACTGCAAATGATGAAACAACTGTGAAAGAAAACCCAAATCCGGAAACCATTCAAATACGAAAAAACCTCCAAGAGACTGCTTTTTTCTTTCCACATTTGCAAACCGATACCGAAGGTAATGTGACCTTTAGTTTTACTACACCGGAAGCTTTAACCCAATGGAAACTGCAGCTTTTGGCCCATACCAAAACATTAGGCAGCACTTTAAAAACCCTGGAAACCGTAACTCAAAAAGAACTGATGGTGCTCCCAAATGCACCGCGATTTTTACGTCATGGCGACCAGATTACCCTTAGTACTAAAATTGCAAACCTGTCTGACAAAAACCTGTCAGGCAAAGCAGAAATACAATTATTAAACGCAGTTTCCGGCGAAGAAATAACAACAAACCTTATCAATTCTGAGCATGTTAAAGTATTTTCCATAGACACAAACAGCAATACCCAAATTTCCTGGCGTTTAACTATTCCTGATAACATTGACGCTATACAATACAAAATAATAGCTAAAGCCGGGAATTTTAGTGATGGTGAACAAAACATGTTGCCCGTACTTTCCAATAGAATACTGGTTACCGAAACCTTACCCATGTGGGTTAAAAGCAACGAAACCCGAACCTTTACCTTAGACAAGTTGAAAACCAACAGCTCGACTTCCCTAACGCATCATAAACTCATTTTGGAAATCACCTCCAATCCGGCTTGGTATGCTGTGCAAGCGCTACCCTATTTAATGGAATATCCTTACGACTGCAATGAGCAAGTCTTTGGCCGATATTATGCCAATGCGTTGGCAAGTTATATCGCCAGTAGCAATCCACGTATTCAAGAAGTATTTAATCAATGGCGAAGTGCAGATGTGTTACTTTCAGCTTTAGAAAAAAACCAAGACCTTAAAAATATTCTTATCCAAGAAACGCCATGGCTAAGAGATGCAAAAAGTGAAACCGAACAAAAAAAACGCATCGCCCTTCTTTTTGACCTCAACAAAATGCACTACGAATTTCAAAATGCATTACAGAAGCTAAAGCAAAACCAAATGGACAACGGTGCTTGGGCATGGTTTAACGGCGGTAGCCCAAACCGGTTTATCACCCAGCATATTATAGCAGGATTTGGTCATTTAGAAAAACTAGGTGTTATTCCAAGAAGTAATCCGCAATCCCAAATGATTACCAAAGCCCTTACTTATCTGGATTCAGCTTTTGTTGAAGAGTACCAAAATTTAACAAAACACAACAAAAATACAGATCTAAGTAAGAATCACTTAAGCTATACTCAACTACATTATTTATATATGCGAAGCTTTTTTCCGGATATAAAAAAATCAGAAGAAGTGGAAACCATTATGGCGTATTACCACTCTCAAATCCAAAAGTACTGGTTAAAAAGTGCATTGTACTCCAAAGGCTTAATGGCTCTTATTTCTTATAGAATGAATGACAATAAAACCACTGAACGTATCTTAAAATCGGTAAAAGAAAACAGCATTACCAATGAAGAATTGGGTATGTACTGGAAAGAAAATGTAGCCTCATGGTACTGGTATCAAGCCCCGATAGAAACTCACGCTTTACTAATTGAAGTATTTTCAGAAGCAGGCACTACTATTCAAAGTGAAGCTGAAAATACAGAAACCATCGATAACTTAAAAATTTGGTTACTCAAGAACAAGCAAACCAACAAGTGGGAAACTACCAAAGCTACTACCGAAGCCGTTTACGCATTGCTTTTACAAGGAAGCGATTGGTTAAGTGTTGCTGAAACCGTAGATGTAATAATCGGCAATAACCCTATTGCTGCCAATAAACTAAATGAAGTAAAAACAGAAGCCGGTACAGGATATTACAAAACTGTATGGGAGGCACATGAAGTTAAACCCGAAATGGCTAACGTAACTTTAACTAAAAAGAGTGAGGGTATCGCCTGGGGAAGTTTGTACTGGCAATATTTTGAAGATTTAGATAAGATTACATCTGCTGAAACTCCTTTAAAACTTCAAAAAAAGATATTCAAAAAAAAGTATACCGCTACCGGAGAAGAACTTTCGGCAATTACTGCCGAAACCGAACTCAAGGTAGGCGATTTAGTCCGTATCCGCATTGAATTACGTAGCGACCGAGATATGGAGTTTATTCACATGAAAGATATGCGTGCGGCAGGATTAGAGCCTATAAATGTCCTGTCCGGCTACAAATGGCAAGACGGTTTGGGCTATTATGAAAGCACGAAAGATGCGTCTACTAATTTCTTTTTTGATTTTTTACCCAAAGGCATTTATGTTTTTGAATACGACTTGCGGGTAAACAATGCCGGAAACATGAGCAATGGTATTACTACCATTCAAAGCATGTACGCACCGGAATTTAGCAGTCATAGTGAAGGCCAAAGGATTTCAGTGAAAGAGTAAAGAATTGGTAGCGACAGTACCTTTATTTTGAAGGTGGCATACTGGGTCTTACTTCTATTTTACTGGGTAAGGTTCGTGGGTTCATTTTAATTAAATCTACTACCAACTCGCCTATGTCTTCTATTTGTATTTTCCAGGCATCTGAAGCATCGGGTTCATTCCCGTTAAAATAAGTGGATACCGAACCCGGCATAATGGTACTCACTTTCACACCATGCTTTCTTAAATCCAGCATTACCGCCTGAGTAAATCCGGTTAATCCAAATTTGCTGGCATTATACGCTGAACCTTTTTCAAAAAAATTAGTTCCCGCCAAACTGGATATGGTAATAAAATACCCTTTGCTTTCTTTTAGTGCGTTTACAGTGGACTTTATAGTGAAAAATACTCCGGTTAAATTGGTGTCGATGGTTTCCTGCCACTGTTCTGGTGTTAAATCTTCAATACTTGCAAAGTGTCCTAATCCTGCATTGGCAACTACAATGTCTATTTGTCCAAAAGCTTTTAAAACCTCATTTACTACTTCTTGTTGGCTTTCTAAATTGCGCACATCGGCTTTAAAACCAAGTGCTTGGGTTTGAGTTTTGGTTTCTGCATTAAGTTGGCTTGCAGCTTCTTTAGCTCCGGCAAGGGTTCTGCCAGTTATAGCCACATTAATGTTTTGAGAAAGTAAAGCTTTAGCTATACCAAAACCAATACCTTTGGTTCCGCCTGTAATTAAAGCGGTTTTATGTTTACTGTTTTGCATGTTTTTCAATTTTTATCAAAGTTACAAAACCAAAAATGCAATATGAAGTATAAAATGTTAGGATTATGCTAAGATTTACTTAGGCGGAAAACCCTCAAGCACTTTTTCTACAATAGCTTTTAACTGTGCTTCGCGATTTTCAGGTGTAGCATTGGGATTAAATGAACTTTCACTTACAGCCTGCCAAAATAACCCTTTTCCGTTTTCGTCTACAAAATCAAACTGAATAATTCTATTTGTATTGGTTTGCCCGACAGGAATACCTATTGAAATACCGCCGCCTACATTCCTGCCGCTTCCACCAACTCCAACACCTACAGCGTTTCTGTTGTTTTGCTGATATTCAGAACTTTGGATATCAATATAGAAATCCGGTGTTTCAGTACGTTCAAAGCCTTTATTTTGCAGTGATTGATTCAATACATCAAATAACCGTTTGCTATCCAACTCGCTCATGCCTGTATTGATATCGGAATAAAAATTGTACGTTTTGTACAGTGAAAAATTAGTGTTCTTATCATAATCATAGTTCACCCTAATAGGTGCACAAGACACAATAAAAAAAACGATTAAGACAGGTAAGTACTTCATAACTTTTTGATTTAAAGTTACAAAATTAATTACGTATTAACGGGTTTAGTATTTAGCATTTTCCAAAGTTTATCTTTTAGTTCCATGATTCCGGTTTGTGCAACTGAGGAAATAAATAAGTATGTTGAAGGTAAGGTTTTGTCTAGTTCGGCTTTCAACTCGGCTTTGAGCTCTTGATCTAACATATCACTTTTAGATATGGCGACCAGTCTGTCTTTGTCTAACATTTCCGGATTGTATCTTCTTAATTCATCGAGCAAAATTTGATATTGTTTATTAATATCTTTAGCATCAGCGGGAATTAAAAAAAGCAGTATGGAATTGCGTTCAATATGACGCAAAAAATAGTGTCCCAGACCTTTTCCTTCAGCAGCTCCTTCAATAATACCCGGAATATCTGCCATTACAAAGGTTTGATAATCGCGATATTCAACAATACCTAAATTGGGCTTTAAGGTTGTGAACTCGTAATCGGCTATTTTAGGTTTAGCTGCTGTAACCACAGATAGAAGTGTAGATTTACCGGCATTTGGAAATCCTACCAAGCCTACATCGGCCAACACTTTTAGTTCTAAAATAATTTCTTTTTCTTCACCGGGAATTCCGGGCTGTGCATAGCGTGGGGTTTGGTTTGTGGCACTTTTAAAATGCCAGTTCCCGCGTCCGCCCATTCCGCCTTTGGCTATTATTTTTTCTTCGCCATCTTGAGTGATTTCAAAAAGTATTTCGTGGGTTTCTTTGTCTCTAATGACAGTTCCCAAAGGCACTTCCATGTACACATCTTCACCATCGGCTCCGGTACTGCGTTGTTTTCCTCCGTGTTCTCCGTGTCCGGCTTTAAAGTGTCGCTTAAATTTATAGGTATATAGTGTCCAGAGGTTTTTATTGCCTTTTACAATAACATGACCGCCGCGACCGCCATCACCTCCGTCCGGACCGCCTTTGGCTATATACTTTTCACGATGAAGGTGCGCAGAGCCTTTACCTCCGTTTCCGGAAGATACATGGAGTTTAACATAATCTACAAAATTCCCTTCGGTCATTATATTTTTGTTAGGTGTAAGCCGTTTTTACAGCGTGTCGATAACCGCACTTAAACGTTTTGTGATTTCCTGAATACTGCCAACGCCATCTACGCCATAGTACTTCCCTTTGTTTGAATAGTAGTCTTTTAAAATGGCTGTTTTTTTGTAGTATTCCTGTATTCTGGCTCGTATTACTTCTTCATTTGCATCGTCCGCTCTTTTACTTGTTTTGCCTCTTTCCAATAGACGCTTTACCAAAATTTCATCATCAACTTCCAGTGCAATCATGGCATTTATTTCGGAGTCTTTAGAATCCATAAGGTTATCCAGCGCTTCGGCCTGGGCATTGGTACGTGGAAATCCGTCAAAAATAAATCCGTTAGCATCTGTGTTTTTTTCTACTTCGGCGTTAAGCATGTCTATGGTAACTTGGTCCGGAACTAATTTCCCTTTGTCCATATAGGATTTTGCCAGCATGCCCAATGCGGTTTCATTTTTAATATTATACCGAAAAACATCTCCTGTTGAGATATGAATCAGGTTGTACTTTTCTTTTAAAAATTCGGCTTGTGTCCCTTTTCCTGCACCTGGAGGACCAAATAGCACTATATTTTTCATGTGTTGTGTTGTTTTCAATTGGTATACTTCCGGTAAATCTCTTCCTAAACCGTCATAGTCTAACCCGTATCCTACAATAAACTTATCAGGGATTTCGATACCGATATAATGTAGCTTATAATCTTTTTTGTAGGCTTCAGGTTTAAAGAATAGTGTGGCTATTTTAAGTTCTTTTACCTTTTCGTTTTTAAAAATTCTATAAATTTCGGATAGTGTTTTTCCGGAATCAATAATGTCTTCAAGTATAACCACGGTTCTTCCGGTTAAATCCTGGGTTAAGCCTATAAGTCTCTGAATGTCTTCCGAAGACTTTAAGCCTTCATAAGAGGCTAGTTTTATAAAGGTAACTTCACAAGGCTTAGGGTATTTTTTTACAAAATCACTAACAAACATAAATGAGCCGTTTAAAATTCCCACAAAAACAGGCAATTCATCTTTTAGCTCAGCAGCAATTTCATCGACAAGTTTTTGTATAGCTATGTCAATTTCTTTTTCAGAAATAAACGGTTTAAAATGTAAATCGTGAAGTTTTATCACCTTCGGTTTGCTTTTTAAAAAGGCAAAGATAATCAATAGATTGGGCAATACCGATTTTTTGAATTGCCTTTTTAAGACCTCATTCCATTTTTAAGTGTATTTTTGTGTTTCAATATCCTGAATTATTCTCATGAATTATTTTTCTTCTAACTTTAAATTAGGTATTCTTGGCGGAGGTCAGTTGGGAAAAATGCTTTTGTATACTACTCGAAAATTTGACATTTACACTTCTGTGATGGATGCAAATGCAGATGCACCAAGCAAGATAGCTTGCAACCATTTTGTTCAAGGCGACTTAATGAATTATGAAGATGTTTACCATTTTGGTAAAGAAGTTGATGTGCTAACCATTGAAATTGAAAACGTAAATATTGATGCACTGGAAGCCTTAGAGAAAGAAGGAATTAAAGTGTATCCGTCTGCAAAAACGTTACGAACTATTCAAAACAAGGCAACCCAAAAGTTGTTTTATGTAGATCATGATATCCCAACTGCGGCTTTCTCCAGGTTTGCCTATACTTCTGAAATTAAGGAAGCTATCCATCACGGCGGTTTGTCATTACCTTTTGTATGGAAAAGTGCTTTATTTGGATATGATGGAATGGGCGTAAAAATTGTTAAAACCGAAGCCGATTTAGTGGGATTACCTAATACCGAATGCATTACAGAAACCCTGGTTCCTTTTAAAAATGAGCTTGCCGTTATTGTAGCGCGAAATACCAAAGGTGATGTAAAAAGTTTTCCGGTGGTAGAAATGGAATTTCACCCTGAAGCCAATCAAGTTGAATATGTAATTTGTCCGGCCAGAATACCCGAGCACATTGCAGAAAAAGCACAAAAAGTAGCCCTTAAAACAGCTCAAGCATTTAACCATGTCGGCTTGCTCGCCGTAGAAATGTTTTTGACGCAAGAGGCAGACATTCTCGTAAATGAAGTTGCTCCAAGGCCGCATAACTCCGGACATCATACTATAGAGTCTTGCTACACCTCACAATTTGAACAACACATACGCTGTATTTTAGGTTTACCTTTGGGTAGTACAGCTAATAAAGTTGGCGGAGTAATGGTCAATTTAGTTGGCGCTGAAGGACACACCGGAAATGTGCACTACAAAAACATAGAAACCATTATGGCACTCGACGGCGTAACACCACATATTTATGGAAAAAAACAAACGCGTCCGTTCAGAAAAATGGGGCATGTAACCATTGTAAATAAAGACATAAATAAAGCCCGAGAAATTGCAGAAAAAGTAAAAAACACTATTGAAGTAATAACCGAATAAATATGAGTAAAGTAGGAATTATTATGGGAAGCAAAAGTGATTTTCCCATCATGCAGGAAGCTGTACAAATTTTAAAAGACTTTGATATAGCAGTTGAAGTAGATATTGTATCCGCACATAGAACACCTGAAAAAATGTTCAACTATGCTAAAGAAGCTCATAAGCGCGGAATTTCTGTAATTATTGCCGGCGCCGGTGGCGCAGCACACTTGCCGGGAATGGTGGCATCAATTTCTCCCTTACCGGTAATAGGCGTTCCGGTAAAAAGCAGTAATTCTATAGACGGCTGGGATTCCATACTTTCTATTTTACAGATGCCCGGTGGTGTTCCCGTAGCGACTGTTGCCTTAAATGGAGCCAAAAATGCCGGAATATTAGCCGCCCAGATTATTGGTAGTTCAAACCCTGAAATACTTAATAAAATTCTTGCGTACAAAGAAGAACTGAAACAAAAAGTAATAACCTCAACTAAAGATATAAAATAAAAACACCCCGAAAGTTTCGGGGTGTTTACAGCTATTAATCAACTAACTTGAATTGGATTTAACCAATTATGAATTAATCAGTTGCAAATGTAGCCCATTTTTTTTATTCATGCCTCGTATTTTAACAGATTAACATTAGATTAACGCTATGAATATTTTACTTACAGACTTTAATACACCTTTTCTTACAGCTCCTTTTTCAAAAATTAATCAAAAAGACTTTTTACCTGCCTTTAAAACCGAAATTAAAAATGTAAAAAACAATATTGAAGCTATCGTCAATCGTACCGAAGCTCCAACTTTTGAAAACACTGTAGAAGCTTTAGAGTTTGTCAGTGAACGTTTAGACCGTATTTCAAATATCTTTTTTAATTTAAATTCTGCTGAGACCAACGACCAATTACAAAAAATTGCTCAAAAAGTATCCCCTTTATTAGCCGAACTTTCTAATGACATAACCCTGAATCAAGCCTTATTTCAGCGCGTGAACGATATATATAACCAAAAAGATCAACTCGTTTTAACAACAGAACAACACACACTTCTAGAAAAAAAATACAAGAGTTTTATCCGAAACGGAGCCAATCTCACCGAGACCAAAAAACAAAAACTCCGGAAAATAGACAAAGCTTTAAGCACCTTAAAACTAACCTTCGGTGAAAATGTTCTTGCCGAAACCAATGCATTTCATTTGCATATCACCAAAAAATCTGACTTAAACGGACTGCCCGAAGACGCAATAGAAACTGCAAAACAACTCGCCGAATCTAAAAACAAAAAAGGATGGATTTTTACGTTAGATTATCCTAGCTACATTCCTTTTATAACCTATGCTAGCAATAGAGCATTAAGAAAAAAAATGACGCTGGCTTTTGGTGCCAAAGGATTTCAAAAAAACAAATACAACAATGAAAATATTGTACTAAAAATAGCAACCCTCAGGCATCAACGGGCAAATTTATTGGGATACAAAACACATGCTCATTACGTATTGGAAGAACGTATGGCCAAAACGCCCAAAAAAGTAAATGCTTTTTTAAAAGAATTATTGGAAAAAGCCAAACCTGCTGCCATTCGTGAATTTAAAGAATTACAACAGTTTGCCACAGAACTCGACGGAATTGATACTCTTCAAAAATGGGATGCAGCATACTATTCTGAAAAACTAAAACAAAAACGCTTTGATTTTGACGACGAAAAACTAAAACCTTATTTTAAACTCGAAAACGTTATTCAAGGCGTATTCACTATAGCAAAAAAACTGTACGGACTGGATTTTGAAGAACTACATACCATCGATAAATACCATCCAGAAGTTTTAACCTACAAAGTTACAGACATTCAGAAAAACTTAGTAGCCATTTTTTATGCTGATTTTTTTCCACGTCCGGGAAAACGCAACGGCGCTTGGATGACTGTTTTTAAACCTCAGTATATAAAAAACAATCAAAACAGCAGACCACATATTTCTATTGTATGTAATTTCACAAAGCCTACCAAAACCAAGCCTTCGCTGTTGACTTTTAATGAGGTAACGACACTATTTCACGAATTTGGACATGCTCTGCATGGTATGCTGGCCAATACGACTTTTCCCAGTTTATCCGGAACTAGTGTCTATTGGGATTTTGTAGAATTGCCAAGCCAAATTCTGGAAAACTGGTGTTATGAAAAAGAAGCGCTTTCTCTGTTTGCGCGACATTATGAAACCGACGCTCCTATCCCTATGGAGTTAATTATCAAAATAAAAGAAGCCGCTACGTTTCAACAAGGCATGCAAACCTTACGTCAATTAAGTTTTGGATTACTCGACATGAGCTGGCATGGAAAAAACCCAGCGGAGACAACTAATGTCAAGGCACATGAATTACAAGCTTTTAAAAACACCATGCTGTATCCCGATGTTGCCGAAAACTGCATGAGCACTTCATTTTCACACATATTTCAAGGCGGTTATTCCTCAGGATATTACAGCTACAAATGGGCCGAAGTACTGGATGCTGATGCCTTCGATTACTTTAAGCAAAACGGTATTTTTAACTCCCAAATTGCTACAAAATTCAAAGAAAATATTCTTTCAAAAGGCGGTACAGAAGATCCCATGGAATTGTATAAACGCTTCAGAGGAAAAGAGCCACAACCGGAAGCTTTGCTAAAACGCGCCGGTTTGATAGAAAACTAATTTTTTTAGTTACTTTTGAAAAAAATGTGTTCATGGCTGTCCCAAAGCTCAATCCTGAAAGTTGGATAGACAAGTATTCAGACTACTTGTTTAACTACACCTTTTCAAGAATAAACGACAGAGAAGTTGCCAAAGATATTATTCAAGATACCTTTTTTGCAGGATTAAAATCCATGAAAAACTTTAAAGGAGAAGCCAGTGAACGCACTTGGCTTATTTCTATTTTAAAACGAAAGATAATAGACCATTACAGAAAAATGAACTCAACCAAAGGAAAAGCTGAAGTAAAAATATCTTTTCCTGAGGAAGAAGAAGGCGATTGGTTGGAAGAACGGGTTGCTGATTCCTTTGACAAGACGGCTGAAGATACTATTGAAAACAAAGAACTTGGCGATACTATTATGGAGTGTCTTTCAAAACTTCCGGAAAAACAAGCTACTGCATTCAAAATGAAAACTATAGATGGCCTTGACACAGAAACCATATGTAATGAATTGAACATTACCGCGTCTAATTTATGGGTAATCGTGCATAGAGCTAGACAAACCATGATGGAATGCTTAGAAAAACACTGGTTTTAATATGAAAAAACGCTTTTTATTCATTACTTGCGAAGAAGCGAAACATATCTGTGATAAAGCACAATATGGTGAAGCTACGCGATGGGAAAAACTTAAATTAAGGCTACGTTTTGCCTGGTGTCATATTACTCGAATTTATGCAAAACGAAACGCCAAACTTACACAGATAGTTAAAGAAGCAAATGTAAACTGCCTGGAACAAAAAGAAAAAAATGAGTTAAAGTTTCACTTTGAAAAAGAACTAAAAAAAAAGTAATACATACCAAACTATAGGAATTGCTTCTACCCAAAAACCACTGTAATATGGACTTTGATTTTTACTGGAAAACCTTAATAAAAAAAGGAGCAATACGCCGGCAATCAACGTACTGAAGATAAACTTTACCGTTACAGCATCTTTTAAAAATTCAAGTAAAAAGAAAATAAGAATCAGTAAAAAACCTAATCCTTTAGTGCGTTTCACACCTATTTGCTGCGGTATTGTAGCAAGCCTTAAACTATCAAACCTCAAATCACGAATTTCAAAAGGTAACATCAATGCAACGACCAAAACAAAACGCTGAAAAGCTTCTATATATACATCTAAAACTAATGATTCATCGGCGTGCAAAAGAGGCAAAATCACTGTAACTCCAGCCCAAACAAAAGCAATTACATAAACTTTCAACCCGCTAATGGTTCGTAAATTATGATGTGCATCTAAAAAAAAGCGTTTGGGTAAAAAAGGAATCGCATAAAAAAAAGTAATGACTCCAAAAAACAACAAATAAACTATAGTAGTTTTAGGCAAAGTAAAAGTGTAATAACAAAGTGCCACAAAGCAAAAAAAAGAAAAAATTTGGATAGCTTTCAGCCAAGTAGCCAATCTTCTGTGATGAAATTTTGCTATTCCAAAGTATTTCACAAAATTATATCCGGTAATGGTGGCAAAAAAAATAAAAAAAAGAAGGTTATTTTCCGCCTCAATATCAAATTTAACACAGGTAATTAACACAAGCGACACTACAGCTAAAGCCACATGTATACTACTGTTTATATAAAAATCCAATACCCGTTTAATCTTAATCATAATACAAAAATAGTAAACTGTTAATAACCGAATCTTTTCGTTAAAAACTTTAGCTTTCATTAACACTAAAACCTTTATAAATGTGTAATTTTGCGCATCAAAACTTAACATTCATTTTAATGAATACAAACAGCTTCGCATTACGTCATATTGGTCCAAATGAACAGGAACAAAAAGACATGTTACAAACCTTAGGAGTAAACTCACTAGACCAACTTATATACGAAACTATTCCCGATGATATTAGACTGGAAAATCCGCTTAATCTGGATGAACCTATGTCTGAAGATGAATACTTAATTCATCTGCATCAGATGGCAAAAAAAAATAAAGTATACAAAACCTACATCGGCCTGGGTTATCATCCTTGTATTCTTCCGGCAGTAATTCAGCGAAATATTCTTGAAAATCCGGGATGGTATACTGCCTATACACCTTATCAGGCAGAAATAGCCCAAGGAAGACTGGAAGCTTTACTGAATTTCCAAACCATGATTACCGATTTAACCGGTATGGAAATTGCCAATGCCTCATTACTTGATGAAAGCACTGCAGCCGCCGAAGCTATGAGTTTACTATTTGCCGTAAGAGACCGAGAACAGAAAAAAAATAACATCACCAAATTCTTCGTATCAAAAAATGTTTTACCGCAAACCAAAGCATTACTTGAAACAAGAGCAAACCCTATAGGCATTGAACTGGTTTTTGGAGATGAAAATACCTTTGACTACAACACTGATTTTTTTGGTGCAATTATTCAATATCCGGGATCAAACGGACAAATAAGCGACATCAAAACCTTCATTGAAAAAGCGAACAACGCAGGTATTAAAGTTGCCGTTGCCGCAGATATTTTAAGCCTGGTATTACTTGAAGCTCCGGGTAAATTTGGTGCCGATGTAGTAGTTGGCAGCACGCAACGTTTTGGTATCCCAATGGGTTATGGCGGTCCGCATGCAGCCTATTTTGCTACCAAGGAACAATACAAACGCGACATTCCCGGAAGAATTATTGGCGTAACTAAGGATGCTTCAGGAAACAGAGCACTCAGAATGGCTCTTCAAACACGCGAACAACACATAAAGCGCGATAAAGCCACCTCAAATATTTGTACTGCACAAGTCCTACTTGCCGTTATGGCCGGTATGTATGCCGTATATCACGGCCCAAAAGGCTTAACCTATATTGCACGCAAAGTGCACGCTCAAGCTGTTGCATTGGCTAACGCATTAACCGATTTGGGTTTTAAACAAGTAAATACTTCATTTTTTGATACACTTCAAATAAAAACAGAAGCCAAAAAAATCAAAAAAGTAGCCAAAGCAAAAAAAGTAAACTTTTACTATCCGGATGCCGAAACGGTTACTATTTCTTTAAATGAAACCACATCCTTACGCGATGTAAATTACATTATTTCCATTTTTGCTGAAGTGGCAAATAAAAAGACTGTGTCTATTTCCGGTACCGATAATCCCTCAACAATTTCTGAATCTCACCAAAGAACTTCGACTTTTTTGACCTTGGATATGTTTAACACCTATCATTCAGAAACAGACCTTATGCGGTACATTAAAAAACTGGAACGTAAAGATTTATCCCTTAACCACTCCATGATTTCTTTGGGTTCGTGTACAATGAAGCTAAATGCAGCCGCTGAAATGCTACCGCTTAGTTGGTTCAAATGGGGGAAAATTCATCCTTTTGCCCCGGCAAAACAGGCACAAGGCTATTTAACTATCCTAAAAGAGTTGGAAAGCATGCTGAGTGAAATTACCGGTTTTGCGGCAACTTCTTTACAACCCAATTCAGGCGCACAAGGTGAATATGCCGGTTTAATGGTTATAAAAGCCTATCACGAATCTCGTGGCGAAGGCCATAGAAACATTTGTTTAATTCCATCATCTGCACACGGTACGAACCCGGCAAGTGCGGTTATGGCCGGTATGAAGGTTGTAGTAACAAAATCTACTGAAAAAGGGAACATAGATGTTGAAGATTTACGTGAAAAAGCCGAATTGTATAAAGACCATCTATCCTGTTTAATGGTGACTTACCCGTCAACTCATGGTGTTTACGAATCTGCAATAAAAGAAATTACAAAAATAATTCACGATAACGGCGGTCAGGTATACATGGATGGCGCAAACATGAACGCACAAGTAGGACTTACAAATCCCGGAAAAATAGGTGCTGATGTGTGCCATTTAAACCTCCATAAAACCTTTGCCATACCTCATGGCGGCGGCGGTCCCGGAGTTGGCCCCATATGTGTGGCCAAGCAATTGGTTCCTTTTTTACCCGGAAATCCAGTGGTGAAAACCGGTGGTGAAAATGCTATTTCTGCTATTTCTGCAGCCCCATTTGGCTCAGCCTTGGTTTGTTTAATTTCTTATGGATACATCAAAATGTTAGGTGCCGAAGGCTTAACACAAGCTACCAAAATTGCTATTTTAAACGCAAATTACATAAAACATCGTTTGCAAGGTCACTTTGACACCTTATATTCGGGAGAACGTGGTCGTGCAGCACACGAAATGATTGTAGATTGCAGACCTTTTAAAGCCAACGGAATAGAAGTAACAGACATTGCCAAACGCTTAATGGATTACGGATTTCACGCACCAACGGTTTCTTTTCCGGTTGCAGGAACCTTGATGATTGAACCTACCGAAAGTGAAAGTAAAGCAGAAATGGATCGGTTTTGTGACGCTATGATTTCAATCAAAAAAGAAATTGACGCCACCTCAAAAGACAATGAAAGTAATATCTTAAAAAATGCACCTCACACTCTGGAAATGGTTACTGCTAACGAGTGGTTACAAGAGTATTCTCGTGAAGAAGCTGCATTTCCGCTTGATTACGTAAAAGAAAATAAATTCTGGCCCAGTGTACGTCGTGTTGACGATGCCTACGGCGATAGAAATTTAATCTGCACCTGTGCGCCAATTGAAGCTTACGCAGAATAACATTTTTTTAAAATAAAAGGGCAATTTTTGCCCTTTTATCATTTTAAGCCGCCAGATTTATATTATTTACAAAAAGCTGTAAATGTTTACTCCAAAGTTGTTTTGTTTGCTAATAAATGGTTACTTTTAATTCGTTAAATCATCGCATAATTTACGGGTATGGGAATTAAAATAACAGGCACAGGAAGTTACATTCCTGATTTGGTTGAAACTAATGAAAGTTTTCATCAGCACACCTTCTTAAACGTAGACGGAAGTGCCATTAATTATCCAAACGAGGTAATCGTAGAAAAATTTAAAGACATTACGGGAATTGTAGAAAGGCGCTATGTAGCTCCACATTTAGTTTCCTCAGACATTGGTTCATTAGCGGCTCAAAAAGCAATAGCTGACGCCAATATTGACCCGGAAACCTTAGATTACATCATTCTAGCACATAACTTTGGCGATGTAAAACACAACACCATTCAAAGTGATATTTTGCCTTGCCTGGCTTCACGGGTTAAACACACTTTAAAAATAAAAAACCCAAAATGTGTGGCCTACGATATCCTTTTTGGATGTCCGGGATGGATTGAAGGTGTGATACAAGCACAAGCCTTTATCAAAGCCGGAATGGCAAAAAAATGCCTGGTTATAGGTACCGAAACTTTATCACGTGTAGTTGATAAATATGACAGAGACAGCATGATTTACTCCGATGGCGCCGGTGCCACAGTAGTAGAATTCACTAATGAAGACGGTGGAATATTAGCTCACGAAACTGCCAGTTTTACCTATGACGAAGCCTACTATTTGTTTTTTGGAAACTCCAACAATCAAGAACTATGCAGAGACACTCGATACATTAAAATGGACGGACGAAAAATATACGAATTTGCCCTTACCAATGTACCTAAAGCCATGAAAGAATGCCTCGATAAAAGCGGAGTTTCCATACAGGATGTAAAAAAGATTTTTATTCATCAGGCCAACGAAAAAATGGATGACGCCATCATCAATCGCTTTTATAAACTCTATAAAACGCCAGTCCCGGAAAACATTATGCCCATGAGCATACATAAACTAGGCAACAGCAGTGTTGCTACAGTTCCTACACTTTTCGATTTGGTAAAGTCCAATCAACTGGAAAATCATGCCATAGCTCAAGGCGATATTGTTATTTTTGCCAGTGTTGGAGCAGGAATGCACATTAATGCGATTGTATATAAATGTTAGTATGTATAAAAATAATTTTCCAACCAAACGATATAAAAAAACAATAACTTTCTTAAGAAAACACGTCCCGGAAACTTCCACTATTTTAGATTTGGGTATTGAAAATCCTTTGTCTAAGCTAATGCAGAGTGAAGGTTATCAAGTAAAAAATACACAAGGTGAAGATTTAGACCTCAACACATCATCTGCTGAAAATGCTGATGCAAAAGTAGTTACTGCATTTGAAATTCTGGAACATCTGGTATCACCCTATACTGTTCTAAAAGCCATAAAAGCGAATAAACTGGTAGCAAGTGTTCCATTAAGACTGTGGTTTTCTTCAGCCTACAGAAGTAAAACCGATATGCGCGACCGACATTTTCACGAATTTGAAGACTGGCAATTTGATTGGTTATTAGAAAAATCAGGATGGAAAATTATAGCTAGTGAAAAATGGACAAATCCAACTAAAAAAATAGGTTTTAGACCTTTGTTAAGGTGGTTTACACCAAGATACTATATTGTATATGCAGAAAGAGTGTAACTTTGTACTTCCAACCTTTCAATCTTGAATTTCTACATTGTCATACCGGCACATAACGAAGCATCCTTCATAGGAAAAACACTAGCCTCGCTAACAAGGCAAACCCTGTTGCCAAAAAAAATTGTGATCGTGAATGACCATTCTACGGATAATACTGAAGCTATTGTAAAAGAATTTACAAACAAGCACACCTTTATCCGTCTGATTAACAAACACTCTTCTAAAGCGCATTTACCGGGCGCAAAAATTATTCAAGCTTTTTATACCGGATTTGAAACCCTTGATGAGAATTACGATATCCTCTGTAAATTCGATGCCGACCTTGTCTTTCCTGAAAACTACCTGGAAACACTCTGTATTCACTTTAAAAACAATCCAAAACTGGGAATGGTCGCCGGACACTGCTACTTTCAAAAAAAGGACAAATTGATTCTGGAAAACCTAACTCGAAAAGATCACATTCGCGGTGCACTTAAGGCTTACCGAAAAGCCTGTTTTCATGAAATTGGCGGATTAAAAAACGCTATGGGCTGGGATACGGTTGATGAACTTTTGGCAAAATACTACGGCTGGGAAATATTAACCGATGACTCTCTTAAAGTTGTTCACCTTAAGCCAACGGGTTCTACCTATAACAATGCTTCCAAATTCCTTCAGGGTGAAGCCATGTACAAAATGCGCTACGGCTTTATTCTTACTTTAATTTCTGCTTTAAAACTTGCCTGTAAAAAACATAATCTTGGACTTTTTAAAGATTACATAAAAGGGTATTTTAAGGCTAAAAAAAATAAGGCTGAACCTTTAGTCACACCGGAACAAGGCAAATTTATCCGAAGATTTCGTTGGAAAAAAATGTTTTCTTAACCTATACTTTTACTTCAATGCTGCCAAACTAGCCTTAATGGTTTCAATTTTAGCCAAAGCATCTGCTTCTTTTTGCTTTTCCACAGCCACAACTTGTTCCGGAGCATTACTCACAAAACGCTCATTGGCTAACTTTTTTTGGACTGATTTTAAAAACCCTTCGGTATACGCAAGCTCTTCTGTCAATTTATTGATTTCAGTTTCAAGGTCTACATTTCCGCTTACCGGAATAAAATATTCATTGGATTTCACCCTGAATGTTAATGCACCTTCAAGGGCTTTATTTACATATTCCATTGATTCTATATTTCCCAGTTTACGTATAATCTCATCAAATCTTGCATCTGTATTCTCGTTATTAAGTACAGACAAGTTGATTTTTTCTTTAAAGGAAATATTTTTTTCTTTTCGAAGGGTTCGTATTGCTGAAATAACGTCTTGAGTAAATTCAAAACCGGTAATTAAACCAGAATCTGTCTTTTTAGTTTGTGGCCAAGATGATATAATCAAAGCATTATCAGGAGTTCTTTCAGCAATATAGTGCCAAATTTCTTCGGTCAGGAAAGGCATAAACGGATGGAGAATTTTTAAATTATCCTCAAAAACCGAAAGGACTTCCTGCAAGGTTTTTCTGTCAATAGGCTGACCAAAACCGGGTTTTACAATCTCGAGCAACCAGGAAGCAAAATCATCCCAAATAAGCTTATAGGTGGCCATTAAAGCATCGCTTAGTCTATATTTACTGAAATGGGCTTCTATTTCAACAAGTGTAGTTTGGAATTTGGCTTGATACCATTCTATAGCTATTTTACTTGATTGTGGTTGAGGCAGTTCTTCACTCACTTGCCAGCCTTTTACCAACCTAAAGGCATTCCAGATTTTATTGGCAAATTGCTTTCCTTGTTGACACAATGCTTCGTCAAACAGCAAATCGTTTCCTGCAGCTGCACTAAGCAGTAATCCAACTCGAACACCATCGGCTCCGTAATCGTCTATGAGTTTTAAAGCATCCGGTGAATTCCCTAAAGATTTGGACATTTTTCGGCGCTGTTTGTCGCGTACCAATCCGGTTAAATATACATTTTGAAAGGGTTTTTCATTTCGATATTCATAGCCGGCAATAATCATTCGGGCTACCCAGAAAAACAAGATATCTGGACCGGTAACCAAATCGTTGGTTGGGTAGTAATAGTTAATTTCTTCGTTTTCAGGATTTAAAATTCCATTAAAAACACTAATTGGCCATAACCACGAAGAAAACCAAGTATCTAAAGCATCAGCATCTTGTGTAAGGTTTTCCTTGGTAAGTGTATTATTTTTGGTTTTTTGTTTGGCTAGTTCCAATGCCTGATCCAGGTTTTCGGCAACCACAAAATCGTCTTTTCCTTCTCCATAATAATAAGCAGGTATTTGTTGTCCCCACCAAAGTTGTCTGGAAATGTTCCAATCGCGAATGTTTTCCATCCAGTGTTTGTAAGTGTTTTCAAACTTTTTGGGAAACAACTTTATGTCTTGAGTTTCTAAAACGGCTTTAATAGCCGGTTTTACCAGTTCTTCCATGTTTAAAAACCATTGGTCGCTTAGGCGTGGTTCTATTATTGCTTTGGTACGTTCGGAAGTACCCACATTGTGTGTAATTTTTTCTGTTTTCATTAAAATACCCATGGCTTCCAGCTCGTTTGCAACGTCTTTTCTGGCCACTACTCTATCTTTTCCTTGATGATGTAGTCCAAAACTGTTGAGCGTTCCATTGGGATGTAAAACATCAATTATTTCTAGGTTATGCCTATCGCCAATTTCTTTGTCGTTTACATCGTGTGCGGGTGTTACCTTTAGACATCCTGTTCCAAATTCTACATCTACATAATCGTCTTCTATGATAGGAACCACCCGATTACATATGGGTACTATAACCTTTTTTCCTTTTAGATGTGTAAAGCGTTCATCATTTGGATTGATACAAACTGCTGTGTCCCCCAAAATAGTTTCCGGACGAGTGGTAGCTACCGTAACATAGGCTTCTTCATCTTGAATTTTATAGTTTACGTAGTATAGCGTGTCTGTTTTTTCTTCATACACCACTTCTTCATCAGAAAGTGTGGTTTGGGCTTCAGGATCCCAGTTAACCATTCGGTAGCCTCGGTAAATGTATCCTTTATTGTAAAGGTCAACAAAAACTTTAATTACTGACGCTGACATATCGTCATCCATAGTGAACTTTGTTCTATCCCAGTCACAGGAACACCCTAGCTTTTTTAGCTGTTCCAGAATTACACCACCATATTGATGTGTCCAGTCCCAGGCATGTTTTAGGAACGCTTCACGGGTAAGCGAATTTTTATCTATACCTTGCTCTTTAAGCTTAGCAACCACCTTGGCTTCAGTTGCTATTGAGGCGTGATCTGTACCGGGCACCCAGCACGCATTTTTACCTAGTAACCGAGCTCGACGTATCAGTACATCTTGTATGGTATTGTTAAGCATATGCCCCATATGTAGAATGCCGGTAACATTTGGAGGTGGAATAACTATGGTATAAGGTTCTCTATGATCAGGTTTTGAATGAAAATAGTTATTTTCCATCCAATATTTGTACCACTTGCTCTCTACCGATGAAGCATCATATTTTGAAGGCATTTGCATACTTTGGAATAGTTTTTGAAATAATATGCAAAAGTACTTATATTTTGTTGGTTTTCGAAATTAGATAGTCAATACCGCATACTGATAAATTAAATTTAACATGCAATACGTCTATTTTTTTTGTTAAAAGCACAAAAAGTAAGTATGTTTACAATAACTTTAAAATAAAAATATAATGAAACAGTTAATTACAATTTTGTTTTTAGGATTTTTTAGTTTTACCGTTTTAGCTCAGGAAAAAGTAGCAAAGTTAGAATTTAAAACTACTGAAATAGATTACGGCACTATTGAAAAAGGAGCGGATGGATTAAGAACTTTTGAGTTTACAAATACCGGAAATGCTCCATTGATAATTTCCAATGTGAAATCCAGTTGTGGCTGTACAGTACCTCAATGGCCTAAAGAAGCTATTCTACCCGGGGAAAGTGGTGAAATTCAAGTAAAGTATGACACCAACAGAGTTAACCCTATAAGAAAAACCATTACTGTAACTTCTAATGCGGATACGCCAACAGTGGCTTTAAAAATTAAAGGTGAAGTAATAGACCCTTCTAAAACCAGCGTATTAACAAAGAAAGATAAAAGTGTTATGGAGCAGTAATGTTTTACCATTATAATAAATAAAAAGGTCCTTTCTCCATGTGGAAAAAGGACCTTTTTATTTTACAGCAGATTTTCCAGTTTAAAGTTAAAAACCATAAGTTTTCCATCTCGTTCTATTTTAACACGTATCATGCTGCCTTCTTCTTCATAAAACATTGCCATTACTTGCTGCAACTCCATGCGGTGGGTTTCTTTACCATTAATTCGTATAATAACATCGCCTAGCTGTAAACCCGCCTTTTCTGCCGGGGAATTTTTTCTTAATTCTACGATAGCGTATGCCGGTTTTACAGAAAGCCTGTATCTTCTCTCCAGTAAAAGATTTACCGTACCTGCATTTTCTGCCGTTGGTGAAAAAGGATTGTTGTTTTGAAAATCGTGCACTTCTTCCTGCAATAGCCTTATCCCACTATGCTCCAACTCCATTCCACTTTTGTTGTAACTGAATTTTTCTTTAAAATACCTGTTCTTTTTTAGTTGAATTTTCTTGTTTTTGTAATCTACTATTAAATTAAACCGTTTTAAAATATTTCCTGAAATACTGCCATTTCTATCTTTAATTCTGGCAGAAGGATGAAAGGATAAAGTATCGGGAAAAGCGACATTAGGATTAAGGAATTTAAAATCTGCCAGTGTAAAGCTTTTTAGTTTTGAACGTTTGCCATACACGCTACCGCTTAGTCCATGTCCCAAAAAATCTTCAAAAAACTTTTTGTCTTGAAGATTTATGGAGTCGTTTTCAAACAACCATAGAGAATCGCTTCCACCGGAGTCTATCAATAATTTTACCGGTATTTTTTTTGATTTAATTTCAATTTCGCCCTGCAAGTAGGGCTTGTCGTTATGCATTTCAATATCAATTAACGTACATTTTCTGCAGTTTTTATAGCTATACGTTTCGGGATTATACATTCGGATATATTTTGATGAATAATTAATTTCAACCACAAAATTTTCAAAAAAATCTGAACCCAGTATCCCATGCACTGGCATTCCCAATCTTGGGGCGAAATTAAGCGACGCATCAAAAACAATATAGAGTTCCTGATTCGTGTTTATAACATTACCCGCCAGAATGCGATTGTTTTTAGATTTAATGGCTTCAACAGGTTCTCCGCCACCTAAACCACGTATATAAATTTTCTCAGTATCTTCTATTTTAAGTACTTCTTCTATAAAGGGAAAACTAAAAATTATAGGCTTGCTAACTCCTGTATCCAGCAAAAATGTTAATTCTGTTCCGTTTACATCAACCGGAATAAAAATTAAATTATTTACAAGCTTAAATCTAATTTTTTTGCTTTTATCTCCTTTCAAAATTGAAAACGCATCCTGCGATTTTGCAACAGAAGACAAAACAAGAAAAAAACACACAAAGATTGCTCGTAAAATCATATTTTGAATTTAATACTATCAAGGTAATTAATTTTAGGGCATAGCTGTTATTTATACTTGTTTTTTAAAAAAATTTTAAGATAATTTTCGCAACTTTGCCCTTTAAAATTTTTAGTACTATGCCAGAAATATCACAAAAAGGAAAAGCAATGCCGGAATCACCTATCAGAAAATTGGTTCCTTACGCAGAAAAGGCTTACAAGCAAGGAAAAACTGTTTATCACCTCAACATAGGTCAACCCGACATTAAAACTCCTGAAATAGCCCTTGATGCTGTAAAAATTCATTCCTTGGATATCTTGGCTTATACCCGTTCTGAAGGTTCTGAAGACTACCGCAATAAAATAGCCCATTATTATAAAAAAAACAACATAGATGTTACACATGATGACATTATAGTTACTACTGGCGGCAGTGAAGCCTTGCTTTTTGCTTTTGGAACCATAGCCGATGTTGGTGATGAAATTATTATTCCTGAACCTTTTTATGCTAATTACAACGGTTTTTCTACTGCATCTGGCGTTAAAGTGGTTCCTGTTATTTCAAAAATTGAAAATAATTTCGCCTTACCTCCTATTGAAGAATTTGAGAAACTCATTACACCCAAAACCAAAGCCATTTTAATTTGTAACCCCGGAAACCCAACCGGTTATCTGTATTCTAAAGAAGAAATAGAAAAACTGGCAGCCATGGTAAAAAAACACAATTTGTTTTTGATTGCTGATGAAGTATACAGAGAGTTTGTATACGATGGTAATGTACATCATTCTATCATGAGTGAACCCGGACTAGAAGAACACGCCATAATGATTGATTCGGTTTCCAAACGATATAGTATGTGTGGTGCACGCATAGGTTGTTTAGTTTCAAAAAACAAAGCGGTTATTCAAACGGCCTTGAAATTTGCCCAAGCACGTTTAAGCCCGCCAACTTTGGCACAAATAGCAAGCGAGGCTGCACTCAATACACCGCAAAGTTATTTTGATCAGGTTATTACTGAGTATACGTCCCGAAGAAATACACTTATCAAAGCTTTACATACTATTGAAGGCATAAAAGTAGGAACACCTAAAGGAGCTTTTTACTGTATTGCAGAATTACCCGTAAAAAGCGCCGATAAATTTGCCCAATGGCTGCTTGAAAAATTTGATGTAAATGGAGAAACCGTTATGGTGGCTCCGGCTGCGGGTTTCTATTCTACTCCCGGAGTAGGCGAAAACCAAATACGCATTGCCTACGTATTAAACAATGACAGTTTGCTAAAGGCTGTTGCTATTTTAAAAGAAGCTTTAAAAGTTTATAAAGACTAAGTGCATATTCTACACAACATATCTTTAAAACCCTACAATACATTTGGTATAGATGTACTTGCCAAACAGTTTATAGCCGTGTCTACCGTCGAAGAGCTGAAAGCCATTCTAAAAACAAATAAAGACAATAAAATCTTCATATTAGGCGGAGGCAGTAATATGCTTTTAACCAAAGATATAGACGAATTGGTTATTCATGTAAATCTAAAAGGAAAAGAACTAGTCTATGAAGATAAAGACATCGTCCATATTAAAGCAAATGCCGGTGAAAACTGGCATGAATTTGTGCTTTGGTGTCTAGAAAAAAACTACGGAGGCATTGAAAATTTATCTTTGATTCCCGGAAATTTAGGAAGTGCTCCCATTCAAAACATAGGGGCTTACGGTGTAGAATTGAAAGATGTTTTTGTAAGCTGTGAAGTTTTAGATATAAAGCAACAACAGCTAAAAACTCTAACCAAACCCGATTGTAATTTTGGCTACAGAGATTCCATTTTTAAACAAGATCAGAAAGGAAACTATATCATAACGAGTGTTACACTTCAACTCACAAAACATACACACAGCCTACATACCGGTTATGGCGCCATAAATGAGGAACTCTCCAAAAAAAAGATTTCTTCGCCCACCATACACGATGTTTCCAATGCCGTAATCAGTATAAGGCAAAGTAAACTTCCGGACCCAAAGAAAATAGGCAACAGTGGAAGTTTTTTTAAAAACCCGGTAACCAGCCTAACACATTACAATCACTTAAAAACATTATTTCCGGATATTCCATGCTATCCGGTTTCAAATACCCATGTAAAAATTCCAGCAGGCTGGTTAATTGAAAAAACTGGATTTAAAGGAAAAACCTTAGGAAATTACGGAGTACACAAAAATCAAGCCTTGGTATTGGTAAACTATGGCGGAGCAAGTGGAAAAGAGATTTTAAACTTAGCCCAACTTATTCAAAAAACCGTACATAAAATTTTTGATATTACTATTGAAACCGAAGTTAATATTCTGTAAATAACCCAGAAATAGCTATTTTTGAATATAAACTAAACACTACATAACCCACTTGAGCCTAACTTTAGAACAAAAAATAGTGCATTTACTCCGGGAAGGAGATAAAAAAGCCATTTCATTATTATATGAAAATTACGCCGACGCGCTTTATGGTGTAATTTTAAAAGTAATAAATGATCAAGACCAAGCACAAGACGTACTTCAGGAAACCTTTGTGAAAGTATGGAAAAATGCCAAATCCTACGATTCCGAAAAGGCCAAACTGTTTACTTGGCTATACCGCATTGCCTACAATACGGCCATAGACAAAATACGTTCCGAATCAAAAAAAACAAAGAAAGAAGTCCAAATTGAAGCTTCAAACGTATATAGAATAACATCGGAAGGTTTAAATCAAGATGTTTTGGACATAAAAAAGCACTTAAAAACCCTAGATGAAAAATATCAAATTGTCATTAATGCCTTGTTTTTTGAAGGCATGACACAACAAGAAGCCAGTGAGGAACTCGACATTCCGCTAGGCACTATAAAATCAAGATTAAAAATAGGACTTCGTGAATTGAAAAAAATTTACGATCCTCAATAAAAACAGTCATGAATGAAGAAATAATTACTTTTTTAAATTCCGGCCTATTAGAAAAATATCTTTTAGGCAATACAACTCTGAAGGAAACTAAAAATGTAGAACATTTTATAGCAACCTATCCCAAAGTTAAGGAAGCCTACACCACACTTCAAAACAACCTGGAAATTGTTGCCAAACATCAAGCCGTAAAGGCTCCTGAAACAGTTTTGAAGAAAGTGTTACAAGAACTAGATGAAAAACCCGTTGTCACATTATCATCTGGAAGTACACGAAAAAAATGGTATAAATATTCTGTTGCAGCCAGCATAATAGCCATGCTTTTTGCAGGAACTTCGTACCTGTTTTACAAGCAAAATCAAAAACTGAACCTTGAAAATCAAAAAATAGTGGATGAAGTTTTTGACCTAAGAGACGATATTAATTTACAAAACCAAAAACTTGACGAAATTATGCGTCAATTTAAGCAACTTAACAATCCTGAAACCCAAAAATTCCTAATTACCGGGAACGATAGGGCTAAAGATTTAAAAACAGTAGCTTATATTAATCCTATCGAAAAAATATCAATGATTGATGTAGTTTCACTTCCACCTTTACCTGAGGATCAATGTTATCAAATCTGGGCTAAAGTTCAGGACAAAATGGTAAACCTGGGGATTTTGAGTGAAACCGACAGGCAACTTAAAAACATTCCGTATACCGAAGATGCTTTTGCCCTTAACATTACCATTGAGCCTAAAAATGGTAACCTTAGCGCTTCTGTAGAAAATACCGTAGCCAGCATCAATTTAAAATAGTTCATTTTTAACACTCAATTTTTAGTAGAACCTTTGCTTCTTTGCAAAGGTTTTACTTTTTATATTAAAATTAAAAATTGTACCTTTGTACCATGAAACTATTACTTATAACCTTTACCTTATTAGCGCTTGCTGTTGCAGGTATCGCACTTAAAATTTGGGCAAAAAAAGACGGGAAATTTGCAGGCACTTGTGCCAGCCAAAACCCAATGCTAAACCAAGAAGGAGAAGCCTGTGGATTTTGTGGAAAAACTCCCGAGCAGTTCAAAGACTGTAACGAACCTCAACACTCCTAAACCTGCATGGATTGGCTTGACTTGCTGCTCTATCTTTTTATTGCAGCTTCTTCCATCAAGCTTCTTTTTTACATTCTTTTTTTAAAACACTTTGCCTGGACCAAAACCCTTAATCCAAAGCAAAAAAACATTGGTGTTTCTGTTATTATTTGCGCTAAAAATGAAGCCCGAAACATAAACGCATTTCTACCTTACATTATCCGGCAAGATTACCCTGAATTTGAAATTGTACTTGTAAATGATAATTCTCATGATAACACCTTAGATGTTATGGAAAATTTTGCTTTAAAACACAATAATATTAAGCTGGTAAACGTAAAAAACATAGAAGCTTTCTGGGCAAATAAAAAATTCGCATTAACTCTGGGAATTAAAGCCGCAAAATACGATTACTTACTTTTCACTGATGCCGACTGTAAACCACTTTCTAAACATTGGATAAAAAATATGAGTTCTCATTTTTCCAATGAAAAAACAATAGTATTAGGTTACGGTGCCTATCAAAAACAACGTTCTTTTTTAAATAAGCTAATCCGTTTTGAAACGCTACTTACAGCTTTACACTATTTCAGTTTTGCAAAATTAGGAATGCCTTACATGGGCGTTGGCAGAAATTTGGCCTACAGAAAAGATGAATTTTTTAAAGCAAACGGATTCTTGAATCATATGCACATCCGTTCCGGTGACGACGATTTGTTTATCAATCAGGTAGCCACAAAAAAAAATACGGCTGTATGTTTAACTAAAGACAGCTTTACCTTATCTATTCCAAATAATACCTTAAAAGACTGGATAAAGCAAAAACGAAGACATTATACTACATCGGGTTTTTATAAACAAAGTCATAAATTCATTCTTTCCTCTTTATATCTTAGCAATATGCTGTTTTGGGTACTTATTACTGTATTGCTTATTTTAAAAATGCATTTAAAATGGCTGGCTGTTATTTTCCTTCTGAAATGTATACTACAAGGATTTTTAATTAAAAAAGTTTCAAAAAAATTGAATGAATCCGATTTGTTTTTTCTATTTCCGGTTTTAGAAATTTGCTTACTTAGTCTGCAATTGTATATATTTATAAATAATCTGATTTCAAAACCAAAGCATTGGAAATAGAAAAAGCCATAGAAAACGCGAAAAAAAACGACCAAAAAGCGTTTAATTTTTTACTGGATATGTTTTGGGATGATGTTTACGGCTTTCAGCTTAAACGAACTCAAAATGAAAACGACGCCGAAGACATCACCATCCAAACCTTTTCTAAAGCCTTTGATAAAATAAACACTTTCAACAGCAAGTACAAGTTTAAAACCTGGCTCATTACCATTTCAAAAAACATTCATATTGATTTGGTTAGAAAAGAAAAGAAAAAATTTGCCGAAAGCTTTCACAACAATCAGGAAAAAATGTACGAGATTTTAGATGAATCTCCTTCGCCGGAAGACAACCTTATTACCGAACAAAATCTTGCCAAACTATTAAAAGACATTAAAAAACTAAACCCGGCTTACCAAAAAGTAATTCAATTGCGCTATTTTCAAGAGCTATCTTATAAAGAAATTTCAGAAGAACTGAATGAACCCATAAACAACGTGAAAGTAAAATTGTTGCGGGCTAAAAAACTTCTGGCCGAAATTATTCAACGAAAGTAATGCATACTTTTATTAAAAAATTAGGTCCGGGATTAATTTTTGCAGGAGCTTCCATAGGAGTTTCACATTTGGTGCAAGCAACTCGTGCCGGCGCCGATTTTGGTTTTGGTTTGGTTTGGGCCTTATTGTTAATCCACGCTGTAAAATATCCCTTTTTTCAATTTGGCGCCAGATATACCGCCGTTACCGGTGAAAGTTTGCTCGACGGATATAAAAAATTGGGCAAAGGAGTTTTAACCTTCTATTTTTTACTGACACTTGCCACCATGTTTACTATACAAACCGCTGTTACTATTGTAACTGCAGGTTTAGCTTCTTCCTTGTTTGGAAGTTTTGTAAGTATTGAAATTTGGACTGTAATTATTACTTTGGTATGCTTACTGCTTCTGATACGCGGTAAATATAAGCTGCTGGACTATCTCATGAAATTGATTATTGTAGTGCTTACCCTGAGTACCCTAATAGCTGTAAGTCTGGCTTTATTTAAAAACACAAAAACTTTACATTTCCATCAAGTATTACCCGAAACCAGTCTTGGCATTGTATTTTTAATTTCTTTTATGGGATGGATGCCGGCGCCGTTGGACCTTTCGGTTTTTCAGTCTTTATGGGTAGTTGAAAAGAAGAAACAAGTAACCAAATTATCTCCTAAAGCCGTAATTTTCGATTTTAATGTAGGCTATCTTACTACCGTTTTGCTGGGATTGGCCTTTATTATGCTGGGTACATTTATTATGTATGATAGTGGCAAAACTTTTAGTAATTCTGCTGGATTATTTTCAGCACAGTTTATAAATATGTATACACAAAGTTTAGGTACCTGGTCATATTTAATTATTGGTGTTGCTGCATTTACCACCATGTTTAGTACTACACTTACCACGCTGGACGCTTCGCCCAGAGCCATGAGTAAAACATCTCAACTGTTATTTGCTGACAAAACTTTCTTCAATTATACCTTTTGGATAATCCTTCTTACCATGGGTACTTTAAGTATTTTCTTTTTTTTAGCTTCAGAAATGGGCTTACTAATCAAAATCGCAACCTTGCTTTCCTTTATAACAGCTCCGTTTTATGCTGTGGTAAATTATGGACTGGTATGCAGTAAACACATGCCAAAAAAATGGAAACCATCCATCAAAATGCATCTATTGAGTTGGATAGGCATCATAGCTCTTGTAGGATTTACTTATTGGTTTCTCATCACGTTTTAATAGAATAGTTTGTATCTTTGTCTTTTCAGAAAAAAACCATGACTACAGAAGCACATCCTACTCCTTATAAAGAAAAACAACCGAAACCTAAATGGCTTCGTGTAAAGCTTCCTACCGGAAAAAAGTACACCGAGCTCAGAGGTTTGGTAGATAAATACAAACTGAATACCATTTGTACTTCCGGTAGTTGTCCAAACATGGGAGAATGCTGGGGCGAAGGAACAGCTACTTTTATGATATTAGGGAACATATGCACGCGCTCTTGCGGATTTTGCGGTGTAAAAACAGGAAGACCGGAAAATGTAGATTGGGATGAACCTGAAAAAGTAGCACGCTCTATAAAAATAATGCAAATAAAACATGCCGTTTTAACAAGTGTAGACAGAGATGATCTTAAAGATATGGGTAGTATTATGTGGGCAGAAACGGTAAAAGCAGTACGCAGAATGAATCCTGAAACTACCTTAGAAACTTTAATACCGGATTTCCAAGGAATTGAAAAACACCTGGACAGAATTATAGCTGTTGCACCTGAAGTGGTTTCACATAATATTGAAACTGTAAGAAGACTCACTCGAGAAGTACGCATACAAGCCAAATACGACCGCAGTTTGGGCGTATTAAAGTACCTGAAAGAGCAAGGACAACGCAGGACAAAATCAGGTATTATGTTAGGATTGGGTGAAACTCGAGAGGAAGTTATAGAAACACTCCACGATTTAAAAGCGGCACAAGTAGATGTTGTTACCATTGGACAATACTTGCAACCCAGTAAAAAACATCTGCCGGTAAAACAGTTTGTTTTACCCAATCAGTTTGACGAATACAAAAAAATAGGTTTAGAACTTGGGTTTCGCCATGTTGAAAGTAGTGCGTTAGTACGCTCATCATACAAAGCTCAAAAACATATTGAGTAATGATACATATAGCCATTAATGGATTTGGCAGAATTGGAAGACGTGTTTTCAGACTTCTTCATAATCATCCGGCAATTAAGGTCGTTGCAATTAACGATCTGGCAGACTCCAAAACTTTAAGTCATCTGCTCAAATACGACAGCATTCATGGGATTTTTCCTGAAACAATTTTATATGATGCAGCACATATTACCGTAGGTAAAAATCAGATTCGTGTGCTGAATGAAAAACACCCCGAAAACATAAACTGGAAACCCTTCCATATAGATTTTGTTATAGAATCTTCAGGTAAATTTAAAACCAAGGATGTGCTGCAACACCATATAAATAATGGTGCTAAACGTGTCATTTTGAGCGTTCCTCCACAAGACGACCTAATAAAAATGGTGATTTCAGGCGTTAATGACTCTATTTTGAAAGGAACAGAAGATATTGTATCCAATGCTTCTTGTACAACCCACTGTGCCGCACCTATGATAGCCGTAATCAATACGCTATGCGGCATAAACCAAGCCTACATAACTACTGTTCATTCCTACACTACAGACCAAAGCTTGCACGATCAACCACATAAAGACCTACGTCGTGCACGTGCTGCCGGACAATCTATCATTCCTACCACAACCGGTGCGGCAAAAGCACTCACCAAAATATTCCCGGAACTTCAAGATGTTATTGGTGGCTGCGGAATACGAGTTCCCGTAGCAAACGGCTCGTTAACCGATATTACCTTTAATGTAAAAAAAGAAACCTCTATCGCAGAAATTAATGAAGCGTTTAAACAAGCTTCACAAACTTCTTTTAAAGGAATTATTGAATACACCAGCGACCCAATAGTATCTGTTGATATTGTAGGAAATTCTCATTCTTGCATTTTGGATTCACAAATGACTTCAGTAATAGGGAATATGGTAAAAATCATTGGATGGTACGATAATGAAACGGGATATTCCAGCAGAATTATCAATTTAATTTGCAATTTATCGGAAAAATTGTGACTTTTATCGAATAAATATTTATATTTGCCGATAATAAATAGATAAAATGTCCCAAATTAAATTCTACATATTAGCTATTTTAATGGTGAACTATTGCGGTATCGTCGCTCAAAACACCATAGATGACGACCCGGAAACTGTTTCTAATAAGATTAGATATTACATCGCTCAGGCACAATCTGATTTAGACAATGGCAATTATTTCTCCGCACAAAAAAAATTAGAAGAAGCTTTAGTAAGCGCAAAACAAATTGAAGACCAGCGAAACATTGGTCTTATTTACTCCAAAATTGGTAAACTACATTACCTGCTGGAAGAAAACAATCAAGCGCTTATTGCCCTTACTAACGCCGTAGATTACCAAAGGCAGACAAAAGACTATGCCAACAATGCCGATACCTATAAAACCTTTGGCACAGTATACATGGCAAAAGGAGATTACAATCAGGCTTTGGAATATTTTAAATCTGCCAAAACACTTTTTGAGCAAGAAAATCTTAACAGTCTTGTAGCCGAAGTCTTACTCTATGAAGGTAAAGCCTTTAATTATTTAAAAAACTACAACGAAGCAAAAAAATCTTTAGAAGCCGCTTTATCTATAAGTAAACAAAACCGTTTAAACGAAATAGAAGCCAATGCACTAATAACACTGGCTAAAGCACAGTTGCTTCTGGAAAACAAAAACGAAGCCCTCAGCCTGGCAAACCAAGGATTGGCATTGGCAAAAAACTACAATTTTTACAATGTATTAACCGAAGGTTATGAAATTACAAGCGCCATACATGAAAGTCTAGGAAACCACAAAATTTCAAACGAGTACCTGAAGAAATACATAGCGCTTTCCGATTCTCTTTTAGAAGTTAAAAAAGAAAAATTTGCTCCGGCCAGAAGATTACAATATATCATAGATAATCAAGACGAAATTCAAAAACAAAATTTAGCCGATTTAGAAGAACAAAAAGAAGCCAACAGCCTGAATAAACTTACAACCATTTTAAGTATTGCACTAATTACCATTTTATCGCTGCTTACGCTATCGCTCTACAAAAACAACAACATACGGTTAAAAACCAACAATATGCTTCACAAAAAAAACAGTGAACTTATTGTGGCAAAAGAAAAAGCAGAATTAGCTTCAAAAACAAAGGCAAATTTTTTATCAACCGTAACTCACGAGTTAAGAACACCGCTTTATGCCGTTACCGGTATAACCAACATGCTTTTAGATGAAGACCCAAAACCGGAGCAAGTGCAACACTTAAAATCCCTTAAATTTTCAGGAGAATACTTGCTTACTTTCATAAACGACATTCTGCAAATCAACAAAATTGAAGCCAATAAGGTAGACTTAGACCCACAGATATTTAACCTAAAGGAAAAAATTAAAAACGTTATAGCCGCATTAAACAACTCGGCATTAGATAATAATATCCAATTACACTTTGACTACGACAAAGAATTACCCGAAGTGTATTTTGCCGATCAGCTTAAAATTTCTCAGATTTTAATAAACCTTATAGGAAATTCCATAAAATTCACTAAAGACGGAGACATTTGGGTACGCGTATTTAAGCTGGACCAAATAAACAAAGTTTACACCATACGCTTTGAAATTGAAGACAACGGAATAGGAATTTCAAAGGAAAAACAGGAAAACATGTTTGAAAGCTTTTCTCAAGGTTCTATTCAAATCAACAGAAAGTACGGCGGCACCGGACTTGGTTTATCCATCGTAAAAGGCTTAATAGAAATCCTAAAAGGAAAAATATATTTAAAAAGCGAACTCGGCAGAGGAACTACTTTTACCTTTGAACTGCCTCTTGAATATTCTACCGAAAAAGTTATTGAAAAGAAAGTGGAATACTTTAACAGTGTAGACGAAAAAGATTTAAGCAAAGTAAAAATTCTGGTGGTTGAAGACAATAAAATAAACCAAATGATTACCAAGAAAATCTTAAACAAGATGAAGCTTAATTGCGATTTGGTAGACAACGGTGAAACCGCTGTAGATATGGTAAAAAACAACCATTATGATGTTGTACTTATGGATATTCACATGCCGGGAATTAGCGGTCTGGAAGCAACCACTATGATTAGAACCTTCAACAAAGACCTTACCATTTTTGCGCTTACTGCGGTAACTATAGAAGATAAAATGAAAGAATTTGATGACGCCGGATTTACCGATATTATTTCTAAACCTTTTAAACAGGAAGATTTTGAGAAAAAACTGTTTAATGCCCTAATGGTAAAGAAAAAAGCCCTTTCTAAGTAGATACAAAAGCTGTAATTTGCCGGTTAAATAACGCTTCATCAAAAACCCTAAACCGGATTGGCAAATAAAACAACTTCTCACTCAAAACCTCATATTGTTGTAAACGCATATAGTCTTTTTCAGTAGTAAGAAGAAAGCCTTTTAATTGCAATTGTTCTACTTCATCTGCAGTAAAAGTATGATGATCCGGAAAAGCTATATGTTTAAAATTAAGCTGCTTTTTCTCCAGAAATGAAACCAAAGGTTTGGGATTTGCAATTCCGGTAATTAACGTAAATTCTTTTTCCCTTAAAGAAGCTAACTCCAGCGTTTTTGTGCTTCCTATAGCCTTGTCACTATAATATATTGTACTAAAAAACAGATGCTGATGTGACGCTATTTTTAGTTTCAATTGAATCGCATTCTTTTCTTCATTTGACAGTTCTTCCGGACATTTAGTAACAACTATTATATCTGCCCGTTTTGCTCCCGATACGGATTCCCGCAAATTTCCCGTAGGAAGTAACCAGTCATCTGTATACAAATCATCATAAACTGTAAGTAAAATTGTTAATCCTGCGCGTACGCTGCGATGTTGAAAAGCGTCATCCAGTATAATAACGTCAGGATTTACATGTTTTTTTAACAAAGTAATGCCGCGTTGCCGGTTTGTATCAACCGCAACATGTATCTCATCTTTAAACTTCGAATAAAACTGAAAAGGTTCATCACCTATAGAAGCTGCCGTTGCCGAAGCATCTGCCAGCACAAAACCGGCTGTTTCTCTTTTGTATCCTCTACTTAACGTCGCCACATTTTGGCTTTGCATCAGCAGGTTAAGTAAGTATTCAACCATAGGTGTTTTTCCGGTTCCGCCAACGCTAAGATTTCCTACGCATAATATCGGAAAATCGTAACTCTTGCTTTTGAAAATTCCAACATTATATAAGGTATTACGCAGCGCAGTAACCAAGTAATACAAAGGAACAACAGGAAGCAAAAGGTATCTAATAAGTTTCACTGTAAAAACTACGGTTTAGATTAGGACTACAAAGTAATAATTATTTTTCTAGCCTTTCGTTCCCAATTAAACAAATTTAACTCAATCCTTGAAAGTAAATATTTTATATTTGTTTTAAATTAATTGTCCGTTAATCATGATTATTCAAGATGTCATTGACTATTTAGAAGAGCTTGCGCCTTTACACTATGCAGAAGATTTTGACAATGTTGGCCTGTTAGTAGGTAATAAAAATGAAAAGCTAAAAGGAATTTTAGTAACCTTAGACACCTTAGAAACAGTAATAGACGAAGCCATAGAAAACAATTGTAATCTTATTGTAAGCTTTCATCCTATTCTTTTTAAAGGCCTGAAAAAAATAACCGGAACAAACTACGTAGAAAAAACCATCCTGAAAGCCATTCAAAACAACATTGCTATTTATGCCATTCATACCGCACTTGACAATGTACCGGAAGGTGTAAACAACTCCATCTGTGAGGCTTTAAAACTGCAAAATAGGCAACTATTACTGCCCAAAAACAATACTCTAAAAAAATTAACCACCTATGTCCCAACCCAAGAAGCAGAATCCCTAAGAAATGCCTTGTTCCTTGCCGGAGCCGGACACATTGGAAACTACAGCCATTGCAGTTTTAATGTAAATGGAACCGGAACCTTTATGGGAAACGAAATTTCAAACCCTACCAAAGGAGAAAAAAACAAAATGCATTTCGAAAATGAAACCAAGATTACTGTAATTTTCGAAGCTCACAAAGAAGCAAGTGTATTGCAAAGCTTGTTTAAAAACCATTCGTACGAAGAGGTTGCCTATGAAATAATAACCCTAAACAATAAAAATCAAACCAAAGGCATGGGTATGATTGGTGAATTTAATAAAGCCCTAAACGAAAAAACCTTTTTAACCACCCTAAAAAAAGTATTTGGCACACCGGTAATTAAACACAGTTCACTTTTAAACAAACCCATAAAAAAAATAGCTGTTTTAGGTGGCTCCGGAAGCTTTGCCATACAACAAGCCATCTGCGCAGGAGCTGACGCTTTTGTAACTTCCGATTTAAAATACCACGACTATTTTTCAGCAGAAAACAACATTCTTCTCGTCGATATTGGTCACTATGAAAGTGAACAATTCACAAAAAATCTTTTAGTATCCTATCTATCAAAAAAAATTACTAATTTTGCAGTCGTTTTATCAAAGACCATTACCAATCCCGTTAAGTATTTTTAAACTATGGCAAACAAAAAAGAAGTAACTGTAGAAGAACGTTTAAGAGCTCTGTATGATTTACAGCTTATTGACTCTAGAATAGATGAAATTAGAAACGTTCGTGGCGAACTTCCCTTAGAAGTAAGAGATTTAGAAGATGAAGTTGCTGGACTTAACACCAGGCTCGAAAAACTTGTAGACAATTTAGAAACTATTGATGCCGAAATTGCCGCCAAGAAAAACTCAATAGAAGAGTCAAAAGCACTTATAAAAAAATATACCGAGCAACAAAAAAACGTTAGAAACAACAGAGAGTACAACTCGCTTAGTAAAGAAGTAGAATTTCAGGAACTTGAAATTCAGCTGGCCGAAAAACACATCAAAGAATTCAAAGTTCAAATAGAGCAGAAAAAAGAAATTATAGCCGAAACCAAAGAACGACTAAAAGAACGTGAAACACACCTTAAACATAAAAAAGGAGAACTTAACGATATTTTAGCCGAAACCGAAAAAGAAGAACAAGCGTTGCTTAAAAAATCGGAAGAATATCAAGATTTAATAGAAGAGCGTTTAGTAAAAGCCTACAACCGTATTCGCTCCAGCGTTAAAAATGGGCTGGCTGTTGTGCCTATTGAAAGAGGCGCTTCCGGAGGTTCGTTTTTCACCATTCCACCACAAGTTCAAATGGAAATAGCCTCGCGCAAAAGAATCATTACCGACGAACACAGCGGTCGAATTTTAGTAGATGCTGAGCTTGCCGAAGAACAAAAAAGCAAAATGGAAAAACTCTTTGCTAAACTTTAAAAAATACCTAAGCGTATAAAATCCCTGAAAATTCTCAGGGATTTTTTTATTTAAAAAAGTAAGGTTATCTTGTAAAGTAAGACAAAATAAGGTAAGCAACAAAACCCATGAAAACCTTTTTAAGTTTCACACTCTTTGTTATACTGGCTATTGGCTCAAGCTGTAAAAACAAAGCACAAACAACTCATAAAATGACAAACAACAACAGAACACCCGTAGAAGTTCCTTTACAAAACGGTTTAGCCAAAGCCTACTTTGCAAGCGGATGTTTTTGGTGTGTAGAAGCCATTTACGAACGAGTAATAGGTGTAGAAGATGTAGTTTCAGGATATTCAGGAGGCACTACAAAAAACCCAACCTATGAAAGCAGCAATACCGGACGTACAGGACATGCCGAAACCATAGAAGTTACCTACAATCCAAACCAAGTAAGTTTTTCAGAATTGCTGGATGTATACTTCAACACCCAAGATCCAACACAAGTAAACGGACAAGGACCCGACATAGGATCACAATACCGCTCTATTATATTCTATCAAAACGAAGAACAAAAGCAAATTGCCCTGAGAAAAAAAGAAGAATATGCAAAAAAACTACAATCCACACTCGCTGCTGAAATCGTTCCATTTCAAAAATTTTGGATAGCCGAAGATTATCATCAGAATTTTGAAAAACTCAATCCAAACCATCCCTACATTAAAAACGTTTCTCAAAAAAGAATTGAACAGTTTAAGCAAACTTGCCCTTTGCTGGATAAAGCAAACGCAAAAGAAGTAATCAATCAGATAAATAAAAACAAACCCTAAATTCTGGCCTCATTCCCTACTACTCCTTACATAACCAAAAGCTTTTATTTATCCTCTGAAGTCATTTTTCACGTGAGAACCATCACAGTAAGGTTTATTTAAAGAAGAACCGCATCTGCAAAAAGCAGTCGTTTTGTTTTTAACCTCTTTTTCTCCATTTTCACGCGTTACATGCAAGGTGCCATAAACCAGTAAAGGTCCATTTTCCATAACTTCTACCTTGGTTTCTAAAGAAACTGCAGATTCATCTTTGGCGTCATCCATAAAATAACCCAAAGCACCTGAAGGACATTTCTTTACCTGATTGATTAATCCCTCGGTAGTTGCCTGATAAATTTTAATCCAAGGACGATCTTTAGGGTTAAATACCTTGGGCAATCCTTTTACACAAATTCCCGAATGAATACACGCATCTGGCTTCCAAACGATGGTAACCTCACCATTGCTGTACTTTTTTGATTTAGACATATTTTTATCTTTTTATTAAAGATACAAAAAAGAATGCTTCAATATCTAAACCCCTCGTTGTGTTTACTTGCATTATAATTCTTATTTTTGTTAGCAACCGAAAAATCACAACCTTGTTTAATTACAAAACAGGTCTTGATTTCGCAATAGAACAAGACCAAAATGATACGCTATCGCATTTCAGAAATCAATTTCATCTTCCAAAAGATAAAGACGGAAACCCTTGGCTTTATTTTACAGGAAACTCTTTGGGACTTCAGCCTAAAAACACCCAAAAATACATTCAGCAGGAACTTGACGACTGGGCAAATTTAGGGGTTGAAGGGCATTTTGAAGCCAAAAATCCCTGGATGCCTTACCACGAGTTTCTAACTGAAACTATGGCAAAAATAGTGGGTGCCAAACCCATTGAAGTGGTTGTAATGAACACCCTTACCACCAATTTGCACTTGCTAATGGTCTCCTTTTACCAACCTACCAAAACCAAATATAAAATTGTTATTGAAAGCGATGCCTTTCCTTCAGACCGATACGCAGTACAAACACAACTGGAATTTCATGGTTTCAATGCTGAAGAAGGCATTATTGAATGGAAACCTAAAAAAGGAGAAGACCATTTACAGTTAGAAGATTTGGAAGCCCTACTCGAGGAACAAGGCGACGAAATAGCTTTATTACTCATAGGTGGCGTAAACTATTACACCGGACAGTATTTAAACCTCAAGCGTATTGCTGAACTAGGACACGCCAAAAACTGTAAAGTAGGTATCGATTTAGCTCACGGCGCCGGAAATATCAACCCCAACCTACATGAATCGGGAGTTGACTTTGCGGCTTGGTGCACGTACAAATATTTAAATTCCGGACCCGGAAGTTTAGGCGGATTATTTGTACACGAAAAGCATGCTTATAACAAAGATTTAAAACGATTTGCCGGTTGGTGGAGCCATAACAAATCTACTCGATTTAATATGCGCCAACCCTTAGATATTATTCCGGGAGCCGAAGGCTGGCAACTAAGTAACCCGCCTATATTGTCCATGGCTGCTATAAAAGCTTCATTAGATGTATTTGACCAAGCCGGTATGAACGCACTCAGAAAAAAATCAATAAAACTAACCGGCTATTTTGAGTTCTTGCTTAACCACCTAAACAATAAAAAACTAAAAATAATAACCCCGTCAAACCCCGAAGAAAGGGGTTGTCAGCTTTCCATTCAAGTTAAGGATGCTGACAAAAATTTACATAAAAAACTTACAGAAGCTCACGTCATTACTGATTGGAGAGAGCCCAACGTAATCCGATGTGCTCCTGTTCCATTGTACAACACGTACGAAGATGTATACAAAATGGTAGAAAAATTAAAAGAAATTTTAAAATAACTCTGGTTATGCCAAACAAAAATAAAGCCACTTATACACTAATTTTACTCATCAGTACAATAACTGTGCAAGACTTTTAAACGATGGATAAACAACAAAACATCCTTATTATTGGCGCTGGTTTATGTGGAAGTTTACTAGCTCTTCGTTTAGGCCAAAGAGGTTATCATGTAACCGTAATGGAAATGCGTCCCGATTTAAGAAAAGTAAATATTTCTGCCGGTCGTTCCATAAACTTAGCCTTTTCAAATCGCGGTCTCAAAGCTATGAAGCTTGTTGGGCTTGAAGAAAAAGTAATGTCTTTGTGTATTCCTATGCATGGGCGTATGTTACATGATATAGAAGGTAATACTACATTGGCACCATATAGTGGTCGTAAAAATGAACACATAAACTCCATTTCCAGAGGACAATTAAACGCCCTACTTTTGGACGAAGCCGAAAAACATAAAAATGTAACCCTTCACTTTAACAAAAAATGCAAGTCCGTTGACTTTGAAAACACAACGGCAAGGTTTAAAGACCTGGATACAAACACTGAATTTATAGAAGATGCCGATGTTATTTTTGCTACCGATGGTGCTGGTTCAGCTTTGCGAAAAAGTTATTTTTTAAGTCATAAGTTTTTATTTAGCTTTTCCCAAAACTGGCTTTCGCACGGCTACAAAGAACTCAGTATTTTACCCGCCGAAAAAGGAGCCTACAAAACCTTCAAAAATGCACTTCATATTTGGGGAAGAGAAGCGTTTATGCTTATTGCTCTTCCAAATTTAGACGGGAGTTTTACCGTAACGCTTTTTTTAAGTTTTGATGAAGGTGAATACAACTTCAACAACCTCACTACTAATGAACGCGTTCTGGAGTTTTTTGAAAAATACTTTTGTGACGCTTTAAAATTAATGCCCAATTTGGTTGATGATTTTTTCAAAAACCCAACTTCACCTTTAGGTACGGTAAAATGTTCCCCATGGCATTACAAAGGAAACACTCTGTTAATGGGCGATGCCGCTCATGCCATAGTCCCTTTTTACGGACAAGGAATGAATGCCTCTTTTGAAGATGTAGTGGTCTTTGATAGCATATTGGACAAAGAAAATAACAATTGGGAACATATCTTTAAAACCTACGAAAAAGAACGAAAAAAGGACACCGATGCCATAGCCGATTTAGCCATTGACAACTTTCATGAAATGAAAGGACATGTTAACCACGCTAATTTTAGAGAAAAACGTAACTTAGAGATGGCTTTTGAAAAGGAATTCCCTGCAGCGTATTCTTCAAAATACTCATTGGTAACCTTTAATGAAAACATAGGATACAGAGAAGCTATGCTTCAAGGTCGAGCACAGGACAAAGCCATATTAAATATGCTTGCAGACGGCACGTTAAACATCAATGACGATGTAAAAACCAATTTAGAAAAAGTAAAAGCGGCAACCCAAGCCATTTTAGAAGACGATAAAATTGCAGGATTAAATCAAATATTATGAGCGAAAAAACAGTAACACCCAGAGGCGCGTATCCACACACAAAGCGTGTTGGCGATTTTATTTTTGTGTCAGGCACAAGCTCCAGACGAGCTGACAATTCCATTGCCGGTGTTGATATTATTGACCAAATGGGAACCAAGCGCCTTAATATTGAAGTACAAACTCGGGAAGTTTTACTAAATATTGAAAAGAATTTAGCCAAAGAAGGCGCTTCACTTAAAGATGTGGTGGATGTAACTTCATTTTTGGTAAATATGAACGACTTTGCCGGTTACAATAAAGCCTACGCCGAATTTTTTGACGCAACCACAGGCCCAACCCGAACTACAGTAGCTGTGCATCAGCTGCCACATCCGGACTTGGTGGTAGAAATTAAAGTGATGGCCTACAAAAAACAAGAATGAAAATACAAAATTACATAAACGGACAATATGTAAATCCTTCTTCAAATGACTGGATAGACAACTATTGTCCTTCCAGTGGAGAAGTTTATGGGCAACTGCCAAATTCATCAAAAAATGATGTTGAAAATGCATACATAGCTGCTCAAGCTGCATTCCCCGTATGGTCTCAAACTACACTTGACGAGCGTAGCCGCATTCTCATTAAAATTTCAGAATTACTGGAAAGCAACCTTGTTCAATTAGCAGAAGCAGAAAGTAAAGACAACGGCAAACCCATTACCTTAGCCAAAACAGTTGATATTCCTAGAGCGGCTAGTAATTTTCGTTTTTTTGGAAATGCCATTACACAATTTGCCAGTGAAAGTCATGAAAGTACCGGAATGCAAGCCGTTAATTATACTTTGCGGCAGCCTTTAGGTGTGGTAGGCTGTATTTCGCCATGGAATCTTCCACTCTATCTTTTCACCTGGAAAATTGCACCTGCCATTGCCGCTGGAAATTGTGTGGTAGCCAAACCCAGTGAAATCACTCCGCTAACCGCTTATTTATTAGGTAAAATATGCAGCGAAGCCGGGTTGCCTGACGGTGTACTTAATATTGTTCACGGGTTAGGCTCAACGACCGGACAGGCCATTGTTGAACATCCAAATATTAAAGCCATTTCTTTTACCGGAGGTACGGCTACCGGAACTCATATTGCTAAAGTAGCGGCGCCGATGTTTAAAAAATTATCGCTGGAATTAGGCGGAAAAAACCCCAATATTATTTTTGCAGATTGTGATTATAACGATATGCTAAACACCACAGTTCGTTCCTCGTTTGCCAACCAAGGTCAAATTTGCTTATGCGGCAGTCGTATTTTTGTGGAAGCCCCAATTTATGAGAAATTTAAAACAGATTTTGTTGCAAAAGTAAAACAACTAAAAATAGGCCATCCTGCAGATGAAACTACTCAGGTAGGAGCTTTGGTCTCAAAACAACACCTGGAAAAAGTATTAGCTTATGTGGAGATAGCCAAACAAGAAAAAGGGATTATACTTTACGGAGGAAACCAAGTAACCGTTAAAGAATATGAAAAAGGCTATTATTTAGAGCCAACCGTAATTGAAGTTCCTACCGATGAATGTAGGGTAAATCAAGAAGAGATTTTTGGACCTGTAGTCACGCTTATGCCATTTAACACTGAAGATGAAGTACTTCAAATGGCAAACAGAGTTAACTATGGCTTATCGGCAACACTTTGGACTCGCGACATAAAACGCACGATGCGTATGAGCAGTCAAATACAAGCTGGAATTGTTTGGGTAAATACCTGGATGCTTCGGGATTTACGCACACCGTTTGGCGGCATAAAGGCTTCAGGAATAGGGCGCGAAGGTGGTTTTGAAGCCCTTCGTTTTTTTACCGAACCTAAAAATGTGTGTATAAAATATTAACTACGTATGAATTTAAACTTATATAACAAATACGCCTTGGTATGTGGAAGTACTTCCGGAATAGGAAAAGCTACAGCCATTGCACTGGCTAAAGAAGGTACTATAGTAACTTTAGTAGCCAGAAACGAACAAAAACTTAAAGACACTTTAGCCGAACTACCGTATACTGAAAAACACGATTATATTGTGGCCGATTTTTCAAATCCCGAGGAACTTAACAAAAAAATCACCACATATATTTCCAAAAATCACGGGTTTCATATTTTAATTAACAACACCGGCGGACCAAAAGGCGGACCTATTTTCTCAGCTAAAATTGAAGAGTTTGAACAAGCATTTACCCAACACTTAAAATGCAATCATATTTTGACTCAAGCCCTTGTACCTTTTATGAAAAACGAAAAATACGGCAGAATTATTAATATCATTTCCACTTCTGTAAAACAACCTTTGGACGGTTTAGGCGTTAGCAATACCATTCGTGGAGCTGTAGCAAGCTGGAGCAAAACGTTAGCCAACGAACTGGGTGAATTTGGTATAACGGTAAACAATGTACTTCCCGGTGCCACAGGAACAGAAAGGCTTAATGAAATCATAAAAAACAAAGCCTCAAAAACAGGGGAAAGTGAACGGGAAGCATCAGAAAACATGAAAAATGCTATTCCCGCGAAACGCTTTGCTAAACCCGAAGAACTGGCCTATGCCGTAACTTTTTTAGCGAGTTCCTGTGCAAGCTATATAAATGGAATTAACCTACCTGTTGATGGTGGAAGAACAAAAAGTTTGTAACTTTATACCTATTCCATAAATTATAAAAACTAATATTATGAGTAAACTATATCCACCTGTAAACTTTAAAGCCTGGATTGAAGAAAACAGACACCTGTTAAAACCACCGGTTGGTAACAAAGTGGTTTGGAAAGACGGCGATTTTATTGTAATGGTTGTAGGCGGTCCAAATAGCAGAAAAGATTATCACTACAACGAAACACCGGAATTTTTCTATCAAATAGAAGGCGACATTGTACTTAAAGTAATTGACAATGGTACGCCCAAAGATATCCCTATAAAAGAAGGTGAGATTTTTCTTTTACCGCCAAAAGTACCCCATTCGCCTCAACGCGGGGCCAATACCGTTGGACTGGTTATTGAATACCCCAGAGAAAAAGGCGTTCAGGACGCTTTATTATGGTTTTGTGAAAATTGTACTACCAAACTCTATGAAGAAGATTTCACGCTGGACAATATTGAAACCGACATGCCAAAAATTTTTGATGAATACTACGGAGACGAAAAAAAGCGTACTTGTCCAAACTGCGGCAAAGTCATGCAACCGCCCAAAAAAGTTCAACTTGAAAACTAATCACTAAAAAATATTATGAAGCGAAAACTTCGCATTAACGGGCACTCGCATTTGCTTCCCTATCCGGAAGAAATTCCAAGTTTTATGAAAGAAAAAGGAATTTTTTGGGTAGACAAAGACCGTAAATTTATGCTTCAAAAAGACTGGAATAGACCCATTACAGACTCCAGTTTTTTTTTAAACGAAAAACTGGCATGGATGGAACGCTACAAAATAGACCATGCTGTAGTATTAAACCTCTCACAGCTTTACGGTAACGGGCTTCGCGTAGAAGAAATGAAGCAAGCGCTACGTTTCCAAAACGATTTCAATGCGCGAATACAACACGAGCATCCCAGTAAATTCACCTGTGGCTTTGTAGTACATCCGGGATTTGTTCGTGGAGCATGCTGGGAAATTGAGCGCTGTGTTGAGGAATTAAACATGCAACTTCTGTGTTTACCTACCCATTATATGGATACCATAGGCACCTGGCGTTGTATTTTTGACGAGGAAAACGAACCTATTTTTGAGCTGGCCAGTAAATATAATTTGGCCGTAGAAATTCATCCGTATGACGGCGAAAAATTTATAAAACTAGAAAACACTTCCTGGCGCTTTCATCTTATCTGGATGCTAGCACAATGTGCGGATGCTTATCACTTTTTAACCCTTAACGGATATTACGAAAAATTCCCTAACATGCGTGTGTGCTTTGCTCATGGAGGACAATTAGCACAAATAAACTTAGGCAGACGTATTCAGGGTTTTGACGGCAGACCGGATCTTTTTGAAGGCAAAAAACATCCCAGAAAAGCAGTAGGACATAAAAATATCTTTTTTGACACTTTGGTTCACGATACCGGCTCTTTGGACCTACTAGTGAAAAATCAAGGCGCAAAACAAGTGCTCATTGGTTTGGACGACCCTTATCCTTTAGGTGAAATGGAAAGCTCTTCGCAATCCTCCTACCCGGGAAAAATTTTAGATTTAGCCATGGAGCGCAACGTTATCACCGAAACCGAACGCGATGCTATGTGGGAAGATAATGTACTGCAATGGCTGTTTGGAGAAGATGAAAAAAAGAAACAAGATTTAGTGAATAAAATTTTAGGCTAGTGCAATTTATACCTGAAGAAATAGATGATTATATTACACTTCACTCTGAAGATGAACCCCAGCTTCTCAAAGAATTGAACAGAGAAACACAACTAAAAATTTTACAACCGCGAATGCTTAGCGGACATTATCAAGGCAGAGTGTTGAGTTTACTATCCAAATTAATAAACCCAAAAAACATTTTGGAAATTGGAACCTATACGGGCTATTCTGCATTATGTCTAGCCGAAGGCTTACAACCCGATGGCGAGTTACACACTATTGATATAAATGAGGAACTATTCGATTTTCAAAAAAAATATTTCAAAAAATCAGCATATGGTGAACAAATTATACAGCACGTTGGAAATGCACTAGACATTATCCCTAAGCTGGACATGATTTTTGATTTGGTGTTTATCGATGCTGATAAAGAAAACTATGTCAATTATTTCCACTTAATAATAGACAAGTTAAAACCCGGAGGAATCATATTATCAGACAACGTGTTGTGGAGTGGCAAAGTACTGGATAAAACCTTTAAAAAAGAGGATTTGGCTACACCGGCACTTATAGAATATAACAAGCTCTTGAAAGCGGATTCTCGTGTTGAAACCGTGATTTTGCCTATACGTGATGGGTTGACGGTGAGCAGGAAAAAGTTGTAGGCAGGTGAATTTAAAATTTATATATCGTTTTTTAGAAGAACCTAAGAATACTCTATTCTATATAAGAAACCTCTAATAAGTTTAGAAATCTTTTTTAGTGCTATCCTTTCCGTTTAACTGAGCCTGTAAAACTTTCCAAATCGTCTTTTACTTTATTGATTTCTTCTTCAACCTCTTTGGTCACATTTACCTCAGTACTTTTTCCTTCGGCACTTTTGGTAATTTCGTGTTTAATATCGTTGGTGGCATTTCGTAAAGTTCGGATGCCTTTACCAAGTCCGCGAGCAATTTCGGGAATTTTATCGGCGCCAAAAACCATAACCACAATAAACAGTATAAATACTATTTCTTGACCACTAATAAACAAGGGTATTGCCTGAAAAATCATACTGCAAATATACTAAGCAAATGCATAGAAATTAAAAAAGCCGACTTTTTTTAAGTCGGCTTATGGCTTTAATTTTTCACTTCGTTTTTAAATTTTTCAAAATCGCTTTGTTTTACTTCTTTAGGCCAACTATTGTTTGAAGTATCTACGTCGGCGGTTTCTAAATCGGGATCAACTACAATGCTTACAATAGGTTGCTGTGTTCTGTAGACTTTACTTACTTCGGCATCATTGTATCTCCATATTTGTGCGGGATAGTGCTTTCTTTCTTTGGTTCCGTCTTCATAGGTTAGCTCCACAATGATAGGCATAACCAATCCGCCGGGTTTTTCAAAAGTAACTTCATAGAAATAGTTTGGTGCTTCTTTTAGGGTTTGTTTTTCTTCCTCAGGTAAACTTTCCAAATGGGTGTTTAAAAAATCAAAATCTGTAGCTTTTTTGGCTTTAGAAGAGTCAAAGTTTTCGCCGGCTTCAGCATAAAAAATAAGTTTTCCTTCGTATTCATCTAAATTGAAATTGCGCTGTTCGGCATATTTTTTAGCATCTTCGGTTGGTTCATCGGTTAAGTAAAATTTCTTTACTTGTTTCACTCCAATATCTGTAACATCTGTTGTGTAAAACCAACCTCGCCAAAACCAGTCTAAATCCATAGCCGAAGCATCTTCCATAGTTCGGAAAAAATCGCCAGGTGTAGGATGTTTAAACATCCAGCGTTGCGAATAGGTTCTGAAGGCATAGTCAAACAATTCCGGCCCCATAATGGTTTGTCTTAGCATATAAAGTCCGGCAGCCGGTTTTGTATAGGCATTCGGGCCAAATTGATACACATAATCGCCTTGAGACATGATGGGCGATAGGTATTTTTGGTCGCCACTCATATATCTGACAATATCTTTAGGTAGGTTTCCGGTTTCAAAATTAGGGTCATAATCCAGCTCAGCAAGCGTTTCTACAAAAGAATTTAAGCCTTCATCCATCCAAGTCCACTGACGTTCATCACTGTTTACAATCATAGGGAAGAAATTATGGCCTACTTCGTGAGTAATTACGCCTATCATCCCGCGCTTAAGTCTTTCTGAATAGGTTCCGTCTGCATTAGGACGGCCAAAATTGAAGCATATCATTGGGTATTCCATTCCTTGACGGTCGGCATTAACAGATACGGCTTTGGAATAAGGATAATCAAAGGTAAGCTTGGAGTATTCTTCTAAGGTATTGGCCACAACACGCGTAGAGTGTTCTTCCCATAAAGGATTACCTTCTTTTGGATACAAGGATATAGCCATTACGGTACGGCCGTTGATGTCAACAGCCATTGCATCCCAGATGTATTTTCTTGAGGTAGCAAAAGCAAAATCTCTTACTTTTTTGGCGTTAAAATGCCAGGTTTTGGTAGTGGTTGCTTTGCCTTTTTCATTGGCTTCCGCTTCTTCCTGGGTAACGATAAAAACAGGGTCTTTAAAAGAGGTTCTGGCTTGATCAAAACGTTTACGCTGTGTGGCTGTTAGGACTTCTTTTGGGTTTTGCAATTCGCCTGTTGCTTCTAAAATATGGTCTGAAGGTACTGTTATTTTCACATCGTAATCCCCAAATTCCAAGGCAAACTCACTTCTTCCCCAAAATTGCATGTTTTGCCATCCTTCTACATTGTCGTAAACACAGAGTCTTGGAAAAAATTGTGCGATAACGTAGGCCTTATTTCCGTCCGGAAAAGGTTCATATCCGGAGCGACCTCCAAAATTAAAATAATCATTTATGTTGTACCACCATTTGATTTGAAACTCAAAAGTTTCTCCAGGTGCTAAAGGTTTTTCTAGGTTAATACGCATCATGGTTTGGTTTATCAAATAAGATAAATCGCTACCATCTAATTTTTTTACGTACTCGATGTTGAATCCGCCATCAAAAGGTTTTTTTAAGTTGCTTCGTGTAAAAGATTGCGGTCCGTGAAATGCTGAATTGAGGTTTTCGGTTCCAATATCAGGGGTTTTTGAATCGGCTGCGCGCATGTTTTGATCGAGCTGAAGCCACAGGTATTCTAGGTAATCTTTTGAGTTGTTATGATAGGTTATTTTTTCGTGCCCGTAAATACGGTTTGTATCTTCGTCTAGCTTGATATCCATTACATAATCTACTTGTTGCTGCGTATACTGATGGCCGGGTGCACCGGAAGCGGTACGCTGATCATTGGGTGTTGGCAACAGGTCTTTCATTTGTCTAAACTTGTTTTGATCTGTATGGCCTTGGTAATTGGGCTTCTGCTCTTCTTGTGCTATACTTGCAAAAGCGAATAAAACAGAAAGCATTAATAAAAATAACTTCTTCATTTTTAAGTGATTCTTGAATTTATAAGTTTACGGGTTTAATTTACTATTTTGGGCGTATTTGAATTTGTATTTATTGAAAATTTAACAAACCTTTAGCATTGTCTTGGGTAAGTAACAAGCTGTCAAACGTATCGTTTATTTTTAATTTTATTAGGTTTTTTTGGTCTGTAAAATATTCGAAAAGTACCGTGTTTTCTATTTCAATTGATTTTACATGGTTTATGTGTTCTATTTCAAGATAAATATAGGCCACATCGCCTTTGTATTCTCTACCTATATAGCTGTGGTTCATCTTTTCACCTTCGAGTTTTACTTTGAAATGTTTGGCTAAATAGTCTTCAAAATAATGGTTGCTGTCTTGTAGTTCTTCAGGTGTAGCTAAATTAAATTGTTTTCCGTAAGTATTATTTAAGGTTAATTCAAAATCATCAATAAAAACATTCATGGTGATTTGTATCGCTTTGGCTTTGGCATTGTAATCCACTTGTGTTAGGCTTACGTAATACTTGTGTATGGAAGTAAATGCTACTAAGGGAATAAACAAAAAGACTATTAAATAAGGGTATTTCATTTGGTTTTTACAAAGGACATAAAGTTATTGTTTCTTTCTCAAAAAATGTTCCAAAGGTTGTTTTTTTAATTTTTTTGTTCCTGTAAATTTGCCGTATACTCGTTGTACTTTTCTTTTAAGAATTCAAATATTTCAATTTGTGTTTTGTTCTTGCATCTTTTTTCGAAGGTTTCATCTTCTGAACAGAAATAGAAAAAATCCATTTGCCTGTGTTTTTCCAGTGGATACACGTTTAAAAAACCCTGTGCCTGTTGGCTTATAATCTTGTCCATAAGCTCATCAATGGCTTCCAACTTAACACGTTTTTTTAGTTTTTTTGTTCTGCCTGAAATCGCATTTAGTATAGGGTTAAGTGGTATAATTCCTGCTCCTGTTGTGGCTTCATACAACCTTCTTTCGCTTTGTGTTTTTGGTTTTCCTTTATATCCCGGAATACCTACATCCCAAAAATTTAAGGCTGGTTTTTCTTCAAAAGTGGTAATATCTGAACCTAAATCGCCGGTTAAAATTTTGCCTAAAATCACTTCGCTTAACTCATTTATACGTTCTTCAAGTGTTATATTTATTTTTTTTGCATTTAGCATTTCTTGATTTATCAGTACTTGTTTTTGTTTGTGCTGAATAGACAAAAAAGTTAAAGTATCTCCCAGTTTTACCAGCATTTTAAAGCGTCCTTGACTATTGGTTGTTGTATACTGTTTTGAGGTTTTGTTCAGTACATGTATATTTTCTACATTGTCTGTACTGCTTACCTTTCCTACAATTTCTGTTTGTTGAGCTAAATAGCTGTTGTAAGTTAACAACGAAAGTATAAGTAAAAGCCTAATTTTTATCACTGTTATTGGTTGAAAATGCTTTTCTTTTAGTTACTAAAAATTCTAAAAGCTTCATTTCATTTCCTTCGTTTAAAAGGGTGTAATCGAAAGGTTCGCGCTCAATGAACCCAATAAATTCAGTCACTTTATCTTGAGGTATATTTAAGGCACTGCTTAAAAAGGCATGTGCATATACATCGGTGAGTTTTTTATTTTTTGAGGTTTCCGCTATTTTTTGCAGCTGACTGTTTTTAGCTTCGTTTTTACCAAAAATATTTACAGCGACAACGCCTAAAATGGCGCCAATATCAAGCCCATATCTTATGTGTCCCTGATTCATGGCTATATTTTCTACGCTACTTTGGTAATCATCAGGAAATTCATAGGAACTTATATCGTTTACTCCAAAATAAATAGCGTCTAGGTCCGGATTAAAAGTTTCTATACTACTTATATCTGAAGCGATATTTCCTGAAAGTCCGTAAGGCAATAGTACAACCTCGCTGAGCTTGTTTACCCTTTCTACCAAAAATACAGTAAGTCTTTTGGTGTTTAAAACATCTTGGCTTATGGTAACTTTTAACTGTTGAAACTGAAGTGCCGATAGGGTAAGCATATCGTTAAGAGCAACCTCAAGGGTAAATTCTCCATTGATATTGGTAATGGTTCCTTTATTTGACGAAGCATTAAATACTGTGACGTTTTCCACATCGTTGTCATTGGCTATTATTCTGCCTTCAATAGTTACTCTTTCAGTATCTTGAGCTAATATTGTTGCAGGTATCAGAAAAAAAAGAAGTAATATTCGTATCATAATGCACGGCTAAATATTAGTAAATTAACAACTAGAAATCTTAATTTTAAAGTAAAATGTATATAAACTTTTGTTAAAACACAGTATTACATAAATTTACAACAAAAAAGTCAATGAAGCAGCTTATTATTGCCAGTACATCGACATTACATGGAGATACTTATCTCAATTACCTGAAAGAGCATTTAAAAGTATTTTTTAGTACAGGAAGTGAAATCGTATTTATTCCGTATGCAAAACCCGGTGGTATTTCTTATGATGCGTATACGACAATTGTCAGAAAATTCTTTTCCGGGCTAAATATCTCCGTAAAAGGAATTCATGAATTTGAAAATCCTGTTTCAGCCATACATCATGCCAAAGGTATTTTTGTAGGCGGTGGCAACACTTTTTTACTGGTAAATCAGCTGTACAAAAACAAATTATTCGAACCTTTGAAAGAAGCTATTAACAAAGGAACACGTTATTTAGGCACAAGTGCAGGAAGTAATATTTGTGGTCTTACCATGCAAACTACAAACGATATGCCTATAGTGTACCCACCTAGTTTTAAAACCCTCGGAATTGTTCCCTTCAATATTAATCCGCATTATCTGGAGGCTGACAAAAATGCAACTCACATGGGAGAAACACGGGAAGCACGCATTAAAGAGTTTCATAGTATAAATCCGCAACCCGTTGTAGGCCTGAGAGAAGGTAGCTGGTTGGAAATACATGGAAAACAAATCACTTTAAAAGGAAATCTGGAAGCTCGTATTTTTGAACAAAACAAAACCCCTTACGAAATAAAACCGGGCACAAACCTCAGCAACTTAAAATAAACGCAGGAAGAAATTCTCTATCTGAAAAGAAAGTTTTTGAGCGGGAGACCGGGTTCGAACCGGCGACATTCAGCTTGGAAGGCTGACGCTCTACCAACTGAGCTACTCCCGCATTCTTAAGTACAAATATAAGTAAAAGATAAAATAAAATTAAAGTTTCTTTAAAAAGTGATAGCCTAAAGCGTTAAATCCTTCGTTGTAATAAAACTTATGCGAAGCAAAATTTTGAACATAGGCGTTAAGCTCAACCGCTTCTACTCCTTTTTGCCGGACATACTTATACACCCACATACACATTTTTTTTCCAATCCCTTTACTGCGATAGGCTTCTTCAATAAAAACATGATCCAATTCCACGCTTTTTCCAGAATAATGTCTGGTGCAAAACCACATTCCGCAACAGCCTATAAGATTATCACCGTCAAATATTCCCAGGCATTCATAATTTTGTGTAATCATCTCGGTAAATCGCTGTTTTAAAACCTCAAATGGAACCCTGTTTTGGTTTAGTTTTTCAACCAAAGGAAGAATAGAAAACACGGCCTCCTTTTCTATAATTTTGAAATGAATCTGCATCTCTTTTTTTGTAAAAATAGTTATACTTTTACATATTAATTCATTCCATATCAAAAAAAATTTTACTTCTAAATTGTGAATAAAAGTAAGAACTATAATGTACATATAAAGTGTATTTCTGCACAGGAAACCTACAAGGTTAGACATCCTGTATTAAGAGAAAACAAGCCCTGGGAAATGTGCGCCCTTGAGGGTGATAATAAAGAAGACACCTTGCATTTAGGTTTGTATTGCTCATCACAGTTAATAGGCGTGGCAACATTTTTAAAAAATGCCTGCAAACTGTTTTCAGACACCGAACAATATCAATTGCGCGGTATGGCTATTTTACAATCCCACCAAGGCAAAGGCTTGGGTCATTTACTACTGGAAAAAGGCGAATTTTTACTGCAAAACAAATGCACCTTGATATGGTGCAATGCCAGAGAAAAAGCCGTTTCTTTCTACAAAAAACATGGATATAATATCTTGGGAGAATCTTTTGAAATTGAGGATATAGGAATCCACTACAAAATGTATAAAAAGATATCCTGAATTTTTGTACATTTATCTGAACCTACAAAAAGCCGTATGCGAAGTTCAAACTTTAAAATCAGGTTGTTTATTGGCATTGCTATAGTTGCTTTTGCCTATGTAAGAAAATGTAGCCAGCAAGAAGAAAACCCTTATACCGGTCGGACACAAACCATCACGCTTTCTCCTGACCAAGAAATAGCCATAGGTTTACAAAATGCACCCGCCATGGCACAACAACATGGTGGCTTATATCCTGATGAACAATATCAGGCTTTCGTTGACAATGTGGGCAACAGGTTGGTACAATCCGGCATAGCTTCCAAAACTCCCTATCAATACGAATTTCACCTGCTTTCCGATGCAAACACGATCAATGCTTTTGCACTTCCCGGAGGACAAATATTCATCACCTATGCCTTGTTTTCAAAACTTCAAAACGAAGACCAGCTGGCCGGCGTACTGGGACACGAAATAGGACATGTACTGGGAAAACACTCCAATGAACGAATAAGCGAAGCCAATTTCTGGAAAACCATAACATTAGGCGCTTCGGTTGGTGCCGATTTGGGTGATTTTGCCGGCGGAATTGGACAACAAACCCTACTTTCCAATGGCAGAGAGGATGAACTGGAAAGTGATGAGCTTGGTGTTAAATTTATGATTGACGCCGGGTACAACCCTGAGGAAATGATTGGCGTAATGGAAATTTTAAAAAATGCCGCAGGTCCAAACCGCGTACCGGAATTTCAAAGCACGCATCCCGACCCTGAAAATAGAATTGAAAAAATAAAAGCGGCAATAAAAAAGTACAAAAAATAAATCCTCCAAAAAAATGGAGGATTTAATGACTAACTAATTCAAATAAAGCTTATCTTTTTTTAGACAAAGTCTCTATTATCAATTGTTTTGCTTCGGTAGCTTTTGCAAGTTCTGCATAATACGCTGCGGTATGTCCTTTACTGCATCTCGTTTTTAAGTTTGCTCCATTGTCTATTAAAAGTTGTAAAATTTCAACTTTGTTGTACCGAGCTGCATACATGGCCGGAGTCATCCCATTCCATTTTTCATTTACATTGCTTCCCAACTCAATAAGCTTTTTTACGGTTTCCATATCTCCCTTTACTATAGACAAGTGAAAGGGACTAGCATTTTCTACTTTAGAAAAGGCAGGTAGTGGATCAAAATTTTCTGCGTTTGCTTGTACCGATGATAAACTAAGTACCAAGGCAATAACTGATAAAATGATTGTTTTTTTCATGATGAAAGATTTAATTTAATTATACTTTGATTGATTTATACTTAAAAGACGAGACTTACTAAATTATGTTACGCTTCACATTTAGTTATAACAATTATTTAACATTATCTATATTTTTCTTACATTCATTTTTAACCCTAGCCTATCGACAGGCATTTAAAACTAAGCCGTATTATGGTCTACTTAATCGTACAAACCCTTATCTTTGAAAAGAATTTTTCGCTATGAACAAAAAAGTAATTTTAATGATTCTTGACGGTTGGGGAAAATCACCTGACCCAAAAGTATCCGCTATTGATCAGGCTCATACACCATTTATAGATTCACTCTACAATAAATACGCCAACGCATCACTGCGTACCGACGGACTGCATGTAGGACTTCCGGAAGGGCAAATGGGAAATAGTGAAGTGGGACACATGAACTTAGGTGCGGGCAGAATTGTGTATCAAGATTTGGTCAAAATAAATCTGGCTATTGAAAATAAAACCTTGGCGTCTAATAAAGTGCTTCAACATACTTTTAAATATGCCAAAGAAAACAACAAACCCTTACACCTGTTAGGTTTATTAAGTGATGGTGGGGTACACGCTCATATAAATCATTTATTTGCAATTATTGAGGCAGCCAATCAATACGCCCTAACAGAAATTTACATACATGCCTTTACAGATGGCCGTGATGTAGACCCGAAATCAGGTCTTAATTTTATAAGTTCCTTACAGGCGTTTCTGAAAAACAAAAATGGAAAAATAGCCAGTATCACAGGTAGGTACTTTGCCATGGATAGAGACCAACGTTGGGAACGAACTAAACTCGCCTATGATGCTTTGGTTAATGGTATAGGTCAATATACTGAAAATCCGATTTCTACGGTTAAAGAAAACTATCACAATAATTGTACAGACGAATTTATTAAACCCATTGTAGTTGTTGATAAAAAAAATCAACCTGTAGCCACAATAAAAAGTGACGATGCCGTGCTGTTTTTTAACTTCAGAACCGACCGCGGCAGGCAACTCACACAAGCCCTGACACAGCAAGATTTCCATGAGTGGAACATGCACAAACTCCGTTTGCATTTTTCAACAATGACAAACTACGATGATACCTTCAAAGGCATACATGTACTTTTTGAAAAAGACAATTTAAGCCAAACATTGGGTGAAGTGCTGGCCAAAAACCACAAAAAACAATTGCGAATTGCCGAAACCGAAAAATATCCTCATGTAACTTTTTTCTTCTCCGGCGGTCGCGAAAAACCTTTTGAAGGGGAACAACGTATCTTAAAAAATTCGCCCAAAGTAGCTACCTACGATTTAAAACCCGAAATGAGCGCCTATGAATTACGAGATGCCTTGCTGCCGATTATTCAAAATGAGGAAGTAGATTTTGTTTGTTTAAATTTTGCTAATGGCGATATGGTAGGTCACACCGGTGTTATGAAAGCCGCTATTAAAGCCTGTGAAGCCGTTGACGAATGTGTCAGAGATTTGGTAACACAAGCCTTAGCACACCACTATACCACGCTACTTATAGCCGATCACGGAAATTGCGAAACAATGATGAATCCCGATGGTTCACCTCATACTGCACATACCACTAATCCGGTACCCGTAATTTTAATAGACAACGAACTAAAACACATAAACAGCGGTATTCTGGCCAATATAGCTCCTACCATCCTAAAATTGATGGGAATACCAAAACCCGATGTCATGACACAAAATGCATTGCTATAGCAAATAATTTATATATTGTAATTTTGCATCCAACCCAAAAAACATGAATAAACAGATCTCACTGGTAATTGCTGTAGATTTTGACGGAACTATTGTTGAAGATGCCTACCCAAAAATTGGCAAGCCCAAACTTTTTGCTTTCGAAACGCTAAAAAGACTTCAAAACGACGGTCACCGGCTAATTCTATGGACCTACAGAAGCGATATCAGGCTGGAAGAAGCTGTAGATTTCTGCAAAAAAAACGGTCTTGAGTTTTATGCCGTAAACAAAAGTTTCCCCGAAGAACGCTTCGACTACACCAAAAGCCGAAAAATTCATGCCGACTTGTTTATTGACGACAGAAATATTGGCGGGTTTTTAGGCTGGGGAAAAATTTACCAAATGCTTTCAAACCCAAAATATAACCCACAGAATCCCATAAAAAAGAAAAGAGGATTCTTCTCTTTTCTGTGGCGATAAAACTTAATACCCTATCAGTTCAAAATATTGTTTGTCTATCGCTTCTCTATGATCTGGATGCGCAATGTTTACCAACGCTTTTACGCGTTCTTTTATGGTTTTTCCATACAAATTAGCAATCCCGTATTCAGTAACTACATAATGCACGTGTGAGCGCGTGGTTACCACTCCGGCGCCGGGTTTTAGTGTTGGCACTATTCTGCTTATTCCTGTTTTTGTGGTAGAAGGCAAAGCAATAATAGCTTTTCCACCTTCACTAAGCGAAGCACCTCTTATAAAGTCCATTTGACCGCCAACTCCGGAATACATATGCGGTCCAATCGAATCGGCACAAACCTGTCCGGTAACATCCACTTCTATGGCAGAGTTTATGGCCACCATTCTTGGATTTAATTTTATAATGGAAACGTCATTGGTATAGTTGGATGCTCGCATTTCTATAAACGGATTGTCGTCTACATAATCATACAGCCGCTTTGAACCCATTAAAAATGTTGCCAAGGCTCTTCCTCGATTGATTCCTTTGTAATTTCCGTTTATGACATCTTTTAAAATTAAATCTATCACACCATCAGAAAACATTTCAGTATGCAAACCTAAGTCTTTATGGTTGCCTAATCGGGACAATACGGCATTGGGAATATTCCCTATTCCCATTTGTAAGGTACTTCGGTCTTCTATTAAACCGGCTACGTGATTTCCAATTTTATTTTCGGTTTCAGTAGGTTCACATACCGCATGAACAGGTAAGGGCTCATCACATTCTACAAAAGCATCTATTTCGGAAATATGAATAATTCCGGCACCATGAGTTCTTGGCATTTGATGGTTTACTTGGGCAATCACATAATCGGCATTGTCTATGGCTGCCAAAGTGGCTTCAATAGAAACACCCAAGGAACAATACCCGTGCCTGTCCGGCACCGAAACATGGATTAAAGCTACCTGCAGGTCTATTATGTTTCGTTTGAATAGCAACGGCAGTTCACTCAAAAATACCGGTGTGTACGAACCGTTTCCGGCTTTTAAAGTGTGTCGCACATTCTTCCCGATAAAAAAGGAGTTTACATGAAAACTCTCTTTTAATTCCGGATTGGCATACGGCGCTTCTCCTTCGGTATGCAATTGACAAATTTCTACATTGCGTAACTCTTCGTGTCTGGCGGTTAATGCTTTAATTAACACTTGAGGCGCTGCTGCAGCGGCCTGAATGTAAACTTTACTGTTAGACTTTATAACTTTTACCGCTTCTTCGGCGCTTATGGGTGTATACATGATTTTTTATTTTAGAGTACAAAATTATTCAATAATTACCAACTAAAAACTGCCTAAAGTCATGTTTATTATAAAAAGAATTCCATTTAATTTTAAGTATCTTTGCCCATATTATTGTAGTTATGATTATCCCAAAAACGCTTGAAGAAATTGAATTAATGCGCCAAAGTGCCTTGGTAGTTTCCAAAACCTTGGGCATGCTCGCCAAAGAACTTAAACCCGGCATAACCACCAAACAACTGGATAAATTAGCCGAAGATTTTATACGCGATCAGGGAGCCGTTCCCGGATTTTTAGGGCTTTACGATTGTCCTTCTACCCTGTTATGCAGTGTCAATGAGGCTGTAGTTCATGGACTTCCTACTGATAAACCTCTGCAAGAAGGCGATATCGTTTCCATAGATTGTGGCGCTTTGATGAATGGGTTTTATGGTGATCACGCTTATACTTTTGAAATAGGTGAAGTATCTCCTGAAACCAAAAAACTACTGCAAGTAACTAAAGAATCCCTTTATATAGGCATTCGCGAATTTAAAGCCGGAAATCGTGTAGGTGATGTAGGTTTTGCCATTCAAAATTTCTGTGAGTCTCACGGCTATGGTGTGGTTCGCGAATTGGTGGGTCACGGTTTAGGTCGTAAAATGCATGAAGACCCCGAAATGCCTAATTACGGGAAACGCGGCAAAGGGAAAAAGTTTATTGAAGGTCAGGTAGTCGCCATTGAACCTATGATAAATTTAGGCACACACCGAATAAAACAACTGAAAGACGGATGGACCATTGTAACCCTTGATGGAAAACCAAGCGCTCATTTTGAACACGATGTCGCACTTATTAACGGAAAACCTGAAATCTTGTCTACGTTTGCCTATATCTACGAAGCCTTAGGCATAACAAGCGATGAAGAAACAGAATTTAGACAAAAGACACTGGTGCTTTAATTCTAAATGAAAAAACTTTTTAAAATAGTCCTAAACACACTGCCAAGACCTCTTTTAATCAGGTTAAGCCTTATTGCTCGACCTCTGCTTGCCTTTTTTTTAAAAGGCAATGATTTTATTGACCCTATCGACGGCAAAGGATTTAAAACATTTTTACCTTACGGTTACGGTAAACAAAGAGACAACGTCTTGTCTCCTTCTACATTGAGTCTGGAACGACACAGGTTGCTTTGGTTATTTCTGAAAAAAGAAACTCCTTTTTTTTCTGAAAACCTTAAGGTATTGCATTTTGCTCCGGAACAGGCTTTTTTTAAGCGCTTTAAGAAACTGTCAAATATTCAATATACCACAACCGATTTAAACTCACCACTGGCCGAAGTTAAGGCCGATATTTGCAACCTTCCTTTTCCGGACAACAGTTTTGATGTTATCCTTTGCAACCATGTGCTGGAACATATTCCGGACGATACCAAAGCCTTGCAGGAACTCTATCGGGTGATGAAACCTAATGGATGGGGTATTTTTCAAGTGCCGCAGCAGTTAAGCAGAGAAAAAACATTTGAAGACAATAGCATTACCAATAAAAAAGAACGGGCTAAAATTTTTGGACAGTATGATCACGTACGTATTTACGGGCGTGATTATTTTGACAAGCTTAGAGCTGCCGGTTTTACCGTAGAGGAAATTCATTACACTTCAAGTTTCTCTGAAGATGAAATTAAAAAATACGGCTTGGCAAAAGGAGAAATTATTCCTCTGGTTAAAAAAATTAATGCTCCGGAAAGTGATTTAATGCCATAGTTTCCAATTCCTTTTTTTCATTTTCAAAAATCAGAAATACTTTAAACTCAGGATGTGTGTTCAAAAAGTGTTTTATTTTATCAATCCCCATAGCTTTGAAAGCGGTAGCATAGGCGTCTGCTGTCATACAGTCTTCAGCTATAACCGATATACTCAACAAGTTGGTTTTACTCGGATAGCCCGTTTTGGTGTCTATAATGTGTGAATACCGATTTCCCTGTTCGTCCACTTTAAACTTCCGGTACGTACCCGAAGTTGCCATGGAGACATCGGTAAGGGCTACGGCCTTCATTATAGACTGACTACCATCAAAATGCGGCATTTCTATTCCTACTTTCCATAAAGTATTTTTTTCTTTATTTATCCCTTTTGTTCGTATTTCTCCTCCTATTTCAATCAAGTAATCTTGAACTTCTTTGCTTTCTAAAAACTCACCTGTAACATCTAATGCATAACCCTTTGCTATAGCGTTAAAATCTATATATGCCCCGTAAGGTTTAGTCAATTTTTGATCCTTCAAGGTAATTTTGTTTAACCCTACATAAGCCATCAAACTATCAATCTTCGAACGGTCTAAATTTTGTATTCTGCCTTGTGGACCAAAGTCCCATGCATTGACAACTACGCCTATAGTTGGGTCAAACAATCCATTGGTTTCATTATATATTTCAAATGACTTTTCTAATACACGTTTAAAATGAAAGTCTATTTCTTGTGTCTCATTTCGGTTTACTTTTGAAATAATTGAACTGTCAATATATGTAGACATTGACTGATTAATAACATTGAAAATACTATCAAACTGTTGTTGATAATCTTCTCCTGTAGTGCTGTAATACTGAATTGAATATGTAGTTCCAAAAACATAACCGGTAGTCTTTATATTTTCCTTGGACGGTGAACAATACAGCAAGGTAAAAGCAAATAGCTGTAGAAAAACTCTTTTTATCATTTTAATTTAAATTCATATCTATAACCTGAATACCACTGTATTCCATCAGGTATTCTTCATTGTAATACAAAGGCAAATCTTCACCGTTGGGGTTTCCTAAGCCTACGCCGGCATAAAGTACCTGTGCTTCCTTATCTCGGGCATGCTGCTTAAAGGTTTCCATCCAAACTACATCATAATTGTTGGGATTTTCGGGCAACATAACCACACGCACAAGAACAAAGTAATACTTGCTATTTTTATCAATACAAACAAATTGCGGATGCTTTTTGAGGGTACTGTTTACGGCCACAAACTCAAACCCGCGTTTTTCAAGATCTCGGCCTACGTGGTTCATGGCCAAATTGTGTAAATCCTGTGGTGTTAATGGTTTGCCCATACAACAAAAATACTATTATTTATCTGCTTTCGCTACTTAAAAAAAATTTTGTAACTTTTTAGAAGTAAACATTCGCCTATGAATACCTCAAACCGATTAGAAAATGCCGTAAAAAAACTGTATATGGCTTTTACCTCCGGAAAGCTGTATCCCGAATGCTGCAAGCAATGTGCGGTAGGTACTATTTTAGATGGTTCTGACACCTGGAAACACTTGTCCGATAATCACGGTTCTTTAAAACTCAATTATGTTGGACAAGTACACCAAACACTTGGAAGACGGTTTAACGGGTATACACCTTTGGAACTGCTTCACATAGAACAAACTTTTTTAAAAGCTTGCGGATATGAGCTTCCGCTGCATTATCTGAATCCTAAGCCTAAAGACACTCCGGATAAAACACGGCTTTTTCACGGATTGTGTAAAACCGTTAACTTACTTTACCGGTTAGATTATGGCTCAGATAGGGTTACATTGAAAAAAGTGAAACAGCTACTGAAAACAACTTCACTTCCTTTGGTTAAAACCTAAAAAAACCGACTTGTTTTAAGTCGGTTTTTTTATAAAGCAAGAAGCTGTTTTTGTCTAGCCTCCAAAGTCATCAAATCGAATGTTTTCGTCAGGGATACCAAAATCTTCTCCCATTTTTTGAACCGCTTGGTTCATCAATGGTGGCCCACAGAAATACAGTTCGATATCTTCTGGCGTTTCATGATGATTTAAGTAATTTTCTATTACACAATTGTGAATAAACCCTACAAAACCATCACCTTCTTCATCATTTATATCTTTTTTCACCTTCCAGTTGTCTTCCGGTAAAGGCTCAGAAAGCGCCATATAAAATTTAAAGTTAGGAAAATCTTTTTCCAGATTTCTAAAGTGGTCAATATAAAACAACTCGCGCTTTGAACGTCCACCGTACCAGTAAGTTACCTTTCGGCCGGTTTTAACCGTTCTGAACAAGTGATACAAATGCGAGCGCATAGGTGCCATTCCGGCGCCACCGCCTACGTAAAGCATTTCAGCTTCAGACTCGTTGATAAAGAACTCACCGTAAGGCCCTGAAATAGTTACCTTGTCACCCGGTTTTTGATTAAAAATATACGATGAGGCTATCCCCGGATTTACGTCCATCCATCCGTTTTTGTTTCTGTCCCACGGGGGTGTGGCAATACGCACATTAAGCGTAATGTCACGTCCTTCCGCGGGGTAAGAAGCCATAGAATAGGCTCGCTCAACGGTTTCTGTATTTTTCATCACCAATGGCCAAAGATTGAATTTATCCCACTCGGCTTTAAACTTATCTGGAGTTTCATGTTCCTCCGGATGTGCGGTAATGTCTATATCTTCATATTTTACAGTACAAGGCGGAATTTCAATTTGAATGTATCCTCCGGCTTTGTAATTCATATCTTCCGGAATACGTACAACGAACTCCTTAATAAAAGAAGCTACGTTGTAGTTTCGTACCACTTCGGCTTCCCATTTTTTTATACCAAATACCTCTTCAGGTATGGTAATTTCCATATCTTGTTTTACCTTAACCTGACAGGCAAGTCTGGCACCGTGCTGCAACTCTTTTCGGGTAAAGTGCGGGGTCTCGGTGGGTAAAGCTTCTCCACCACCTGACAATACATGGCACTCACACTGAATACAGGTTCCACCACCACCACAAGCCGAGGGTAAAAATATTTTTTGACTTCCTAGTGTGGTCAACAGCGTTCCGCCGGAAGAAACTTCTATTTCTTTTTCTCCGTTTATTTTAATCTTAACCGGTCCCGAGGGTGAAAGTTTTTGTTTTACAAACAATAACAGGGCGACCAGCAACAAGGTTACTACCAAAAAGGCAGCTACTGTTGCGATTACTGTTCCTAATGTTCCTGCAGCTAATATCATGTTACTCGTTTACTTTTGTATGGTTTGCTAACTTCTTTTCAGAATCTTTTTCTTGAGGTGCTACCTGCACGGTTTGAGTGTCTTCTTTACCTTCGTCATCACCACCGGTTAACATTCCTCCAAAACTCATAAAACCTATGGCCATTAATCCGGTGATAATAAAGGTTATTCCCAATCCGCGTAACGGTGCAGGAACATTGGAATAGCGTATTTTTTCTCTGATGGCTGCAATAGACAAAATGGCTAAAAACCATCCTATCCCTGAGGAAACTCCATAATTAAAAGCTAATCCTATAGTGGCTATCTCGCGAGACTGCATAAACAATGAACCTCCTAAGATAGCACAGTTTACCGCTATTAAGGGTAAGAAAATCCCTAAGGAATTGTAAAGTGCCGGTGAAAATTTTTCAACTACTATTTCTACCAACTGAACCATCGTGGCAATGGTAGCTATAAACATAATGAAAGACAAAAAGCTTAAATCGTAATCGGCAAACTCAGCGCCTAACCAGGTTAATGCACCGGGTTGTAAAATATATTGGTCCAGCAACCAGTTGAGAGGCACAGTAATTGCCAATACAAAAATTACTGCAGCACCTAAGCCTACGGCTGTAGTTACTTTTTTGGAAACAGCAAGGTATGAACACATCCCTAAAAATGTGGCAAATACCATATTGTCTATAAATATCGATTTAAAAAATAATTCTATGTGTTCCATAATTTTTTATTTTTTTTGAACCCTTTATCCGGGTAACAAAACCTGTTTAATCTTCAATTAAATCTCTGTTCTTACTGCGCTGTACCCAAATAATAATACCAACTACTATTAAGGCCATTGGCGATAAAAGCATAAAACCGTTATTTTCATAGCCTATTGCATACAATCCGGTTTTTGCTATAGGATCACCTAGTACTTGTATACCTAGCAAAGTCCCGGAACCTAAAAGCTCTCTGAAAAATCCTACAATAACCAGAATAACGGCATATCCCAAGGCATTCCCAATTCCGTCTAAAAACGATTTCCAGGGTCCGTTACCTAAAGCAAAAGCTTCAAAACGACCCATAATAATACAGTTGGTGATAATTAGCCCCACAAAAACCGATAGGGTTTTACTCAACTCATAGGCAAAAGCTTTTAACACTTGATCTACTATAATTACCAAAGCCGCTACTACAGTAAGCTGAACGATAATCCTTATTTTTGAGGGTATAATGTTCCGAATCAATGAAATCACTACATTACCTACACCCAAAACAAACAATACAGAAATAGACATTACTATAGAAGCTTCAAGTTCTGCTGTTATGGCTAGTGCCGAACATATTCCCAATACCTGAATGGTAATAGGATTATTATCAGCTAATGGGTCAGTAATTAATTTTGTGTCTTTTTTTGAAAGTAAGCCCATAATGTATTAGTTGTTTTTTAAATTGTCAAAAAAAGGTTTGTAAAGCTTTAAATCACTTTTTATCATAGCAGTTACTCCATTACCTGTAATAGTTGACCCGGCTATGGCATCTACCTCATTATCCGTTTTGTCTTGATTGGTTGGGTCTGCATTTCCCTTAGCCACTTCTACACCTTTAAAAGTACCGTTTTCGTCAAGCAAATGCTCTCCTATAAAATCATCCATGAAAAAACGTTGATTAATGTTTGCTCCCAAACCGGGTGTTTCGCCTTTATGATCAAAATAAGCTCCTTGAATAACCATGTTTTCATCTAGCGATATATATCCCCAAATAGCATCCCATAAACCTTTTCCGTAAACAGGCGCTACATAATACGTTTTATTATCTTTTTCTCCTACAAACAACGGTAACTTTCTTGCTGAAGGATTGTCCTTTCCTTTTGCCTTTTCTTTCTTTATATCAATAAGATAGGCCTCATTATCCTCAGATACTTCTCCGTTTTGAATAACCAATTGTTTGGTAATGTATTTTGAAAACAATTCAGGAGTTTCAGCAGTAGAAACAAAGTTTACACTTCCTTCTTCATTCTCATTTACCCCTATGGCATACAGAATATTTTGTTGCTTTTCCAGCCTTACATTTTCTGATATACGAGGCTTCAATGAAGCTGCCGTATAAGCCAGTAAAGTGCCAACTACCACTACCATGGCAATGGCAAAAATTACGGTGTATATATTACTGTCTGTTTTTGTACTCATCTTAAGCGGTTTTTGCTTTTAAACGTTTCATTCTTCTTTTTACATTGCCTTGAACTACATAATGGTCTATAGTGGGTGCAAATACATTCATCAATAAAATAGCCAGCATAACGCCTTCCGGGTATGCCGGGTTAAATACGCGTATCAATACGGAAATAAACCCGATTAAAAACCCGTAAATCCATTTTCCTTTATTGGTTTGTGAAGCGGTAACCGGATCGGTGGCCATAAATACAATACCAAAGGCCAATCCGCCAATCAGCAGATGTTGCCAGAATTCGGTACGCATCAGCCCGTAGAATTTACTGCTTTCAGAAATCCAACCGGCATCGACCACACCGTTAAAAATAAGTCCCATGACCAAAGCTCCAAGTACTGAGGAAAGCATAATTCTCCAGCTTCCTATCTTGGTAAAGATTAAAAACAAACCGCCTAATAAAATAAGCAGCGTGGAAGTTTCTCCTACCGAACCCGGAATAAACCCGAAAAACATATCGGCTACTGAGTAACTTACCTCTTGATTCTGTGCCAAACTCCCCAGAACTGTTTCGCCTGATATGGCATCTATGTTCGCTCCTTCAGCTATTTGGTTTGCATTCTCTACGGCGCCGTGTACCCAAACTTTGTCTCCCGACATCCAGGTAGGATAGGCAAAGAATAAAAAAGCCCTGATGGTTAATGCCGGGTTTAAAATATTCATCCCCGTACCGCCAAATACTTCTTTACCTATAACTACACCAAAGGCTACGGCCACAGCCAGCATCCATAAGGGCAAATCAACCGGTACTATCAATGGCACCAACATTCCGGTTACTAAGTAACCCTCTTCTACTTCATGACCTTTGATAACGGCAAATAAAAATTCTATGGCCAGTCCCACTCCATACGATACCACAACAAGTGGCAATACCTTGATTAATCCAATATAAAAGGCATCCCAGGATAAAAATTCAACCGGTGCGCCTACAGCATTGAAATGCTGATAGCCGGCATTAAACATACCGAAAATCAAACACGGCACCAAAGCCATGATAACGGTATTCATCGTACGTTTCAGGTCGTCTGCAGCTTTTATATGTGTACCTCCATGTGTGGTTTCATTAGGCAGGTATAAAAAAGTATGTAACGCATTAAACGCAGGTGCCATTTTGGTCCCTTTATACTTCTCTTTTAGTTTATGTAAATTACTTTTTAAGCCCATTTATTTACTGTTTTTTATTTGGAAAAAACCAAACAAACTGTTTATCCTATTTCTTTAATCATTAAATCCAACCCTTCTCTTATAATCTTTTGATGGGGTTGTTTTGATACACATACAAACTCTGTTAATGCAAAATCTTCGGGAGCTACTTCATACATGCCCAGTGCTTCCATCTCGTCTAAATCTTTATACATACACGACTTCAGTATTTGCATAGGGTAGATATCAAGCGGAAAAACCTCTTCATAGTTTCCGGTAACCACAAAGGCACGGTGTTCTCCATTGGTATTGGTATCCAGATTGAAGGCTTTCTTTGGCATCAACCAGGAAAAGGTTAAAGCTCTTGAGGTAGAAATCTTATTGAAAATGGGTTTGTTCCACCCAAAAAGTTCATAATCGTCTCCTTCCGGAATCACGGTAATAATATTGCTGTAGTGGTCCAGATATCCGTCAGGCTTTACTTGCTTGCCGCTAAGTACATTCCCTGAAATAATCCGAACATGTGCATCTTTTTCAATTCCTTGATCGTAAATCATGGTGGCTACTTCGCTGCCTATTTTGGTTTTAAAGTATCTTGGATTCTGTACCGAGGCTCCGGCCAGTGCCACAATACGCTCGGCATTGTACTTCCCGGTAAGGAATAAATCACCCAGAATAACTAGGTCTTGCGCGGCTATTGTCCACACCACTTCTCCTTTGTTTACCGGGTCAATTTTATTGATTAGTGTACCTACGTTTCCTGCCGGATGCGGTCCGGAAATTTGATGCAGTGTAACTCCTTTTAATCCCGCTAAAGGCGATTGACTATTCTTTCCAACACCTACGTGTATTTTTCCCTCGGTGAGTTTAGATAAAGCATCAATGGCCGTTTGCAAAGCTTCTTCTTTGCCTGAAAGGGTAAAATCCAAATCGGCAGCCAAAGGCGCCGTAGCATACCCCGAAATAAATATTGCCTTAGGCGCTTTATCCGTTTTGGCAATAATATCATACGGGCGTTGCTTTATAAAAGTCCAACAGCCGGATGCCAAAAGCTTGTCTTTAAGCGCTTGCCCGGAAGCCGATTTCACCTCAGTTTTTCCAAAATCGTGATACTCCTGATTTTTATCGGCTTGTATTTTAATCGATAGTATGCGGCGTTTCTCTCCACGTAGAATTTCTATAACTTCTCCTGAAACCGGTGATACAAACTTAACGGCCTCGTTGGATTTGTCATAAAACACAGGTTCTCCGGCTTTCAGTGGTGTGCCTTCACGGGCCACAAGCTTTGGCGTTACCCCATGAAAATCTTCGGGTCGTAGAGTATAATAATTACTAACAATAGCCGTCTCGAGTGTTTTGTTAGCTTTACCTAAAAGGTTTATATCCAGACCTTTTTTAATTTTAATGTCGTTTGACATGCTATGTATTGTTGAGTTGCGTGTTCTAAAAAATCGGGGCAAATTTACGAATTTTTAAATGTATTTATACTATGAATTCACCGAGATTTTTATTTGTATTGATTCTAAATTGTGTTAAATATCTCCTTGCTGCTCCTTATTTTTTTAACATGCAGAACAACCTATACCTCGGCTTGTAAAAGTACCCTCATAACAAAACACCTGAGCGCTATATTATGCCATCAAGCGTTCTCAATGTCACTTTACAAGTATCGCATACTTCTCGCGGTGTGTGTAAAGAATCCAAAGCAAAATAGCCCATATAACTAGTGCTATGGGCAATCCTTCCGGTGCAGCTGTCAAATGCGTTAGCAATACGCCAACCATTACCGGAAAAACAACCAATGCGCCCAAAGGTCGTGTTCGGGGGAAAAGCAGTAAAATTCCACCCACTAACTCTGCCCATGCAATAAGCGGCATAAGCCAAGCGATTTCCATTATAGCTTCAAAATCCTTTACCAGTTCAGGATTTAAATCTTCCGGCGTGGGCATATAGTTAAAAAACTTGTTTAGCCCGCCATTAATAAGCAGTAATCCAAAAAGAATCGACAGTACTGTTAAAATTTTGTTTTTCATGATTGTTGTTTTTTATTCATCGTTTTGTACTAGGGTTTTACAGAAATATAAATAGGCACCTCAGCATTGTTCCAATCGTAGCTTTTTTGACCATAAACTTCAAAATCAAAGGCATATTCTCGGTTTAGGTCTGCTTGTCTAATTGCTTTCCAGGCATCGCTTATACAACCCGTCATTTTGCCTTTGGCCGTAAACCTTATATAGTGCTGTCCAGGTATGGTTAGAGCTTCTAGGCCTTCTGGAACTACTACATTTTCAGGTACTTTACACCCTATAAAATACGAAAACAGACCCTTATCATCTGGCTCATAGTCAAAGTATACGGCATAGATTTCATCAGATAGTTTATCAGGAATACGATTAATTATTTTTTCCGTTTCAAACTGTTGCCACAGATGACCGCAGTCTGTACTAGACCGGTTGTTTTCATTACTTGTTTTATTCGGCAATTTAAGACCGATAAGCCTGAAAGCTTCTGGTGTGTTTTTCATAGAATGCTAGCCTGTATATAGATTCAATATAAGTTTCATTTTACATTTTTATAGTCAAAAAGAACTTCCTTGTTATTAACCATTAATAAAAACTCCTCAAAACACCTAATTACAATAACCCTAATTTTAATAATAAAAAAAGCTATACAGAACTAAAATCACTTATTTGCGTATGCTTAATTTTTTATAGCCTACACTTCCTTGATGTTCTATTCTAATCAGATACAAACCGGCAGCAAAGTCCCGAAGGTTAATACTTAAAGATTCAGCTGTGGTTTGTTCAATAAAAATTTGTTTTCCGGAAAGGTCAAAGAGTTTAATGCTTGTTTGAGCGCCCGGTAAAGCACCAAGTTTTACAACATCTGCTGCAGGGTTAGGGTACAAAGTAAAAGAAAAAGAAGCATAAACATCCCCAACACTCAAAGTACTTGCAAATTTCATAACAGTAGAAAAGTTCCCATTCTCCCCATCATTATAAGCCACATAAGGCTCACCCAAATCACTGAAAGCAAAGGAAATATCATCAATTGCTCCCGCTGAAAATCCAGCGTCACCTACATTCACCCAATTACTTCCATCAAATTTCATTACTGCAGCTTGACCGGCATTTGCATCATCTCGAAAAGCCACATAAGGCTCTCCTGTATGACTAAATGCCAAAGATGTATTTGCCACAACCCCTATGGAAAATCCGGCAACGCCTACATTTTCCCAACTAGTTCCGTTAAATTTCATAGTGCTGGCTTTAAATGAATTTCCTCCATCTGAATATGCTACATAAAGCTCTCCTGTATGACTAAATGCCAAAGATGTATTTGATGCTACTCCAACAGAAAAACCGGAAGCTCCTACATTTGTCCAACTATTTCCATCAAACTTCATTACCGTAGCCTTGTATGAATTTCCTCCATCTCTATAGGCCACATAAGGCTCATCCAAACTATTGAATGCAAGGGAAGTATAATCCGCTCTTCCTGCAGAGAAACCCTCAGACCCAACTGTAAGCCAACTGGTTCCATTAAATTTCATAACCGTAGCTTTTTGAGAATTTCCATCATCGCGATAGGCCACATAAGGTTCGTTATCGCCATTGAATGCAAGGGTAATGTACGCTAAATTTCCCGTAGAAAATCCTGGTGTCCCAACAGCTTCCCAGTTACTTCCATTAAACTTCATTACCGTAGCTCTAAAAGAGTTTCCACCATCTTCAAAGGCTACATAAGGCTCTCCGGTATTACTAAATGCTAGTGAAAGAAACAAGGTTGATGACGTTGAAAATCCTGGAGAACCTACCATCACCCAGCTACTTCCATCAAACTTCATAACGGTAACTTTACCTGAATGTGCACCATCTGAAAAAGCTATATAAGGCTCTCCCGTATTGCTGAATGCCAGAGATGGCTCAGAAATCATACCCGCAGAGAATCCAATTGAACCTACAGGTTGCCATTCTTGTGCAAAACTTGGAGTAATGAAAATTAATAATAAAAGTAAGCCCATAAGTGTGTGTAGTTTTGTTTCCATGTGTGACGGTTTTTTGGTTTGTTTTTCTTGATGTTATTGCTAATTTTTTTGATTTTTTTGCCGCATTGCCTACTATTGTAGGATATGCCGTACGATTATCAGTTTTCAAAATAGTAATTTTTTCTTAAATCTAACTGTAAATGAAAGAAATAACATGATTTTTTTCTCCACCGCATTGCTGCCAAACACTTCCCGAAAGAACAATAGCCCAAGCGCTCTGAAAAAACAACGGCATCTTCTTACGGATTTCCGTAATTTATGTTTTAAAATAGTTTTAAGCGCTATTTTTTTACTACATTTAATGCGTGTAATACATACCCGAGACAATCAATTAATAGCACCTTATGTTTCGATTTTTAGTTTTTTTCCTGTTGTGTACCGGCGCGTATGCACAGGAATGTGAAGTTACCATAGACAACGCTTCGGCTTTTGTGGGCAAGGAAGTTACAGTCTGTGGTGTGGTTACCGAAATAAACAGTCCCGAGCATATTTCCGGTAGCCCTACGTATTTCAATATGGGCGGCCTTTACCCCAACCAGATATTTACCCTGGTGCTCTGGGGAAAAAACAAACACAAGTTTGTACAAGGTCTAGACCATTACAAAGGGAAACACCTGACCATTACGGGTGTAGTAGAACTATTTCGCGGCAAACCTCAAATGGTACTCACGTTTCCTGAACAGGTAAAAGAGCTTCCGCTGGGACATTAAATCAACTCCCGGCGCAGGTTTCAAAGCACTATCTTGTCGGGTTGCACCAAATTTACTTAAAAGCACAAGGCTTAAATTTATCATTCTCACCGTCATAAACTTTAGCACCCAACATATTTATTACGCACAATTCAGTTTTATTTTCAGGGTTTTGTCCAAAAATTGAATTGATAGATAGTATCGTGAATAGTAATGTTAAGCAGTATTTCATAATTGTGGGCAACGTGTAACAGGCCTTGCATGGTTTAAGAACTAAATTACTTAAACAAGCATTTGCGATTGCTAAAAGCGAATTGCCATATGAGGAAATTTTTGTGTCAAAATTGAACTAAAAAGATTTGTTTTTTAACTCAGATCTTTGTTAGGCAACGTTTTTATTTTCGTAATGTTTTATTTCGTTTAGTTCCGCTTCTTTAGATTTCTTTTCTTCCTCGATGTCAAAATCATCTTGAAGTCCGAGCCAGAATTTTGCAGAGTTTCCAAAATATTTACTCAATCTTAAAGCTGTGTCCGCTGTAATTCTACGATTTCCTTTGATAATTTCCGAAATTCGTGTTTGTGGGATTTTTAAATCCTTTGAAAGTCGGTATGCAGTAATTTCTAAAGGCTCAAGAAATTCAAAATTCAAGATTTCTCCGGGATGTACATTTGCTAACTTTTCCATTTTTTTCTTTTTTTAGTGATAATCAATTATTTCCACTTCACTTGCGTTTCCTTTGTCCCAAATGAATATAATCCGCCATTGTTTGTTAATTTGAATACTGTAATATTCGCTTAATTTTCCAGTCAGTTTTTCAAGTCGGTTTGAGGGTGGAATTCTTAAATCAGCAATGTCTTGCGAGTTATTCAACATTCTCAATTTCCGACGTCCAACGTTCTGAACTTCTATCGGCATTTTTTTGACTCGGATTCCGTTCCAAATCTGTTCGGTCTCTTTCGAGCCAAAGGAAATAATCATAATTTCGTTTTACGTTACTAACGTCAAAGATAAGTAAAATGTTTTAATTTGCAACGGATTTTCTCAAAT
>DASRWB010000066.1:0-124897 GCA_035654775.1 Flavobacteriaceae bacterium | reverse complement strand
TCAAAACCACCTGTTCTTAGGATTAAAAATAACACCTTTTTTTGTATAAGCCAATAAAACCTGAAATGGAGGTTTTTATATGTAAACACGCCGAGAGGCTTAACTCACACACTTTAAAGAATCGTCGATTGATAATCCTTCGGAATAATCAACATTTCAACACCACAAAAGCATCATAATGAAGTAAAGTAAAAAATAAATAGTAACTTTGAAGTATCTGGCTAGTGCTTTTCATAGGATGCGCTGTTATGGGCTAGTTTTGTCTACCCTTCTTTTTTCATAAGGTAATTTGTAAAAAAGTCCTATGGCAATAACTATAACGAATCCAATTAGGCAAAAGGTAAATAATATAACATTGCTCCAGAGAAACAATTCCAGAGTCCCACATTTCTTTATTTGGTCAAACGCACCTAGCGAGATAAGAGAAGCTAGGATTGATATAGTCGACAATATCAACAAACAAATTGTCCACTTTAGTACTCTACTCATGAAGTTTTTAGTTGGCACAAATCGACTATCATAATTGTATTGAAGTCCGTTTGGTCGGTTAATCAAATTATATCCCTGTTCAATTTCTTTGTCTTTGAGCATTCTTAGAATCTCGTCAATCTCATCAATGTTCTTTCTTGAAATTGCATCTCTCAGTCTGTCGTTGTATTTATCTCCTAGTTCAGAATGTCCCGGTTCGTTCAATTTTATTCTGTCATAAGATGTAATTCCGTCACCAATTAAAAAGTCTTTTATCTGCGCTATTCTAAAAAACAGGAATGCGATTGCAATTGCCATAAAAGCAGCAAGGACTTGCGGTATTGTACTCAAAGTATAGTATAATGTATCGTCGTTCATATGTGTCACTCGTAAATTGTCCAACTAGATACACACCTAACGTTTTGTGTGTATGAGAAGAAGCGGATTTTAAAGCACTTCACTTTCAGTTTGGCTTTAAGTTTGTTAATGGTCAATTCGTTCAAATTTAGCACTTTCACCCGCATTACGCTTATACAATGTTGGTGGTCGTTTTAACATTACTCAGTTTCCGGGTAATCAATAAACACCAGCTTTTCATCCTTGTCAAGATATACAGTTGTATAAAACGTTTTTTTGGCATTTAAACGATAGTACCTTATGGTTTGAATATCCACATCAAAGAAATTTACTTCTTTCTTTTCAATATTCTTTTCTCCCAAGAATTTAATTGATTCAGTTTCAGATATTGTCTTTTTTAAATTTTTGGAATAATAGGAAAAGGGGAAGTTCCGATTGATATTTACATTTACTTCGTTTAATTCTATTCTTTGAAAAAAATCCAGATGACTATTTGTCAATTCAGTTTTGGTGTCTTTAACCGGTGATTTTTTTGAAAGTTGTTCTAATTCGGGATAGTATATTGATGCAAGTTCTTTGGTCAAGGGAAAACTGGCACCACTAAACGAATTGTCTGGACCTTTCAAATTGGTCAAGACAATTACCACAAATTTATCTTTGGGGATAACGAAGGCCTGACTACTAAATCCAGTTCTAAAACCGCCACTGTGTTCTGAAATGGGGATGCCTCCCAAAGGCCAATTCATCCATCCTGCTCCCGTTGAAATATAGTCGCCATTATCCAGTGTTGCTGGCTCGAACATCATTTTCTTTGATTGCTCATTAAGGAATTCTGTTGTAAAAAGAGCATTGTAAAATTTCATTAAATCATTTGCAGTTGTTCGAATGCCTGCATCTCCTCTACCATGGGCAACGGGAGCAATTGAAATCCCATTTCCAAGTCCGGATACTGGACTGTTTATTATATCGGTGTCATAGTAAAAATAACCAGAAACCCTGTTAGGAATAATCTTGTAAGGATGGTCAACGAATGTCTCTTTGAGGGATAAAGGCTCGAAGATGTTCTTTTCGAGGTAAGCTCCATAAAATTCTCCGGCTATCCTTTCAATCACAATCCCCAAAATAAAGTGTCCACTTGCATAGGATACATCAGTTCCGGGTTCAAATTTTAGTTCTTCTTCAAAGTGAACTTTTAGAAAGTCACTATCCGTCTGTGTTGTCAAAAACAATTCATTTGATGCATTCCAGTCGTATAAGCTCCAATCCTCAACCAACCCGGATGAGTGAGTTAGAAGATGCTTTATGGTGATGGGTTTCCAAAAATCCGGAGCTTCCGGGATATATTTTACTACCGAATCATCCAATCGCAATTGTCCTTTTTCCACCATCAACAATATAGCCGCGGCTGTATAGGTCTTGCTCATAGAAGCAATGGCAAAGACTGATTTTTTTGTTACATCAACATCTAATTCCAAATTCGCTTTTCCATAATACCCTTCATCAAGTATTTTTCCATCCTTGGCAATCAGAAAAGCAATACCTGGAATGTTCATGGATTCCATTCTTTCCTTGATAATTCGATGTGCTTCGTTCTGAGAATGTGCAAAGGAATATTGCAGGAAAATGAGTAGAAATATTAATCCGATTCTTTTCATCGTATTCTGTTCTTAAATGACCACCAACGGTTTTTGGTATGGCAAGTAGCGTTTATATAAGTGTTATTTTTCAGACTAAAACCAAAAAAATAAATATTAACTTAACAATGGGTTAAGCAATTAAAAGCTATTTGCTATACCGGTTGTTGTAATGCGTTTTTATGTCAGTCAACGAGTATGTCCGTGTTCATAGTTTTAAAAATTCTCCAGAGAACGAAATCCAATGTCGCCATTATTTAGATACTGTTACTTTTGTTGAGGCAAAAGCAGAATGGTTCCCTTCATCATTCGGTATAATGATAGATCAACCATTAGCTTACAAGACTTGTCCACACCCTGTTTGCAGTTGCCAAAAACACAGGATGGGAATAAAGTAGTTTTCTATCTTCCTCTTCGCTTTTTATATTTATTGTTATTATTTCTCCGTAATGCTTATTTGTAAAATTCATAAATTTTACATTATCTCCGTTAAATGAATTTATGACATCGGGTTTTAAATATATATCAGAGTGTGCCATTTTATTTCTTAATTTCTGAATATAGTCCAAGTCTGTTATTATAGATGTATTTACCTTGTTATTATTAAGTTTGGTTTTTATTGATGACAATGTATATTTTTTTTGGTCGAAAGTCAGTGTGTCAGACAAAAAATACCTATATAATTCACTTCTTTTATCCTCTTTGGCAAAAAAGTCAACAAGTATTTTAGAAATGCTAAATTCAATTCCAATACACAAACTCAAAACAGAACCTCTTATTAATTCGGCTGATTGCCTAATTTCCTCTATCTTTTTACCATTATACATTTCTAAATATTCCATTTATTTTTATTATCTTTGTAATGTAATGTTTTCAAATGCATTACAACATTAGTATATACGCCATGTCTTAGAGGGTTATTGCTGCTCTATTCCTTATGTGCGACATGCCTTAACTATATTTTGTATCTAAAATACTACTTTTTGGCAAAACCCGCACCCTTCATTTTCCAAACCTACAAAAAACCCCGCAACCTTCCTTACGGTTTCCCGTAATCAGGCAAAAAAGGCTCTAAAAAGGCCCAAAACGTCCCGGTACATCCCTTGAAAACCCCTTTTTTTTCGGGGGTTCCGGCAGTTTTCTTCGAGAATCGTCCCCTAAAATCGCATTTTTAAAACACAATCCCGAGCCGTTCCCGAACAAATCTCGAACAAAACTCGAACAACCCCCCCCAAAAATCGGAAATCTGTGCCAATATGCGCCAATTTGTGCCAATTTGTGCCAATTTGTGCCAATTTGTGCCAATATGCGTCAATCTGTGCCAATCTGTGCCAATCTGTGCCAATATGCGTCAATTTGTGCCAATATGCGTCAATCTGTGCAAATATGCGCCAATTTGTGCCAATATGCGTCAATCTGTGCCAATTTGTGCCAATATGCGTCAATCTGTGCCAATCTGTGCCAATTTGCGCCAATTTGTGCCAATTTGTGCCAATAGTTGCAGGGGGCTTGGAAATTAGAAAACCCCGCCCTATATTAGCGCTCTGTACCCCTAAATCTGGTTTTATGCAACACCTTCCGTCAAAAAAAAGCATTCCCCAAAAAAAACAGGGTAAAGCCATAGCAAAGCCATAGCAAAGCCGTAGCAAAGGCACCCCAAAGGTACCCTTAAGGCACCTTAGTTCACCCTAAGCCACCTCAATACATCCGGTAAGGGTAAAATAAAACCCTGTTTCATCCTAAAACGATTGCCTTTTACTTCAAATGATTTTTTATTTTTACCCCCTAAAAACCCCTGACTCGTGCAATATCTTCAACACAAAGAATTTCTGGATTACAAAGCCGCACAGTACAACTCCCCCGAATTCATTTCAACCGACCCCATACAAGTGCCCCATGCCTTTACCCTAAAAGAAGACATCGAAATTGCCGCCTTCCTAACCGCTACCATAGCCTGGGGAAACCGGAAAAGCATCATTGCCAACGCCAAACAAATGATGGACTTGCTGGACCACGCACCCTATCACTTTGTACGCGACCACCGCGAGCAGGATTTAGCAAAGCTACAACCCTTTGTACACCGCACCTTTAACGGCACCGACTTCATCCAGTTTATCCGTAGCCTGCAGCACATTTACACCCGGCACGGCGGTTTAGAAACCCTTTTTAAAACCCATGCCCAACCGGACTCCCTGCAGTATGCCATACACCGCCTAAAAACCCTTTTCTTTCAAATAGAACACCCACCCCGAACCCAAAAGCACATCAGCGACCCTCTTAAAGGTTCGGCTGCCAAACGCATCAATATGTTTTTGCGCTGGATGGTACGAAACGACCGGCGCGGTGTAGACTTTGGCCTCTGGAAAAGCCTGCACCCTTCACAGCTTTCCTGCCCTTTGGATGTACATTCCGGCAACGTAGCCCGCAAACTCGGACTCCTGTCCCGCAAACAAAACGACGCCAAAGCCCTGCAAGAGCTGGACCTCAGCCTAAGAACACTAGACCCCAACGACCCGGTAAAGTACGATTTTGCCTTGTTTGGTATAGGCGTATTTGAAAAATTTTAAAGTATATTAGCAAAGACTAAAATCAGAACGAAATGAAAAAAATAAGTACGCTCCTGATGGCATTCGCAACCGTTGCACTCGTGGCCCAAAACCGAAACATCCACCCCGACACCTTAATTGAAACCACACACAGCATTCAAATTAAAGGACAAACCGTTCCCTACAAAGCCAGGACCGGCACGCAGCCCGTTTGGAACAAAAAAGGAGAACCCGCAGCTACCCTGTTTTACACCTACTATACCCGCACAGACGTAAAAGACACCAAAAACAGGCCGCTTATCTTCTCTTTTAACGGAGGTCCGGGCTCCGCATCGGTATGGATGCATATTGCATATACCGGACCCAAAATGTTAAACATAGACCCGGAAGGCCACCCTATTCAACCCTACGGATACACCGATAATGAACACTCCATCCTGGATGTAGCCGACATTGTTTTTGTAGACCCCGTAGGCACAGGCTATTCTATCCTGCTGGAAGATGCAGATGGAAAGTTGCCTCCTAAAGAAGACTTCTTCGGAATAAATGCCGATGTAACTTATCTGGCCTCATGGATAAACACCTTTGTAAGCCGTCACAACCGCTGGTTGTCGCCCAAATACCTTATCGGGGAAAGCTATGGCGGTACTCGGGTAATGGGGCTGGCACACGAACTGCAAAGCAAATACAGCATGTACCTTAACGGCGTTATTATGGTTTCGCCGGCAGACTATAAGCTGTACAACACCGGCAATGCCATTGGCACGGTGGTAAACATACCCTACTATACAGCGGCTGCCTGGTATCATAAAATGTTACCCGAGGTACTTCAAAACAAAGACCTGGAGGCTATTCTACCCGAAGCCGAGGCTTTTGCCCTTAACGAAGCCTTACCGGCACTGTCTAAAGGCGGTTTTATAACAGCCTCTGAAAAGGAAGCCATAGCCACCAAAATGGCCTACTACACCGGACTAAGCAAAGAAGCGGTGCTTTCGCAAAACCTGGATGTGTCCACAAGTTTCTTCTGGAAAGAACTCTTACGCGACGAAAGCGGACATATCATTGGCCGACTGGATTCGCGTTACCTGGGCCTGGACAGACAAGCGTCCGGCGACCGACCCGACTACAGTCCGGAGCTGGTAGCCTGGCTGCATTCGTTTACACCGCCCATAAATTACTATTTGCGCAACGAACTTAAGTTTAAAACCGATGTTCCGTATATTGTGCTGGGCAATGTAGGTCCCTGGGACCGAACTAACGACAATGTAAGAGAGAATTTACGCAAAGCCATGGCACAAAACCCCTACCTGCATGTGCTAATTCAATCGGGGTACTACGATGGTGCTACGACCTATTTTCAAGCTAAGCAAACCATGTGGTTGATTGACCCCAGCGGCAAACTAAAAGAGCGTTTTACCTTTAAAGGCTACCGAAGCGGACACATGATGTACCTGCGTAGCGAAGATTTAAAAACGGCCAATGACGACATCCGGGCCTTTATAAAGAAATCGTATACGCCCGGTAAAGTGGCGAAATACTAGTTATAAAAAAAGCCTGATAGACGTATCAGGCTTTTTTTTGTACTGTGCTTTATTATCCTTTAAGCCAGGCGTTGCGCAGGGCGATTTGCTCCGGCGTAGCGTTTGGGTTTTCCTGCAAACTTTTTCCTGTGGTGTAGGATTGTTCCAGCGTGGTTTTTATCACGATTTCTTCTCCGTTTCTGTCCAGCACCACTTCTACTTCGGTTCCGGGTTGCCACATAAACACCTTTTGGAAGATTTGATTGGCGGCTTGCATGGTCACTTCCTGTCCGTCTACTTTTTTGATGACATCGTTGGGGAGTACACCGTGGTCATTCCAGAAACTGTTTTGAGCTACCAGACTGTTGAAATAGATGGTTCCGGCATCGGGATTGGCTCCCAGTATTAAAGCACCGGCATTCTGGATGTAATTGGTTTTGACCCGGCTTTCGCCCATTTCCAGTCCTACCTTGTTGAAAAACACTTCGTAATCTATAGGTGTAGTTCCTACTACATGGGTATCAAAGAAATCCTGTAAGGAAGGATAGGTCATTTGTACAATTTCGTCAAAAAGCTTGTCGTCTTCAAAAGGCTTGTTTTTTCCGTACTTGTTGGACAATTCTTTCATAAGCGATAAAATGCCGCGGTTTCCATTGCTTTCTTCGCGCAGTAGAATGTCAACACACATGCCTATAAGTGCCCCTTTTTGATACACGTTGTAATAGTTTGAAGCATAGGGTTCGTCCAGTACATTTTCACTCATTACAGTGAAACTCATGGTGTCATCCATACTTAGGGAAGTTTGGATTTTATCGAGTATTTTTTGATAGAAATCTTCTTCAGAGACTAGATCCTGATTGACCTGAAACAAAGTGGCAAAGTATTCGGTAACGCCTTCATACATCCAAAGGTGCTTGGAAAAAGTGGGGTTGTTATAATCAAAATAATGTACATCTTCTGAATGTACCGTAAGCGGGGTTACGATATGAAAAAACTCATGAGAAACTACATCAATCATGCTTTCGTCAAGTGCGGGCTTGGGCAGTATTTCGGGCAATACCACTACTGTGGAAGTGTGGTGTTCAAGAGCACCAAAGCCTTTAGGCGAGGTTTCGTCGCCTTTGGAAAGGTATAAATAGATGTCATATCTTGGGGTACTGTCGATGTCTCCCATATAGGTTTTTTGAGCTTGCATCATTTTCTCCATGGTTTCTCTGATAGCAGAAGCTTTGTGTACTCCGTTGGGTGAGTAAACACTCAATACAATTTTAATGGAGCCTACCTGAAACTCTTCTACATCCAGGTTTCCGTACATCATGGGGTTATCGGTAATGTCAAAATATCGGGGAGCAAAGTAACTTGATGTGGTTGTACTGCCGTCGTCACTGGTTTGGGTGTTGGTAACTTGTAAGGCAGAAGTGCGTTCAAAATCTGAAGGTGCAGTAACATCCAGTTTGTACTGGTTGTTTTTTAGTGCATCAAAATAGCCGATAAATCCGTGTAGATTAAGCACATAGTTATCGGGCTCTATATTGGTTCCTGCCGGAGAAAACGGTTGTTCTCCTCCTATTCCGCCGGTGGTTTCTATATCAAAGGTATCGTTTACGTAGTAGGTAATGTAGTCTAAGTTGGCAGCGTTGTTTATGGTCCAGGTATTGGTATCGGTTTTAGAAACGGTCAGTTCCTTTCCGTTGTAATCAAAAGCCTTAAAATCATCCACATATTTTCCAAAATCACTTACGGAATAGGTTCCTTGTACTACTTTGGGAAGTCTGTAAATTACGGTTTCTTGAGTAAATCGTCCCGGATTGATTTTTACAGGAACTTTATCCTCAACCACTTGGGTTAAATCCATAGTGGCTTCAATAGGGTTTTGCAGGGCTAAATCTGCTGTGGTTTTAGTTGTAGAAGTACATCCTACAAGCAAAAAACCGGTAAGGCTTAAGGTGACTAATAAATTTTTCATAAAAAAAGTACTATTGGTTATTTTGTAATTGACGCGCAAAGTTACGTTGTGTTACCGGTAAAAAGCTTAAGTTTTTGTTAAAAACGGGAATTCGTATCTTCGCTTAATGCAAGAACCCTTACTCAGCATTTTAACTCCTTTTAAAGACACAGCAAGCTATTTGCCGCAATGTATCGAGTCTATTCAATCGCAAGACTATGAAAACTGGGAGCTCATTATCGTTGACGATCATTCTGTAGATACCGGTTATGCGATTGTCCGGCAGTATGCGCATAAGGATGACCGAATAAAGCTGTATACAAATCCCGGAAACGGAATAATTGAAGCCTTGCGTTTTGCGTTTTCCAAATCGGAAGGAGCATACATTACCCGAATGGATAGTGACGATGTGATGCCGTACCACAAATTAACCGAAATGAAAACACAACTGGACCAACACGGCAAAAAACATGTGGCTTTAGGTTTAGTAAAATATTTTGGAGATGAAGGTATAAGTGACGGCTACTACAAATATGAACAATGGCTAAACCGGCTTACCCAATCCGGAGCCAACTACACCGAAATCTACAAAGAGTGTGTAATTCCTTCACCTTGCTGGATGGTACATCGTGAGGATTTAATAGCCTGTGAAGCTTTTGAACCCAATCGCTATCCGGAAGATTACGATTTGGCGTTCCGGTTTTACAAATACCAATATACCTGTATTCCCAGCAATACCGTGTTACATTACTGGCGCGATTACAGCAACAGGACCTCACGTACCCATGAGCATTATGCCCAAAATTACTTTCTGGCTATTAAAACCCACTATTTTTTACAACTGGATTACCGTCCGGAGAGGCCTTTAACCTTATGGGGCGCGGGATTTAAAGGAAAAGAAGTAGCCAAACTGTTACTTCAACACAAGGTTCCGTTTTACTGGATTTGTAATAATCCCAAGAAAATTGGAAAGAAAATATACAAGCAGCGTCTTTTGCCGGTAACCTTTTTAAACACTCTGGAACAGCCGCAAAGCATCATTACTGTAGCCAACAGCACCTCACAAAAAAGAATAAAAACCCACTTAAAAAATGCGGGAATGCAATCGGCAAAAGATTATTTCTTTTTTTGCTGATACATTAATTTGCTGTTAAAAAAGCGGTGGTTTACAAGTAAACCTTATTTTTGTAACTAAATACAACATTATCATTTCAATGCAGTTTAAACATCCCGAACTTCTTTACGCTCTATTTTTGCTGCTTATTCCTATTATCGTTCACCTGTTTCAACTACGAAAATTTAAAAAAGAAACCTTTACCAATGTCGCTTTTTTAAAACAACTCACCCTGCAAACCCGAAAGAGTTCCCAACTTAAGAAATGGCTTATTTTGGCGACGCGATTGTTAGCGCTATCAGCTCTCATATTTGCCTTTGCACAGCCTTATACAAGTGCCGTTTCAGCTATTGAACAAGAAGCAGAAACTGTAGTATATATAGACAATTCGTTCAGTATGCAAAAAAAAGGAGCTTCCGGAGAGTTGCTCAAAAGAGCCCTTCAGGAACTGTTGACTCATAGTGACGAAAACCGGACGGTAAGCCTTTTTACCAATACCGATACCTACAGAAATACTACTGTAAAAGCCCTAAGGAATGAACTGTTACAAACGGGATACACCGCTCAACAACTAAGCTACAATGCCGTATTGCTTAAAGCAACCGACTTGTTTTCAAAGAACAGTACCGCCAGAAAACAATTGCTGATGATTTCTGATTTTCAGGAACAAAAAGAGGTTTTTGAACCCAACCCCGACGCTTCAATTCAGCTTCATCTGGTGAAACTTTCACCGGTAAATACAAAAAACATCGTGCTGGACAGCTTGTATATTTCAGCCGTATCACCCAGTGTCATTGAACTATCTGCAACCATAAAAAGCAACACGGCTACCGAAGAAGCCGTAGCGGTTTCTTTATTTGATGACAACCGTTTAATTGCCAAAACCGGTGTAACGGTAAACAACGAGGCAACAGCAGTGTTTTCGATTCCGGCAAACGAAACCCTAAACGGTAAAGTAACCTTAACCGATGCCGAATTGGAATTTGACAACACACTGTATTTCAGCATTGCCCAAAAACCGAAAATCAATGTTTTGTCCATTTCAGATGCGGACGCTTCCTTTTTATCCCGCATTTTTACCGATAATGAGTTTACCTACTCCAGTTATACAAGTAAAAATATAGATTTTAGCATGCTGGCATCTCAGGATGTTATTATTAGCTACCAACTGGATACTGTTCCCAATGCGCTGAGCACTGCACTACAAAACTTTGAAGCCAATGGCGGTACGCTCATTATCATTCCGTCAACAAGCAGCAGTACAGCTTCCTACAATCAATTGCTGGCTCCTTATGGCTGGGCTATGGGAGCTAAACAAGAAACCGAAAAGCGCATTACCCGTATTCAGTACTCCCATCCGGTATTTACCGAAGTATTTAATGATGAAGTCGCTAATTTTCAGTATCCCTCAGTAAAAAGTTATTATCCGTTATCCATGAATAAAAGTGCTTCTATGCTGCTCCTTGAAGACGGAAACCCTTTTTTGGCTCAACAAGGTTCCTGTTATCTTTTTACGGCAGCTTTGGCGCAGGAAAATTCAAACTTTACCCAATCGGACTTGGTCGTTACACTATATGCAATAGCCAGAAACAGTTTAAAAATACCGAGGCTTTATTATACCGTTGGCGAAAACACTTACTTTGATGTGGACATTACCCTTCAACAAGATGAAATTGTCACCCTCAAAAATGAAGAAACCACAGTGATACCCCGCCAACAGTACTACAATAACAAAGTAAGTATTTACACCGGCGAAGCCCCTGAAAAAGCCGGGATTTATGAACTCCGTTCAGCCGATGAGGTGCTTCAGTCAATAAGTTTTAATTACAACCGCCAGGAAAGCAACCTTTCATATCAAAATATAACCGCCGAAACAGGCTTTTCAGTATCCCACTCGGTAGAACGTTTGCTTACCGATTTAAAAAATAAGTCTAAAATCAATGCCCTATGGAAATGGTTTGTTATTTTTGCGTTGGTATTCTTAATCACAGAATTGCTTATTCTTAAATATCTTAAATGAACGTACTGCTAAAGTCTGCAACAATAATTGATTCTAAAAGCGAGTTTCACAATACCACGCAAGATATATTAATTGAAAACGGCAGGATATCAAAAATTTCGAAAACCCTTAAAAACCCGAAGAACTACAAGGAAGTAGTACGGGACAACTTACACGTTTCTCAGGGTTGGTTTGACAGTAGCGTTAGTTTTGGCGAACCCGGCTTTGAAGAACGAGAAACGCTGGAAAACGGGCTAAAAACAGCTGCCTTGTCCGGTTTTACTGAAGTGATACTGAACAGCAATACCCTACCCGTTACGGATACCGGTTCGCATGTTGCTTTTATCGAATCGAAAGCTAAAAACAGTGCGGTAAAACTACATGTTTACGGTGCCTTGACAAGGCAAAGTAACGGCGAAGCGCTGGCTGAGCTTTTTGATATGCACAATGCCGGAGCCATAGGCTTTTGCGATTACAAAAAACCTATAAGCAATGCGCAGCTTATGAAAATAGCCTTACAGTATGCGACCCATTTTAACGGTTTGGTTTGCTCTTTTCCACAAAACAATTCCCTTGCAGGAAATGGTGTGGTAAATGAAGGCATAAACAGTACCCGTTTAGGCCTTAAAGGAAATCCTGCATTGGCTGAAACGCTGCAAATTTCCAGAGACTTGTATCTGCTGGAATATACCGGCGGAAAACTGCACATCCCTACCATTTCAACAGCCGAATCGGTAGCCCTTATCCGTGAGGCCAAACAGAAAAAACTTAAGGTAAGTTGCAGTGTAGCCATTCACAATCTATTTTATACAGACGAAATGCTTTCCGGTTTTGACACCCGTTATAAAGTGTTACCACCCTTACGCACCCAAACTGATGTTGATGCCTTACGTGAAGGAATAAAAGACGGAACTATAGACATGGTAACAACAGACCACAATCCGCTGGATATTGAAAAAAAGAATGTAGAATTTGACTATGCAGACTATGGCACCTTGGGTTTAGAAAGTGCATTTGGCGCCTTGAATACCTTGTTCACTACCAAAAAAGCCATAGATGTTTTAACTTCAGGCAAAGCTGTCTTTGGAATTGAAAATCAAAGTATTAACCCGGGAAATAAAGCTTCGTTAACGCTTTTTAACCCCACTCAAAAATACACCTTCACAACCACACACATCCACTCCAAATCTAAAAATGCTATCTTTTTAAATGAAACACTTAAAGGGATTGCCTACGGTATTTTCGCCAACAATAAATTACACATAAGCTAACTAAAACCACTACCTGTGAGTACTTTAAAGTATAACGTAAGACCCTCAAGTCTGAAAGAAAATGCGCCGGTGCTTATCATGTTGCACGGCTATGGCAGCGATGAAAACGACTTGTTTTCGTTTGCTTCAGAACTGCCGGAGGAACTTTTAATTCTATCGCTACAAGCACCCTACAAATTAGATCCATTTGGTTATGCCTGGTACAGCATACATTTTGAAGCACCTCAAGGAAAATGGAATGATACCGAACAAGCGATAAAATCACGCGATTTAGTAGCCGGTACTCTTGACGAACTTCAACGAGAATTTAAGTTTAACCCGGACAACGTTACCCTATTGGGTTTTAGTCAAGGCACCATTCTAAGTATAGCGATAGCCCTTACTTACCCTGAAAAAGTAAAAAATGTTATTGGGTTGAGTGGTTATGTAAGTCCGGACCTTATTGCCTTAAAAAAGGATCGTTCACAGTACAAACACCTTAATTTTTATACTTCTCACGGAAGTGCAGATCAGGTTATTCCCGTAGATTGGGCCCGGCAAACCAAACCTTTTCTGGACGCTTTACACATTAACAATACCTATAGTGAGTTTCCGGTAGGCCATGGAGTTTCGCCTCAAAATTTTTACGAATTTAAAAACTGGTTGCAAAACTATAGTTAATAGCTTGGCGGGTACATAAAATATTCTACCACTTTAAACTTTAACTCTTCATCTTCTGAGAGTTCGTAGGTAAGAAATAATTCTCCCCAATGTTTTCCGTCGGTAAAATCGGTTAAAATCCATTTGTGGTTTACAATACTTACTTTGTTTATCATCATTTTACCTTCGGTCATTGATGCATAAGGCACTATGGGATGGTCATCTCCTTCATAAACATTTAACTTGTAAAGTTCTTCAGTAATAAAAGGCAGGAGTTTTGACACATCGTATCCTTTGTTTTCAAAATAGCTTAGCGCATCTTCTTTAGTATAGATGGTGAAGTATTTCAGGTCTAGGTTTTCATCTGTAAGGCGGCTTAAGGAATCTTTGTACTTGGCATTATCGTCCTTCAGTATTTTTATAGTAGATTCGTAGCTTTCAAAAGCGTTTTTTGAATTGACGTATTGAAACAATACAAGCAATAATGTAAAAACAAAAAGGTAACTGAAAATTCGTTGTTTCATATTAAATAGTGATTTGTAAATTGTCGTAAGCTAAAAAAACATTTGCAGGTAAACGGGCTTCTACTTCGTCATGAAACCCCAGCAAATGACTAATATGTGTCAAATAGGCCTTTTTGGGTTTCACTTCTGCAATAAAAGCCAGCGCTTCTTCTAAATTAAAGTGTGATTCATGCGGTGCAATCCGCAAGGCATTGACCACCAATACCGAAACGTCTTTCAGTTTTTCGCGTTCATCGGCTTCCATGGTTTTAACGTCGGTAAGGTATACAAAATTGTTAAATCTAAAGCCAAATACGTTTAACCTGTTATGTTTTGCTTTTATGGGAATAACGGTCATGTTGTGAAGCAGAAAGGGTTTATTTTTAATTCTGTTCACCTGAACAGCGGGTGCACCGGGATATTTATTTTCGGTTTCAAAAATATAATCAAACCTTTTTTTCAGCGCTTTAATAACACGTTTATGTGCATAGATAGGAAGATCTCCTTGTTTAAAGAAAAAAGGCCTGATGTCGTCCAGTCCCATCGTATGGTCTGCATGTTCATGAGTAAACAGAATACCGTCAATGGATTTACAATTGGCGTTGAGCATTTGCTGTCTGAAATCGGGTCCGCAATCAATGACGTACCGGTAGGAATCCCACGCTATCAGCACAGAAACGCGCAAGCGTTTATCTTTAGGGTTTTTACTTAAACATACCGGATGATCGCTTCCTATTATGGGAATTCCCTGCGATGTTCCTGTTCCTAAAAATGTGACTTTCACGCGGTGTTAAGTTTAACACAAAAATAAACTTATTTTTTTGTTTGGTATAGTAATTTAGTACCTTTGTATATACATAAAATTCAACAACTTTATATGGAAATTACCCTAAAAGGCGATAAAGAGTTTGATGATATTCCTTCCTTAAAAACCAAGGCGCTACGAATTAATTTAAACGAAAACATTTACGGAACATTTGCTGAAATTGGTGCAGGCCAGGAAACCGTGAGGCAGTTTTTTAGAGCCGGCGGTGCTTCAGGAACCATTGCCAAAGCCATGTCGGCTTACGATAAAGATTTTAGCGACGCCATTTACGGAGTTGAAGATGATGGCCGATATGTTACCGAAGCGCGTTTGCGCAAAATGCTAAACCATGAAATTGACCTTATTGAAACTCGCTTAACCCGCGATAAACATCCCAACAAGCTGTTCTTTTCCTATGCCAATACCGTAGCCACCATAGATTTTGCCAAGCAATACATTGGTCATGGTTGGGTAGGAATAAAATATCAGGTAGAAGCCAATCAAGAATACAACGAAATCACCCTGCACATAAGGTTTAAAGAAACCGATGCCCGGTTGCAGCAGGAAACTTTAGGCATTTTAGGCACAAACCTGATATACGGAGCTTTTTACAAATACAACGTACCCAAGAAATTACTGCGCTATTTATATGACCATTTGGATAAAGACCAACTGGAAATTGACACCATAAACTTTTCCGGTCCGGTTTTTAAAGATGTAGACAATCGATTAATGAGTTTACAGTTAGTAAAAAATGGCATGACCGATGCCGTTATGTTTTCGCCGGATGGCAACAATGTATTGCCTGCCAAAGTCCTTTACAAGAAAAATATCCTAGCCCTAAGAGGTAGTTTCAGGCCGGTAACTAAAGTAAATATGGACATGTTTCAGAAATCGTATGAAATGTTCATCAAAGAAAACAAAGTAAACGAAAGTCAAACTCAGGTTGTTTTTGAGATTACCTTGTCCAATTTACGCGCTGAAGGCGAAATTGATGAACAAGACTTTATGGACCGAGCAAAACTCTTGTGTTCCTTGGGGCAAACCGTACTTATTTCAAATTTTCAGGAGTATTACAAACTGGTAGAATACTTCTCTCAATATTCAAAAAATCGTATGGGCTTGGCCATGGGTGTTAACAACTTGGTTGATATTTTTGATGAAAAGTATTACCGACACTTAAGCGGTGGAATTTTGGAAGCTTTCGGAAAGCTTTTCTTTAAAGATTTACGTGTGTATTTATACCCAATGCTGGAAAAAGATGGAAAAACCATTACCAACAGCGAAAACTTAAAAGTGCATCCGCGTATGAAAGAACTGTACAAGTTCTTCAAGTACAACGGAAAAGTAGTAGACATCACAGACTATGACACTTCCATTTTAACGGTTTTTTCCAGAACGGTCTTAAAAATGATTGCAAAAGGAGAAGATGGATGGGAAACCATGCTACCCGAAGGTGTGGCGAAAATTATCAAAGAAAAAAGCTTGTTTGGCTATGAAGCTGAAGAAGTTTTACAAGATGAATAAAAAAAACCGACTCAGAAAAGTCGGCTTTTTTTATTCCGTAAGAATTTGTGCCGCGTGATCTTTGGCCTTCACTTTATCTATCACCTTTTCAATAATTCCTTTTTCGTCAATAACAAAAGTAATTCTATGGATGCCGTCAAATTCTCTGCCCATAAATTTTTTTGGTCCCCAAACATCATAGGCATTAATCACTTCACGCTCTGTGTCTGCTAACAATGGATAGGGAAAATTAAATTTCGTTTTAAAATTTTGCTGGCGTTTCGCTGTATCGGCACTTACGCCAATAATTTCATATCCTTTGCTTTTCAACATAGCGTAGTTGTCACTTAAATTACACGCTTCAACAGTACACGTAGGCGTGTTGGCTTTAGGGTAAAAAAACAAAATAACTTTTTTTCCTGAATACGCGGAAAGGCTTATGGTGTTTCCTTGTTCATCTTTTACTTTAAAATCTGGGGCTTTATCACCCGGTTTTAATCTTGTCATGTGGTAAAGTTTGTTTATATTTCTTACAAAAATACAGTTTAATGCGCAAAGAAGAAAAAGTGAAGTTCGTAATCGATACCCTGGAGAAACTTTACCCTGAAGTTCCGGTACCTTTGGACCATAAAGACCCTTACACATTGCTAATTGCAGTATTACTTTCAGCACAAAGTACTGATGTACGGGTGAATAAAATAACCCCGTTGCTGTTTGAAAAAGCCAGTAATCCCTACGATATGGTAAAACTCAGTGTGGATGAAATAAAAGAAATTATAAAACCTGTCGGGCTTTCACCCATGAAAAGTAAAGGCATTTACGGACTGTCTAAAATTCTTATCGAAAAACACAACGGGAAAGTACCGAAAACCTACAAAGATTTAGAAGCTTTACCTGCCGTGGGACATAAAACGGCAGCTGTGGTACTATCACAGGCCTTTGGTATACCGGCTTTTCCTGTTGACACACATATTCACCGGCTGATGTACCGCTGGGGACTAAGCAACGGTAAAAATGTAGTACAAACCGAACGTGATGCCAAGCGTTTATTTCCGGAAACACTCTGGAACAAACTGCACTTGCAAATCATTTGGTATGGCAGGGAATACTCACCTGCACGAGGCTGGAATTTGGAGAAAGATATTATTACCAAAACTATTGGCAGAGCATCAGTAATTAAAGATTACTATAAATTAAAAAAGTCCTGAAATTAGGTTCAGGACTTTTCAAAGTTTAGTTAAGAAGTGCTTCAAACTTCAAATTATTATAATTTATAACACTTAAAGCCTTAGAGTAATCGAGAAGAAATTTTATGGTTTCTTCTTTAGGTTTCAATTCAAAGTTTTGATTAAGGTTTTTTTTAGAGTAAAGTTTTGCCATGTACTTAATTTTTGCGTTACAACTTAATAACGCCGCAAAACTTACTTTAGTATATGCTTAATCGGTTAAAATTATATTATGCCTGTCAATCAATTTTCTCATGTTAATTAAAGCATAGCGCATTCGGCCCAAGGCTGTATTAATGCTAACTCCTGTTTTTTCGGATATTTCCTTAAAACTCATGTCGCTATACATTCGCATTAAAATAACTTGTTTTTGATCTTCGGGTAGTTTTTCAATAATCTTGCGAACATCTTCTTCTACCTGATCTTTGACCAGGCTTTTTTCAGCATTAAGCGATTTATCACCTAAAACAGAAAAAATATTAAAGTCGTCTGTATTATTAAATTTGGGCATGCGCGAATTTTTTCTAAAATGATCTATGACCAAATTGTGAGAAATTCTAAGTACCCAAGGTAAAAATTTACCTTCTTCGTTATAGTTTCCTCGTTTTAGTGTTTTTATGACTTTAATAAAGGTATCCTGAAAAATATCTTCAGCAAGATCTCTGTCAAATACTTTTGAATAAATAAAACCATAAACACGCTGTTGATGCCTGTTTATTAACGACGCCAAAGCATTTTCGTCACCATTAATATAGTTACGAACCAATGTAGCATCTGAAAGAATTTCGTTTTGCATAATCATCACTTTTACTGTAAGAAGTAGCCTTCTTACTTGGGGTTAAAAATCTTAAAAAGTAATGTTATGCGATAGGCAATAAGTAATTAATTGTGTATTAAGCTGTTCCAAATATAACAACAATCATTCCTAATATGCAAAAAAAAGGAGCAAATTTTAACATTTTAGTGCATAATAATTCATTTTTTATGCTGAAAATCTTATTGTAACTTTGCCAAATTATTTTAGGCAAAAGCCATGAACCAATCTATTTCTCAAGTAAACCCAAAAGAAAATATCATTATAAAAGGGGCAAAACTGCACAATCTTAAAGATATTGATGTTGTTATTCCTCGCAACAAGTTAGTTGTGATTACCGGATTGTCCGGCTCGGGAAAATCGAGTTTGGCTTTTGATACCTTATATGCTGAAGGGCAACGTCGGTATGTGGAGAGTTTATCCAGCTATGCCCGACAATTTTTAGGCCGATTGAATAAACCCAAAGTGGACTACATTAAAGGCATCGCTCCGGCCATAGCCATAGAGCAAAAGGTAAATTCCACCAATCCGCGTTCAACAGTTGGAACCTCAACTGAAATTTACGATTATCTAAAATTACTTTTTGCCAGGATAGGGAAAACTTTCTCGCCCGTTTCGGGAGTTGAAGTAAAAAAACATACGGTAACTGATGTGGTAAAGCAAGTGAAGCAACATAAGGAAGGCGATAAACTGTTGTTGCTGGCGCCTATTCATTTAGAAAAAGGCCGTGCCATGGAAGACAAACTCAAAGTACTTCAACAGCAAGGATATTCCAGAATTAAGATAAATGACGATGTTTTAAGAATAGAAGAAGCCGAAGCCTACTCGAAAAACATTAAAGAAATTACCTTGGTCATTGACCGTATTGTAGTAAAAAAGGAAGAAGACTTTTACAACCGGCTAGCCGATGCCATTGAAACCGCTTTTTTTGAAGGTAAAGGTGAATGTTCCCTGTACGACTTGAAAACCAACAAACAACAGTATTTCAATAATAAGCTTGAAGCCGACGGCTTGACTTTTCTTGAACCCAACGTTCATTTGTTCAGTTTCAACAATCCGTACGGTGCATGTCCAAAATGTGAAGGCTATGGAGATATCATTGGCATAGACGAGGATTTAGTAGTTCCCAATACGGCGTTGTCTGTTTATGAAAATGCAATTTTTCCCTGGCGAGGTGAAAGCATGAGCTGGTACAGAGATCTTTTGGTAAACAATTCGCATAAGTTTGACTTCCCAATCCACAAACCGTTCTTTCAACTTTCAGAAGAACAAAAACAACTTATTTGGGACGGAAATGAATATTTTGAAGGACTAAACAGTTTTTTTGCAGAACTGGAAGCCAAGGCCTACAAAATTCAAAATCGGGTAATGCTTTCTCGATACAGAGGAAAAACAAAATGCAAAGCCTGCAAAGGCAAGCGCCTTCGGGAAGAAGCTACCTATATAAAAGTAGGCAATGCAACTCTTACAGACTTAGTAGAAATGCCCATAAAAAACCTGCTTTCTTTTTTTAAACAACTGGAACTTACCGATTATGACGCCAAAATAGCCGACCGGCTGTTGAAAGAAATTAATAACAGATTAAGCTTTCTTACCAATGTAGGCTTAGATTATTTAACCCTAAACCGCCGTTCCAACACTTTATCCGGCGGAGAAAGTCAGCGCATTAATTTGGCCACTTCTTTAGGAAGCAGCCTGGTAGGTTCGATGTATATTTTAGACGAACCCAGTATTGGCCTACATCCAAAAGACACCGAACGTTTAATTTCTGTTTTAAAATCGCTACGCGATATTGGCAACACGGTTATCGTAGTAGAACACGATGAAGATATTATGAAAGCTGCAGATGAAATTATAGACATTGGTCCCGAAGCCGGAACCTTAGGAGGACAAGTTGTTGCCACAGGAGATTTTAAAACCATAGTTAATGCCAGCTCACTTACAGCAAAATATCTAAACGGAAGTTTGAAAATTGACGTTCCTGTCAAAAGAAGAAAATACAAATATCACATAGATATTATTGGTGCTCGCGAAAACAACCTAAAAAACATAAACGTAACTTTTCCGCTGGAAGTGCTTACAGTAGTTACGGGTGTTTCCGGTAGTGGAAAAAGTACTTTGGTAAAAAAAATACTCTACCCTGCGTTACAAAAACAACTTACGGAATTTAGTGATAAACCCGGACACTTTTCAGCCTTGGAAGGCCATTACAACAACATTAAAAACATTGAGTTTGTCGATCAGAATCCTATTGGTCGGTCGTCACGTTCCAATCCGGTAACCTACATAAAAGCTTATGACGATATCAGAGCTCTTTACGCTGAACAAAAACTAAGCAAAATACGTGGTTTTAAAACCAAACATTTTTCTTTTAATGTAGAAGGCGGCAGATGTGAAACTTGTAAAGGTGAAGGCGAAGTTACCATAGAAATGCAATTTATGGCTGATGTTCACCTGGAATGCGAAACCTGTCACGGCAAGCGTTTTAAAAAGGAAGTGCTTGAAGTTACCTTTGAAAATAAAAATATTGACGACATCCTTAACATGACTGTTGAAGATGCCATTGCTTTCTTTAAGGAACACAAACAAGTTAAAATAAAAAACAAACTGCAACCTCTTAAAGATGTAGGTTTGGGCTATGTAACTTTAGGACAGAGCTCTTCTACCCTATCCGGCGGTGAAGCCCAACGTATCAAACTGGCCAGCTTTTTAAGCAAAGGAAATACTCAGGATAAATCCTTGTTTATTTTTGATGAACCCACTACCGGATTGCACTTTCATGACATAAACAAACTGCTAAAATCGTTAAATGCGCTTATTGAAAAAGGACACTCTATACTGGTCGTAGAGCATAATTTGGAACTCATAAAGTGTGCCGATTACATTATTGATTTAGGACCTGAAGGTGGCGAAAACGGCGGCCAGTTGGTTGCTTTCGGAACACCTGAAGAAATCGCTAAAAACAAGGCTTCCTTCACAGGGAAATATCTTAAGGAAAAACTTTAGTAAAACATAAAAGCAAAAAAACCTAATACTACGCTGGTTACTAAAATCACAGAAGTAAATAAGAATCCTATCATACTGCTTTTGAAAAAACTGGTAAACCAACCTTGTTCGTAATAATTTTTGATAGCCACCAACAAGTAAAAAAATGTGGAAAATCCGATAAGCCAGTCAATCCAGTCCGGTAAGTCTACTATCCAGTTAGCGACAACAATACACGTTAGGGTTACAAACAAAAAGCTGAAAAAATAAAAACTAAACACCAAATGGTGGGCATAACGTCCTCTTCTTAAATAAAAAACCTTAAGCAGTAAAGCAAAAATAGGCAGTAAAAAGAACATTGCTATGGGTATACTGTCTATTAATGTTTGAAAAATAGCCCCTAAACCTCTGTCTTTGTAGAATTTAAGCATTTGAGAGTAAAATTTGCGCTTCATGTAACCGGCATCTTCAGGCATTCCCATGAATGTATAAATTTCTTCATCAGTTGCGCCGGTTTGCAGTAAAGAATCTATTTGGGTTTCGTCAAAATTTAAAATTGCACCGGAGTTTTTTACTTTAATATTTGGCCTGTTTGAGTTAATTAAAGAATCCAATTGCTTTGCATCCTTCTCGGTGAAACTTAAGTTTTTCTCACCCTTATAAAACGATTTTACCAGACTGTCAACATGAATTGAGTCCTGAGCTTTTGGTGGGGTAACCGCAGCTTTTTTAGTTAGAACTTCTTTTTTCATTGCTTCGTCTATGGAAGCTCTAGATTTGCGGACATTAAAAGAAAACAAAAAGAAAAAAACTACAGCCACAAAAAGATACACCTGTGCCGGATGCATAAAAGTCAAGCGTTTACCACCTACAAATTGTTTAGGTAAAAATCCCGGTTTAATCATTAACGGTAAAAAACTTCTGAAAAAACGGGCATCAAAAGAAAAATAATTGGAAATCGTATTGTAAAATAACACTCCTAATGTTAGGTCTTCTTGATTGTTTTGTCCGCAATGTGGACAAAATTTATAAGATGCTTTATATGTCAATTCACAATTTAAGCACCGGGTTACATCTTTACTCATAAAAACAGGTTGATTGGTTAATTAAAAGTACAAAAAAGTTTAATTCAGCCTCTTTTTACAAGGTATATTTCTGTAACCGGGCAACTTCTTTCTTCATTGGTAATGCTGATAACTATAATTACAAGAAAATATTTTCAACAAACTGCAAAAACTCAAATCTCTGTTAATCAGTAATTTATTCTTTTGGCATACAAATTGGATACACAAAACTATAGCGAAAGCCGAAAAGCTAAAGAGTAGGCAAAACCTAAAACCCTTGTATTATGAAACGTATAGTACTTTTATTTACAGTATGGTTAACAGGGTTAACTGCTGTAGCTGGTATGGAAAAAATCATGGTAAACTCCGCTGAATCTTTTGACAATCCATTGCGCTATGGATACGCAGAGCCTATTGTATTTATGGAGCGTGGCATTGAATTTTTAATTTTTCCTGACGGAAGTTTTGATTTCAATACTGAGGTAAATACCTATGGTAATGTATATTATAAGAATTCTACCGGTAATCGCACCCGGCGAAGCACAGTAAATTCTACCTACGGAGCACCTGCCTATCATCACGGTGGCGGTGTATTAATAACACACGATAACCAAGGCAAAGTTAGAAGAATAGGCAATGTATTTATAAACTACGACCGAAGTGGTAAAATAAAACGAGCAGGTTCTGTATATATGAGTTATAATAGAGGAAACGGACGCCTTACACAAGTAGGTGGCTTACGCGTGCACTACAACGCTTGGGGAAATTTGGTAAACTCCAGTGGGTTTGTTAACCACGAAAGTTTGGCTTTTAACACTTTAGCACCAATACATTCATCAAATGTTGTAGCAACTAATTTTTATTATGAAGATGAAGATTTTTATTACTATAAGAATGATAAAAAAGTAAGAAAGAAAAAGTAATTCCTTTAGTTTTTAAGAATACGATAATCCCAAGTTTAAAACTTGGGATTATTTTTTACTCTCATTTTCAACCTCTTACAATCAAAAACTTTTTTTTGGCACGTTGTTTGTTTTATTTCTGGTATATCATTAAAATTCAACAGTTATGAAAAATGTTTTTGCCCTTTTAAGTATCTTTTTTCTGCCTATTATAGCAGCACAAGCCACCTCAACAACAGGTGAGTTGGAAAACCAAATTACAACAAGTATAAGAGGCTACGGCAATTCTTTCATATTTGTTGAACAAGGTATTGAGTTTGCTGTATTTCCCGACGGACAGTTTGATTTTTATATGCAAAACTATGGTCCGGATGTACGGGTTTCGATAAACACACCAAACGTAAGTTTTAGTTTTAACAACGGATATGATTACAGTGGCTACATTCAGTATGATGAATTTGGTGCGGTAATACAAGTAGAACATGTTCCTATATACTACGACTGGTATGGTAGAGTATCTCAAATAGGAAATGTAAGAATACATTATAATAATTTTGGGTATGTAAGCCGATTAGGTGGCTTGTATATTCACTATAACAGCCACAGAGTGTTTTCACACTATACCGGTTTTATCAATATATACAACCGTCATTACGTATACAGACCTTGGCACAGGTACTACAGAATACCTGTATACAATCACTGTGTAGTATACCACAGACCTTACAGACAATATTATACCCCGGTAAGACACCGCTATACAACACCGTATACAAACAATTACAGGAGAACAACTGCCGTGGCCAGCCGACGCGGAAACACCATAACCCGAAATCCGGAATATGCGACTGTGAGAAACAACACCCGTGAACAAACCGGTACAGTACGAAATACACGCAGAAACGAGTTGGCGGCTAATACGAATAATTCTCCCAGAAGAGCGTTGAGCACTACAACACGTAGCATTCCCGGAAGAGATAATCAAACGGTACGAAATACACCTAGGCCTAACTCGAAGGTAAAAAGCATACCAAAGCAAGACAGAGTTTTAAACACTACACCAAGACCTAACAATGTTAAAAGAAATACCCCGAAACGAGAAGTGGGAATAAAAAATAGCAACACACCCAACAGAAAGGTTTCTAAACCTAATAATACGCGTAGTGTTACAAAAAATTCCGGTTTCCAAAAACCAAAAGCGTCTAAAGCCCGTACATATAATAAAGCCGCTTCGTCAAACAATTTGAATAAAAAAAATACAAGAAGCAGAAGATAAATAATTTTTGGTTGGTTAGTTTGGGAAGTCCTACGAACAGAGTTTGCCTCAAAGCAACATCGTAGGATTTCCTCTTTTTTAGAACCTGTTAAAGATATGCTTGTTCAGCAATGCTACGATATCAAATGAAAACTGCCACTTGTACACCACTGTTGTATAGATACCTCCTACCAAAATACTTTTAAGAACAATATTCAAAACCGAACTAAACGGAAATTCCCAAAAGTAAAACAGAGCAACACACAACAAAATCAAAACAAACGTTTTACCTGTATTTATTGAAAAAGGTTGCATTTTAAACTTGCGGTAAACAAAAGAAATTTTAATAACATTATACACAACTATCGAAATAAAAGTTGCCACTGCCGAACCATTGAGTCCGTATTTTGGGATTAATACCATATTAAGTGTAATGGTTAACACGGTAAGCAACAAGCCTTGTAACAATACTACGCGGTAGTAATCGCTGTTAAATAAAATCGCATTGTTATTCCCCAAAAGACTGTCCAATAGTTTAGCAAAACTGATTAAAATTACAACAAATAATCCTTCACTGTAAGCAGAAGGAATTAAAGTGTACAGTTGATTGACATTTACAACAATCAACAGAAAAATCAACCCACTGATAATAAATAAGTTTAAAGAACTTTTTTGATATAAATCGTGTAGCTCAACTGTTTTTTTTTCATTCAAATACTTGGCCGTCAATGGGCTTGCTATTTGATGTAATGAACGATAAGGCACACCAATAACAGTGGCTATATAAATGGCAACGCCGTAGTAGGCAACATTTTTAATAGGCACATAATGACCAATCATGAACTTGTCTATTTCCAATATGATGGTCGCTACAGAGCCTGCAATAATAATTAAAGATGTATATTTCAGTATGCTTCCTAATCCTTGAATTCTGTGCACTTTAAAGCTGGGACGCTTCAAACTGTACGCATAAAGCTTCATAATTAGCATTCGCAGAATGTATACACCGGTAATACTGTAAATTAAAGTAGTTACCTCAATGAAGCCAAAGTACAAACATATTAGCAAAATGCCGGTGGCTAGCCGGTGAAAAACTTCCTTCATAAAATTTCCAAAAACCGAACGCATCTGTACTTTTGCCCAGGCATAAAAAACTTCAAAGTATGCAAAAGCAATGGCCGTGATATAAATTAGCCATACATAATCCTTTATCAGCCTGTTTTCCTTGGATAGCCAATTGCTAATTACATCAAAAGCAAGGTAACCAATTGTACCAAAGGGAATGATAACAAACAGTGGTAAAAAAAGCATTAAAAGCAAAAAACTATTTTGTGATTGTTTGGTTTTGTAGACCGAGTAAAACTTCACAATAGTATTATGAGTACCAAATGCCATCAATGGCATTAAAATATTGGCCGTGGACAGTATAAAAGTAATGAGCCCAAAGTAGTCATCGCTTAAAAAATTGGTAAATAAAAACAATACATTAATTGCCCCTATACCAAAGCCAAGGTAAGTAACAAGCGTATTTTTAATAGACTGGTTAATTACTATTCCCATTTACAGCAACTTTGTTAAACTTTCAGTTAATGCTTTTCTACTGTATTTTTGCAAACCTACCGGATTTGTATGAAGTGTACCGGCGATATACTTTTCAAAATACGTCAATACTTGCGATTTAATTTCATCGTATTGTGAATATTCAAAAGTACTTCCTGTGTTTGTGTCTCTGATAATAGGTAAAACATCCCAATGTTTTGGCCCTATGGCCAGTATAGGTCGATTGGATACCATATACTCAAACAGTTTTCCGGGAATTACACCACTTTTATTTTCTAAATCGGCTTCAATCAAAAGCAAAACTTGAGATTTTCTCTGATATGTAATTACTTCTTTATGTGACAAATATCCTATATTATTTATATGTTTACTTAAATTAAATTTCTGTAAACTTTTAATCACATCTTTACTGGTAGCTCCAAGTAAGTTTAACTGAAACGACCGGCCAAATGCATCATTTTCAACAATCAAATCTCCCAAAACACGCCACAATACTTCAGGGTTTCTGTTTGAAAGTAAAGAGCCTATATGAGATAAAGTGAATTTTTCATCCGGAACTATATCGGCAGTATTTCCTTCATTATCATAACCGTTTGTGATAACTTCTATTGGGGTTTGCGTTATTTTTTGGTACATCTTTTTTGTGGTTGGACTGGTTACCAGTATGGTATCTGCTTGATCTAAAACACCTTGCTCTAGTTTTTTATGCTTTTGCATTGATGCATGAGTAAGCTTTAGGTCTTTGTGATAATCAATAGCGCTCCAGGGATCTCTGAAATCTGCCAACCACCTAATATTTAATTTTTCTTTTAATTGTTTACCGATTAGGTGCAAACTGTGTGGTGGTCCGGAAGTTATAATAGTGTCAACGGGATTTTCGTCCAAGTAGCGTGATAAAAACGCTACGGAAGGCTTTACCCAGCCTATCCGGGCGTCGGGAATAAAAAAATTGCCTCTGATAAATAGCAGTATTCGTTCCCATAAAGATTGTTTGTCTTTGTTGGGAATCAAACCCTTGCTCATGCTTTTATAGTCTTTGGTCAAATAGCCCGCATATTTGTATGGCTCTTTAATGGGCTGTCTTAACAAGGTTATGTTTTTAGGTTCTTCTTCTAGAAAAGAATAATCCAAAATAGGATAGGCTGCATTTTCGGGAGTGTAAACTATCGGTTCTATTCCAAATTCGGGTAAGTACTTTACAAACTTCAGCCATCGTTGAACTCCCGGACCACCGGCAGGTGGCCAGTAATAAGTAATAATAAGTACTTTTTTTCGCATAAGAAATTATTACTTTTTCTTTCTTTTTTTTATTTCAAGAAACAATACTAAAATCAGTAAAAATCCGGTTAAGATGGACGAAGCTAACGAAATTGTACTTCCTTTTTTAACCACCTCAGGATCAAAAACAAATTCAATTACATGTGTTCCTTTTGGCACTTCCATACCCCGAAGCGCATAATTTACACGTACAAACGAGGTTTCTTTACCATCAAGTGTTACTTTCCAGCCGTTACTATAATACATTTCAGAAAAAACTGCAAACCCGTCGTATTTGTTATTTGTTTGGTATTTAATATAATTGGGTTTATAAATTACTGCCTGTATTGTTGCTGTTGAGTCTAAGGTGTAGCTGGATGCATAAGCGTTTTTCGGATTGTGGATAACGGCTGTCTCTTTTGTATCTAAACTGTCTAATGCCAAAATTTCTTCATCAGCCGAACCTACTTGTTTTAGCCGTTTTACAAACCATGCATTGCCATTTGCCTCTTCGTTAAAATAGGGAAACAATTTACCTTCTTCATCTTCAGCTATTATATATTTTACATTAAGCATGTTTAAAATTTCAGGTTTTAAGTCGGAGACATAAAATGTATTTAGGTCATTAAAACGTTGCAATTTAGCAGCATGATAGCCGTTTATGGAATTATGAAAATAAGGTGCTCGTCCGGGATTGGCGCTTCCTTCAGTTGAAATATCGAATACCCTGAAATAGGTAGTGTCTTTTTGTATTTCTTGATCGACTTGTGTAGCCTGAAAGGGTTTATTCACTTCAATTGCGGATTTAAAATCATCGTTATTTACATAGCGTCTATCAACACCTATCAAATCAAAAAGAAGTAAAACTCCCAAACCACAAATAGTTATATTTCTGGAGAATTTCTTCTTCAAGTATCCGTAAAGAACTGCAGCTGTAAGTAGCACCAATACTAATGTTCGTAGACTATCGGCAGTAAACATTGCCTTTCGGTCTTCTTGAAGCGCATTAACAAATTCCAATCCATAATTTTGACGAAAATAGGCATCGTTAATACCGGCAAAATCAAAAAGCACATTTTTAAAAAGCAATAGCAGTAAAACAAGTCCGGCGGTTATACCGGTAGTCATTTTAAGGGCTTTCCATTTTACTTCTTCTTTTTCAAAACTATTAAACACCCGAACCAGAGCAAATATCCCTAAAATCGGGATGCACAACTCTAGCAAAACTTGCACAGAACTTACAGCCCTGAACTTATTGTACAAGGGAAAATAGTTTATAAAGAAATTCGTTATCGGGTTACTGTCCGGCGATGGATGCGTTACAAAAAACCAATTTTTTCCCAACGATAAGAGCCAGGACATTAAAATTGTGGCCAGTAACCACCATTTTAAGCGGCCTTTGACTAAGAATAAAGCCATAACAAACAAGAAAATCACCACGGCACCTACATAGGCAGGCGCCTCAACAATAGGCTGATTTCCCCAGTAAGTAGGTGCCTGTTTGGTTAATCTTTGAGCTTGCAATGACGGTACACCTCTATTTACATAAAATGAGTACAATGCAGAATTTTTACCTACATCTTCGGCATTGCCACCGCCCATAAAACGAGGAATAAACAAATTTAATGTTTCTAATATTCCATAACTGTATTCCGTTATGTAGGATTTGTCTAATCCGTGGGTTATATTTTTAGGGCTTCCGTCCGGAGTTATGGTGAGTTCACTTTTGCCGCGTGTACTTTCTTTTACATACTCTTGCGTTGCCATAACATTAGTGGCATTTAGGCCAACCGCAAGAAATAACGCAACTAACAAAATCCCAACACTCTTAAAAAAATGAACCTGTTCGCCCTTCTTGAAAGCATCAATAAGGTAGACTATTCCCAGTACCAGCACCAGTAGCATAAGGTAGTAAGTCATTTGGTAATGATTGGCACATATTTCCAAACCTAATGCCAAAACACTTACCAAAAAACCCGGTAGATAACGTTTTTGAAAAACCAGTAAAATTCCACTTAATACAAAAGGCATGTAAGCAATAGCATGTGCTTTACTATTATGACCTACACCTAAAATAATAATTAAATAGGTAGAAAAACCAAAAGCCAATGCACCTAAACCAGCCAGTTTGTAATCTACTTTAAGCACTAAAAGCAAGAGATAAAACCCAACAAAATACAGAAACAAATAGTCAGCAGGTCGAGGTAAAAATCTTAGGGTTAGGTCCAGGGATTTAATGTAATTGTGAGGGTATTTTGCACCTAGTTGATAGGTAGGCATACCACCAAAAGCACTATTAGTCCAGTAGGTTTCTTCTCCCGTTGTGGTTCTATAATCGGTTTGCTGTTTAGCCATACCTATATAGTTTTTAATATCATTTTGAAAAATGGCTTTGCCGGATACCACAGGATTAAAATAAGCTACAGAAAGAACAATAAACCCAAGTAAAATAAGTATATGGGGTAAAAAATTTTTAAAAGTAAAATGCATGAATAAAAGTTAAAGCTATCGTGGTGAAATTAATCAATTTCTTCGTAATCCACATATTCCCCTACATTTTTATTTGATTTAGATTGCTGAGGCATTTTATCTATACTAACCTCACCTTCTTTTTTTGAAGTGGTTTGTTCATCACGATAGGGGTTGCCAAATTGTTGGCCAAAGCGTTTTTCTACTTTTTTGGAAAGATATTTTAATATAAAAGGTGCAAAAAATCGGGTGACTATTCGTATCCCGTAGTAAATCAATAAAATGATTAAAATTGTTTTTAATACACCGGTAAACGACGCATACTGCTGCATAATCTATTCTTTGCTCAAAAATACAATTCTTCTGTTTTAAAAACAGGTTAAAATGCTTAAAAAAAATATAAAATATATATATTTGATTCCAAACCTTAATATTAATGAAATCTATCAAAACAGCTATTGCTATTGTTTGTCTTCTATGTATACATTCGGCTTTTGCACAATACACCGAGGTAATTAACTCAAACAGACCCGGCGTTTCCAGAAGTGCCTTTTCTGTTGGAACTAATGTGGCCCAACTGGAAGTAGGTCCTTACATACTAAACGAAGAACACACACCTTTAAAATATGAAGTGTCCGGTTTTGGAGTTGATTTTTCAGCACGCTACGGATTGCTTTTTGAAGAACTGGAACTCAATGTAGAAGGCACTTTTCAAAGTGATAAATTTACGGATAACCGCTCCGGTATCTCGGCTACTGACAATCGGGCAAATTTTAAAAACCTTACCATTGGTGCCAAATACCTACTATACGATCCCTATAAAAATGCAGAGGAAGACAAGCCCAACCTCTATAGCTGGAAAGCCAATCAAAAATTTAAATGGAATAGTTTAATTCCTGCTGTTTCTGTATACCTGGGAGCCAATTTTGACACAAAAGACAATCCCTATACGGCACCGGATGTTGAAGGGTTTAGCCCTAAAGTTATGGTGGCTTCACAAAACAACTTTTCAAGCGGTTGGGTATTTGTAATAAATCTCATTAAAGACCGAATTGGCTCAGAGTATTCTGACTTTCAATACATTTTAACCTTAACCAAAGCCGTCAATCAGCAAATTGTCATTTTTGGTGAAGCACATGGGATTAAAAGTGATTTTTATGCTGATAATTTATTTAGATTTGGCGGTGCTTACCTGTGGAGTAAAGATTTTCAGTTAGACACGGCGTTAACCTTTAATACCAAAGACACACCTTCGGTATTTAGCGTTAATTTTGGGGTTTCTTACCGTTTAGATTTTCATAAGGATAAAGAAGTTGACAATGGCACTTCTGCTCAGGACGAAGGTCAAAGACGCTCCAATAAAAGAAATAGAAAACAAAGTGTAGACTTTGACAATTAACCATTTTTAGGTTTTATGATTGAAATAAAACGTGTAGAAACCCAAAAAGAATTAAAAACTTTTGTAAAGTTTCCTTTTTCTGTTTACAAAGATTCAAACTACTGGGTGCCACCCATTATCTCTCAGGAGCTGGAAACTTTTAACAAAGATAAAAACCCGGTATTTAAGGATGCTGAAGCCTATTTCTTTTTAGCCTATAAAAACAATACCGTAGTCGGCAGAATAGCCGCTATTATCAACTGGCTGGAAGTAAACAACCTGAAACAAAAGAAAATGCGCTTTGGCTGGTTTGATGTAATAGATGATGTTGAAGTTACCCGGCTTTTACTGGAAAAAGTAACCGAAATAGGCAAAGCAAATAACCTGGATTACATAGAAGGTCCTGTAGGATTTTCAAATCTGGACAAGGTAGGAATATTAACCGAAGGATTTGACGAAATTGGCAGTATGATTACCTGGTATAATCATCCGTACTACGCCACACACCTCGAACAACTGGGCTATACACCTGAAAAAGAATACATAGAAAGTAAGTTTAAATTTTTAAACGTCAACCCTGAAATTTTTAGTAAAGCAAACGAGATAATAAAACAACGGTATCAACTAAAATCAATGAATTTTACCTCGGCAAAAGAAATTTTACCTTACGCAGATGAAATGTTCGATTTGTTTAACAAATCATACGCCGCTTTATCTTCATTTGTTGAAATTACACCGTTACAAAAAAGTTATTTTAAAAAGAAATTTATCCCTTTTGTTAATCCTGAATATATCAAATTTGTACTGGACAAAGAGGACAAAATTATTGCTTTTGCCATTGTGCTGCCTTCATTTGCACAAGCGCTTCAAAAAGCGAAAGGAAAGCTGTTTCCTTTCGGGTTTAAACACATTTTACACGCCAAAAAACATAGTAAAGATGTGGTTTTTTACCTTATAGGTATCGATCCGGCATATCAAAACAAAGGTGTTACAGCCATAATTTTTAATGAATACTATTCTGTTTTCAAGAAAAAGAACATTCAGTATTGTATCCGTACTCCCGAACTTGCGGACAATATAGCTATTCAGCAAATATGGAAACACTTTGACCCAAAAATATACAAACGAAGAAAAACATTTAGAAAAGATTTATAGCCTTATAAAAAAAGACCACAAACCGTGGTCTTTTTTTGTGTACTTTTAATATGGATTAGCGCTCCATAGCGGCAGCTACGGCGGCCGATAAACGCTTATACGTTCCATTTTCAAGCCTGTCCCTGATTGCCGAAAATGCATTTAAGGTTTCTTCTACATCTTCCAGTGTATGTGTAGCTGTAGGGATTAAGCGTAATAAAATCAAACCTTTCGGAATTACCGGATAAACAACTATGGAACAAAAAATACCATAGTTTTCCCGTAAATCTTTTACTAAAGACATGGCTTCCGGAATACTTCCTTTTAAGTAAACCGGCGTTACGCAACTTTGTGTAGTACCTAAATCAAAGCCTCTGTCACGCAATCCGGATTGTAATGCATTTACATTTTCCCAGAGTTTATTTTTAAGCTCCGGCATGGTTTTTAGCATTTCCAGTCTTTTTAAAGCACCAACTACCAACTGCATCTGTAAAGATTTGGCAAACATTTGAGACCTTAAATTATACTTTAAATAATCTATAATTTCTTTGTCGGCAGCTATAAATGCTCCTGTACTGGCAAGAGACTTTGCAAAAGTGGCAAAATAAACATCTATTCCATCCTGAACACCTTGCTCCTCACCTGCTCCGGCACCGGTTTTTCCTAGGGTACCAAAACCATGAGCATCATCTACTAAAAATCTGAAATTGTATTTCTTTTTTAAAGCAACAATTTCTTTCAGTCTTCCTTGTTCACCTCGCATACCAAAAACACCTTCAGAAATAACTAAAATTCCACCGCCGGTTTGTTCAGCCATTTTGGTGGCGCGTTCCAGGTTTTTTTCCAGACTCTCTACGTCATTGTGCTTGTAGGTAAAACGTTTTCCCATGTGTAAACGCACACCGTCTATAATACAGGCATGTGCATCTACATCATAAACAATAATATCGTCTTTAGATACTAGCGCGTCTATGGTGGAAACCATGCCCTGATATCCAAAATTCAACAAATAAGCCGCTTCTTTATTAACAAAAGCTGCCAATTCATTTTGTAACTCTTCGTGCAAGTGGGTATGTCCGGACATCATTCGTGCACCCATAGGATATGCGGAACCGTATTGTTTGGCAGCTTCGGCATCTACTTTTCTCACTTCAGGATGATTGGCTAGTCCTAAATAGTCATTAATACTCCATGTAATCACATCTTTCCCCTGAAATTTCATTCGGTTTGAGATTTGTCCTTCCAGTTTGGGAAAAACAAAGTATCCTTCTGCCTGAGAAGCCCATTTTCCTAGTGGTCCTTTGTCTCTGTATATTTTTTCAAATAAGTCCTTCATGTAATGTTTCGTCTTAATTAGCGTACAAAATTATGCATTTAATTGAATTGCGCATAATCTTTTTTTAAACCGTTGTTAATAAATCAAAAAAAGATAGCATGCTTATTAAAAACATACTATCTTAACGTTTAGAGTTGAATGTGTAGTTTACTTTATTATTTCTATAGATTGAACCGCTTCTTCGTTGATGCTGTCAAAAAAGCCTTGATCGCTCATCCATTTATCGTTGTATATTTTACTCATATATCTCGATCCGTGGTCCGGGAAAATAACCACGACCATATCATCTTTCTTGAAAATTCCGTCTTCATGCAGTTGTTTTACGGCCTGCATGGCAGCTCCGGAAGTATACCCTACAAACAATCCTTCGGTTTTTACAATGTGTCTTGCCATATGAGCACTTTCTTCATCGGTTACTTTTACAAAGGTGTCAATAGTATCAAAATCTGTAGCCGTGGGAATTAGGTTTTTTCCTAAGCCTTCTATTCGGTATGGGTATATTTCGGCTTCGTCAAACTCTTTGGTTTCATGGTATTTTTTAATTACCGAACCGTAGGCGTCTACACCTATTACTTTAACATCTTTACCCAAACGTTGAGCTTGCTCTTTTAAGTACTTAGCCGTTCCTGATATGGTACCACCGGTACCACTGCACGCCACAAGATGAGTGATTTTGCCCTCGGTTTGCTCCCATATTTCAGGACCTGTAGTCAGGTAATGGGCATCAATGTTTAATTGATTGAAATACTGATTAATATATACAGAACCTTTAATTTCTTGATGAAGTCTTTTGGCGACTTCGTAGTATGACCTTGGGTCATCGGCACTTACATGGGCAGGACAAACATATACTTTTGCTCCCATGCTTTTCAGCATGTCTATTTTGTCGGCAGATGATTTTGAACTTACTGCTAAAATGCATTCATAGCCTTTTATCACACTTACCATCGCAATACTGAATCCGGTATTTCCCGAGGTGGTTTCTATAATCGTGTCTCCCGGTTTTAAAATACCTTGCTTTTCGGCTTGTTCAATAATGTGTAGTGCAATTCTGTCTTTTGAAGAATGTCCCGGATTGAAAGCTTCTACTTTTGCATAAAAATTACCGGGGTAAGATTTTGTGATTGTGTTTAGTTTTATTAGTGGAGTATTTCCTATTAAGTCTATAACACTATTAAACACCTGCTTGTTTTGCTTCATAGTTTATAATTAAAAGCTACTTAACTAAAGCAACTTAAACCATGCAAAAATACACTTTTTTTTTAATTCGCGTGGTTTTTAGATTCTAAATCGAGTAAGAAAGCATATTCCATAGCTATTTCTTTTAGGCTTTCAAACCTTCCTGAAGCACCACCATGACCGGTATTCATGTCGGTGTGTAAGAGTAAAACATGAGTATCCGTTTTATAAGCGCGAAGTTTTGCTACCCATTTTGCCGGTTCCCAGTATTGTACTTGCGAATCGTGAAGTCCTGTGGTAACCAACATGTTGGGATAGGCTTGCGATTTAACATTGTCGTATGGAGAATAGGATTTAATATAAGTATAGTATTCTTCTGAATTTGGATTTCCCCATTCGTCGTATTCTCCGGTAGTAAGAGGTATACTTTCGTCCAGCATAGTGGTTACCACATCAACAAAAGGAACAGCGGCTACCACACCGTTATATAGCTCCGGAGCTTCATTGACAATCACGCCTATTAGTAAACCTCCGGCCGAACCTCCGTAAGCGTACAAATGTTTTGGTGACGTATAACGTTCGTTTATTAAGTGCTTGGAGCAATCTATAAAATCAAAAAAAGTATTTTTTTTGTGAAGCAGCTTCCCGTTTTCGTACCAGTTTCTTCCCAAATATTCACCACCTCTTACGTGAGCTATAGCATAGATAAAACCTCTGTCTAAAAGGCTTAGCCTTAAGGTTGAAAAATACGGGTCTATGGTTGCTCCATATGAGCCATAGGCATACTGCAATAATGGAGCTTTTCCGTTTATTTTGGTTGTGTTTTTGTATACAATGGAAATCGGTACCTTAGCACCATCTCTGGCGGTGGCCCAAATGCGTTTTTCGATGTAATTTTCTTTTTTAAAATTTCCTCCCAAAACTTCCTGTTCTTTTTTTACGGTTTTTGTTTGGGTTTGCAAATTGTAGTCTATAATTGAACTTGGCGTAGTAAGCGAATTGTAACTGTAACGTAAAATATTACTGTTTATATCAGGATTATTACCTATACTGGCCGTGTAGGTTTCACTTTGAAAGTTCAGGTAGTAGTCTTCCTTATGGTTCCAGCTTTTTACCCGCAGATGGGTTAATCCTTGTTTTCTTTCAGCAATCACCATGTAGTCCTTAAATACTTCAACATCTTCCAGCAACACATCACTTCTGTGTGCAATCAATTCTTCCCAATAGTTTTTTTCGGTTTTTGTTTCCGGAGTTTTTAAGAGTTTAAAATTGGCTGCTTTGTCATCATTGCTTAAAATATAAAAGTAATCGCCGTAATGTTCTATGGAATATTCATGACCTCTTTCTCTGGGTGTGAATACCCTAAATGTGTCCTGTGGCTTATTGGCTTCAAGTAATCTGAATTCAGTAGTTAATGTACTTGACGAACCGATTACAATATATTTTCGGGATTTGGTTTTGTATACGTAAGTATTAAAGGTAACATCTTCTTCTTCATAAACAATTGGGTCTAGTATGGGGTCTGTATGCAAAAGATGTTTACAAACTCTGTAGGCTCTTAAGGTTTCCGGATGTTTCAGGGTGTAAAAAATGGTTTTATTATCACTCGCCCAGGTTGTTCCTCCGGTAGTATTAGGTATACTTTCTGCATAGATCTCGCCGGTAATCAGGTTTTTTACATATAGTGTATACAGCCTGCGGCTAATCGTATCTACCGAAAAACAAGCCAGTGTATTGTCCGGACTAATGGAAATACTTCCTAATTTAAAATACGCATGCCCTTTGGCCATTGCATTACAGTCAAACATAATTTCTTCTTCGGCATCTAAAGTTCCTTTTTTTCTGGAGTAAATAGGGTAATCTTTTCCTTTTTCATAGCGTGTTAAATACCAGTATCCGTTCAAAAAATAAGGCACCGAAGTATCGTCTTCTTTTATTCTGCTTTTCATCTCATCGAAGAGCAATTTCTGAAAATCTTCCGTATGAGCCAGTTGTGCCTGAGTATAGGCGTTTTCGGCCTTGAGGTAATCAAGCACTTCAGGGTTGGTTCGATCGTTAAGCCAAAAGTAATCATCAGTTCTTACATCATTATGCATTGTAAGCTTTACGGGATGTTTTGCTGCCAAAGGTGGTTTCTTCAATGTACTGTATGCTAAATTAATTGTTAATCGTGGCGCCAAAAATATAAAATTTAAATAGTTTTGTATACTAACTTTAACACATTACAAATTATGTTTGGCGATTTAATGGGTATGATGAGTAAATTAAAAGAAACCCAAAAGAAAGTTGAAGAAACTAAAAAACGGTTGGATACAGTCTTGGTTGACGAACAAAGCTCCGATGGCTTGTTGAAAATTACGCTTACCGCCAATAGGGAAATAAAGTCTATAACCGTTGACGATAGCTTACTGGAAGATAAAGAACAACTCGAAGACTACTTAATCCTTACACTAAACAAAGCTATTGAGAAGGCAACCAAAGTAAATGAAACGGAGCTCGCTGCCGTGGCCAAAGAAGGCATGCCTAACATTCCGGGAATGGATATGTTTAAGTAAAAAAGTACCTAAACAAAGTATCGTTAAAACCTCAATCCCAAAAGCACTTCCATAAACCGCTCGTGATGGGTTTGTAAATAATCCAGATGGGTAACTATGCGTAACTTACCACTGCCCATACCTATGATTTTAATATTGTTTTTGGTGAGTTCACCAAGAAAATCACCTTCATTAATATGACTGGCCAATTCAAAAATAACAATGTTGGTTTCCACAGGTTCAACAGATTCTATAAAAGGTAATTTTGTTAACAACGCTCCAATTTCTTTTGCACGTTGATGATCTTCCCTCATCCGATCCCGGTGATGTGCTAAAGCATACAACCCGGCAGCCGCCAAATAGCCCACTTGACGCATGTTGCCTCCAAACACCTTTCGAATGCGAACAGCGTCTTTCATAATATCTTCATCACCTATCAATACGGAGCCTATTGGGCAACCCAATCCTTTACTTAAGCAAACCGATATTGTGTCAAACAGTTCTCCGTACTGTATTGGCGTTTCCGAGGTTTCTACCAGTGCATTCCAAAGGCGGGCACCATCCAGATGATACCCCAAACCATGCGCCTGACAAACTTTCTTTATTCTTTTTAACTCTTCAAAATCCCAGCAAGAGCCGCCACCACGGTTGGCGGTATTTTCTACCTCTACCAAAGAGGTTTTGGCATAATAAAACGCATCCGGATTGATGGCTTCTTCAACTTGTCGGGCCGTAAACATTCCACGTTTTCCATCAAGCAGCCTGCAAGAAACACCACTGTTAAACGAAGCACCACCGGCTTCATAATGGTATATATGCGCGGTTTTGTCACATATTACCTGCTCGCCGGGTTGTGTATGAAGTTTTATTGCAGTTTGATTGGCCATACTGCCACTGGGAAAAAACAAAGCGCGCGGCTTTCCAAACATGGCCGCTAAACGCGCTTCCAGCTGTTTTACCGTTTTGTCTTCATCAAAAACATCATCCCCTACTTCGGCTTGCATCATGGCTTCCAGCATAAGCCGGGTAGGTTTAGTTACAGTATCGCTTCGTAAATCAATAATCATAAAAAAGACTTTAGAGCCCTAAATTTATAGTATCTTTTTATTTTTTACCCAATAAATTATATCTTATTTTTACATCAAATTTAAACGCATGATTACTACAGATAATATCAAAGACCTTAACAAACGTGTAGCTTTGCTAAGGCAGTATCTTTGACATAGATGCCAAATCCATAGAAATTCAAAATGAAGAAGAAAAAACAGTAGCACCTGATTTTTGGAACGATTCGCAAGCGGCCGAAGCCTTTATGAAACAACTGCGCACCAAAAAAAAGTGGGTTGACGACTATGCAAATGCCAAAACCGGGGTTGAAGAACTGGAAATACTCTACGACTTTTTTAAAGAAAAAGAAGCCACTGCACAGGAAGTAGAAAACCAGTATGAACAAGTCCTTGAAAACATCGAAAACCTCGAGTTTCGCAACATGCTTTCTGACGAAGGCGACAGTCTTAACGCCGTTTTACAAATTACCGCAGGTGCCGGTGGTACCGAAAGTTGCGATTGGGCAAACATGCTCTATCGCATGTACCTGATGTATGCCGAAAAAAATGGCTGTAAAATAAAAGAACTTAACTATCAGGAAGGCGATGTGGCCGGTATTAAAACCGTAACTATTGAAATTGAAGGCGATTTTGCCTTTGGCTGGCTAAAGGGTGAAAATGGTGTGCATCGTCTGGTGCGTATTTCTCCTTTTGACAGCAACGCCAAAAGACATACCAGCTTTGCATCTGTATATGTATATCCACTGGTAGACGACACCATTGAAATTGACATCAATCCGGCCGATATAGAAATTACCACAGCGCGTTCCAGTGGTGCCGGCGGACAAAATGTAAACAAAGTGGAAACCAAAGTTCAATTGGTTCACAAACCTACCGGAATTCAAATTTCCTGCTCCGAAACCCGTTCACAACACGACAACCGCGAACGTGCCATGCAAATGCTTCGTTCGCAACTCTATGAAATTGAACTTAAGAAGCGTCAGGAAGCCCGCGCCGATATTGAAGCTGAGAAAATGAAAATCGAATGGGGAAGCCAAATCAGAAACTATGTGATGCATCCCTATAAACTGGTTAAGGATGTACGTACCGGCCACGAAACAGCAAACGTAGAAGCCGTAATGAATGGCGACATAGTACCCTTTTTAAAAGCCTATTTAATGATGACAGGGCAAAAAACCGAAGACAAAAACACCCTTTAATACCATAAATATTATGATTACCATATACCACAATCCCCGATGTGCTAAATCCAGACAAGGCCTTGCAATTGTTGAAGAATCCGGAAAAGAATTTCAGGTGGTAAAATACCTGGAAGAACCGCTTTCCGAAAGTCAATTAAAAACCATTGTAAAGCAACTGCAGTGTAAACCCATTGACTTAGTCAGAATAAACGAGCCTATATGGAAAGAAAAATACAAAGGCAAAACCCTAACCGATGATGCCGTAATTAAAGCCATGGCAAATTATCCAAAACTCATTGAAAGACCCATTGTGGTAAATAAAGATAAAGCCGTTATAGGAAGACCTCCGGAAAAAATACAACACATTCTCTAAAATACCGCAATACCGGCTTTTTTTATTTAACAAACATTTAACCAAAGCCCATTAAACCATACAATACTTTTGTGGTCATTCTTACAAAAAACCATCAAAAGTTAGTTTATGACCAAGTATTTTATACCTTTTCTGTTTACACTTTTATCCTTTAGTACAGTTGCACAAATAAAATTATCCGGTACCGTTTTAGATGCTGATACCGGTCAGCCTTTAGAATATGCAACCATTGCCGTGTACAATCCCGAAGACAATAGTGTAGTTACCGGTGGCATTACCGATACCGAAGGTAAGTTTAGTTTTTCGGTAAATGAAGGTGTATACAACATTACTATAGAATACATATCCTATAAAAAACAAACTCTGAAAAACAAAACCCTGAACGCCGATACCAATCTAGGCATCATTAAGCTTGCGCTTGATGTAGAGTCGCTGGATGCGGTAGAAATTATAGCCGAAAGAACCACCGTTGAAATCAAACTCGATAAAAAGATATACAATATTGGAAAAGACCTAACTACCGCCGGTGGTACCGTTAGCGACGCACTCAACAATGTACCTTCGGTTTCTGTGGACATTGAAGGTGCCATAAGCCTCAGAGGAAACGAAAACGTGCGTATTCTTATCAACGGAAAGCCTTCGGCTATGGCAGGCTTTGGCGACACCAATATTTTAAGTCAACTTCCGGCGGAAGCTATTGAGCGTGTTGAGGTAATTACTTCGCCCTCGGCGAGATATGACGCCGAAGGAACTGCAGGAATTTTAAACATTATCCTCAGACAAAAGGAAACACTGGGTTTTAATGGCTCATTAAACTTAACACTGGGAAACCCCGATAATGCCGGGCTTTCAGCCAACATAAACTACCGTACCGAAAAATTTAACGTTTTTACAAATCTGGGATGGCGCTATTTTGACGCCCCACGAACCAGCTTTAGAGATGTTACCTATTTTGACCGGTTTGATGATGAAGGAAATCTTATTGAACCTGAGTACCGCCGAATTCGTGAAGACCAAAATGTAGAACGCCTTAACCGGAACTATAATGCAAACATAGGTATGGAGTATTTTTTAAGTGAAACTTCCTCAATTACCGGTAGCCTGTTTTACCGCTACGGCGAGGATGCCGATTTATCACTTAACGACAGCGAACGTTTTAATAACAATACCATTGTAGAAGAAACCCTGCGTAGAGAAAAACAAGAAGAGGAAGACAACAGTTACCAAATTTCAATAAACTATCAAAAACAGTTTGGCGAAGACAGAGACCATAAACTTACCGTTGACTTGCAGTATGAAAAAGATGCTGAAGACCAATTTACATTTCTGGATGAAAATTATATTGTTACAGACCAAACCAATCCTGAGCCCTTTCAAATAGAACAAGAGTTTACTACCGAAAAACAAAAAGAATATTTAGTACAGGCCGATTATGTATTGCCTTTAGGTGAAGATTCCCGATTTGAAGCGGGTTACCGCGGGAACTTTGAAAACCAAAATACCGATTACATACTCGAGCAAGAAGATTTGGAATCCGGAGAAATGGTGGTGAACGATACCATAACCAATATTTTTGACTATACCGAAAACGTAAATGCTTTTTATACACAGTATGGTTCAAAATTTGGGAAGTTTTCTTTTTTATTAGGCCTACGTTTGGAGCATACCCAATTAAAAGGCGACATAAACTCCCGGTTAACAGAAGCCGAGCTACAGGAAGCCTATGGATTCCCTATTGATACACAGTTTGACAACAACTATTTGGGGCTGTTTCCTACGCTAAATATTACCTATAATTTAAGCGGTGAGGAATCAGATTCGGAGGAGAGTATTACGTTTGGGTACAACCGAAGAATTAACCGTCCGCGGGGCTGGTTTATTAATCCGTTTCCGTCGCGTTCAAGCCGGACGAATATATTTCAGGGAAATCCGAGTTTAGAGCCTGCGTTTGCGAGTGCTTTTGACTTGGGATATCTGAAGCGCTGGGAGAAGTTAACCCTTACTACGTCTGTGTATTATCAGCATGAAACCAACTCGTTTGAGCGTGTGGAGGAAAATACGGGGCAGCAAACTACCGATGGTATTGATATCATTAGAACTATACCGGTAAACCTTTCTACCAATCAGCGTACGGGTGCAGAGTTTGGACTGATGTATAATCCGCAGAAATGGTTGCAACTGAATACCAGTTTTAATTTCTTTCAGTTTAAGACGGACGGGGATTTTAACGGGGTAGATTATAGCGTGGTGAACAATAGCTGGTTTGCACGTTTTAGTTCGAAAGTTACGCTTCCGGGGAAAGTAGACTGGCAAACCAATGCGTTTTACCGAGCTGCGGCACAGGATGCTCAGTCGGATAGAAATGGAATATTTTCTATGGATTTGGCTTTTAGTAAGGAGATTTTTAATAATAATGCTACGATTTCGTTAAACGTACGGGACTTACTGAACTCGAGAAAGTATGATGCGGTAACGACTACGGAGTTTTTCCGTAGAAGAACGGAGGCTCAGTGGCGCCAGCGCCAGGTGAATATTTCGTTTATTTATCGTTTTAATCAGCAGAAAAACCGTTATGAACGCGAGCGTAATGGCAATGGAAACGGCGAGGATATGGAGTTTGAAGGCTAAGGCCGGGTGTTGATAAGGTATGGATGTGCCGCAGTGGCTGTGAAATGCTTTTTGCTTTTATAGTAAAGTGTATTGTGTAGAAAATAAAAAAGGAAACGCCTATGGGGTTTCCTTTTTTTATATGGGGTATTGGGTTTTGTTTATTGTGCGTTGCGTTGTGCTTTTTTTTCTTCGCGTATTTCTTTGAAACGTTCTATGGAGGCTCCGAAAATCCAGTAGGGAATGACGAAGAGTAATAGAAATATCATGAGCCAAAATCCTATGGTTAAGATGGTTAGGAAGGCTAAAAATCCGAGGTATTGGTCGAAATCAAACATGGGTGTGTGGTTTTAATAGGGCAAATATACCACAAAGTGGTTTTTTACGCAACAGGAAGGCTAAGATTTATTCACAGGATGTGAACAGTTGTTTTTTGGTTTTAGAGTTGGTGATTTACTGCAGACGCTCGAGCTTTCCTTTGCGTTTTATGAGGTTTTTGTAGTCCCACTGAATTTGTTTGGCTTTTTCCAGCCATCGGGACAGAGCTTGCAGGTTAATTTCATTGGGGTTGTTGTAGAAAATGGAGGCGTCTTTGAACTTCCCTCCTTTTACGTTTAGTTGTGCTTCTTCAAAGTCGGCACCACTCCAAAACATGAGTCGTATGCCTTTTTTTTGTTTACTGTAGCCTACGGTTGGGTTTTCATTTAGGAACCAAACAGGATGGGCGTGCCATATTTTAGATTCAGCTTCAGGGAGTTTGGCATTGATGGTTTGTGCCAGCAGGTTACAGATTTCTGTATCGGTTGGGGATTGTTTTTGGTTGTATTGTTGAATTTCGGTGTTCATTGTTTTAGTTTATTTTTTATTCATAAATGCATTCATGGAATGGCCAAATGCAAGACCGCCTATTGCCCAGAGTATAGCTCCGAAAAATAAAGTAGCTCCTGTGATTTTTTCTTCATTAAAATAGGGATGAACAATATCGTTTAGCAAAAACATAAATGCTCCCCATAGTAGTCCTGCTTTTATCCAGTGGTTTTCATTAAAAGCATTTGACTCTTGGTTTATATTACTATTTTCATATCGTTTGGGTTGTTTTTTCAGCCATATAGATTTTAAATCTTTTTTAAACCATCCCCAAACCGGGAAGGTTATAGCAAGAATCAGGAAACTGAATGCGTTGGTTACACAAGGGATTATATTTCCACAACTTTTACAGTAAAGTCCAAACCAGTTTTTGAATGCGGTCCCATTTTGTGTTGCCCAGGTTTTTTGATCGTGTAGTGTTTTACAATGCGGACAGGGCACAAATGTTCTTTGAAATTTGGGTTTATTAAGGGTTTTATCTTCTAACATGACTTTGGGTATGCGCTGTCCTAAAATCAATTCGTTTATAGCTACTACGGGATTTAAAATCCAGTGAAATACCATTGCATTTTTCCAGGTATATACTTTGTATTTAGTTTTATCGAAATGCATTAGATATGGATTTGATATCGGGGGTTCTTATTGGGTTTTATGTTATTCTTTTTTCTTTTTTCCAAAAAGGATTTTGAGTAGCCACAACCCCAGAAAAAAACCGACAATATATAAAAGAAAGGTAGTATTCATAGCTTGGTATTTAGGTTTAACATTTTATCTATTAGTATATTGTTTTTTATGAGTATACCGGATTGCATCGAATAAAAATACAGGATTTTTATGGTTTGTACAACGATTATCTTGGTGTTTTAGTAGGGTTTATTTACCTAGTTTTAAAATACGTCTAGCTCCTTGTATGACTATAACGAAAACAATGGTTCCTATAATGAGGTCGGGTTTATTTGAATTGAACTGATTTACCAATAGAGCAGCGACTATAACGCCCAGATTAATAATCACGTCGTTTGAGGTGAAAATCATACTTGCTTTGATGTGTACTTCTTCTTTATTTTTTGATTTTTGAAGTAGATACAGACAAAGCCCGTTTGCAACAAGTGCAAAGAATGAAACAGTAATCATGGTAGAAAAATCGGGGAATTTTTCAGTTCCAAAAAATCTTCTTACTACTTCGGTAAAGCCTATAATGGCGAGTGTAATTTGAAAGTATCCGGCAAGTTTTGCGATTTGTTTTTTTTTAGTTAGGGTTCTACCTACCGCAAAAAGGCTTAATCCATAGACAAAAGCATCGGCAAGCATATCCAGACTGTCAGCTACTAATCCCATTGATTTTGAGATGATTCCAGTTGTCATTTCAATGATGAAAAAGGCAAAATTGATTCCGAGTACCATCCAAAGTATTTTTATTTGGTTGGTATTTTCATTAAACTGTATTGCGTGAGTATCTTGTGTGGATATTTTTTTTGCACCTAGGTTTAGGTCGAGAATTGATTTTTCGATTTGGTCTGTTTGTCCGCTGTGAAAAACAGTTAGTTTTCGGTTTGGTATGTCTACATCCAAGTTAACAATGCTTGAAATTTGGTCGAGCTTTATTCGAATCAAGTTTTCCTCAGCAGGACAGTCCATTTTGGGTATTATGAATATTGTTTTTTGCATGTTCGGATAGGGTTATTTTTGTTTTATAGTGTATTGGCTTGTATCAGGATATGCATTTTTTAGTTTTGGAAGAGTATTATTTTTCGGTGTTATACCTGATTTAATTCAAATTCAACATGGGTATCATCGCGAGTTTTGATTTTTTTAAAGTCTAATCTCTGCAGTAGTTGTATTGCTTTTTTGTTTTGCAAATCGGTAACGGCCCATATTCGTTTTAGGTTCATATTTGATTTTCCAAACTGAATGGCCAGTTGCATAGCTGCAGTCATAAAGCCCATACCTCTGTAATGAGGCAATAAAATACACCCCAGTTCGCCTTGTCCATTTTTAAAACCGCGATAGTATCCGCAGGTTCCAACAAGTTTACCGGATTGTTTTTCAACAATAGTCCAGTGGATTGAATTACCGTTGTTGTAATCTTGATTGATTTTTTGGTTCATTTCTACGGCTTGTTCTAAAGTGGTTGCCTGTACCGCGTTGTAAAAAGAAATTTCCATAAGATCATTGAGATCGGATTCCACAGGCTGGCGCAGGGTTATTCTCTCGTTGGACACTAAAGGGTATTTGTCAAATGGAGGTCTGTTTATTTTGGGCATTTTGGTTATTTTTTTGCCGTTAGTATGGTATGTATATCAAATGTTGTTTCTGAGGTCTTATATTTTATCTTAAAGGTTTGAATTTTATCAAATTTTTCCTTGATAAGTTGTGCTTTTAGCCGGCTTGTGTCGTAGTAGTTAAAGAATACTCTTCCTCCGCTTCCTTGCTTATAATCGGATTTATCAGGATTACCTTCTACAAAACTTAAATACAATAAGCCTTCGTTATTTAACAGTTGATATGCGCTTGAAATTAACTGGTTAGTCTCTGTTTGTGATAAATAGGGTAAGCAAAACCCTGCTACAATTCCGTCGTATTTGGTCTTTAGATTGATGATTTGCCGAATGTCCATAACAGCAAAACAAGCCGTTGGGTTATTGCGTTCTGCAAGTTCAATCATATTGGGTGCAATATCAATTCCGAAGATATTAAAGTCAGGTCTTTTGGACAACAGATATTTGGTAATATTACCGGGTCCGCAGCCAATTTCTAACAATTTTGCTTTGGGTTTAGTAACGGAATTGCAGATATAGTCGTAGGTATGATTATACAAGTCCATATCCATAAACTTGTCTTGGTATATAGAGGCTATGCTGTTCCAGGTGGTAAAGGTTTCGCTATATTTGTCCATGGCCTAGTTTTTCTAAAACGCTTTAGATATACAAATAATATGATGTTGAATAAAAATACATATTTTTTTGGGTACTGCAATTGAAAAAGCAATTGTATAGTTCATTCAGGATTAACAATTATATTTGTATAGCTATCATAGGATTTATTTAGTAAGCTGTATAGCTATTTCAGAACGGGTCAAAAACGGGTCAATTTGAACGGGTCAACCATAGATACTCCATAGATAAGGCATGGATAAGCCATAGATAAGCCGTAGATAACTTATGGTGTTAAGCATACTATGTTAAAAAAAATCCCACAATCCGGCCGTTATTTCCTTTTATCAACGTCTTTAATATTGTAATTTTGTAAGGTAAAAAACAAAACACCAATGGCATACAGAATAGAAAAAGACACTATGGGCGAGGTACAAGTACCTGCCGATAAACTATGGGGCGCACAAACGGAGCGCTCGCGCAATAATTTTAAAATTGGCACACCGGCTTCGATGCCCTTAGAAATTATTTATGGTTTTGCGTATCTAAAAAAAGCCGCAGCTTATACCAATTGCGAACTGGGCGTACTTTCAGCAGCCAAAAGAGACTTGATTGCGCAGGTATGTGACGAAATTCTTGAAGGTAAGCATGACGAGCAGTTTCCGTTAGTCATTTGGCAAACCGGCTCGGGTACTCAAAGCAATATGAATGTAAACGAAGTGATAGCCAATCGCGCCCATCAACTGGCGGGAAAAACCATTGGTGAAGGTGAAAAGACCATTCAACCCAACGACGATGTAAACAAATCGCAATCGTCAAACGACACCTTCCCTACCGGCATGCACATTGCTGCCTATAAAAAAATAAAGGAAGTTACCCTACCCGGCATTATCAAACTGCGCAATACCCTACACGAAAAAGCGATTGCATTTAAGGATGTAGTAAAAATAGGACGTACTCACTTGATGGATGCTACACCACTTACGCTGGGACAGGAATTCTCCGGGTATGTATCGCAACTGGACCACGGGCTAAAAGCACTGGAGCATACCCTGCCTCATCTGGCTGAACTGGCTTTGGGTGGTACTGCAGTAGGCACAGGACTAAACACTCCACAGGGTTACGACGTACTGGTAGCCAAGTATATTGCTGATTTTACAGGTTTGCCCTTTGTAACTGCCGAGAACAAGTTTGAAGCCCTGGCTGCACACGATGCATTGGTAGAAACACATGGTGCCTTGAAACAACTAGCGGTATCGTTAAACAAAATAGCCAACGATATCCGGATGATGGCGTCCGGACCGCGATCGGGAATTGGCGAAATTACCATACCGGCTAACGAACCGGGAAGCTCTATCATGCCCGGAAAAGTAAACCCTACCCAGTGCGAAGCCCTAACGATGGTTTGTGCACAGGTAATGGGCAACGATGTAGCGGTAACCGTTGGTGGTGCGCAAGGTCATTATGAACTCAACGTATTTAAACCTATTATGGTCGCTAATGTATTGCAATCGGCTCAACTACTGGGTGATGCTTGTGTGAGCTTTGAGGAGCATTGCGCCTCGGGTATCGAACCCAATCATGAGGTAATACAAAAACTACTGAACAACTCGCTGATGCTGGTAACGGCTTTAAATACAAAAATAGGCTACTACAAGGCTGCCGAGATAGCCAACACAGCCCACAGAAACGGAACTACACTAAAAGAAGAAGCTATTAATTTAGGATATGTTACGGCTGAGGAATATGACGAATGGGTAAAACCGGAAGACATGGTAGGCGGGTTGAAATAACGATTAACCGTAAATAATATCGATAAAAACAAAACCTATGCAATATTTTACTATATTGTGATAAACTATACAATCAGCTTATGAAAAAAATGTTACTCTTAGTCATTACTTTACTGTGTTACACCCACAATCAGGCGCAAACCACCTTTGCTGCCATTCAAAACATTGATCCCGATACCGGAGATGAACCTTATGAAATAGCCCACGGCGACCTGGACAACGACGGCTTGACCGATCTGGTGATGGCAACCTACAATTACAGTAGCGGCATACCCGTACAGGACTATATCAAGTGGTATAAGAATGACGGCAACGGCAGTTTTAGTATTCAAGCTACCGTATCCTCAACCATAGAATGGGTAGATGGATTAGCTGTAGCCGATTTAGACGGTCAGCACGGAGATGATATTATTGTTACTTCGGTAAGTCAGAACAAACTGGTTTGTTTTTTTAGTGACGGTTTAGGAGGTTTTGGTACTGAAGTAGTGATTGACAATGCACTGATAGGTCCCGGACAAGTTGTTACCGGTGATATGAATAACGATGGACACATGGATATAGTAAGCGTTTCGTATGACGATAACAAAACCGTGTGGTACTCCAATGACGGTTCAGGGAATTTTACTATGGAAGCCGATATAGAAAATGGTTCTACAGATGGTCCTTATTATTTAGATGTTGTAGATTTTGACAGCGATGGCGACCTAGATGTAGCGGTTGGTTTTTTTGATACACGAGCGATAGAAATCTATTACAATCAATTTATAGAAAACGGTTCAACCACCGTGTCCTGGATAAAGGATGCCGTTTCGGTAACCAGCGGCGGTGCTTACTTGTTTGCCATAGGTTTTGCAGATATAAATAATGACGGAAATCAGGACGTAGTAAAACTTGATTTTTCGGGAGGTACGGTAGAATGGTTTGCCAAAATAAAAGATGGCGCTTCAACACCCGGTATGATTTGTGATAATACGATAATAAGTAATCCCGGAGCGTTTTTTGTGGCTGATTTAGATAACGACACCTTTAACGATGTAATCGTGTCTGACGGTGGTGTTGCTGATGATGCATTAATATGGTTTAAAGGAGCGGGTAATGCCGCACCAAGTACTACTCCTGATTTGATTGTAAATAACAGTTATCAAATGTTTGATATTACGGTAGCTGATTTTGATGGTGACGGCGATAATGATATTGCCACCATAGGAAACTCCAGCGATACGGTAGACTGGTTTGAAAATGAATTAATCACCTTGCACAGTCCTGCTCCTTCCCTTGACAATGTAATGCTGTACCCCAATCCGGTCACCACTATACTCTATCTTGAAGGACTTCAGGAAAGTGCGGATATTACTGTTTACAACGTCATAGGTCAGCCGGTACTTAATACTACCACTACTAATCGTATTGATGTATCTGCACTAAACAATGGATTTTATGTGCTTAAAATCAATAATCAAAATCTTACCTATAAATTTTTAAAGCAATAGGATTATAGCCGGCTCGCTGCAGCCGGCTTTCCTTTCTTTTACCGTACTCAAGTACACTAATCCTTTCAAAAAACACATCGGTTTAAACTTAGATTTCTAAAACTAACTCATGGCTATTCTAATTACCAATATTAAAGAACTTTTGCAAGTACGAGACACTAACGTAACTAAAGTAGCAGGAAGTGATATGAAGAAGCTTCCAGTATTAAGAAATGCCTATGTATATATAGAACACGACACCATTGTAGAATACGGGAGCATGAAAGACATAGGTTCTTCTTACGATACAGAAACTGTAATAGATGCCACAGGCAAGATAGTATTGCCAGCCTGGTGTGACTCACATACCCATCTGGTATTTGCCGGTGACCGAAGTAAGGAGTTTGTAGACCGAATCAATGGGTTGAGTTATGAAGATATAGCCAAACGTGGCGGTGGTATTTTAAATTCTGCAGAAAAATTACAGCAAACTTCTGAAGATGTCTTATTTGATGCAGCGTTACAACGACTGAATAAGGTAATAAAAATGGGCACCGGAGCGATAGAAATAAAATCAGGATATGGTTTAACCACCGAAGCCGAACTCAAAATGCTAAGGGTAGTAAAAAGACTAAAAAAAGCTTCCCGCGCCAAAGTAGAGGCTACTTTTCTAGGAGCACATGCCTATCCAAAGGCGTTTTTGGACAACCCCAAGGGATATGTGGATTTAATTATTCAAGAAATGCTTCCTGAAGTGGCAAAGGAGCAGTTGGCAAAATATGTTGATGTTTTTTGTGAGAAGGGTTATTTTTCGCTGGAAGACACCGAGCGTATTTTAAAAGCAGCAAAAACCTACGGTTTAATACCCAAAATACACGTCAACCAGTTTCATGCTTTTGGCGGTGTGGCCTTGGGTGTAAAGTACAGCGCTTTGTCTGTAGACCACCTGGAAGAGCTGAACGAGGAAGATATTGAAGCCTTGAAAAACAGTAAAACCATGCCGGTAGCCTTGCCATCGTGTTCCTATTTTTTAAGTATACCTTATACTCCGGCACGAAAGCTGATAGATGCCGGTCTTCCGCTGGCACTGGCAAGTGACTACAATCCGGGTTCTACACCAAGCGGTAACATGAATTTTGTGGTTAGTACGGCTTGTATAAAAATGAAAATGACCCCTGAAGAAGCTATCAATGCAGCTACTATAAACGGTGCGTATGCCATGGGAATTTCAAGTCAATACGGCAGTATTTGTAGAGGCAAAAAAGCCAACTTAATTATTACAAACCCTATGGAAAGTTACTATTACCTTCCGTATGCATTTGGGGAAAATCATATAGACACTGTAATTTTACATGGTGTAATTCAATAAAAAAGCCAAAAAACAATGTTTTTTTGGCTTTTGGAGGATATTGATATTGTTTAACTAAATTATTTTAGGCTAAACTCGGAGGTCGATACTAAGTCTTTATTGTTAAATACATTGATAACATATCTTCCGGATTCAAATCCGTCACCATAAGGACCAACATACTCACAGATATCGAGGTCTTTGTTTTCGTAATTAAACTTGCTTATTAAACTATAGGTAAGAATTTCATCTCCAAACTGAATTTGGTTGTTTTCTCCCAAGGTATTGTTTTTAGGATCTATTACCTGAATGTAAAGTTCTTGGTCACCGGCTTGCACCAGTTTGTTTTTGGCTACAGTAAAACATATTTTCAGTTTATCAGAACGTCTGGCTCTTTCGGTAGGCACCATTCTTCCTGAAGAACGCTCTATCACACCCAGAGCTTTTAAGTTTGTGGTGTTTAAAACCGCTGCATTTTCAACTACTTCAGACAAAGCGGTGTTTTGAACCAATAAAGAATCGGTAAACATAGAACGCTCTTCCAATTGTACCCTGGTGCTATCAAGCGAGGTAGCCAGGAGTTCGTTTTCTACTTTCAGCCTATCGTTTTCGGCTAAAAGTACGTCCATTTCTTTTTGTAAATTCAGATACTTTTGTTTGTATCTCCACAGGCTTTGTACGTTGGTTTCAGAAATTTTTAAAGAATCAATCAGTCCTTGAATACGGGCTCTGGCTTCTACCAGTTTTTCGTTGGTAATTTCGTTTTCGTCAATGGCTATTTCATATTGTTTAGCCATGTTACTTAAGTCGTTCATCACTAATTCTTTTTCCTGAATTAGTTGCGCTTCTGTTTCTTTTTTCTCCTTCATTAAGTCGAAGGTGTAAAAACCTGTTACTAAAAATAGAGCTACGGCTATACCTAATGCCACTTTTAACCCCATTCCGCTTTTGTTGTTTTCCATAGTTGTTACTTGTTTTTAATGGTAATGAAACTTTTTTGTTTGTTTTAAAATTTGTTTAGAGTTTGCAATTTGTGATAAATATAGCTTAATTTTAGAAGCCATTTTTAAAATCCCTTTTGGTTATGTACAAACTTGAACTTTTAACCCGTGAAAAAGTAAAATTACTTTTACATAAACGCGTGGGCGAAGTCAAATTTGGAGAACAGGTACAATTGCTTTCCTCTGTTTCCAGTATATACGAACAACTCGTTAATTTGGATGTTAGCTATGTAATAATTGGTCTTCCGGAAGATGTGGGTGTTTTTGCAAATTACGGAAAATCAGGCGCTTGTAATGCTTGGGATGCCACTTTAAAAATTTTACTCAATATACAAGGCAACGTCTTTACACAACCTAAAAAAGTAGCCGTTTTAGGTCATCTTCTATTTACGGAACAACATCACTTGGACTCTTTAAAGCAAAAATCGAAGAGCGACATACAAAAAGCAAGAATACTGGTGGCAGAAATAGACCGGCAGGTTTCGGCACTTATTGCCGATGTGGTTCGTGCCGGAAAAATTCCGATAGTAATTGGTGGTGGACACAATAATGCCTATGGAATGATAAAAGGTACTTCACTGGCTCTAAACCACACCCTTAATATCGTAAATTTAGATGCGCATTCGGATTTCAGAGTAAAAGAAGGCAGGCATAGCGGTAATGGATTTAGTTATGCTCACAGCGAAGGATTTTTAGAAAAATACTATATTTTTGGATTACACGAAAATTACACCGCTGAAGCTATTTTTAACGAATTGAACAAGTTGAAAAACATTGCCTATTGTACCTACGAAGCTATGGAAGTTAAAGGTATTACTTCTTTTAAAGAGGCTTTAGACAATGCCGTTGCGTTTGTTTCTGAAAAGCCCTTTGGTATAGAAATAGACTGTGATGCCATAGAAAACATACCTAGCAGTGCGCAAACTCCTTCGGGTTTTTCAGTTGCTCAGACTCGGCGTTTTGTGTATCAACTGGCTAAAGAAAAACATACCTCATATATACATATCTGCGAAGCTGCACCCACCAAAAAAACACAATCGCAGGTAGGTAAACTTATCACTTATCTTATTACCGATTTTATAAGAGCTCGTGAAAATCAATAACATAAATCTATTTTTATCCTTATCTGTTCGGTTTCTGTATTTGTAAAATTCCATCTGCATTATACTTGTTTTTCCAAAAGTAATGTTAAAATCAAATGCTATTTTTCTTAATATTTTGTACTTTTAATGCACACTTCCATCAAAACTAAACTTAATAACACTATATTTTTATGAAACTTAAACTAGCAATTTTGCTGTGCTTGCTGTTTTATACATGCAAGAACAACACAGAAACCTCAACCGAAGAAAGTGCCACCACCTTTGAAGTCCCTGTAGACTACTATAAATTAGACAACGGGCTTAAAGTAATCCTGTCGCAGGATACCTCATCGCCAACAGCCATTGTAGCAGTATACTACAATATTGGATTCAGAATTGAACCCAAAGACCGAACCGGATTTGCTCACCTGTTTGAACACATGATGTTTCAAGGCTCTGCCAATTTGGGAAAAATGGAATTTATCAACTTGGTACAAAAAAACGGAGGTATCCTTAACGGTTCTACCCGTTTTGATTTTACCAACTACTTTGAAATTGTTCCGTCACACAAACTTGAAACCATGCTTTGGGCAGAAGCTGACCGCATGAAAGGACTGAATATTACTCAGGAAAACCTCACTAATCAACAAGGAGTAGTGAAAAACGAAGTAAAAGTAAATGTACTTAACCAACCTTATGGAGGTTTTCCCTGGCTGGATATGCCACAATACGCAAACACCAACTGGTATAATGCGCACAATTTTTACGGGGATTTGGAAGATTTGGATGCCGCAAACCTTGACGATGTTGCTGCCTTTTTTAACACCTATTACGCACCAAATAATGCTGCAATAGCTGTTGTAGGTGATTTTGACACAGAAGAAACCAAAGCCTGGATAGAAAAATATTTTGGCGGAATACCAGCTGTTGAACTCCCGGAAAAACCGGACATTTCTGAACCTGTACAAATGGAAGAAAAACGTTTTGTAAAAGACGATGCACTAGCTAATAAACCTGCCATAGCTGTTGCCTACCATATGCCGGAAAGAAACACTCCGGAATATTATGCCATGGGGCTTTTAGATCAAATTTTAGTGCAAGGTGATAATGCATTACTTCGTCAAAAACTAGTCACCGAAAAAGGCTACACCTCAAACGTAAGTGGTGGCATCAATTACCTGGGAAATATGTTTAACTATAATGGACCCATGCAATGGATGTTTAATTTAACCTACGACAACGAAACTTCAGAAGAAGAAATCATTACCGCAATTGACGAAGTACTAAACAATCTGAAAACTACCATTACTCAGGAAACGCTGGACGCCGCGCTGATAAAACAAAAATCACAACTGTACGACAATATTGGTGGTACCTTTGGCTTAGGAAGAGCCGATTTACTTTGCTCCTTTGCATTATTTGATGATAATCCTGCACGAATAAATGAAATTGAAGAAGAATTCAAAAAAATAACCCCGGAAATTATCAATAAAACCATTGAGAATTACCTACGAATCACCAACAGAACGATTTTAACTGTCAATCCTTTATTAGCTAACAACAAAAATACTGTTCAATAATGAAAACACTTATAAACTATATACTTGCCTTATTAGTAACTACAGCAGTTGCACAAGAAAAAGAACTACCACCTGAAGGCGGAACACCTAAAGGGTTTAAATTGCCTGAAAAAGAAATCGTAACGCTGGACAACGGACTAAAGCTGGTAATGATTCCCTATGGAGAAATACCTAAGGTATCTGTAAACATCACTGTAAAAACCGGAAATATTCACGAAAATGAAAATCAGGTGTGGTTGTCGGATTTAGTAGGTGACCTTATGGAAGAAGGAACGACAACAAAAAACTCCAAAGTCATTTCAAACGAAATGGCAGCCATGGGTGGAAACTTAAACATAGGCGTTGGCAGTCATTCCACATCTGTAAGTACCCGAGTACTTTCTGAATTCGCACCAAAAGCCATCACGATTCTTGCCGACGTACTTTTAAATCCGGGTTGGCCCGAAAGCGAATTAGAGCGTTTAAAAAATGATCAAAAGCGCAGTTTGTCCATTAGCTTGTCACAACCAAGTGCACAAGTAAACCAGGCGTTTTATGCTTCACTGTATCCTAATCATCCCTACGGAAGATTATACCCTTCTGATTCGTTGATAAACAGCTACACTTTAGAAGATGTTAAAGCCTTCTACCGGGATAATTATGGTGCCAAACGTACAACAATTTATGTGGTAGGAAAATTTAACAAAACCGAGGTGGAAAAAACAGTAAAAGAAGCTTTTCAAAGTTGGAAAGAAGGTCCTGAAGTAGCTTACCCTATAGCCAGTCCGGCAACCGCGAATAAAGTACAAATAATAGACAGACCCGGCGCACCACAATCAACCCTTCGCTATGGATTGCCAACGATAGACCCCTCACATCCGGATTATATTGCGCTGGACATTACCAACTCTATTTTAGGCGGATCATTTGGTTCTAGAATTACATCTAACATCAGAGAAGATAAAGGCTACACCTACTCGCCCAACAGTAATTTACTTACCAATTACAAATCAGGTGTATGGTTTGAAGCGGCTGATGTAACCACTGAATTTACAGGAGCGTCTTTAGAAGAAATTAAAAAAGAAATCATCCGTTTACAAAATGAAGCACCTACGGAAGACGAGCTAAACGGAATTAAAAATTACGAGTCGGGCATTTTTGTATTGCAAAACTCAACCCCTAACGGCATAATAGGACAGCTTAATTTTCTGGATTTACACAATCTGGACGATTCCTGGCTTGAAAACAAAGTGCAACATATATTAGAACTTACGCCTGAAAAAATAAGCGAAATGACTAAAAAATATATTAAACCAGAGGATATGACCTTAATTGTCGTGGGAGATAAAGAAAAGATAAAAAACCAAATAGAAGAAACGATTTCCCAAGAGAATCTCAAACAATAAAACGGTAAAAAACGCTGATGCAAATACATCAGCGTTTTTTTAAAATTTATTTTAGTAATAACTCAAGAATATTTAATTTTAATGAAATCCGTTATCTTATGAAATATTACGTTATTTTAAGTTGTTTATTTATTTGCCTATTCGGTTGTAAAAAAGAAACTAAAGATACTATAAATCAAGCATCAACTGTTGACTCAACAACTGTTTCAAAATCAGAACAAAACAAAATAGGCAAAATTAAAATTCACCCTATCCAACATGCAACTATGGTACTTGAGTATGAAAATACTATAGTTTATGTAGATCCTGTAGGTGGTAAAAAAGCATTCGAAAATATGCCTAAACCCAACATCATATTGGTTACAGATATTCATGGAGATCATTTTGATGTGCCTACACTTGAAACACTTTATTCAAAAAATGTAAAAATTATTGTTCCAAATGAAGTAGCCGCCAAACTACCGGAAACGCTAAAACCCAATACATCTATAATGTCTAATGGGCAAAATATAAGTATGAACAGCAAGACTATGGCTGTAACCATAGAAGCTATACCCATGTACAACCTAAGAGAAGAAGCTTTGAAATTTCATGAAAAAGGACGTGGAAATGGGTATGTAGTTACTTTAGGTGAAAACCGTATTTATATTTCCGGCGATACAGAAGACATACCGGAGATGCGTAATTTGAAAAATATCGACATTGCCTTTGTATGTATGAATCTGCCTTATACCATGCCTGTTGAACGTGCTGCGAGTGCGGTTTTGGATTTTAAACCCCAAAAAGTATACCCTTATCACTATCGTGGTACAGAAGGTTTAAGCGATGTAAAACACTTTAAAAACCTTGTAAATAAAGGAGATAATACCATAGAGGTAGTTCAGTTAAATTGGTATCCGGAATAATAATTTGTTAATTTTAAGTTGGTTAGTAATTTTTTTTATTTATATTTGGTAAGCTATTAACCCCAAATTAATACCAACATGTCAACTATTTTTCTCTTGAATGGGTACTCCCAATTAATACTTATTGAACAGATTAGTATTGTAACTATGCTAGCCATAGTAGTAGTTTTCTTTCTTATTTTGCTTATTGCAGGTGTAATAAAAACCTATAAGTTAAAAAAGGAAAACGACAGGTTAAATGATATTAATCCGTTGCAGTCTGATGACGAGAACAAAGCATACAAAGATTTCAGAGATGGACATTTGTATGAGTAATATAAAACAAAACCTGCCGTAAAAAGCAGGTTTTAATTATATTATCTTACCAGTTTTTTATATTTAATTCGTTTGGGCATTAAGTCTCCGCCTAAACGTTTTTTCTTGTTTTCTTCATAATCGCTGAAGCTACCTTCAAAGAAGTACACTTGACTGTCACCTTCAAAGGCTAAAATGTGGGTGCAAATTCTATCTAAAAACCAACGATCGTGAGAAATTATTACTGCACAGCCTGCAAAATTCTCTAACCCTTCTTCAAGTGCTCGCAAAGTGTTAACGTCAAGATCGTTAGTAGGTTCATCCAATAAAAGTACATTGCCTTCTTCCTTTAGTGTCATTGCAAGGTGAAGCCTGTTTCTTTCGCCTCCGGAAAGGAGTTTAACTTTTTTGTTTTGTTCATTGCCTGAAAAATTAAATCGACTTAAATAAGCTCTAGAGTTTACTTGTTTTCCACCCATTAAAATTAATTCTTGTTCGTCACTAAAGTTTTGCCAAATGGTTTTTTCAGGGTCAATTTTAGAATGACTTTGGTCTACATAGGCAATTTTAGCAGTTTCCCCAATGGTAAAAGTTCCTTTATCCGGTTTTTCTTCACCCATTATCATTTTAAAAATGGTGGTTTTTCCGGCACCATTAGGCCCAATAATCCCTACAATTCCGGCTTGCGGGAGTTTAAAATTTAAGTTTTCATAAAGCAGTTTGTCTCCGTAGGCTTTACTTACTCCAACAGCTTCAATTACATTTGTCCCTAAACGTGGCCCGTTGGGTATGTATATTTCCAGTTTTTCGTCCAATTGTTTTTGATCTTGAGACATGAGCTTATCATAATTATTCAACCTTGCTTTTTGTTTAGCCTGTCTTCCTTTAGGTGCCATTCTAACCCATTCCAACTCACGCTCCAAGGTTTTTTGACGTTTGCTTGCTTGTTTTTGTTCTTGAGAAAGTCTTTTGGCTTTTTGTTCTAACCAGGAAGAATAATTTCCTTTCCATGGAATGCCTTCTCCTCTGTCCAATTCTAAAATCCAACCGGCTACATTATCTAAAAAGTACCTGTCGTGAGTAACTGCAATTACGGTACCTTTGTATTGTGCCAGATGATGTTCCAGCCAATGCACCGATTCTGCATCCAAATGGTTAGTAGGTTCGTCCAATAGCAATACATCAGGTTCCTGTAACAGCAATCTGCATAAAGCCACTCTTCGGCGTTCACCACCGGATAATACACTTATTTTTGTGTCGCCTTCGGGAGTTCGAAGCGCATCCATGGCAATTTCGAGTTTGGTGTCCAATTCCCAGGCATTAGAAGCATCAATTTTATCCTGAAGTTCTGCTTGCCGGTTCATGAGTTTTTCCATTTTATCCGGATTGCTGTACACTTCTTCAAGCCCAAACATGTCATTTATTTTGTTGTACTCGTCCAGAATAGCTACCGTTTCTGCAGCACCTTCTTTTACTACTTCCAAAACCGTTTTGTTGTCATCCAGTTTGGGTTCCTGTTCCAAATAACCCACCGAATAGTCTTGCAGAAAAACTACATCGCCTTGAAAATTTTTGTCTATCCCGGCAATGATTTTCAGTAAGGTTGATTTTCCTGAACCATTCAGTCCCAGAATTCCTATTTTAGCTCCATAGAAAAAACTTAAGTAAATATTTTTTAATACCGGTGTTTGTGCTCCCTGAAAGGTTTTGGTAACCCCGTTCATGGAGAAAATTACTTTTTTATCGTCGCTCATGGTGTTGTTTTAAACTCGTCCTTTTAATGCGTTAAATACCCATGCTATGGCAAAAAAACCAAAGCCCACTGCTGCAAAGCCCCAACCTGCTACATCATCATACCTGAAAGCGCCCAGTGCAATTAATCCTATTCCTACAATAATCATTATGGTAGTAGCCCAAGCTAGTACCGTGTTTTTGTTCATTGCCATAATTTTTGATTTTTAAACTTTTTAAGCCTTAGCAAATATCGTGTTTTTTAAATAAAAAAAACAGCACTTTCATGCTGCTTTGAGTTTCTATTTTAACTTTAGAAATTCATTGGAACTTCAATAAACAAAATTTGTGAGGCAGTTTTGGCCTCCATAGTAAATGCTTGTGTATCCCAAACTCCAATAGCATCTCGATTTTCCAGGGTTTCGGATTCAATAACGATGGCTCCGTCAATAAGCATTAGGTAAACTCCATGGTGTTCACTCTTGGCTTTGTATGTGAATTTTGAACCTTGATTTAAATCTATTCGTGAAAGTCTGGCATCTTGATAAATCTTCAATGTATTGGTTTCGCTTTCATCGTGAATTGAGCTTACCAACGTTTGCAGGTTTTCTTTTCTGTCTTGTGCAGAAAATGTTTTTTGGTCATACCGTGGAGTTACATTTTGGGTATCGGGCATAATCCATATTTGAAACAAACTCAAGTATTCTTCTGAAGAACCATTTATTTCAGAATGCTGTAGACCACTTCCGGCAGACATAACCTGTACTTCTCCGGGTTTTATTGATTGCCATTGATTGTGCATGGAATCGCGGTGCTTAAGAACTCCTGACAAGGGTATGGTGATGATTTCCATATTGTCATGCGGATGTGTACCGAAACCCATTCCGGGTGCAATAATATCGTCGTTTAATACGCGCAAGGCACCAAAATTTACTTTTTCAGGATGGTAAAAACCCGCAAAGCTAAACGAATGATTAGCCTGCAACCAACCGTGATTTGCAAAACCTCTTTCCTGGGCTTTATGTACTATTGTTTTCATGTTATGTGTTTTACTTTTAAATTGATTTATCTGAATTTATCGAGCAGTTGGTTGAGTTTTATAGCTTCATCTTCAGTGATGTTTTTTAATAGTTTTGTATTAAAATTGTTTCCAATTTCTTGCAACAAGTCCAAGCCTTTGGTTGTAATTACGATGTTCACTACCCTTCTGTCCTGACTGGAAGCTATACGGTCTATTAATTTTTTTTCGCATAGCTTATCCATTAATCTAGTGGCATTGGGAGCGCGTTCTATCATGCGTTCTTTTATAACCTGTACTTTTAAAGGTTTTTTGGCGCCTCTTAAAATACGCAGTATATTGTACTGTTGTGGTGATATTCCGTAGGGTTTAAAAAAGGTATTTTGATAGCTGTTTATCCAGTTTGCCGTATAAAGTATGTTCAATAAGGCTTTTACTTTGTTGTTCGGAAAACTGGATTTTATTTCTTTTTCAAAATCTCCCATAGTTTTAAAACATTACATCCGAATATTCTTTTGCCTTTTTTTTGAACACAGCATTGGCAAAAGGACATAACGGAACTACTTTTAGATTTTTATCCCGCAGAAAGGCTACTGAAGCTTCTACCAGTTTATAGCCTATACCTTGCCCTTTTAAAGATTCGTTCACTTCCGTGTGGTCAATAATTATTTTATCTGTACCGGCATAGTTATAGGTCATTTCTGCTACTTGATTTCCATCTATTTCGATGAAAAACTTTCCGTTTTTTCCGTTGTCTTCTTGTTGTATATTCATTTTAAACTGCTTTTAAAAATGTTTTTAATTTTTCTTTAAGTTCTTTGTTTAGGTTCGAATCTGTAATTTTTCCATCAGCAAAGTTTTCTTTAAACGAAGGCAAGGAGAACACTTCAATAATTTTTGCATCGTGTCTGGGAAAACGATCTTGCGCAATGGATAACACTGATTTTCCGCCTCGACTGCCTGTTGAAGTAGCCATAAGCAACATGGGTTTATTAAAAAAGGTTTTGGATTCTATTCGGGACATCCAGTCAAAAATATTTTTAAATGCTGCTGTATAGGCGCCATTGTGTTCGGCCAGAGAAACTAGTATGCCATCAGACGCTTTAAGATAGGTTAAAAAATTATGTGCATTTTCCGGTATACCGTATTCCGATTCAATATCAACACTAAATACGGGCAATTCAAAATTATTTAAGTCCAGAAGGTTAACCTCACATTCTTCAATAAGACTTGAGGTATAGATGACCAATTTCTTGTTTATAGAGTTTTTACTGTTACTTCCGGCAAAGGCTACTATTTTTTTCATAAAGGGTATGCTATATTTTTGAACAAAGATACAATAAAAAAAATTATTTTCCAAGGAATATATTTCCATGTAATATTTATGTAATTATTATCTAAAAAATTGATAAAAAAATAAGTTTAAACTTTTGTATTTTAGCCTAAAACTATTTTTACATGGACATTACCTTCAACAAAAACGAAGATCACAACAAGCTATTGGTATCAGCATTATCCAAAAAACTAGCAGAAGTAAAGTTAGGCGGTGGAAAAACTCGTATAGAAAAGCTTCACAAACAAAATAAGCTAACGGCTAGAGAACGCATTTCATATTTATTAGATTCGGGTAAGCCTACGCTGGAAATTGGCGCTTTTGCCGGTGAAGGTATGTACGAAGCTCACGGCGGCTGCCCTTCGGGTGGAGTTGTTGTAAAAATAGGATATATCAAAGGAAAACAGTGTATAGTTGTAGCAAATGACGCTACCGTAAAAGCGGGTGCTTGGTTTCCGATAACCGGAAAAAAGAATTTACGTGCACAGGAAATTGCCATAGAAAACAAACTGCCTATAATTTACTTAGTGGATTCTGCAGGAGTGTATCTTCCTATGCAAGACGAAATTTTTCCGGATAAAGAACATTTTGGACGCATTTTCAGGAACAATGCGGTAATGAGCAGTATGGGAATTACTCAAATAGCTGCGGTGATGGGCAGTTGTGTAGCCGGTGGGGCTTATTTGCCAATCATGAGTGACGAAGCCTTAATAGTCGACAAAACCGGAAGCATTTTTCTCGCCGGCAGCTACTTGGTAAAAGCCGCTATAGGCGAAAGCATTGATAACGAAACATTAGGTGGTGCAACCACGCACTGTGAAATTTCAGGAGTTACCGATTATAAAGCAAAAGACGACAAAGATGCTTTAGACACTATAAAAAACATTGTGGACAAAATAGGCGATTTTGATAAAGCTGGATTCAACCGAATTAAAACATCAAAACCTACAGAAAATCCGGAGGATATTTTTGGAATACTTCCAAAATCCAGAGCCGATCAATACGATATGTATGAAATTATAAAGCGATTGGTTGACAACAGTGAGTTTGAAGAATACAAAGCCGGATACGGAAAAACCTTAATTACCTGTTATGCCAGAATAGATGGCTGGGCTATAGGCATTGTTGCCAATCAACGAAAAGTTGTAAAAACAAAGAAAGGAGAAATGCAGTTTGGCGGAGTGATTTACAGTGATAGTGCTGATAAAGCAACTCGTTTTATAGCCAATTGCAACCAGAAAAAAATTCCGCTAGTCTTTCTTCAGGATGTTACCGGATTTATGGTTGGCAGTAAGAGTGAACACGGTGGAATAATAAAAGACGGTGCAAAAATGGTAAATGCCGTAAGTAATTCTGTGGTTCCAAAATTTACTGTAATTATCGGTAACAGTTACGGTGCCGGCAATTATGCCATGTGCGGAAAAGCCTATGATCCCAGACTTATTGTTTCTTGGCCAAGTGCCGAGTTGGCTGTTATGAGTGGAAATAGTGCGGCCAAAGTACTATTACAAATTGAAAAAGCTTCCTTAGAAAAGCAAGGTGAAAAAATTACCGCAAAAAAAGAAGAAGAACTTTTTACTAAAATAAAATCGCGTTATGACAATCAGGTATCGCCCTATTATGCTGCCTCTAGAATGTGGACAGATGCTATAATAAATCCACTGGATACACGAACCTGGATAAGTATGGGAATAGAAGCTGCCAACCACGCTCCTATTGAGAAAAAGTTTAATTTAGGTATTTTACAGGTGTAAAATTTTAAAAATCCTACATTCGCTTTGCTTGTTAACTTGCTTTTCATAATAGCAGTTAATGTTAAAAATTAATTATTCCATATTTTTTTGTATCTTAATGATATAATTTTCAAAACATTAGAAATCATGGGTACAATAAAATCGCTTAACAAGTGGGCCAATGCCCACACCTATTTACCTTTGGATATATTGCGCATTGCACTTGGTACTTTTTTATTTGCCAAGGGCATTAATTTTATGGCAAACAGTCAAATTCTAATTGATCTCTTCTCACCTATTCAAAACATGGCCGGCGGCATGATTACGGTACATTATGTTGCTCCGGCACATTTTATTGGTGGAATTTTAATAGCTTTTGGCCTGCTGACGCGTTGGGCTGTTGTTGCACAATTGCCTATTTTACTCGGTGCTATACTGATAAATTTTGTTGGAGAAATGAACTCTGCAAATTTACTTATGGCTAGTGTTACTTTACTTGTATGTGTGTTTTTCCTTTTTTATGGTTCAGGAAAACACTCCTGCGATTATTATTTTAAAATGCAAAAGTAGCAATCCGGCTTTACTGAATTAAAGAGCTTGTCTTTTTAAAGGCGTTCAGCGTTTCCGTTCGGTTAACCTTCCCTGACTTTGTTTCGACAAAAGCAGGCAGAAAGTAGATTTCTTTGGGTCTTTCAAAAGGTTTTAGATTTTTAAATACTGAATCCTCCACAGGTTCTTTTTCCCCTTCAATAAGCAAAACTATTTTTTCTTGAAACTCTTCGTCCGGCACAGAAGTAATGATAAATCGATTTGACATTTTCTTTTGAAGCTTAGTTTCCAGTTGCTCCGGATGTACTTTTATTCCTCCCGAATTTATAATATTGTCATAACGGCCTATCCAGGAAAATTCAGTATCTGAATGTATCGCTACCACATCGTTTGTCACCAGGGGATTTTCGTATAGATAAGGTATTTTCACTACCAAACAATCTCTGTCATCCTTAGCAACGGTAACTGAAGGCAAAGTTTTGAAATATACAGAATTAGCCTTCTCAGTGTGGTTTAAGGGTTTTAATGCAAAGTGGGTTATGGTTTCTGTCATCCCGAAGGTTTCATAGATACGCACAAGTTTGTTTTGAATTTGGTCTATTAAATTTTGATTCACTTTTGCACCACCTACAATACAGATTCTTATATTTTTAATTGTACCTAAGGAGTTTTGTAGCTGTAGCGGAATCATAGCGCAAAAATCATATCTTTTTTGGGTATTAAATTGCGGTTTTAAGCTTGGTGTAACCACATCTAACTCTAGGCCTAAAATAATAGCACGTACCATCATCATTTTACCGGCAATATAGGTACAAGGCAAACAACTTAATGCTGTATTACCGGGATTCAGATTAAAAAAATTACCGGTAGCTATTGCTGAATTTACCATTGCTTGTTTGGCATGGCGAATGATTTTTGGAGCACCCGTGGAACCTGATGTATGTACTTCTATATAGTCTTTATCATCCAACCAATCGAGCAAAAAATGGCCCATTTGTCTTTCATAAATCTGACCTTCTTTGACTAAACTATAGGCTACTTCTTTTAAATCTTCATGTGAAAAATAGCTTCCGTTAAGTTTAAATTTTAAATGTACTTTATCAAATGTTGGATGCATGTTAAAGTGTATTTATAATGTTGTTACCTTCATTTTCAATCGGTTTTTCAACAGGACCAAGAAGTTTGCCTTTCCAGTCTGTCCATTGGTACTTTTTCGAAAAAATAAACAGCAGTAAAGGAAAAAGCATAAAAACAGGAATCAAAATATCTTTCATTCCGGCTTCGGCGGGATTGGTTATATCCTTAAGTATGGAATGGGTTTGAAAGGCTGTCCAATCTGCAGTAACCAGTAAAGCGGTAAATAAGTTATTCGCAAAATGAAATCCTAAAGCAAGCTCTAAACCTTCATCCATAAGTGTTAGAATACCCAAAAATAAACCGGTACCTATGTAAAAAATCATAATCTGATTCCCCATTACATCCACCTCGGGATTGGCAATATGTAGCATTCCAAAGACAATTGATGTTAAAACGAGTGGAAACCATCTGTTTTTTACTAATACACCCAAACCTTGCATTAAATACCCTCTAAATAAATATTCTTCAAAACTTGTTTGTAATGGCACTAAAATAATAGCAACTATGCAAAGTATTAAAAAGGGTTTTAGGTTAAAATTAAGTTCATATCCTTCGGGAGCCATAGTGTAATCCAGCAAAATAAGTCCTGAAGATACAATTCCCCATAGCCAGAAGGCAAACCAAAAACGTTTCCAGTCTATTTTTTTTCGAGCCGTAGTTAGTTGTGTAATTGTTTGATTATGAAGTAGCTTAACTGCTAAAAATAAGGCAAGTAAACCTCCGGCAAAAGGCAAAAGCATAAACATTAAATTCAAGTTAGGTTCAAAAAGTCCCATAATATAATTTACGTCCTGCATTTTGTCTAAATCTATTTCTCCACTCATTTGTTTTAAGGCAACTGCCAAGCCATGCGGTACAGAAAAAATTCCAACTCCAATGATGGCAACTAACACTCCCAAAATGTATCTCCACCAATCGTTTAATACTCTAAATGCTTGTTCTATATACATCGTTTATAAATTAAAATTCCACTTAACGGTATTGTTGTATCGCAATGTACCATTTTTCACCCACAAAGGTGAAGAAAAATTATTTGTAAATAAACTGCCCGTACCTAAACCCTGAGGCATAGGATTGTTTAGTGTAAAGGTCCACTGGGCAATGGCATTCAAACCCACATTGCTTTCCAAAGCGCTGGTAATCCACCATTTTGTTTTGTTTTCACTTGCCGTATTTATCCATTCCCGGCTACCTTTCCAGCCACCTAATAAACTCGGTTTTAAGATAACATACTGCGGCTGTATGGTTTGCAGTAATTTTGCTTTAGCCGCATAGTCAAAAATGCCTATTAATTCTTCGTCCAAAGCTATGGGTAAAGGTGTCTCTGAACAAAGTTGGGCCATTTCCTGAATTTGTCCCGGCTTTATGGGTTGTTCTATAGAATGCAGTTCCAAATCAGCCAATTGTTTTAATCTTTCTAAGGCTTCCTTTACAGAAAACGCACCATTGGCATCCACACGAATTTCAATATCGCTTGAAGAAAATTCTTGCCTTATAATCTTAAGAATATTCAATTCCGTCGAAAAATCAAGAGCCCCAATTTTCATTTTAAGGCAAGTAAAACCGGCTTTTATTTTTTCTTTTACCTGTGCTTTCATAAAGCTTTCTGTTCCCATCCAGATTAATCCGTTTATCGGAATTGAAGCATTATGCCTAGTAAATTCAGAAGGAAACAGCTCAAATGGCGTTTCACTTTCCAGCGATTTAAAAGCGGTTTCCAGTCCAAACTGAATACTGGGAAACAATCTGTTTTTTTTATATAGCTGTTCCAATCCTAAATGAATATTTTCACAGGTCCATTGTAGTTGCTTTTCATAATCTGTACAATTATCTGCACTTAAGCCTCTAAAAATCCCACATTCGCCAATGCCTTTTTTTTCAGCTTGTGTTAAAAAAATAAACCAGGTTTCTTTGGTATTTAGTATTCCACGTGAAGTGCCGCCGGGTTGTTTGAAGTTTAAAATATACTTGCTGTATGTTGCTTTCATGCTTTTACAAAAATAACGTATATTTTAAAAATTGTGATGTAAACTTACCTGGAGTTGACCTTTTCCTAAGGCGTCTGTTTTTTGATTCATCCATCCTAATTGCACTTTCATGTTGGAATTTAACACGTAGCCTAACCCTAAATAGGTTCTATTTCTGTCAAAAAACTCTACCGTATTTTCATTTCCAATGGTTTGTTCTCCGTTTATGAACAATTCGTTATAAAGAGTCGCATAGAATGTTTTCATTTCAAAGTTTTTTTTGTTCAGAGGAATGTTTAAAAAGAGGTTGTAACGGTAGCGCGTTCTAAAATCTTGATTTTCTACAAAGCGTTGTTCATACCTGAAACGATGGGTTATGTACACCCGATTTCCTATTTTTTGGGGCATGAGAACTTCCTGATAAATTCTGCTTTCTACAGAAGTCCGGCTGCTTTCACCCAAAGTTCCTGAGGTAATGTGTGCATATCCCAAGGTAAATTTAACTCCTGAATTTTTTGGACTGTAGGTAACTCCCGAACGTAGTAATAATTGGTCTAAATCGCCTACTATATTCCAGTTTCTGTATTGGATATCACCTTGTATTCCAAAATTACTTTCGTTAAAATTGTAGGTATAAAAATACATATACCAGCCGCCAAGCTGATTTGGGTTTTGTGCCTTAATAGAAGTCAAAGACAGAAAAAAAACAACATAAACAAGGGCTACAATTTTAAAACTGCTTCTCATATATTTAGTGTTTTAACGGATTTTATTAAACCTTGAAAAGATTTAAAAATTAACTGTATTTTTAATGTCTCAAATATCTTATTAAATGCCAGATTTTCCAAATATTATCGTGTGGGCCATCCCTTTTTTTATACTAGCCATGCTTCTTGAATTGTACGTTACTACTCGTGATAAATTTAAGACAGCTAAAGGCTACACTGCCAAGGATGCTTTTGCCTCCATTACTATGGGTTTGGGTAATGTTTTTTTGGGTTTTGTAAGTAAAGTATTGGTTTTAGGTGCGTTTTTTTTACTTTATGAAAATTTTAGACTCTTTACTATTCCTATTACCTGGTGGAGTTTTGTATTGCTGTTTTTTGCCGATGACTTTTCGTATTATTGGTTTCACCGAATTTCACATGAATGCCGAATTTTTTGGGCTTCGCATGTGGTGCATCATTCGTCTGAGTATTACAACTTAAGCACCGCGCTACGACAAACTTGGTCCGGTGGCTTTTACACTTTTGTGTTTTGGTTATGGTTACCGCTACTTGGTTTTCATCCGGCAATGATTTTACTGCAAATGTCTATCAGTTTACTTTATCAGTTTTGGATACATACCGAAACTATTGATAAAATGCCTAAATGGTTTGAAGCCATTATGAACACACCGTCACATCACCGTGTACATCACGGTAGTAATCCACTTTATTTAGATCGAAATCATGCCGGTATTTTAATTATTTGGGATAAACTGTTTGGTACCTTTCAACCGGAAGTTGAAAGTGAAAAAGTAACTTATGGTTTAGTTAAAAACATAAACTCTTACCATCCTTTAAAAATTGCCTTTATCGAATGGGTTTATCTATTTAAGGATGTTTTTCGTGGAAAAATCACACTAAAAGATCGACTGCTGTACTTTATAAAACCTCCGGGATGGAAGCATGATGGAACGGGTAAAGTGAGCAAAGATTTACGAAGAGAATGGGAAAAACCCGGCAATATCTAACCTAAAAAACCCGCACATTGCGGGTTTTTGATATATATAGGTAGATTCTGCTGTATTAAAATACCGAGGACAATTCGTTAACGCCTTCTTTAAAAGAAGATTTTGCTGAATGTAATGAAGATTGTATTTCCTGCCACTTGTCATCTGATGCATTTTCAATATCTTCATATTTAGACTTTAATTCTTCTTTTTTAGCTTTCATGGTTTCAAGCGTAGTCGTGTACTTGTTTTGTGTTTCATTTTTCACCTGATTTTTTTTAGCTTCCATTTCATCAATCTTGGAGGCTAAGTTGTCAATAGTTGTGTTAATTTCTCTTTTTAAATCTTCTTTATTCATGAGTACTTCATTTTAATAGTTTTACCTACTCTTTTCTAGATTTTCGGTTTACTCTGTATATAACCTAATAAAAATGAAGTGTTTATCCAAATAAAAAGTATTAAAATTATCATAATTCCAGGCTTTCACCTATTTGAAGAAGCATGAGATCTTTCCCTTTATCAAAAAACTTACGTTTGGCTTCTTCATGATTTATTTCAATATAACCAAAAGTATCATAGTGATATCCCAAAACTTTATCACACTGTACAAAATCACTGGCAGTAATAGCATCTTCAATTCCCATGGTAAAATTATCACCTATAGGTAAGATAGCTAAATCTAGTTTGGTTTTTAGCGGAATGAGTTTCATGTCCATGGTAAGTGCTGTATCTCCGGCAATGTAAATATTTTTATGCTCACCTTCAATTACAAAACCACCGGGTTGACCGCCATAGCTGCCATCGGGAAACGAAGATGTGTGGATGGCATTTACATATTTTACGGTTCCAAATTCAAAATCCCAAGAGCCACCGTGATTCATGGGATGACCTTCAATGCCTTTATTTTGAAAATGAGTAACAATTTCAAAATTGCTGATTACTATAGCATCTGTGTTTTTGGCTATAGTTTCAACATCTAGAATATGGTCTTGATGTGCGTGAGTGAGCAAAATATAATCGGCTTTCAAGCTGTTTATATCTATATGTGATGCTTTGGGATTTCCTGAAATAAATGGATCTACTAATATCGTAACATCGTTTACTTTTATCCCTAAACTTGCATGACCGTAAAAAGTTATTTTCATATCAAAAAGATTATTTTGACAGTAATTTACAAATTCTACAACAAATGACCAATACCCAATAAAACTGCCAGTGCAAATGTAGAAAGTGCTATAATCTTTAATTCGGGATCAAATTCTTTTAGCGTTGTTATTTTATGAATTCTTTTTAGGTGAAAAACTAAGGGAATATACACAACGAAATAGATAAGATTAAATGGAGATGTATAATATAACATACCAAACACAAATGAGACTATTATTGCTGCACTAACTAAAAAGAAATGGTATTGTTTGGCTTTGTTTAATCCTAAAAAAACAGCAAGGGTATTTTTACCCGATTGTTTATCCGTTTCAATATCTCTCATGTTGTTTAAGTTTAACACCGCGGTGCTTAACAAACCAATGGTAATTGCAGGTAAATACACTACATGATTAATGGTTTTAGCATATAGTATATAACAACCTATTACACTTATCAAACCAAAAAAAACGAAAACAAATAAATCTCCTAAGCCTTTATATCCATAAGGTTTTGAACCTACTGTATAGTTGATGGCTGCATATATACATAACAATGCTAATCCAAAGAATAGTAAAGAAAATAAAAATTTAGAAGTTCCAAAGGAAACTAAAATCAGAGAAAAAGAGAGTCCGATACAAATAAGAATACAAATCCGAATAGCGTGAATCATTTCAGAGGCTGTGATTTTTCCACTTTGTATGGCTCTTTCAGGGCCTATTCGGGTTTCGTTGTCTGTACCTTTAATTCCATCGCCGTAATCGTTAGCCAGATTAGAAAGTATTTGAAAAGCTATGGTAGTTAGTATAGCCAGTATGAATGTCCACACATTAAACACTCCGTTATACTCGGCCAAGCAGGATGCTACAATAATTCCGGCTACAGATAGCGGCAAAGTTCGTAACCTAAAGGCTGTTAACCATTTTTTTAAATCGTTCATAGACAAAAATTACGGAATCCACTTTTTTTCAAAATTGGGTTTTCGTTTTTCTAAAAAGGCATTCCTTCCTTCTTTGGCTTCATCTGTCATATAGGCCAGTCGAGTAGCTTCGCCGGCAAATACTTGTTGTCCTACCATACCATCATCGGTTAAATTCATGGCAAACTTTAGCATTTTGATGGAAGTGGGTGATTTTGCCAGTATTTCTTGTGCCCATTGATAGGCTGTGTTTTCAAGTTCGTCATGCGGAATTACGGCGTTTACCATACCCATTTCAAACGCTTCTTGTGCAGAATAATTTCTTCCTAAAAAAAAGATTTCGCGCGCTTTTTTTTGACCCACCATTTTGGCCAAATAGGCTGAGCCATATCCACCGTCAAAGCTGGTAACATCGGCATCTGTTTGTTTAAAAATAGCGTGTTCTTTACTTGCCAGTGTTAAGTCGCAAACCACGTGCAAACTATGTCCGCCGCCTACTGCCCAACCCGGCACTACTGCAATTACGGCTTTGGGCATAAACCTGATTAAACGTTGTACTTCCAGAATATTTAAACGGTGATATCCATCTTCACCCACATACCCTTGATGTCCACGAGCTTTTTGGTCGCCACCACTACAAAAACTCCAAACGCCATCTTTTGTTGACGGTCCTTCAGCAGAGAGTAAAACAACTCCTATTGAAGTGTCTTCATTCGCATTGTAAAACGCATCATACAATTCACTAGTGGTTTTGGGTCTAAAAGCATTACGTACATTGGGTCGGTTAAATGCTATTCGGGCAACTCCATTACATTTCTTATAGGTTATATCCTGATACTCTTTAGCTGTTGTCCAATTTATATTTGTCATGAATATTTATTATTGATTTACGCGTGCAAAATACTTAATTTTTAACAAGATAAATACCGTCTGGTTTAATTTCTATGAGTCGTTGTTTGTACAATGAGCCTATGGCTTTTTTAAAATTTTTCTTACTCATTTCAAACATTTCTTTAATTTCTTCAGGTGATGATTTATCTGATACCGGTAAATAACCGCTATTGTCTTCCAGTTCGGTTAAAATACGAGAGGCATTGGGTTCAATACTTCTGTAGCCTATTTGTCCTAAAACAATATCGAGTTTATTTCCGGGCCTTATTTTTTTTACGATGCCTTTATGAATGTCGCCTATACTTAACTCACTGTAAATGTCTTCTTTAAAAATAAGTCCGGTATGGGTTTTGTTCACTATTACATTCATTCCAAAATCTGAGGGATGAGAAATTAGTACCTCTACATCATCAAATTGATTTACCGTAAGTTCTTTATTGCTTAAAAACTGATTGGTTTTACTTGAAGCTACCAACCGGTTTGTTTCTTTATCTTCGTAGCAGTAAACCAAATACCAGTTGCCGGGTTTCATCTTAAAAGCTTGTTCTTTAAACGGACAAAAAAGTTCTTTAACCAAGCCCCAATCCAGAAAGGCGCCGTACTTTGTAACCTGATTGCAACGCAACAAGGCAAAATCACCTTTGGTTACGTAAGGTTTATCAGTGGTTGCTACCGGTCTTTCTTCGTTGTCAAGGTAAACAAAAACAGTAATTTTATCGCCTATTTCAAAAGTTTCAGGCTTATACCTGTTGGGCAGTAATACTTCGTTTTCTTCTTCATCCCCAAGGAATAATCCGGGTTCTGTGTCTCTTAAAATGGTAAGTGTTTGATATTCTCCTAGTGTTAACATTTTGCAAAGGTAAGGATAAAGCTTCTGTAAAATGAAAAATACTATAAAAGCTGTATTTTTTATGGATTTGCTAAAAAATTAAAATAATCTAGTAGTATTTTATCATTTATTAATCGTGGCGTTGTTATTTCCAGAAGTTTGGGTTTTTCTGAAGCTTGAAAAAAGGTTTGCAATTTATTTTTTAGTTTTGATTCACTACTAGCTGTCATGTATTCAAAACCGTACATTTTACTCAAATGTTTTGCTGAAGCGTTGTGTTTGGTTTCAAAAAAGGTATCAAAATTTGCCGAATCTTTATTTCCGGGAAGAATTCTAAAAATTCCTCCGCCTTGATTGTTAATAATTATTAGCCTGAAAGTATTCGGGATATATGCATTCCATAAACCGTTGCTGTCATAAAAAAAACTCAAATCTCCGGTAAGTAATGTCACCGGTTTTTCACTTACTGCGGCAAAACCTACCGCTGTTGACGTTGAGCCGTCTATCCCGCTTGTTCCTCGGTTACAGTATACTTCTAGGGTTGGATTTACGTTAAACAACTGTGTGTATCTAATGGCTGAGCTATTTCCTACCTGCAATATCGTGTGGTCAGGAATTGCATTTAAAACCTGTTCAAATACTTTAAAATCTGAAAACGGAATTTGATTCAGGTAATTGTTATGTGCCGCAAGTCGCTGTTGTTTTAAGGCTTGCCAGGCTTCTTTATATTCACTTTTTACGTAATGTGTGATTTTTGGTAAAAAAGAAGCAAAAAACCGGTTGGGCGTGGTTTCAATATGTTTATTTAAACAGAAATACGTGTCCGGAGCAAATTTTTCATCAATATGCCAATGCATTTTAGGCTGATGTTTTCTAAGTAATGCTTTAATTTTTTTAGACACAATCATGCCACCTAAAGTAAGTAAGATGTCAGGTTTTAACTGCTTTTCTTCACTTGATGTTAAAGGTGCAATAAGTTGGTCTATACTTGAAAAAAAATCAGGATGATGCAAGTTTGATGTCGTTTCTGTCAGAACTATTACGCTGTCGTCATCGGCAAGTTCGTCCAGCCATTTTTGTTCTATCTCGTTTGGAGCGTTTACGCCTACAAGCACCATTTTTTTTGGAGCTTTGTTCCAGTATTCCAGACATTCCTGAATGGTGTAAGTATCTACCGGTTTATTCTTTACATCGGTTTCAAATACTTTGGGTTTTACCGTAATCTTGTCAATAGTTTCGTAAAGTGGTTCGTCAAAAGGGATGTTTATATGTACCGGACCTTTTTTTTGTAACGCTTTATTTATTGCTAAATTAATTTCAGTTTCGTTGTACGATTGGATGTCTTTTTGCAGACCTAAAAAACGCTCCAGTTTATCTTCCAGATTTTTAAAAATAGGTAATTCTTCGTGTTCAGGTATGTTGTTTTCGTCTTTAATATCAAGCTTTAAATTTGCTGAATATAAAATGTGATTTTCAAATACGTTTTTTTGATTAATGGTTTGCCCGTCACCAATACCTATAAGGTGTTTTGGTCTATCTGCTGAAAGCACAACTAATGGAATATCACTGTAAAAAGCTTCAGCCATTGCAGGATAATAATTAAGTACCGCACTACCCGATGTACACAAAACAGCTACCGGATGTTTAATTTTTTGAGCGATGCCTAATGCAAAAAATCCGGCGCTTCTTTCATCCACAACACTGTAACAAGTAAAATAGGGATCACTTGAAAATCCTATGGTTAACGGGGCGTTTCTACTTCCGGGTGAAATTACAATATGCTGAACTTTTTTGGCCTTTAAAAGCTGAATAACTGTTTGTGCTAGTGGTATTTTAGGGTATTCCATTGCATTATTTTCGAGGAGTAAAAATAAGAAATAGCTTGATAACAAAGGTATTTATAAACAGCTTTTAATTGTAGTTGATTTTTGTATGGTTTCTTCCCATTCATGTTCAGGGTTGGATTCACTTGTTATTCCACCACCTACATAAAGCATTGCTTTATTCTCTTTAAGTTGCACACAGCGTAAATTCACAAAAAGATTGGAAATTTGTTTTACAATGGTATAGGCATTATTTTCAATATTGTGTTTGTTTCTATTTCTTGAAGTTTCCACTTTTATGTTTAATTCTCCTAAAAATCCGGTATAATATTCGCGATTATAGCCTTCATTTTGCAAAATAAACTGCTTTGCATCTTCCTTTGGGAATCCACATACCGCCGGCGTAGGATGCAGCAACTGTATAATACCTTTCATAGAAAAGGTTTTTAAAATTCCTGATATTTGGGTTTGAAGATGTACTACATTGCCTGCTTTTACAGTTTTTGGTCCTTGTACACTCAGGGTTGTTGTTAAAGACTTCAACCCGTTAACTATATAATCGGTAACGATTTGCTGTTCGGTGATTTCTTTTTGGCTCCAATGTACCTGTAGTGAGCCTTCATAGGGTTTGGTGCCCGCTAAAGACATGGTAGAAAATCTTGTACCTTGAGTTGTTAAAAGGATTTCTGGAGTAGCACCCAGCCAAAGACCAATTTTAGGATGATACCAGCAGTATACAAAAGCATCCTGATATGCCTGTACTAAATTGTTGAAAAGTGAAAGCGGATTTGCTCCGGAAAATTCTATTTCTTCAGTTCTTGAAAGTACTATTTTAGTAAGTTTTCCGGCATTTATAGTATCTATTCCTTTTTGGACCAAGGCTAGATGCATTTTTTTTGGTAAATCCGACATAAAATTAGAAGATATAACTTGCTTTTCCTCAGCAATATTTCCCCATTCAAAAACTCTAATTTCAGCAGCCTGTTCAGGTATTAAAACGGCTTTATTTTCTAAATTAAAAGGTGCAAAAACAAATCCGGTTTCAGTAAAGTTTTCTGTAGTATAAACCTCAGTATTATGTTGTAAATACACTGTAATTACTGTTGAATGCGGTTTTCTGAAAACCACAAAAGGAAGTTTATTGCTGTACTGCTTTATTAATATCTCAAAAGCTTTTTTTTCCATATTACTTTTTTCTGGGAAGTGCTATGGTTGTCAATTTGGAAACAGCAATTAAATTATTATCATCGTCTGTTATTTTAATATCCAGCAATTGTGTGGTTTTTCCTTTGTGTAAAAAAGTAGCCTTTGCGTAAATAAAACCGGATTTCACACTTTTTAAATGATTTACGTTAATTTCAATTCCCCGGACAAAAACCGCATTGGTATCTGTAAAAATATGTGAAGCAAAACTGCCAACACTTTCTGCAAGCGCAGCCGTAGCACCGCCATGAAGCACACCATCGGGTTGATGTACTCTTGGTGTAACCGGCATTCTGGCCACAAGAAAATCGTTGCCAAAATCTATCATTTCTATAGCTAAGGTTTCCATTAAGGTGTTTTTGTTCACTTTATTGGCTTCTGCCAAAACATTTTCTTTAGATAATTGCATAGAATTCTTGTATTTTTAAAGTCGATTGTAAAAGTACAAAATGCATTTCTAAATGAATTCAACTGAAAAAGAAATATCGTACAAAACTACCAATACGTATTCTACATTAAATTCCTTCACAGCACAAACCAAAAACGTTTGGTTTGTTTGTCATGGTATGGGATATTTAAGTAGGTATTTTTTGAAATATTTCACGGAATTGAATCCGAAGCAAAACTATATTGTTGCCCCACAAGCTCAAAGTAAATACTATCTGCCGCCAAACTTTAAACATGTAGGAAGCAGTTGGCTAACCAAAGAAAATACGGAAAAAGAAACCCAAAATGTATTGCGCTATTTTGATGCTGTATTTGAGGCTGAAAGACTTAGTCAAGCGAAAAACTTAATCGTTTTAGGCTTTTCACAAGGTGTAAGTGTAGCAATGCGCTATGTGGCTCATCGTGAAATATCTTGTTCTAAGCTGGTGCTTATGTCTGGCGGTTTACCCAAAGAACTTACCGCTGATAACTTCTCCTTTCTTAAAGCTGATGTTTATTTTACCTACGGAACACAGGATGAATATTTGGATGAAAGGCGAATACAGCAAGAAAGCGAAAAGGCCAAAATACTGTTTGGAAACCGCGTTTCTATTTTACCATTTACCGGAACACATACGGTAAACAAAAATTTAATAAATACGTTGGCCTGATGCTTGCACCTTATTTAGAAAATAACCAGGTAAAACTTACCTTATTAGATTTAAGTAATTACCAGTATTTAATTGATATTGCAAAGGAAAAAGATTTGGTATACTACTCGCCAAGCCAAATAGCTTCACCTGAAGAACTTAAAAAATATGTTCAAGAAGCCGTAAACGAATATTATAACGGTACAGCCATTCCTTTTATAATTTATGACAAACTAAAAAAAGCCTATGCCGGAAGTACACGCTTTGCCAATATAGATTTATACAACAAAAAACTGGAAATAGGCTGGACGTGGATTGGAAAAAATTTTCAAGGTACCGGAATCAATTTGCATATAAAATACCTTATGCTGAAGTATGTATTTGAAACCCTTCAGTTTGACAAAGTGCAATTTCGTGTAGATGAACGCAACACACGCTCTAGAAAAGCCATAGAAAAAATTGGTGGTACATTGGAAGGTATTTTAAAAAAAGACATGCTTATGCCCGATGGTTTTAAGCGGAATACCTGTTGTTATGCTATCTTAAAAGAAGATTGGAATGAAATTAAAAATACTGTCTTTGAGACTCTTCAATAAGAAATAAAACAACGACCTACTAAAAAAATTATACAATTAATTTGTTTACAATATCCTTAACCGGCAAAACAGCCTTAGTGTGCTCTATACTTGGTCCGGCAACCCAAACGGTTTTATAGGTAGCCTGTAAAGCGGCCTTTTCCGTAGCTTTCATACCGAAATAAAAACGCAGCATTTTCAGCCATTTTTTCAGTTTTTTATTTTTGTTTAACTGCTTTTCAAGCCATGGCGATTTGGTGCCTATCTTTTGCATATACGGTGTATTGATAACCGTACACGGTGTTCCTGAAATACGTTCCGTAACCACAATATCCTTTGCGCCATAGTCCACACAGGCCTGTTTATACTCATCGGTTACATTGGCTTCAAGAGAAGCAATAAATGGACTTCCCACCGATACGCCTTCGGCTCCATAAGAAAGCATTTTATCAATATCTTTTTTGCAGCCTACGCCACCGGCAGAAATTACCGGGATATTGCAGGCATTCGTTAACGTTTTTATTAATTCTTCAGGCGATATATTTCCCCGATGTCCACCGGCTAAATTATTTACTGCAATAAGAGCATCAGCGCCAAGACTTTCTACCTTTTTTGCAAAACGCAAATCGGTAACGTCACAAAATACTTTTATTCCAACTTCATGTGCTTTTTTTATGGTTTCTTCCGGGCTTCCCAGTGAGGTTATAATAAAATCACAACCTTCTTCACACAATACTTCCAACTGTCCTTTATATTTCACATTGGATTTATTCACAATTAAATTAAATCCAAATGAACCTCCTTCCGTTTTCTCATTTTTTAGTTCTTGTATAGCAGCCCGTAACTCCGGTAACGTTCTGTAATTCAATGCCGGAATACAACCTGCTATCCCACTTTGCATGGCCTGAATTACCATTTTGGTATTCGAAACCAAAAACATTGGCGCCATAATTATCGGATGATTTATTTCGAGGAGTTGTGTAAGTTTGGTTTGCATAATAAAAAACGTTAACAGACAAATATACTAAAATAGTATGCATGCATAATTACCCGTGCGTTTGTATTAGCATAAATGTGATGAGCCCTTATTTAATTGTAGAATTACTTTCCAGAGAGTATTTTTTTTATGTGTGATTCTTTAGCCGTTTTAACACGCACAAAAAGTATTTTATTCTCTGGATTAAGGCTAATATTTAGACTATATGAAAATCCTTTTTTGTAATTATTACTTTCAGAAGAAAAAACAATACGCCCTTGAATATCAACAACTTCAACAGTTACAGAAGTATCATAGTTAAACATACAAGCAACCGTTACTGACTCTTCAAAAGGCACAGGATATACTGAGAAAGTAGATTTATCAAATAAATCTTCTTCTGTTTTATGCGTCTTTTCTGCAAAAGTTGAAGTGGAACAAATACGGACTTCGGCATGTGCAATAAAATAAAATTGTGTGCAGTTGAAAGCACTTATTTCACTTTCAGGAATGATAATTTCAGCTGAAAACCCATCGATGGACGAAGTTGTGTAAGGCATTTGTCCGGGTGCTAATTGCTCCGGAAATTGGTCACAACCAAGGTAAACATGTACACTTTCCAGCTGGTAATAGGTTTGGCTTGTTTGTTCATTCAAAATATAATTAATATGCATGTCTCCGGTATCGCTGTAGCTTACGAAAACTTCACCTACAACGATGCCATTATTCAACCGGCATTGTCCGGCTCCGGCGATTAATTGAAAGGTGTAATCCAAATTGGCAGTCAACGGACCATTGGACCAACCCCATCTTCTACTCCTTTCTTGTGTATCGTTAGTACTTCTTTGATAAAAATTATTCGTATTTTGGATTACTCCCGGAAAACAAGTGGCATTCCATTCGTTATAAGCGAAAGCTGTTTCATCTGAACAGCAGTTTTCAACCTCAATAACTATTGAAGTTGTTCCTTCACAACCATTTTCAGGGTTTGTGTAGCTGTATGTTACTGTATAAATTCCGGGTTCAGTAGCTTGAAAAATACCATTAGAAGTTACATTATCACCATAAAATTCACCTCCGTTTGGAAAAGCGTTGAGTTGTAATGCATCATGCAGATTGCATAGTGTATCTACCGGACTTATACTCACTACGGGAGAATGCATATTTGCTGACACTGAAGCCATGCAACTATTGGTACAACCTGTATCCAAGTCTGTTATTGTTACTATGTACGTTCCGGACTCATTAACTATTGGAGCAGCAGTGTTTGCTCCACTAACAATATTTCCGTTAATGGTGGTCCATGCAAATGCAGCATTGCTTACATCTGTTACAGCATTGAGTTGTGTGGCTCCTTGTGGTGAATTACAGTTTATATAACTGTCTGTTACGCTACAACTTGGCAAGCTGTTAACAAATATCGTAATAGCTCCAAAAGTTACACAGCCGGTAATAGCATCTTCACTTCTTACGTAATATGTAGTTTCATTTAAAGGATTAACGTTTAAATTTTGTAACGGATTACTATTGGTTTCAGCGTTTTCTGGTGTGGTAAATACGGTTATGGTTCCGTTAGAAGTTATTAGTGAATTTAAATCAATCCCATTTTTATTTTCTTCACAAATAGAAGCATTTTCGAGGGTTAATGTAGGTAACGGAATGCTTTCAATACTAATGGTTTCAATAACTGAATTCGAACAATCATCATCCAAGGTTTGTACCTGCAGGTTATGGGTTCCAACGGTAAGATTCTCAATCATTATCTGGTGATTGTCTGTAATCTGCGATGGATTGTCATTTAGAGAAAATGAAAAAGGTCCTGCAATGTTCGTGTTTAAATTTATAACCATACTCCCGTTTGCAGAGCCTTCACAACTATTGGATGTTTCTATACTGCCTATGAGCGGACAAAAACTATTTGCTACTTCAACAAAGCTATCAATGAATGATGAAAAATCTTCTTCAAAAAAATAATCGGCTGTGTCGATGGAAAATTCTTCTCCAAATTCATCTGGTCCGGAAATATCAACTATATAGTTTGTGTTTACATCACCAACACCCATCACAAACATGTGGCTTCCTTGATTTTTAATGTTGTTGGCTAATTGAACGGGATTGTATATTTCAGCTTCTTGCGTAGTTGTTCCATCACCACAGTAGTCGAAACTGGATTCAGGAAACGCTGCATCCGGGCTGTAGGTTGTGGGCAATCCATCGGTGAGAAACAGTACAATATCTGCGTCTGGAAGTGTGTTGGCTTGCAGTAAAGCGGCTTGCCAGTTGGTTCCGCCAAGTCCACCGGGATTTGGACTATATATCTGATTATTAAACGGGATTTCATTGAAATAATCCTGCATTCCTGAAACAATATCAGCCACTGGCGTATAGGTGTCAACAACAAAATTTGCAACCGAGCCAAACTCAATAATGACAATTTCAACAGAAGTACAAGCCAATTCCTGAAGAAACGCGTTTACTCCGTTAGCTACTTCTTGTTCTACTCCTGATATCCATATAGAATTAGATTCATCAATAATGAACACCATTTTAAGCGGGCTTCCACAATCTACAAATAGATTTGGGTTTGCGGCAACTTTATAATCAGGACATGTATTGCAGTCATTTCCTAAAATGTCTTCGCAAAAAACTTGCGCTTTGGCTTGAGCAACAAAGAAGAATGCCACTAAAATGTATAATAATTTCTGGATATAAAATTTATACATTACAGAATGAATGGTTTTTATTTATGCAACAATTTTATCTAACTAACGTTTAAAAATCGTTAATACCTTACTTGCTCCACTTGCATTTAATTTAACAAAATACGTTCCTTTAGGAAGAGTTTCCAAGTTAAGTATTAACTGGTTGGTCATTTCATAAGATTTATCTAGTACACATTGTCCCAGTATATTGTAAATTTTCACTTCAGAAATTAAACGGCTTGTTTTAAGGGTAAGATTTTTGTCAATAGGGTTTGGAAAGTATGTAACCGCATTCGCTTCTACGGTATCCAATCCCAGGGTATTATCAATTTCGCCATCACAATCCTGGTCAATACCATCGGCCGGGATTTCCGGAGCTCCGGGATAAGTGGAATCATCATTATCATCACAGTCACCTTGACAAGTGGTAAACCCATCTTCATCTTCATCAAACCCTTCATCAACTAAAGTATTACAGTTGTTGTCCAGTCCGTCACAAGTTTCTGAAACTCCGGGATTCGTGTCCGGATCTTCATCATTACAATCCACAGTACTTCCATATCCATCTCCATCGTTGTCTACCGTAGGTGTTGGTGACCAAATTTTTAAACTGAATGTTGGCGTAGCTGTTGCAAAGCCTTGATAGTATACCCTAACGTAATAGGTTTGTCCAATAGTTAAACCGTTATATGTTATTTCTTCTGTTCTGGGAAGCGCACTTCCATTGGCATCACTACAGGCCAAAATAGCGGAAGAATTACATGCTGAAAACAGGGTTAAAATTCCGTTAAACATGGGTTCCAAAGTAACTGTAACATCGGTGGTTTGAGCAAAAAAGGTATACCACACATCGTCACGAGCATTATCTACGCTTGTCCCACTACATTGTTCGGCATCGATACTTGTTCCTGCCGTATTTAGCAAACTGCTGTTTATAGAAGTGGCTGTTCCTACAGTAACACCGGTATCTTGAATTACCAATGCTGCATCCTCACAAAAATCATTAGTTGGTGGCGGACCTGCATTTGTTTGTAACGGTGGCGTTGAAAACCATTCGCTACTGCCATTTGCCCCACAATTTGACCGTATATAAAAAACATAGCTAGTACCAGCTGATAGTCCATTTGCACTGGCATTAGGAGCAACTGTAGTGCCGGAGTCTACCACGCCAACACCTTGAGGATTCCCGGATGGAACAGCTTCCCAATCATAACTTTCCGGAATTCCTCCTAAATCTGGTGCTTCCCAATTAAAATCAATACGTACGTCTGATCTGTAACTTACGGTTGGGTTTTGAGGAAGCTGACATGTACTAGGCTCTACCGTTGAGTTTAAAAGCACAACCGTTAGGTTTATATCATCTACATCACAAAATTCATTTAAATAAATATGTAGTCTTATTGTTCCATCTGCCAATTCTCCGGGTGAAAATGTATAATTTAAAGGCGACACACCTGCATCTAAAAGGTTGTTAGAAGAGTCTGTAAGAAAAATATAATCTGCTACTTCATTACCCAAATCGGTATGAGAAGCAAAAAATAAGTATTCATTTTCTAAAATATTATCTATGGTCATATAACTTCCCGGTGAAAATGTAGTTGACATGGTTTCCAAAAAACCATTATTTACAGCAGAATAACTATTATGTTGGTTGTTACTTATGCATTGAGAATGTGTCCATTGGGTAATAAAAAAAGAAAGAAAAAGAAGATATGTAATTTTTTTCATAATAAAAAAGTTTAGTATTGCTCGTTGAATAGTTATGCAACTAAAATAAATTTTATTTCCTTACTAAATTTATCTATAAATAATGAGATTTGAGTGAATTATAGATAAAATAATAAAATCCTCGTTTATCGGTTTGGCTAAATTAGCAAAACTCATGTTGATAAGTTTTTCTTTTTGAGTCTGGTAGGTATTAAAAATTGGTTAAGTTTGCCCCTTTTGTAAGTATTTGATTCATCATTTATAAGATATATCTTACACATATTGATTTATTTTGTGCTTTTTATCGATAAAACATATTTATTATTCGATTATTGGTTATATTTTTATAGGTTTACCCAAATTTAATCTACTTTATAGTTATGAAAAGATTTTTACTTATTTTGATGATATGTGGTTTGAGCAATTTTACGTTTGCACAAACTTGTAATGACACCTTACCAATTACAGAGAGTTTTGACGACTCAAATGTTATTGATGTTTGCTGGGATACAAATGATCAAGATGGAGATGGACACAACTGGTATTGGAGAGACTATGGTAGTTTCTACGGAGGGTTTAAATGTTTAACCTCCAGATCTTATTTAAATACAGGTGCGGCTTTAACTCCCGATAACTGGATTATTTCTCATGCTATAGATTTAACCTCGTTCTCAACCAATCAAGACATTGAGCTTTCTTGGAAAGTAAGAGGCGAACTGGCATCTCATGCACACGAATATTATACCGTATATGCTGCAACAGGCAATCAAATTTCTGATTTTACCTCAAGCGGCGTGTATATGAGTGAATATGCTGATGAAGCCGGTGCTTCAGGTGTTTTTGTTACAAGAAGCATGGATATTTCTTCTTTAGCCGGAAATATCGTTTACATTGCGTTTAGACATTACAATTCAAGTAATCAATACATATTGAACATTGATGATGTTATTGTAACCGAATCTTCTCTTAATATAAGTAGTGAAGAACTTAATGCTGTAAACATTTCTTACCATAGCAACGCTGATATTTTAACCCTAAAATCTCCTACTACGCCTTTAAGTGAATTCAAACTATACAGTATTTTAGGTCAACTTGTTTTAACTGAAAAACTGTCTCAAAATGAAGAGCTCATATCACTATCAACTTTAAAAGATGGAGTGTACATAGCACAATTATTTATTAACGGTGCCAATAAAACTTTCAAATTTGTAAAAAGATAATTTTTTTGTCATAAAAAAAAGGCGACCTAATTGGTCGCCTTTTTTATTTTACAAAAGGTTTTCCTTGTTTCGAATTAATTCCCGGAAGATGAAACAATTTTTTTCACAATTGTTCCTTTACTGGTAGTCAATCTAACAAAGTAAATTTGGTTGTCTGTATGAGACATATCAAGTAAGGTTTTACCTATGTTTCCTTTAAAGTAATCCACATTTTTAACCTCTCTAATCAATGATCCTTTAAGGTCAAACACTTGAATAGTTACAGGAGTGTCATAACCCAATTGATACTCTATGGTTACTTCTTTATCAAATGGAACCGGATAAGCTGTAAAGTCTATGCCTCTACCCCAACCGCCTGTGTCTACAGTACAGTTTGGAAGTGGTGCATTTGGACTTAATTCGTCAAACATTCCACCTTCATTAGGCGAGGCTGGTAAATAACATCCATCAGGGATATTAGTTTCACAAACTACCGCATGAACTATTACGTAAAAGTCGCCACTTGCTGAAATATCAGGTGTACAGAAACTTGTTTGTACATAACCTAGGTCGCCAGCATTAAAGCTATATTGACCGGGAGCAACAGTATACGAACCATTATTCAGCGTTGGATATGGATCACATCCTACATAAATATGGGCTTCAGACAATACAAATCCGGGAGCCATATCATAGCATACCTGAACTGTGCCATCCATAGCGTAATCTATAGTAGCTGTTCCCGAATAAGTTCCATTACTTAAATCACACTGTGCAGCACCGGCATAAAGAGATAAAACAACTTGAGACCCTTGATCGGCTTCGGTAATTTCATTCACCCAACCCCAACGTCTAAATCCGTCGTTACGGAAACAACTGCTGTAGTCGTCATCAACTTGAACATAACCATCTACCACTTGTGTTGCAACACCAAATGCTGTTTCACACTCTGGAACACAGTCGTAAACCTCTACAGAAACCGCACAAGTGTTTATACAATTTGTATCATCTCCGGTATCAGTTACAGTCACTGTCAAATCATATATTCCAACAGGTGCATTCAATGTAGGATTAGCAGAATTTACATCATCTAAATATTCTGAACCTACGCCACTCCATACAAAAGTATATGGACCACCAACGCCATCTGAACCTGAAACATGTAAAGTAATTCCTATACCATAACAAGCTAATGGGTTATCTGCATATGCTGAGCAAGTTGGAAGTGGGTTTTCATTTATAATTAAGGTTGCTGTAAATGGACATCCATTACTATCAATCTCATTTAAAACTACAGGACTGTCAGCCGCTGTATAACTCATATTGTTGTATGACCATAAGTAAGAATCGCCGGCACATATTGTCGCACTGTCATTTACATCTGGTGTTACAGGGTACTCGTTTACCGTGAATTCCAATTGGTATGGACATCCGCTGGAGTCAAATACATTTTCCGTATGTACGCCTGCACTGTAAGGCCCGTAGTTCTCGTCTGCGCCGTCGCCGTCGCTGTTGTAACTGAAGGTCCAGCTCTCGCCGTCACATACCGTATATGAATCGGTATACATCTGGGTTACCGGATATTCATTTACTGTGAATTCCAATTGGTATGGACATCCGTTGGAGTCAAATACATTCTCTGTATGTACGCCTGCACTGTAAGGTCCGTAGTTCTCGTCTGCGCCGTCGCCGTCGCTGTCGTAACTGAAAGTCCAGCTCTCGCCGTCACATACCGTATATGAATCGGTATACATTTGGGTTACCGGATATTCGTTAATCACTAAAGTTGCTGTAAACGGACAACCATTGCCGTCAGTTTCATTTAAAACTACTGGACTATCAGCAGCAGTATAACTCAATCCGTTGTATGACCAAACGTAAGAATCACCTGCACATACTGTTGTGCTGTCATTTACATCACTGGTTTCAGGGTAAACAGTTAATGAACCTGAACTTGGACTGCTAGGTACACAATTGGTATCACTTGTAACTGTTACAGAATATTGACCCGCGTCTGAAAGGGAAGCCGGGTCGAAAGTTATAGTAGCTGTGCCTTGTCCGGAGAAAGAACCCGGACCTGACCAAGTAAACACATACCCATCATTAGCAATAGGATTGCTATTTGCATCATAAAGTGTGGCTGTTAAACTGCCTGAACCGCCTTCACATACTGCATCGTCAGATACATCTACCGTTGGTGCTATATTAAAGCTTCCTCCAACAAAATCTTTTAAATCAGCGGTTAACTCTTTTGATGATCTAGTTTCCAGCATCCAGCTTGCATTACAAATCAATTGTGGGTTTGCTTGTAAATCAAATACTTGAGTTAAATCAATAACTCCCTCATAAAATTCATTGTAATCATAAGTGGTTTGTCCTTCAGGAACAATAAACCCTGCCGGAACGGGCGTTTCGGTAGCATTGTTTTGTCCTACTTGTGCATCGGTATCAACCAATTCCAAAGAAAGGTTATTGCCGTGAGTTCCATTGCCGGGACCAACCCATTTGAGTACGGTAACAATGGCCTCTCGACCTCCATTTTCAAAATCGGCTAAAATTAATAAATCACCTACGGCATGCGGTGGATCAAAAATATTTTGGCCATTGTCTGTAGTGGCACTTGAACCGTTCAGTAGGAACCAAAACCCGATATATCCTACGCCATTATTACTCTGTCTGTCTCCTGCAAAGAAAAGATAAGTGTTATTAATGTCATAAGAAAAGTCGCTTGTACAACCACTTCCCGGATCATCTACCAATCCGGTTAATATTACTGCAGCACCGTTCATAATGTCGCTCTTGTCCTGCATGGGACTTAAAGTCCATTCATTGTACTCATTGGAATTGTTATTGGGTCCAAAAAGCATAAAGTCTTTTGAACCTGTGTAAATGTCATCCTGGTTGCCGGTAAAAACATCGTGCTGAAGCTCAAAAGTAGGCTGGGCTTGTAATTGTGTACCGCCCCATTCATCGGAATTCCCATCAATACAAGGTATCTGGGCATTGGATGAAAAAGTACTTAATAAAAAAAAGAAAATTACCAAAATACCGGTAAATCCTTTAAGTGCGCTAAAAGTAAGCCAACATCGAGGATAGCTGAATCTTTTAAACAAATTTTTAGTAAAAATTTCGAACATGGTTATAAGTTTTAATTAAACATTATATAACCAAGTAAGAGAAGAACATAGTAGATGGAGCAAAAAAACCAGTTTTACTATAAAAAACTGAACTTGCTATTAATCAATTTTTGCTACTAATCTAAATTTGCTATTAATATGCTATTCTCGTGAAGAGTGGTACAAATATAGTCTATTTTTCTAATTTACAACTTTTTACAATTTTTTTTTTTTTGTATTTTCTATAAACTGTACATTTTTAAGGATGTGTTACCTTTATTTCAAACAATAAAAAGCGCAACCTATACAGATTGCGCTTTTAAAAAATGATTCAACTATATGATTTTACTTATTTCACTTCCTCAAAGTCTACATCTTCTACGTCGCTACCTTCAGGCGCTTGACCATTTTGAGCTGAAGTATCACCTGCTTCGGAAGTGCTTTGAGCTTCTTGTTGTGCTTTATACATTTCTTCACTGGCTACTTTCCAGGCTTCATTTATTTTTTCTAAAGCCGGATCAATAACCGCTATATCCTTTGTTTCGTAAGCCTTTTTAAGCTCTTCAAGGGCTTGCTCTATAGGCTTCTTTTTATCCTCAGACAACTTGTCTCCAAATTCTTGCAATTGTTTTTCGGTTTGAAAAATCATGGCATCAGCACTGTTCAGCTTGTCTGCCTTTTCTTTAGCTTGTTTATCGGCTTCGGCATTGGCTTCAGCGTCGGCTTTCATTTTTTTGATTTCTTCTTCGGTCAATCCTGAAGAAGCTTCAATACGAATATCTTGTGACTTACCGGTGGCTTTATCTGCTGCTGTAACATGAATTATTCCGTTGGCGTCGATGTCAAACGTTACTTCAATTTGAGGTACGCCTCTAGGTGCCGGTGGAATACCGTCCAAATGAAAGCGGCCTATGGTTTTATTATCCGCAGCCATAGCGCGTTCTCCTTGCAATACATGAATTTCAACAGAAGGTTGATTGTCTGCTGCTGTTGAGAATACTTGTGATTTCTTGGTAGGGATAGTGGTATTGGCTTCAATTAATTTTGTCATTACATTTCCCATGGTTTCAATACCAAGTGATAACGGAGTCACATCTAATAATAAGACGTCTTTAACATCACCGGTTAAAACACCACCTTGAATTCCGGCTCCTACAGCTACAACCTCATCCGGATTTACCCCTTTACTTGGTGCTTTCCCAAAGAATTTTTCTACAGCAGCCTGAACTGCGGGAATACGCGTAGAACCGCCTACAAGAATGATTTCGTCAATATCTCCTGTAGACAATCCGGCGGCTTTAAGAGCAGACTGACAAGGTGCTATAGTACGTTTTACTAAGTCGTCAATTAACTGTTCAAATTTAGAACGGGTTAATGTACGTACCAAGTGCTTCGGTCCACTAGCAGTTGCGGTAATGTAAGGTAAATTTATTTCGGTTTGGCTTGATGAAGATAACTCTATTTTTGCTTTTTCTGCAGCTTCTTTAAGTCGCTGTAAGGCCATTGCATCTTTACGCAAGTCCAAGTCTTCTTCAGCTTTAAATTCGTCTGCCAGCCAATTGATTATTTTTTCATCAACATCATCACCGCCTAGGTGCGTATCACCATCGGTAGAAAGCACTTCAAAAACGCCATCGCCTAGCTCAAGGATAGAAACGTCGTGTGTTCCACCTCCAAAATCGAATACCACTATTTTTTGGTCTTTTCCTTTTTTATCTAAGCCGTAAGCTAATGCAGCAGCAGTAGGTTCATTGATTATACGGCGCACTTTTAATCCTGCTATTTCTCCGGCTTCTTTAGTTGCCTGACGCTGGCTGTCGTTAAAATATGCCGGCACGGTTATTACGGCTTCGCTAACGGTTGTACCTAAATAGTCTTCGGCTGTTTTTTTCATCTTCTGAAGAATCATAGCCGATAGTTCTTGTGGCGTGTACAAACGACCATCAATATCTACTCTTGGGGTATCGTTGTCGCCTTTTACTACTTTGTAAGGTACGCGTTCTGCTTCTCTTTTTGATTCAGAATATTTGTTTCCCATAAAACGTTTAATAGAATAAACGGTTTTGGTAGGGTTGGTTACTGCCTGACGTTTTGCAGGATCACCTACTTTAATTTCACCTCCGTCAACAAAAGCTATTACGGATGGTGTAGTTCGTTTACCTTCAGCGTTAGGAATTACAACAGGCTCGTTTCCTTCCATTACTGAAACGCAAGAGTTTGTTGTTCCTAAATCTATTCCAATAATCTTACTCATAATGTGTATATACTTTAATAATGTTTACTGATTTATTTTTCAAGTTTTTCGAATTGATTAAAGTCAATGATTATGCCAAGAAAAAAATACTGACAAGCTGTCATTTTTTTAAAATGAAAAGATTAGCTCTCGGGTATTTAATTGTTAAATAATGGGCTATATTTGTGGGATACTAAAAAATGTTTTTTATGGAGTGTATCTCGGTTTTCGATATGCTAAAAATAGGCGTTGGTCCTTCCAGTTCTCATACTTTAGGTCCCTGGCGTGCTGCCGAACGCTGGATTGACGAACTTAAAAAAAACAACCGCTTCAGCAGGGTTGAAAAAATTAATGTTGATCTTTATGGTTCCTTGTCATTAACCGGTAAAGGCCATGCCACAGATTATGCCGTTATGCTCGGTTTAAGCGGGGCCAATCCTGAAACCATTCCAACGGAAGCAATTGAACAAACTGTTACCGAGATAAAAAAAACCAACACTATTTTTTTTAACAATGAAATACCTTTACCTTTTACTCCGGAAATCAACATCGTTTTCAATAAAAAATTTCTGCCTTTTCATGCCAATGCTTTAACCTTTACTGCTACAATTAATGGCCGAAACTATAAATCTACCTACTATTCTATTGGTGGTGGATTTGTAGTTAAGGAAGAACGAAAAAACGCAAAAGCAAACAAGCTTATTTTTTATTGTACTTTTCCTTATCCCATAGAAAACGGCGTTCAACTTCTCGACTACTGCAAGCAATTACAACTGCCCATTTCAGGTGTGGTTTTGGAAAATGAAAAATCCATACGTCCAATTGAAACTATCGATTTTGAACTGAAACGTATTTGGGATACCATGTTGGATTGTATGTATTTAGGCTGTCATACTGAAGGAACGCTTCCTGGCGGATTAAATGTAAGACGGCGTGCTTTTGATTTACACAAAAACCTAATTGGCAATACGCCTTATTCAAATCCCATAGAATGGATTGAAGCCATTAGAGATACTGAAGTAAAGTTTAGACAAATCATTAAATGGGTAAGCTGTTTTGCATTGGCCGTAAATGAAGTGAATGCCGCTTTAGGACGTGTAGTTACTGCACCTACTAACGGAAGTGCCGGCGTGATACCGGCTGTTTTAATGTATTACTTGGTCATTGAAAATCACGATGGAAATTTTGAGGACATAAAACGCTTTTTACTGGTCGCCGGAGAAATAGGTAGCATATTCAAAAAAGGAGCTACCATTTCTGCTGCAATGGGTGGCTGTCAGGCCGAAATTGGGGTTTCATCAGCAATGGCAGCAGGTGCACTTTGTGAATTGCTAGGTGGCACGCCCGAACAAGTATTAATAGCCGCTGAAATTGCTATGGAACATCATCTAGGAATGACTTGTGACCCAATTGGTGGCTTGGTGCAAGTTCCTTGTATCGAAAGAAACGCCATGGGTGCGATAAAAGCAATTAATGCTTCCGAACTGGCTTTAGATACAGATCCAAAAAACGTGAAAGTTCCTTTGGATAAAGTAGTAACCACTATGTGGGAAACCGCTAAAGACATGAGCACCAAATACAAAGAAACCAGTGAAGGCGGATTGGCTATTGGAGTAAACCTGTCTGATTGTTAAGTAACTATCCCTTTAAGCAACCTTCTTTCCGTCGGGTATCTATTAGATAAATTATTTTCCATTGCCCTTTATCTTTAAATAGCTGAAAAGAATTTACCCCGCAATGACTGAAATTTCCATTAAACCAAAATTCATAAGGCGTCCATGCATTGGCCATTGCTCCATCAACAGAAATTTGGAAAGCCAGTAGTTTTTCTTCCCAGTTTTCTTCACCGGGCTTGTTTCCTATTGCTTTAAGTAGCGTGGTTATTTCCTCTGTAACCAATTGATCTGTTCCTTGTTTGTTTTTAAAAATGGTATGTAGAAGCACTTTATCCGCCAAAACCGATTTCATTAGTAGTGTATCGCCACGGTGAAATCCTTCAAAAAAAGTTTCTATCGTTTGCTTTATTTCAAGCTCCAATTGTTGGTTTTCATTTTGAGATGTAGCCGTTGCCACTATAAAGCAGGCAATAAAACGCAGTAAATGATTCATGATAATTTCTATTTTTCACTAAAATAACTTATAAACGCTTTGTTGGTTTACTCTTAAAGAAAAGTTTAACAGTGTGGGCTTTATTTCTTATTTTTACCATCTTCTTGTTTAAACAAAAACTATGTCTGTAGCAAAAAAAGAATACAAGCGAATAACCGTAAAGTCCTTGGTAGAAATGAAAAAAGCCGGCGAAAAAATATCAATGCTTACGGCTTATGATTATACTATGGCAAAAATTGTGGATGGCGCCGGAGTTGATGTTATTTTGGTAGGGGATTCGGCCAGTAATGTTATGGCTGGTCATGAAACCACGCTACCTATCACCTTGGACCAAATGATTTATCATGCTTCTTCTGTGGTTAGAGCTATAAACAGGTCGTTGGTAGTGGTAGACCTTCCTTTTGGGAGTTATCAAAGCGACCCTAAAGAAGCCTTGCGTTCGGCTATACGGATAATGAAAGAAAGTGGTGCACATGCAGTAAAAATGGAAGGCGGAAAAGAAATTAAAGAATCCATTAAAAGAATTTTAAATGCCGGAATTCCGGTGATGGGGCATTTAGGACTTACACCACAATCTATATATAAGTTTGGCACTTATACCGTAAGAGCTAAAGAAGAACAAGAGGCTAAAAAATTAAAAGAAGATGCACTGCTTCTCGAAAAAATGGGATGTTTTGCCATTGTATTAGAAAAAATCCCTGCCAAATTGGCTAAAGAAGTTGCCGAAAGTCTAACCATTCCCGTTATAGGTATCGGTGCCGGTAACGGTGTTGACGGCCAAGTACTTGTACTCCATGACATGATAGGCATGACGCATGAATTTAATCCGCGTTTTTTACGTAGATACATGAATTTGTTTGACGATATGTCTGCAGCCATATCACAGTACAACACCGATGTGAAATCCAGAGATTTCCCTAACGATACTGAACAATATTAAAAAAAACGCTTCAAGAAAACCCTTTGTTTCATTGATTCAAAAATATTCAAATACTACAAACCTTGAAGTGCTTTACGAAGACAATCACATTATTATCGTAAATAAACGTCCTGGAGATCTTGTTCAGGGTGACAAAACCGGCGATAAACCCCTTAGCGAAGTAGTAAAAGAGTTTCTTAAAATAAAATACGAAAAACCCGGTAATGTATACTTGGGTGTAGTACACAGACTTGACAGACCCACATCAGGGATTGTCGTTTTTGCAAAAACCAGCAAGGTGCTTCCCAGACTTAATACCTTATTTGCAAAAAGAGAAGCAAAAAAAACGTATTGGGCTTTGGTAAAAAACAGTCCACCAAAACCACAGGATACTTTAATTCACTGGTTGAAAAAAAATCCTAAAAACAATAAATCCACAGTTTACCCAAACGAAGTAAGCGATAGCAAAAAAGCGATTCTTCACTATAAAATAATTGCCCAACTGGATACTTATTTTTTGCTTTCCGTAACCTTAGAAACCGGAAGGCATCATCAAATACGCGCACAACTAGCCGCTATGGGTTGCCCGATAAAGGGCGATTTAAAATACGGTTTTGAAAGGAGCAATCCGGATGGTAGTATAAGCCTACATGCTCGGGCTTTGGAATTTATACATCCGGTAAGGAAAGAGCTTATTAGTCTAGTAGCAAATCCACCTGAAGACAACCTTTGGAAGGCTTGTTTGGCTTTTTAGTATTCCAATTTTTTGTACGGATATTTTAAAACCAGTTTTGTACCGCTACCAAAAACTGAAGTCAAGGTAAAAGTTGCACCTATAAGTTTGGCTCTGTTTTCCATATTGATTAGTCCGGAGCCTTTTTTTACTTTTTGAACATCAAAGCCTATACCGTCATCACTGACAGAAATGACAATAAATGCTCTTGAATAATTGATTTTTACTAACAGGAAATTGGCTTTAGCATATTTTAGCGTATTAGAAATAAATTCCTGTAAAATTCTGAATAAAATAATGCTGTCTTTGGTTTCTGTAAACTGATTTTGATTGCCCTCAACCTGCATTGTTGCTTTAATCAGCTTTAATTTATTTAGCCGATCTACTTCACTTTTTATCGAATTTTGAAACCCTTGATTTACGATAACTTCACTGTTCAGTGTTTTTGAAAGCGCTCTAATTTCGTTTAAACTTTCTTTGACTACGCTCTTTGTTTCTGCAAAGCGATCTTGTATATGTTCAGGGATTTCGGTATTGAGGATACTCAACTGCATATTGGCTACAGCAAGTAACTGGCCTATGTTGTCGTGCAGTTCTTGCCCGATGTTTTTTAGGGTTTGTTCTTGAATTTCTATCTGCGTATTGGATAAAGCCTCTTCAAAGGCTTTTTGCTGTTTTATTTTATCCAGTAAAAGTTTGTTTTTTCTTTTTTGAAAAACGATAAAAAACCCTACGATTAAACCACTAAAAATAAACAATAGACTCAGCATGTATATCAACAAATTGCGCTCTGCCGAGGTGGATATAGGCACTTGATTTTGAAACAAAAAAAGTATCGCGTTACACATATTCCGGTTTTGAAACTAGTAAACCCACTGTAAATGTAATGTACATGTAAGGCACGGCCACTATTGATATATAATTTTTCAGGTAGGCATAATTCATATCGGCTAAACTAAAATATTGTTCAAAAAAGACAAGAGGTATTTGAACGAGCCAGAGGACTAAAATTGCACAACAAATGTAAAAATTTATCGATTTATAAAAGGTTAACACTCTGTCGCTTTGTAAAATCTCTAAAAAATAAAACGTTACACATTGCAAAATAATAAGTGCGCTAAATATAGCTAAGGAAGGCATAGAACTTTTAAAAACAGCGGGTAAGGTTAAGAGTATGACCACCACCGAAAATATTACAAAACAATATATTGAAATTTTAAGGATTCTTCTGAACAAGTTACTCTTCAGTACTTTCATGAAATACCAACCAAAGAATACGGTAGCATTAATTACCCAAGTTAAGTTGTACCACCAGTAATTTCTTTCCAGAAGCGTTCCTTCTAAGAAGTTGAAAATTCCATCTCCTCTAACAAAGTAGGAATATCTACCAATACTGTCAATAAAAACAACATAAACTAAAAAGTAGATAAAATATTTAACCGGTGTGTGTTTATATTTCCTGTAAAGTAAAAGCCCTGTTACGGCTGCCATAACTTCAACAGCCATATAGATAAACGATTTAATTTGATAAAGAAACTCCAGAAATTCTTGCATATTAGTGTGGATAGTTTGCATAAGGTGGATTTCCTTGTTCTCCAGCATTTAAACCGTCACTTTCGGGTATATCGCTACTTTCAATAGGTAAAGCATTAACCATGGAACTTGCTTTTGCCGTATTTTTTTCTCCGGTAGGAATAATAAAAAATGTGGTATAGCCGGCACCAAATTTTGATGTGGTTTCGTAGGCTCCTGCATAAATACGCAGCCCGTTTAGTGTATAACCTAAAGCTGTGGCCTGACTATCAGCGTATTTTAAGTAATTTTTGACATCTTCCAGCCCATACCAGGATGACCTGTTATCGCCTCCAGGCCTGAAAATAATGGAATCGCTTATTAGTCTGTGTCTTTTATTATAGGCTGTATCTAGCATTATAGCTTGTTGTGGTGTAATCAACCCTCGGGGTTTTATAATTTCTACCGCTGGTTCTTCCGGTTCTAAATCACACCCTACTTTAAATAGATAACTAAACAGAATTCCTAAGGCAATTCCTAAAATAATATAACCGAGTTGTTTCATGATTTTTTTGGATTGATTTTCTTTAAATTTAGTAAAAAGAAATTAGAGTGACCGGTTATTTTTTTTCAGAATTGAATGTACTTAATGCGTGAATTGCAAAACTACCCAGCCAGTGGCCGCCTTCATAACTGTCTCCTATCAAATTGGGTAAAGAGTAGTTGATATGTTTTGCAGCTACGGCACGCAGGTGGTTTAATTCTTCCACATCATCAGCTATTACTGACAAACACCAAGCTCTTGAAAAATTTAACCCGTCAAGATGTACCAAATGTCCATCCTTTCTGTCTGAAACAATTCCGGGTTCGAGTACATAGGCTTTATTAAATATTTCGGGAAGAAAGGTTTTTAACCATTTTAAATAGTATTTTTTATCCAATAGCCCTTTCATAAGCGCCGCTTCTTCCAAGCAAGGTGATAAAAAGTCATAACCACTGGGTTCCCAGCTTATAGGGCAGTTTACATCGTTTCTATAAAACTTATTTGCCGTTTGCATAATAGCATTCTCTAAACCTTCATGCTGAGTAGTTTGGGCATATTCTAAAGCAAAATACAATCCAAATGCCGTATTGGTATGGGTTCCCACACGAATGGGATAATGAAGTTTTGGCAAAAATTCAATGTATTTTGAAACAATAAGTGCGGTTAAAGGTTGAAGGTTATTTTCCAGTTCTCTGGCCAGCGGGTCGTTCCAGGTATGCAATTCAGTAGCAAGTTTCAACAACCAGGTCCATCCATAGGTACGCTCGTAAGTATTATCGTCGTGAAAATAGGCTACTTCTGCAGCTATATTTTCTTTTGACATGTTTTTCCTCAGTAGTTGTTTACTCATTTCGGCATGTTCCAGTTGTGGGAAATCTTTCAGTAATTTCACTAAACTCCAATGTCCATGTACAGACGAATGCCAGTCAAAGCATCCATAGAATGCCGGATGTAAAACTTTGGGAGATTGCAGCTGTGTAGAATCTTTTAATGTCTGCCCAAGTTTGTTGGGGTATTCCACGGCAATACAATCTATGGGAAGTGTGGCTAGTTTGTTTGCTTGAGCCAAGGTAAGCTCCGGAATTTCAATTGTTTGTTCACTGGTTGGCAAACGGTTATTATTGTTGGTACAGTTCAAAACAAAAACCAGAAGTAATACACCTATTTTTTTCATTATTAATATATTTATCCCAGCCAGCCTTCTCTATCCAAGCTGCGGTATTGAATGGCTTCGCTTATATGGGCATTATCTATTTTCTCTGCTTGTTCCAAATCGGCAATTGTTCTTGCCACTTTTAAAATTCTGTCGTAGGCTCTAGCCGAAAGATTAAGTCGCTCCATGGCTGTTTTTAATAATTCTAGAGAAGTAGCATCCAACTCACAGTATTTTCTAATTTGCTTGGTGTTCATTTGGGCATTGTAGTGGGTTTTTTCATAGGGTTCAAATCGTTTGGTTTGCACATCGCGAGCTGCCGTAACCCGTTTTCTGATTTCCACTGAAGATTCGGTTTTGTTAGTATCGGAAAGTTTTTCAAAAGGTACCGGAGTAACTTCTATATGAATGTCTATCCGGTCTAAAAGCGGGCCGGAAATTCTACTTAAATACCGCTGCATTTCTGCCGGAGACGAAGTAACCGGCGCATTGGGATCGTTAAAATAACCTCCGGGGCTTGGATTCATACTGGCTACCAGCATAAAGGATGAAGGATAGGTTACCGTAAATTTTGCACGCGAAATGGTGACTTCTCTATCTTCCAAGGGTTGTCGCATTACTTCCAGTACGGTTCGCTTAAACTCGGGCAATTCATCTAAAAATAAAACTCCGTTGTGCGCCAAGGATATTTCTCCGGGTTGTGGATAGGTTCCGCCACCTACCAAAGCCACGTCAGAAATGGTATGATGCGGATTTCTAAACGGGCGCTGTGCCAGTAACCCTGTATTTTCTTTAACCCTACCTACTACCGAATGTATTTTGGTGGTTTCCAGCGCTTCTTTTAGTGTCATTGGCGGTAAAATACTTGGTAGGCGTTTTGCCAACATGGTTTTTCCGGCACCCGGCGGTCCAATTAAAATAATGTTGTGACCACCTGCTGCGGCTATTTCCATACAACGCTTTATGCTTTCTTGACCTTTTACATCAGAAAAATCAAACTCGGGAAAATCCAGATTTTTATAGAATTCTTCACGTGTATTTACAAGGGTTTGTTCAAGTGCTTCTCCTTTGTCAAAAAAGTCAATCACTTCTTGAATATTCTCTACGCCGTACACTTCAATATCGTTAACAATTGCAGCTTCTTTCGCATTTTGAACAGGCAAAATAAAACCTTTAAAACCTTCTTCTCTGGCCTTTATAGCAATGGGCAAAGCTCCTTTAATAGGTTGTAAATTTCCGTCTAGCGACAATTCGCCCATTATAAGGTATTCTTCCAGATTTTTGGCTTTAATCTGATTGGAAGCGGCTAAAATTCCCATGGCCAACGTTAAATCGTAGGCACTGCCTTCTTTACGCATATCGGCCGGCGACATGTTTATGATAAGTTTTTTTCCGGGTATTTTATAGCCGTTATTTTGAAGAGCTGCCGCAATACGAAAGTTACTTTCTTTTATCGCATTGTCCGGCAATCCTACCAAATGGTAACCAATGCCACTATCTACATTTACTTCTACCGTTATTGTAGTGGCTTCTACCCCAAATACCGCACTGCCATAGACTTTTTTCAGCATAGAATATTGTATTTGTTTTTAAAAGTAAGAAATTTACTCCTATTTTATTCTTCTTCAGAAGAAACAAATTCAAACTTTTCTCCATCAAACAAGCCTTTGTCACTTAATTTCAGTGACGGTATTACCAGTAAAGCCATAAACGACAGAGTCATAAAAGGGGCTTGGAGTGTACAGCCCAATTTTTTAGCAAAAGCATCTATCTCAGCATAAGCCTTACCTACAGTTTCGGCATCTTGGTCACTCATAATTCCGGCAACAGGTAAAGGTAATACCCTTTTTTCTTTTTCAGAAACGGCACATATACCGCCACGAGTTTCTATAATTGCGTTTACGGCCTTGCAAATCATTGCGTCATTCGCACCCACGGCAATAATGTTATGCGAATCGTGAGCTACAGAACCGGCAATAGCACCGTGTTTTATTCCAAAATTTTTAATGAAAGCTACCGCAGGTTTTTGGTTTGAATACCTATTGACTACAGTGATTTTTAAAATATCGGTTTGTGTGTTTGATACTAAATTGTCATTTTCTATCGTTGGTTTAGCTTCTGTTTTTCGGGTAATTAACTCGCCGTCTAAAGCCTCTATTACATTGAGTCTTTTTGCAGAAGCTTTCAAGTGGAAATCTGATATTTCTTTTTTACTTGTATTAAAATTATTCAATACTTCAAAAGGTGTTTGTGAAAATTTAGATTGGCCTTGGTCAAAAACCCGTTCACCGTTTATATAAGTTTGCAGGGTTTTAAAATGAACTACATCTTCTGTTACAATAAAATCAGCCGAATCGTTTACCCGTAAAAGCCCTACATCTAAACGATAGTGTTTTACAGGATTTATACAGGCCATTTGCAGCACTTTAAACAGGTCAATTCCTTTAGCAACAGCTCTTGCACAAAGTTGATTGATATGACCAATCAACAAATCGTCCGGATGCTTATCGTCACTGCAAAACATCATATTTTGAAAATGCTCCGGTACCAAACCTATAAGTGCTTCAAAGTTTTTGGCTGCGCTTCCTTCCCGAACCAATACTTTCATTCCTTTTTGAAGTTTTTCTAAGCCTTCTTCATAAGTAAAGCATTCGTGGTCGGTAGAAATTCCGGCATTGATGTAGGTGTCCAAATCTTTCCCTGAAAGTCCGGGAGCATGGCCGTCAACAGGTTTGCGGTAATGTTTAGCCCAGGCTATTTTTTTTAATACTTCTTCCTCTTTATAAATAACTCCGGGATAATTCATCATTTCGGTAAGGTACTTAATATCCGGATTTTTAAGCAGCGCTTTTATTTCTTCAGAATTTATTGTAGCACCGGAAGTTTCAAAAGAAGTTGCCGGAACACAGGAAGGTGCACCAAAGTAAAACTTAAACGGTGTTTGCTTTCCATTATCAATCATAAAATAAACGCCTTTTACCCCAAGCACATTGGCTATTTCGTGTGGGTCTGAAACGGTGGCTACCGTACCGTGTTTTACGGCGGCTTTGGCAAATTCACTTGGAACCAACATGGCACTTTCTATATGGATATGTGCATCGATAAAACCCGGAAGAATATAGTGGTTTGCATTGTGGTCTTTCTCTACTATAGAAACAATTTTACGGTTTTCTACAGTGAGCTCACCTTTAAAAATGCGTTTGTTAAAAATATCGACAATGTTGCCTTGTACCGTCATTGCAGTAAAGCTACTAATAAAAACAAAAAAAGCGGGATTTACCCGCTTAATTTTTATTGCTTGCTGAAGTTTTCTAACCCTTTTTCCAACCATTGCAAGTATTCGTTGGCATTGGGTGTATATCCGGTAGTGTGGTTGAGCAATTTCATATCATGGGTTAACAACACATAATAGGGTTGGGAATTGTTGTTGAAATTCAGCGTTTGAAAGGTTGCCCATTTATCGCCTATGGTTTTTATTTTTTTTGCCGAACCGTTGGGTCTTAACACCTTAAATTGTTCGCTTTCCGGAAGCTCTTTTCGGTCATCCACATACAGGGAAATGATAATATAATTGTCTTTAAGCATAGTATAAATCTTGTCTTTACTCCATACTTGTTCTTCCATTTTTCTGCAATTTACACAAGCCCAACCTGTAAAATCCAGCATTATGGGTTTATTTTGTGCTTTGGCAGCTTGCAGCCCTTCGTCAAAATCTTTGTAGCAGTTTAAATCAAGCGGACAGTCGGATACTTTGTCGTAAATACTATAGGGCAATGGTGGTGGAAAGCCACTTAGTAGTTTTAAATTTGCCGATTCTGTATTGGACAATCCGGGAATTAAATATATGGTAAACGCTAGGAATAAAACCCCAAAAGAAATTCGGGTAAAGCTCAGTTTTTTAATTGGTCCGTCGTGCGGAAATCTGATTTTTCCAAAGAGATACAGTACAAGGCCTATGCCTATGATTATCCACAATCCTATAAACACTTCACGCTTGAGCAAGCCCCAATGTTTCACCAGGTCGGCATTAGATAAAAATTTAAGTGCTAAAGCAAGTTCTAAAAATCCTAAAACTACTTTTGTGGTATTTAACCAGCCGCCCGATTTGGGCAAAGAGTTTAACCATTTTGGAAATAAGGCAAAAAGCGTAAATGGTAAAGCCAAGGCTAATCCGAAGCCACTCATCCCCATTGTAAGCTGCATAGCACCACCATCAGAAGTTAGTGAACCTGCCAAGAGCGAACCTAAAATAGGTCCTGTGCAGGAAAAGGAAACAATAGCCAAGGTAACGGCCATAAAAAATATTCCTACCATTCCGCCAATGCTGGAGGCAGAATCCATTTTATTTCCCCACGATGCCGGTAAGGTAATTTCATAAAAACCGAAAAAGGAAAATGCAAAAAACACCAAAACCACAAAGAAAAACAGATTAAGCCACACGTTAGTAGATATGGTGTTGAGAATTTCGGGGTTTAAAGAATCTAAAAAGTGAAAAGGTAGACTTAAAAGCACATAAATAATCAAGATAAAAAATCCGTAAAGCATTGCATTTGCTAATCCTTTTTGGGAATTGCTGGCGCTTTTGGTAAAAAACGAAACCGTTAACGGAATCATAGGAAAAACACAAGGTGTCAACAAGGCCAATAATCCGCCTAAAAAGCCTAGAATAAAGATGCTAAGATGACTTTTATTTTTTACTTCTTCCTGCTCATAATTGTCCCAGCCGGTAACCGCTATACTTAGTTTGTCGGCAAGTATTTTGTCTTTATCATCAATCGTGGCCACTTGTACAGTTTCTTCTTCGCCACTTAATGGGGTATTAAACTCATAGGTGGTAGGCATTAAACAGCGAACTTCGTCACAAGCTTGATAAAAAACTTCGGCTTTAATGTGTGTAATTTCAGGGTCTAAAATCTTAAATTTTTGTGTAAAAACCGCTTCATCTTCAAAATAGCTTACGTCCATTTGAAACACTTGTTCAAACACATCAATAGTTTCAGATTCTGAGGTTTCCCCTATGCGTTCAAAAGCGTTATTTGGGTTTATAAAAGTGAATTCTGTGGCTATAGGTCCGTCTTCTTCTGTAGCAACTTGTGAGTAAAAATGCCAGTGTTTGTCTATGGTTGCCGTGTAGGTGATTTCATAAACGTCTTCAGATACTTTTACCGCCTTGGAGCTCCATTTTACAGGATCAAAAACTTGTGATTGTATAGTGTTAACAGAGAAAAATACAAGAAGGACAGTAATTAAATATTTCATGGGCAGAGAGTTATTTTTAAAATGTTCTTGGTTTTGTCGGTTACCTTAAATCTATCATCCGGACGCTTGTTGAGCACCCAAACGATGCTGTTTTCAGAACTTAGCACATAGGCGTTTTCTTTATCAACTATTGAGTATTTTTCATCCTTAAAAAATTTACTCAGCTTTTTTTTTCCTTGCATTCCGAAAGGGTAAAAATAGTCGCCATTTTGCCAAAGTCTTACAGTTATTGGGAATTTTAACAAATCTTTATCAACATAAATGCTGTTTGTCGAGGTTTTTTCAATTTTTTCCACTTTTTCAATTTGCAAAAGTCCGGCAGGTGTTTCTACTTCTTGTGTGTTTACACGAATTGGTATTTCTGTATCGTCACTTGATTTAAGCGATGTAAGAATTAAATGTGTTCTGTTTTTTAGTAACCGGTGGGTTTTTGAGGTGATGTATTTTCCTGTTTGGGCATCCAGTAACTCTACAATGTCGTTCCACGCTGTAAATTGATATGCTTTAAACAACTCAAACATATAGGTTTCTATAGGCTGAAGCTTCTTAAGTTCTGAAATACTATAGTGAATTTCATTTGCTGAAACTTGTTTTGCCACTTTAGTAAACACTTCATTTACGGTTTGGTCAAGAAGCTTTTTAGATTTTTCCAGATATTTTTGAGTGGTTAAAAAATTTTGAAGAAATTTTGGATTGATTTCTTTTAGCGTCGGAATTACCTGATGTCTTATTTTGTTGCGCAGGTATTTTTCCGAAACATTGCTACTGTCTTCCCGCCATTGTAATCCCTGATTTTTTGCATAATTTTCGATTTCTTGTCTTGAAAACGGAAGTAAGGGTCTAATCACTTTTCCGTTTATTTCAGGAATTCCGGTTAAACCTTCCAAACCTGTACCTCGGGAAAGGTTAATTAAAAAAGTTTCCAAATTGTCATCGGCATGATGTGCGGTAAGTATAGAGTCGAAATTTAACTGATTACTCAACTCATCAAACCACGAATAGCGCAATTGACGTGCAGCCATTTGCAGTGAAAGGGAATGGCTTCTGGCATAATCTTGTGTGTCAAAATTTTGAATAAAAACTTCCAATTCTAATTCGTCTGCAAATTCAATGACAAAGTCTTCATCGGCATCGCTTTCTTTTCCTCTTAAATTGAAATTGCAATGAGCCAGACTTATATTCAACCCTAGTGTTGTACACAAATGTGTTAATACTACACTGTCTATTCCTCCCGAAACAGCCACCAGCACTTTGCTTTCCTTTAAGAAAGGAAAGGTATGGGTAATATGTTTATTAAATTTATCGCGCATTTATGTTAACCGCAAATTTACAATTTTCCTGCTGTGTTTTAACCTTCTAAAACCTCTCGCATGGCTTTCGCTTTAAGTAAACATTCTTCATACTCCATAAAGGCATCACTTTTTGCTGTAATGGCACCACCTACCGAGTAGGATACGTATTTTTTTTGACTGTTGTACAAGATACTTCTGATAATTACACTAAAATCAAAGTTGTTATCCGGAGAAAAATAGCCTAAAGTACCTGAATAGAGTCCGCGTTTGGTTTTTTCAATTTGTTCTATAAGCTTCATTGCTGAAATTTTTGGTGCGCCGGTCATGCTTCCCATAGGAAACGTGGCTTTAACAATATCTACAGCGGCCGTATCACTTGAAACCTGGCACGAAATGGTAGAAATAAGTTGATGTACTTGTTTAAAGGTATAAGCTTTACATAATTCGGTAACCTGCACAGAATTTTTTTCTGCTATTCGGGAAAGGTCGTTTCTTACTAAATCTACAATCATAATATTTTCACTTCGTTCCTTTTCACTGTGTGTAAGCTCTTTTTTTAATTTGGCATCTTGTTTTTTATCTTTAGAACGTTTAGCAGTACCTTTGATAGGTTGCGAGATAACGGTTGTACCTTCTTTTTTCAAATACCTTTCCGGCGATGCCGAAAGCAGATACTTAGTATTGTATTTTAAAAATGAGGCAAATGGAGCTTTTGAAACTTCATTAAGTTTTAAAAAAGTTTCTGCGGGATTTATCGTTGTACCTTCTGCATAAAATTCCTGACAAAAATTGGCTTCATAAATATCACCTCTTTGTATGTGACTAAGTAGTGAATTTACTTTCTGAATGTATTCGTCTTTATGAATCCGAAGTTTTATTTTTATGTTTTGTGAGGTTGAACTTTCGGTATTGATTACGGTGTTTTGAATGTGGTTTAAATCCTTTTCTATTTCTTGCGCTGCTTCTTTTAAGTAACTAGCAGTTAATGTATTTTTCTCAATAAAGAAGAGTTTTTCAGGTTGAAAAAAATAAAGATCAGGGAAATTCAGTCCATCATCATTTTCGGATTTTAAATCTTCTATGTCATTTTTTAGGTCGTAGGTCAGGAATCCAAAAATCCAATCGTTGGTTTGTTCTTTAAATGCACGTAACTTGCTAAATGCATTTTTACATGATGATTCTACAAATGTGTTGGCTTTAACAGCTAATACAGCTTCAAATTTTTGAGGAGCCTCCTTGTATGCATTTGAATCGAGATAAACCACTTGATCAAACTGTTGTGCCCATAAAAACAGTTGTTTTTTAAGCTTGGGAACTGAGGTAACAAGTATCGTTTTAGAAACTCTCAATTGTTAATTTTTAAGATTAGGCAAAAGTATCAAAAGAAAAGTGTAAGATAACTTAAAACTTAGACAAATAACTTGTTATCCTTCTAAAAAGGGAATGTAAAATTTGAACGTAAGCTCGTGCTTTTTAAAAAAGTTAAAAAGCAACCTTTTATGGATTGCCTTTTTAAATTGTCTTTATTGTAATCATTTAGGCATGTATAGCTCTGTCATCCGTTGCTGCTAGAGCCGCTTCTTTAATAGCTTCGGTGAATGTAGGATGTGCATGACTCATACGCGAAACGTCTTCGGCACTGGCTCTGTATTCCATGGCTACAACGGCTTCAGCAATCATATCTGCCGCTCTGGCACCTATCATGTGCACACCTAAAATTTCGTCAGTTTCTTTGTGTGCTAAAATTTTCACAAAACCGTCTAAATCCATACTAGCTCTACTGCGTCCCAAAGCACGCATCGGGAATTGGCCTACTTTGTATTCTACACCGGATTCATTGAGTTGTTCTTCTGTTTTCCCTACGGCAGCCACTTCCGGCCAGGTATAAACAACTCCGGGAATTAAATTGTAATCTATATGTGGTTTTTGTCCCGCCAAAGTTTCGGCCACAAAAATGCCTTCTTCTTCAGCCTTATGTGCTAGCATAGCGCCTTTAATTACATCACCAACAGCATAAATATTTTTTACTGTGGTTTGCAATTTTTCATTTACTTCTACTCTACCTCTATCGTCAATTTTTACGCCTGCTGCTTCGGCATTCAAGCCCTCGGTATACGGACTTCGTCCAACAGCCACTAAACAGTAATCGCCTTTAAATTCAACTTCATTGCCTTTTTTGTCTTCTGCTTTTACGATGATTTCATTTCCATTACGCACTACCGATTTTACTTTGTGTGATGTATGGATATTGAATTTTTGCTTTTTAAATACTTTGTTAAGTTCTTTAGAAAGTCCTGCATCCATGGTTGGAATTATTCTGTCCATGTACTCAATTACGCTAACTTCGGCACCTAATCGCTTGTATACTTGCCCGAGCTCTAAACCAATTACACCACCGCCAATAACTATAAGATGTTTGGGTACTTCGTTGAGTTTTAACGCTTCTGTAGAAGTTATAATTCGCTCTTTATCAATAGTTACAAACGGAAGGGTTGAAGGTTTACTTCCGGTTGCTATTATCGTGTTTTTGGCTTCAATCTCTAATGGGTTTTCACCTTCTATTTTAATATGTGTGGCATCTTTAAAACTTCCCGTTCCCTGAAACACATCGACTTTATTTTTCTTCATTAAAAAATCTATTCCTGACGTGGTTTGATCTACAACAGCTTGCTTACGCGCTATCATTTTTTCAAGATTCACTTTTATATCGCCGGGTATTTCTATGCCGTGATCTTCAAAATGTTTTACTGCATCTTCATAATGATGCGATGAATCCAACAAGGCTTTGCTGGGAATACATCCCACATTTAAGCAAGTTCCGCCAAGTACTGAGTATTTTTCAATAAGTGCAGTTTTCATGCCTAACTGTGCACAACGAATAGCGGCAACATAACCACCGGGACCAGAACCAATTATGGCAACATCATAAGAATTCATAAGCTAAAAGTATTTATAGATTTTTGGTTAAAAACGTGTACAAAAGTACGATTTTGATTTTTGTTTTACGAATGCCTTGTGACTATTTTTTGGTTTTAAAAGCTGAAAAAAGAATCCTTTATTTAAATTAAACCGTGATTGCTGTTGTATGTTTTACTTCATTAATTACAAACATACTATGCGTACTCCCGATATGGTTTATCAGTGTGAGTTTATTTACCATAAATTCTCTGAAAGCTTCCATGTCTTTTACAATCACTTTTAACAGATAATCGTAATCACCACTTATATGGTAGCATGCCACAACCTCTTGTAAATTAGCTACTTCACGCTCAAACTTAATAACGTAATCTTGTGTATGTTGCACTAATTTTATGTGACAAAACGCAACAAAATTCTTGTCAACCTTTACTTTATTGACAAGTGCTACATAGCTGTCTATAACACCTAAACGCTCCAGCTTACGTATGCGTTCATAAACAGCTGTTACCGATAAATTAAGCTTTAGTGCAAGTTGTTTATTGGTTTGTTTGCTGTTTTCTTGTAATAAGTTAAGTAAGCGGCTATCTGTTTCGTCAAAAATCATGAGATGAAAATTTTTCTATGCAAAAGAACAAACGTATAAATTATTAGTAAATATAACTAAATAAATCGTTTATTATAGTTTTATTTTTATATTTTTCATAATACCATTGATTTATAATCTATAATTTACGAATTTTATACATTATTATAAATCTCTTTTAATTATGAAATTTAAACCCGCAAACCATATCCAGGACTTACAGTATTTTGGTGAATTTGGAGGTGTCAATCCTTCTATTTCTGACTCTTCAACCTACACGTTCCTCTCTGCAAAAACCATGTTTGACACTTTTGAAGGCAATGCTGACGGATGCTATTTGTACTCGCGTCATTCATCTCCGTCAAATCTATACTTAGGCAAGGCTTTAGCCGCTATGGAAGGCACAGAAACGGCTACCGTAACGGCCTCGGGAATGGGTGCCATTACCGCTGTATTAATGCAATTGTGCAAAGCCGAAGACCATATTGTGTCCAGCAGAACCATTTACGGAGGCACTTATGCATTTTTAAAAAATTTTGCACCTCGGTTTAAGGTAAGCACAAGTTTTGTAGATATCACAAAACTTGACTTGGTAGAAGCTGCCATTACTTCAAAAACAAAGGTCATTTACTGCGAGTCTGTCAGCAATCCGCTACTAGAAGTTGCCGACATTGAAGGTTTAGCCGAAATTGCAAAAAAACACAAGCTAAAACTCATTGTAGACAACACGTTTTCACCCTTGTCAATATCTCCGGCCAAATTAGGCGCAGATGTTGTGATACACAGTTTGACCAAATTTATAAACGGTAGTAGCGACACTGTTGCCGGTGTAATATGCGGAACTCAAGAATTTATTGATAACTTACGCAATGTAAATGATGGAGCCTGTATGCTGCTGGGCGCAACTATGGATAGTCTGCGTGCTGCTTCAGTATTAAAAAACCTGCGCACTTTGCACATACGAATGCAGCAACACAGTAAAAATGCTAGTTATTTGGCACAGCAATTTGAAGCTGACGGATTAAAAACCGTTTATCCGGGCTTGTCCTCACATCCATCACATACACTCTTTAAAAGCATGATGAATGCGCACTACGGTTTTGGCGGAATGTTAACCATAGATGTCGGGTCCTTAGAAAAAGCTAATGCTTTAATGGAACTTATGCAAGAACGAAACCTTGGCTATCTGGCAGTAAGTTTAGGGTTTTACAAAACTTTATTTAGCGCACCCGGAAGTTCCACTTCATCTGAAATACCCGAAGAAGAGCAAAAAGAAATGGGACTCAGTAACGGGCTAATTCGCTTTTCTATTGGTCTTGATGCCGATATTGAACGTACCTACAAAATGATGCGTGAATGCATGATGGAACTAAATATACTAAAACCCACAGTGCAAGAAACAGCTCTATAATTTCATAGTAGGCGTTAAAAAAGCAATTCTATTCTTTTTTAACGCCTTTTAAACGCTTCCAAAACACATTAAAATCCTCTGCATTGGGTGGTTTGCCTTCAAAGGGCTTTGCATTCCAGCGACCTTTTTCACTGTAAATGGTAAAACTAAATACCGATGAATTCGGGTCATCTTCATTGAATAACGGATAGCGCAAGTCGTTAAACCGAAAAGTGTTTTTTTCTTCCATCGGAAGAAAATTGTAATACCCGTTACTGAACCATGCCAGTGTTTTAATATCCTTAGCAGCATTGGGCACAAGGTTATGATTTTTAGGCAACGGTTGCCATTTTCCAACCTTATCATCTTCATCAAAAAGCGAATAAAAACCTACATAGTACCTATCTTTTGTCTCAGCTACACCATACCAAAGAATATTGTTAAAAATAGAAGGTTGTGTTTGAAAGCGTTCATAAGCAATCCCGGCATGGATAAGTGATTTTTTGAAAACGGTATTGATATATAGCTTGTTGATTAAAGTCAGTAGCATATAAAAAGAACTTATGCCTAATCCTATTTTTAACCACAAAGTTCTGTATTTTGATTGTCGTTTGAAAAACATTAAAACAAGCAAGGCTATTAAAAAAGGAAGGGTATACAATAAATCTACTACAGCAATATTATTAAATGCAACTCTGTAGTTGCTGAAGGGCAAAAACCACTGTGTTCCGTAAGGCGTAAAAGCATCCAGAAGAATATGAGTGGCTAATGCCAGAAAAAAAAGCCAAATCCAATCGGTTCTTTTTGTAGTATCCTTCCGTTTTCCGGTATTGTACAAGGCATAAACTATATACCCGAAGATAAAAGCACCTAAAATTGAGAAAACAATAGAATGACTAAAGCCTCTATGCGCTGCCATTATATCAATTTGATTACTGTAAAACCATCTTGATGTAAAAACATCCAAATCAGGAATTGTGCCTCCAATGGCACCAAAAAGCAAGGCCTTATTACCTATTTTTTTACCTAAGGCAATTTCTCCACAAGCAGCACCTAAAACAATTTGGGTAAGTGAATCCATAAAGCAAGCGCAAATGTAATGAACAATTTTGATTTGCATACCAAATGTGAAAGTCGTAACATTACAATCCCAATTAAATTAAAAACTTTTCATGCAGAGTCAAGATAAAAAACCCGGCGAATTTCAAGACAGTCACATCATAGAAAACAAGGAATTAAACATTTGGGAAGCGCTTATACCTGTATTTGCACTAGTCATTATGCTTTTTTATAATGTATTTTTTGTTTACGGTGATGACGCCTTAAGCGGAAGCAATCAGTTTATTCTTCTTTTGGGAGCAGCAGTAGCAGCTATTATTGGTTTTTATAACAAAATTTCTTATAAACAAATGATAGACGAAGTGGCCGAAAACATAAAATCTACAACCGGCGCATTACTTATACTCTTAATGGTTGGCGCTCTGGCAGGTACCTGGCTTATCAGCGGTATTATTCCCACAATGATTTATTACGGGCTACAAATACTTAGTCCTTCTGTATTTTTAACCGCGTGTGTGCTTATTTGCGCCATTATTTCGGTGGCTACCGGAAGCAGCTGGACAACTTCTGCAACTGTTGGTATAGCTCTTATAGGTATAGGAGAAACCTTGGATATATCACTGGGAATGACTGCCGGCGCTGTTCTTTCGGGTGCCTACTTTGGAGATAAAATGTCGCCCTTAAGTGACACTACAAATTTAGCTCCCGCAATGGCCGGCGGCGAACTGTTTGACCACATAAAGTACATGGCACTAACCACAGTTCCTACTATAGTAATTACCCTTATTGTATTCACTGTAATAGGGTTTAGTATAAATACCTCAGGTGCGCCGGACATAAGTGACAAACTAACTGCCATAGAAGCAGCTTTTACTATTTCGCCATGGTTATTTCTTGTTCCTCTTATAGTCATTTTCATGATTGTAAAAAAAACATCGCCATTGATTGCTTTACTTGCAGGTACGCTTTTAGGCGGAATAGCCGCAATTATTGCTCAACCCAGCATTGTGATGCATATTGCCGGTGCAGAAAGCCTGACATTTAATTCAGCTTACAAAGGTGTGATGAATGCTATGACCATTGATACTGCAGTAGAAACATCCAGCAAAGAACTGAACGATTTGTTTACTGCCGGCGGTATGTCAGGCATGCTTAGTACCATTTGGCTTATTATATGTGCTATGGTTTTTGGTGGTGTTATGGATGCTATTGGTGCTTTAGCCAGAATAAGCAAAGCTCTTTTAAGTATTGCCACTACAACCTTTGGTCTGTTTGCTAGCACAGTTGCCAGTTGTTTAGCGCTAAATGTTAGTGCTTCGGATCAATATTTAGCTATAGTTGTTCCGGGAAAAATGTTTAAAAAAGCCTATGAAGATAAAGGTCTTGCACCTGAAAATTTAAGCAGAACGCTAGAAGATTCCGGAACGGTTACTTCTGTATTAGTTCCCTGGAATACTTGTGGCGCATATCAAAGTGGTGTTTTAGGCGTACCTGTAATAGATTATTTCTTTTTTGCGATTTTCAACTGGCTAAGTCCATTTATGACACTTTTATTTGCTGCTTTTTCTATAAAAATCAAGCAACTTAACGGAAAATTAGTTTAGGTTATTAGGTAATAAATTTTTAAAATACTTGGGCTTTGTGGTTCCTTAAACAACCCCTATCTTTGCATCTAATTTTAATTTTTTAAACCATAAAAACAAAAAAAATGGCTGTATTAGTAGGTAAAAAAGCACCTCAATTTAATGCGCAAGCTGTAATAAACGGCGGCGAATTTGTAGAAAATTTCTCATTAGAACAATTCATTGGCAAGAAGTATGTACTTCTGTTCTTTTATCCAAAAGATTTCACTTTTGTATGCCCAACCGAGTTGCATGCTTTTCAAGAAAAATTAGAGGCTTTTAAACAAAGAAATACTGAAGTTGTTGCCGTATCCACTGACACAGAGCAATCGCATTACGGCTGGCTCCACGTAGAAAAAAATAATGGCGGAATAAAAGGTGTAACCTATCCACTGGTGGCTGACACCAACAAAACCATATCAAAAAATTACGACGTTTTGGCCGGTGATTATTACTTTGATGAAAATGATATGCTACAAGCCACCGGTGAAATGATAGCGTACAGAGGCTTGTTTTTGATTGACAAAGAAGGAATTGTCCGCCATCAAATTGTAAACGATTTACCTTTAGGGAGAAATGTTGATGAAGCACTTCGTATGGTAGATGCGCTGCAGTTTGTTGAAGAAAATGGAGAAGTTTGTCCTGCAAACTGGAATAAAGGAAAAACAGGAATGCAAGCCACTCACGAAGGTGTTGCCGCTTTTCTTGAAAAACATGTAAATTAAGCACTAAGTTTAATACTAATAAAAAAGGCAACTCATGGAGTTGCCTTTTTGTTTGTTTTTAAAACTTCTATAAATCAAATCTATCTGCATTCATTACTTTAGTCCATGCAGAGACAAAATCTTTGACAAACTTTTCTTCATTATCATCTTGTGCATACACTTCAGCATACGCTCTGAGTACGGAGTTTGACCCAAATACCAGATCAACTCTGGTAGCAGTCCATTTGGCTTTACCTGTCTTGCGGTCGCAAATTTCATAAACTCCATTTGATTTAGGTTTCCAGTAATTTGCCATATCGGTCAGGTTTACAAAAAAGTCATTGGTTAATGCACCTTCACTATCGGTAAGTACTCCATGCTTTGTCCCGCCGTAATTGGTTCCCATAACACGCATACCTCCAAGCAGCACGGTCATTTCAGGTGCCGTTAAACCCATTAATTGTGTACGGTCTAGAAGCAATTCTTCAGGACTAACTACATAGTCTTTTTTCAACCAGTTTCTATATCCATCTGCCACCGGCTCAAGAGGTTCAAAAGATTCAGCATCTGTCATTTCAGCTGTTGCATCGCCTCTTCCTGGAGCAAAAGGAACCGAAATAGTATATCCTGCATTTTTTATGGCTTTTTCTACGCCAACATTTCCTGCAAGAACAATTGTATCAGCAATACTTATGGCAAATTCGTTTGCAATAGGCTCTAATACTGAAAGCACTTTAGCTAAGCGTTCAGGCTCGTTACCTTGCCAGTCTTTTTGTGGTGCAAGACGAATTCGTGCTCCGTTAGCACCGCCTCTATAATCTGAACCTCTGAATGTTCGGGCACTATCCCAGGCAGTAGAAACCATATCCGCTATTGACAATCCTGAAGATGCAATTTTATTTTTTACTGCTTCTACATTGTATTGCTTCTTGCCTTTTGGAATCGGGTCTTGCCAAATTAAATCTTCTTTAGGTACATCAGGTCCGACATAACGGTCTTTGGGTCCCAAATCTCTGTGAGTTAATTTAAACCATGCTCGGGCAAAGGCATCAGAAAAAGCTTCAAAATCATTTTTAAATTTTAATGAAATTTCCCTGTAAGCCGGGTCCATTTTCATAGCCATATCCGCATCGGTCATCATGGGGTTGTGTCGAGTTTTCATGTCTTCAACATCAACCGGCATATCTTCTTCCTTAATACTTACCGGTTCCCACTGCCAGGCGCCGGCCGGACTTTTTCGCGATTCCCATTCATGATTAAAAAGCATTTCAAAAAATCCGTTATCCCATTTGGTAGGATGTGTAGTCCAGGCACCTTCCAATCCACTGGTTACCGTATCTCGACCTTTGCCTGTTCGTGTTGGATTAGACCATCCAAAACCTTGCTCTTCTACTCCGGCTGCTTCAGGGTTTGGCCCCAGAATACTGGCATCGCCATTTCCATGAGCTTTGCCTACGGTATGACCTCCGGCAGTTAATGCTACGGTTTCTTCGTCATTCATTGCCATACGTCTGAAGGTTTCACGAACTTGAGCGGCCGTTTTTAGTGGGTCAGGTTTGCCGTTTACTCCTTCCGGGTTTACGTAGATAAGCCCCATCTGAACTGCAGCCAGTGGATTTTCCATAGTTTCCGGACTTTCAACATTTTCATATCGACTATCACTAGGTGCGAGCCATTCCTTTTCTGTACCCCAATAAATGTCTTTTTCAGGATGCCATATATCTTCGCGGCCAAAAGCAAATCCGTAGGATTTTAAACCCATACTTTCATAGGCCATTGTCCCGGCTAGAATAATTAAATCGGCCCAGCTTATTTTGTTGCCATATTTTTTCTTTATAGGCCAAAGTAAGCGTCTTGCCTTGTCCAGACTTACGTTGTCCGGCCAAGAGTTAAGCGGAGCAAAACGTTGATTTCCCGTTCCACCACCGCCACGACCGTCGGCTATTCGGTAGGTTCCTGCTGCATGCCAGGCCATTCTTATCATTAATCCGCCGTAGTGTCCCCAATCTGCAGGCCACCAATCCTGGCTTTCTGTCATGAGTTTTTTCAGGTCATTCTTTAGTGCCTCTACATCTAATTTTTTTAACTCTTCACGGTAGTTGAAATCTTTTCCATAGGGATTGGTTTTTGTATCGTGCTGATGCAGAATGTCTAAGTTTAGTGCGTTTGGCCACCAATCCATTACATTTTTAGTAATTTCGGTATTGGCTCCATGCGTAAAGGGGCATTTTCCGTTGTTTGTGTTGTTCATGTTATTTTACTTTTTAAAAGTTAATTTTACTGATTTTTTTTGTTAAACTTGATTGCACACTTTTGTGTGCTTCAGGTGCTTTTATGACTAGTTTAACCGTTTCAAAATTATTTCTCTAAAATTACCACTTTAATAGCCATAATCAAAATTGATTGTCACTATAATTGAATAAGAAATGTTTATTCATAATTCCAGGTTTAAATTTCTTTTGCTAAATAAAAAACCTATTTTTACGTAAACTAAAAATTAAAAAAATTATGGCAACAGTTACTCTTGACGGTAAACCGGCAAAAACTATTGGAAATATCCCTGAAATAGGTTCTAAGGCGAAGAATTTTACGCTTACCGCTACCGACTTATCTACCAAAACACTTGAAGATTTTGAAAATTCCAAAGTTATTTTAAATATTTTTCCTAGTGTAGGAACAGGTGTATGCTCAGCTGCAGTAAGAGCGTTTAACGAAAAAGCCTCTTCACTGCAAAATGCTAAAGTGCTTTGCATATCTAAGGATTTACCCTTTGCTCAAAAACAATTTTGTGCAGCCGAAGGACTTAACAATGTGATAATGCTTTCTGATTTTAAAACCACATCGTTTGGAAAAGATTATGGGGTATTACTTGAAGGCAGTGCCTTTGACGGCTTACTCGCCAGATGTGTAATTGTGTTAAACAAGAATCGTGAAGTTGTATATACCGAACTGGTTTCTGAAATAGGAAATGAACCTAACTACAATGCCGCCGTTGAAGCATTGAACAATGCCTAAAAACAACTCCTTTATAGTCAGGCGCTTGAAAAGTATTGTATTTGCTTTTAAAGGTGCTGTTTATCTTTTAAAAAATGAAGCTAGCATTCAAGTGCAATTTGGAGTAGCACTTGTGGTTACAGTAGCCGGTTTATTTTTAAAAATATCAACAACCGAATGGATACTTCAATGCTTTGCCATCGGACTTGTAATGGGAATTGAAGGAATTAACTCTGCTATTGAAGCATTAGCAGATTTTGTTCATCCTAATCAACATAAAAAAATAGGTCTTATAAAAGACATTGCTGCCGGTGCAGTTTTTTTTGCAGCTGTTATGGCTGTTATAATTGGTATTTTGATCTATTTTCCTAAACTTTTTTAAAATACAATATTTATAGTTTAAACGTTAGTAATTTGTATTTTTGCTCAAAACAACAACAGGTAAATGGCTAAAAAGAAGTCTAAAACTAATACTAAAGCTACGGTTAAACTAAAAAGACCTTCTTTTAAACTTTCCAGTCAGCAAAAATTGGTTTTTGGAAGTTTTTTACTCATCTTAGGCATTTTACTTTGCATTTCGTTTTTCTCCTTTCTTTTTCACTGGAAATCAGATCAAAGCACCCTTTCTCAATTCACTTCCCGAACTGTGGAAGCGAACAACTGGCTAAACAAATTTGGTGCCTGGGTTAGCAATTTGTTTATTTACAAAGGATTTGGCGTTTCCTCTTTTGTATTTGCCGGACTTATTTTTCTTTCAGGGTTATACGTTTTACTCAATTTGAACAACAGCAAATTGAGAAAACACTGGTTTTGGGGAACTTTGGTTGTGCTTTGGTTTTCTGTTTTTTTTGGTTTCTTCACAAAAACCTATGATGTTTTAGGCGGAACTGTTGGCTTTGAAATAAATTCATTTTTACAGGATTACCTGGGAAAAATAGGCACCTCGCTTCTGCTGCTGTTTGGTTTAATTACTTATCTAGCAGTACGATTTAAAGTTACCGTAGATTCTTTCAAAAAACTGTTCAAAAAAGCAAACCAAGAATTTCAACAGGAATTTAACAATCCCCAAGCCGATGAACCTGTGTATACGGTAGACAATGATTTAACTGCCGAAGCCGAATCGATAAAATCTTCCTTTGACATTTCTCCTGCTGAAGAAGAAAGTGAAGACGATAATACCTCTACCTCATCTTTAGCTTCTTCTGACCAGAAAGATAAATCCCTGACAGACGATATAAAAATTGAGGTCGAAGAAAGCAAAGAAGAACTTTCAGAAACGGATAATCTGGCTAACAAGCTGGTAAAAGATTACGGCGAATTTGACCCCACACTGGAACTGGGAAAATATCAATTTCCACCCTTAGAACTGTTGCGTAAATACGACTCTGAAGGCATTACCATAAACCAAGAGGAGTTAGAAGAAAACAAGAATAAAATTGTTGAAACCCTTAGCAATTACAAAATTGGTATCGCCAGCATAAAAGCCACCATTGGACCTACGGTAACGCTGTATGAAATTGTTCCCGAAGCCGGAATACGCATTTCAAAAATTAAAAACCTAGAAGACGATATCGCCTTATCATTATCGGCTTTAGGCATTAGAATTATTGCGCCTATTCCCGGAAAAGGCACGATAGGTATTGAAGTTCCAAACAAAAATGCCACGATAGTTTCTATGCGTTCGGTAATCGCTTCTAAAAAGTTTCAAAACGCCGAAATGCAATTGCCTATTGCCTTAGGAAAAACCATAAGTAATGAAACCTTTGTAGTGGATTTGGCCAAGATGCCTCACTTGCTTATGGCCGGAGCCACGGGGCAAGGAAAATCAGTAGGATTAAATGCAGTGCTTACTTCGTTACTCTACAAAAAGCATCCTGCAGAAGTGAAATTTGTATTGGTAGACCCAAAAAAGGTAGAACTTACTTTATTCAATAAAATAGAACGTCACTACCTGGCTAAACTCCCTGACAGTGAAGACGCTATCATTACAGACAATACAAAGGTTATAAACACCTTGAATTCGCTGTGTATAGAAATGGACAACCGATACGAGATGCTTAAAAACGCCATGTGTCGAAATTTGTCAGAGTACAATGCTAAATTCAAGGCACGCAAACTAAACCCTAATGAAGGACATAAATACTTGCCCTACATCGTATTGGTAGTAGACGAATTTGCCGATTTAATAATGACTGCAGGCAAAGAAGTAGAAACCCCAATTGCGCGTTTGGCTCAACTGGCTCGGGCCATAGGCATCCATTTAATAATCGCCACACAGCGTCCGTCAGTAAATGTAATTACCGGAATAATTAAAGCCAATTTCCCGGCAAGAATTGCCTTTAGAGTTACCTCAAAAATAGATTCACGTACCATTTTAGACGGTTCCGGAGCCGACCAACTTATCGGTAGAGGCGACATGCTGTACACACAAGGAAACGACATGATTCGCTTGCAGTGTGCTTTTGTAGATACCCCGGAAGTAGAAAAAATCACCGACTTTATAGGTGCTCAAAAAGCTTATCCTGATGCCTATCTTCTTCCTGAATACGTGGGCGAAGAAAGTGGCACAAGTCTTGATATTGATATCTCCGAAAGAGATGCACTTTTTAAAGAAGCTGCTGAAATAATAGTTACTGCTCAACAAGGTTCGGCATCCTTATTGCAACGTAAGTTAAAATTAGGATACAATAGAGCCGGAAGATTGATTGATCAACTGGAAGCGGCCGGTATTGTAGGTCCGTTTGAAGGCAGTAAAGCCCGACAAGTTTTAGTACCTGATTTAGTCGCTTTGGAACAATTACTAGAAAATGAAAAAAATTCTTAACATGAAACGTGTTTTTACAGTTTACCTGCTTTTTTTAACTTTTGGAACCTTTGCCCAAAATAACTCTGATGCCAAAACTTTACTAAATGAAGTTTCTGCAAAGGTAAAAAGCTACAATAACATCAGCATAGACTTTAAATACGTACTTACAAACCTTTCTGAAAACATCAATCAGGAAACCCGTGGTTCGGTTATTATGCAAGGCAATAAATATAAACTTGAGATTTTGGGAATTATCAGGATTTTTGATGGTGTAAAACTCTACTCGATAAGTCCGGAAGATGAAGAAGTAACTATATCTACTGAAGACGGAAGCGATCCAAACAGCATTACGCCTAACAAAATGCTTTCTTTTTATGAAGAAGGTTTTACCTACCAGATGGACATTTTGCAAAATGTAAAGGGAAGAAAAATACAATACGTAAAACTTACCCCAATGGATTCCCATTCAGAAATTAAACATATTTTACTGGGTATTGATGCCGGTACCAAACATATATACAACCTTATAGAAGTTGGAAAAAACGGAACTAAAACTACACTTACTGTTAATTCTTTTAAAACAAATGAGCCATTATCAAAAACCTTATTTACCTTTGATGAAAGCAAATATAAAGAATACTACATCAACAGGTTAGATTAGGTTTATCCCTTGAAGATACTAGATCGTTACATATTAACCACCTATTTAAAAACTTTCTTAAGTGTGTTTATTATACTCATGCTTATTTTTGTTTTACAAACCATCTGGCTGTATATCAAGGAACTGGCAGGTAAAGACTTAGATATTTTTGTGGTTGGTAAATTCTTAATTTACTTTGCTCCAAAGCTTATCCCTTTAGTACTTCCGTTAACCATTTTACTGGCCTCTATAATGGTTTTTGGAAATTTTGCTGAAAACTATGAGTTTGCCGCCATGAAATCTACCGGCATATCGTTACATCGCGCCATGGCCGGATTAAGTATTTTTATTGTTATTCTGGCGGCCATTACCTTTTTCTTTTCTAATAATGTAATTCCTTGGGCTGAATACAATTCGTACAACCTTAGAAAAAATATTGCCAAATTAAAACCTGCCATGGTTATTGCCGAAGGACAATTCAACGAAATAGGAAATATCACCATTAAAGTTGATGAAAAAAGTGGAGACAGAGGTCAGTACCTGAAAGGTGTCGTTTTACACCAAAAAAACTCCAACAGATTAGGGAATTTTACGACCATTAAATCTGAAACAGGCGAACTGGTTAGCAATGAAAACAGCGAAGTACTTAAACTTATTTTACACAAAGGAAATTACTACGACGATACACCGCCAAAAGAATATAAAGACAGACTTAAACGTCCTTTCAAAAAAAGCGAATTTAAAACCTATACTATTAACATTGACTTGTCTGAACTAAACAAAGTAGATTTAGAAGAAAAAAATTATTCAGACAAATACAACATGCTGAATATAAAAGACCTAAACTATACCATAGATTCGCTTCAGCAAAAACAAAACAAAGATTACACGGACTTTGCCACCACGCTTTACAACCGAGCCCGTGTAGATAACATCAATAAAAATCTGCAAAAAAAATCAGACACAACCAGCACTAATCTCCTTGACCTTTTCACTGCCGAACGAAGTCTAAACGTTATAGACCTTTCATTAAACTCCGTAAAAAGTACAAACCAGATTATAAGCAACAAAGAGCGCAGCTTAAAATTATCAACCTCTTGGTTAAACAAGCACATTATTGCACTTCATGAAAAACTTGCCCTTGGGTTTGCCTGTATCATCTTGTTTTTTGTTGGCGCACCCTTAGGTGCTATTATTCGAAAAGGTGGTATTGGGTTACCAATGGTAATAGCCATTTTATTGTTTCTCACCTATCATTTCATTGGGATTTTTGCCAAAAACAGCGCCAAAGATGGAAGTTTAAATCCGGTAATTGCCAGTTGGTTTTCTACCATAATTATGCTGCCGTTAAGTATTTACCTTACTCGGCGCGCTACTGCAGACCGAGGTTTATTTGAATTTGAAAATTTCATCGAACCCTTTAAAAAATTTATTCCTTTTAAAAACAACACAAGCTCTGAATACAGCAATGCACATAAAGTTATCAAACAGTTAAAAAAACTGGACAATGAAAACCTAATTGAAACTTTTAAAAATCCGGTGGAAAATGGCTTTCATAACTCCGACAAGCCATTGATATATGACATTTTAAAAGAACGAGGGTTTGCCCCTAATGATTTCGAATTAAACAAAATGCATTTACCGATTTCTTTTACAAAACCATTAAATTATAAAAAAGACTACACCGACTATGCTAAATTTTCGGTTGTATTTTACTTGTTAGCTCTTTCCTTAGGTGTTTTATATTTTGTTTTAGAGAACAACAACCTAAACGCAATGGCCAATGCAACAATACAATTAACCCTAGTGTTCGGGAGTATCTCTTTACTGTATTATTTAATTTCAGTCAAAATCTTAAAGCACTTTTATTCTTTCAGTAATTTACAAAGTAGATTCCCAAATGTATTTCTTTTGCTAGTAGGTTACCTGGCATATCCAATCCTTCACACTTATATCAAAGAGCGTCTGCAAGCCGATTTAAAGCAAATTACTTATCAATCTTTTAAATAAGAGCAATATCTTTGCATCATGATTGTTAAAGAATACACATTACCAAATACAATGATACAACTCAACTCCATAGAAGAAGCTATCTCAGATATTAGAAACGGAAAAGTCATTATTGTGGTTGATGATGCAGATAGAGAAAATGAAGGCGATTTCGTGGCAGCAGCCGAAAAAGTAACCCCGGAAATGATAAACTTTATGGCCACTCATGGTCGTGGACTCATTTGTGCACCTTTAACCGAAAGCAGATGCAAGGCACTAGAGCTCAACATGATGGTAAGCAACAATACCGATCCGCTGGAAACAGCCTTTACCGTATCGGTAGATTTAAGAGGCAACGGAGTCACTACCGGTATTTCTGCCGCAGATCGGGCCAAAACCATTAAAGCACTTATCGATCCCAACATAAAACCCTTTGAACTGGCAAGACCCGGACATATTTTTCCTTTGGTCGCTAAAGAAGGTGGTGTTTTAAGACGTACCGGGCATACAGAAGCTGCTATAGACTTTGCGCGTTTGGCAGGATTAAAACCTGCCGGCGTTATTGTTGAGATAATGAATGCTGATGGCACTATGGCACGTTTACCACATCTTATGGAAGTAGCTAAAAATTTTGATTTAAAGATTGTTTCCATTGAAGATTTGGTAGCCTACCGCATGCAACACGACTCCTTAATTAAAAAAGTAGAAGATTTTGAGATTCAAACCCGATTTGGAAGTTTTCGTTTAAGAGCATACAAACAAACCACTAATAATCAAATACATATCGCTTTAACCCAAGGCACGTGGAACGCACAAGAAGCCATATTAACTCGTGTAAATTCAACCCTTGTCAATAATGATATTTTAGGCACATTAACTAACAATGCCGATAAGAAACTGGATGATATGTTTAAGGTTGTTACTGATGCCGGGAAAGGTGCTATTATATTCATTAATCAACAAAGTCAGACTACCGATTTGCTAAACCGACTAAGTATTTTAAAAGATAGTCAAGATGGCAGTACATTGGTAAAGGCACCCAATATAAAAATGGATACTAAAGATTTTGGTATCGGGGCTCAAATATTACACGACCTCAATATTCACAAACTACGCCTGATGACCAATAGTGAACAAAAACCCAGAGTAGGTATGATAGGTTATGGTTTGGAAATTGTGGAAACCGTGGGCTACTAAAAAAAGAGAAGCAGTTACCCACTTCTCTTTTTCAACTTTTAATGACACTTTATAATTCCTTATTCTTTGACTTCAAAAGTTTTAAGCAATCCTTTGCTTTTAGAATTTGGTACTTCTGAAATAAATGCATATCTGCCCGGCTGTAGGTCTACAGTAAAATAGCCGGTACTTCCTGCCGGCATTTCATTTACCCCGCCTAAAAACGTTACACCTTCAGGTACGGGTGTAATTAATCCTTTGGGATCTGCCCAGTTCATCCATTTTTCCAAGGCAACGATACTGGCATTTTCATCCAACCTTGCCAAATTAACATCATGCTGCATAAAGTTTTCATGATGCTTCTGTTCTTTATAAAATACGGAAAATACGTGATTTCCTTTGGTGATTTCTTTATCGTATGTAATTCCATCGGTATTAGAGACCGTAATATTCACGGTGGCTTCCGGAGGCAAATTTCCACTGTCTGTTTCGCCTACAATAATAGGTTTTGCCATTCCCATAGAGGTGTGAAACTTTCCGTTTGGCATTTTCACATAACACTCCATGATATAATATCCCGGTTCTAATTTTATAGTCGTTTCTGCTGTTTTATTTGGCCCTATTAAACCTGAACCTCCCATAAATACAATATCTCCAAACCAGTCAGGCAATTTCCCAAAAGCTGCTAAACCTTCTTCTTTCCTGCCTTGATTTAAAAGTTCCATGCCTTCATCAAAAACCGGAGCGACTTCTTCTATTGCGTGCTGTACATTTTTTCCTTCGGGATATTTATCCATTAAAAAAAAGTGGGTTTCGTTAGAAAGGTTTTGATATCTAAAGGTATTCCAACCTGAAGTAATGGTATCTTTAGTGATAAATTCCATACTTCGGGTTACAATGTCTATTACATTGGAAGGTTCTTCAACCACTTCAATTTCTTCGGTTTTTGTTTCTTCAACAGGTTCAGTTTTTTTTTCATTTTTACAACTAAAAGTTAGTAAAGCTGTGATGAAGAAAGCCGTTGAGTAAAGTTTCATTTTTTGTTTCATCATAATATTAAATTGATTTTTAGGTTTTTAAGTTACAAAATTTTACATAGAATACAGTAAGGCTACATTTCAGTAACCTTACTGTACAACTTGTTTTTAATTAGAAATGACAACTCTTTTTATGATTCTAAGATCTTCATTTTCAACAACTAAATAATATAGTCCGCTTACTTTAATTTCTTTTTCTACATCAATTTTAATCTCCTGATTGTCTTTAATACGACTTTGGTATACTTTGGTACCATACGCATTGAATAGGCTTATTGAAGCATTTTTGAAGTTGACATGTTCTAAATTAACTGTTAGTATTTTACTTACCGGATTGGGATAAAGGTTTAAGTGAGGCGTTTCGGTTTTGGCAAAAGTGGCACACGTACCCAGCGTATCACCATGATCGAGATGACGTTGCAACTGATTTTCTCTTACACACATTTCAATAAAAGTTCCATTATTTCTAGCGTGACAAATTAATACTTCTCCTATTGCACAAGGATTGTTTGCACATAAATTTTCAGGATCTTCAGGGCAAATATCAAGACAATCCGGGACTGAATCTCCATCAGAATCCAGCGTATCATTTTGCCCGGGACATAAATCGTTACAATCTGCTATTCCATCATTGTCAGAATCTGAATCTCCAATACAAGGATCTATACAGTCTGGAATTCTATCATTATCCACATCAATAGTGTCATCTGCTCTATCACATACGTCATTGCAGTCTGCTACTCCGTCATTATCTCTATCTCTGTCCATGACTCCGCAACCGCAATCACCAGGTGCAATCTTTTTTCTGTCATTTGGACATTCATCATAACAATCCGGAGTGCCATCATTATCACTATCTAATAAACATTCATCTGAATCAGGAGTTTCCGGATTGCAGTCGTCATCTATGCCATTGTCGGGAATCTCTGTGGCTCCGGGATTGACCGCAGTATTGCTGTCGTCACAATCGGTGGCTTGTGGATAACCGTCGCCATCCAAATCGTCGTCTAGTGTCGTGGGATTACAGTCGTCGTCTACTCCATTATACGGGATTTCGGTGTTGCCTGCATAAACATTGGCATTGGTATCATCGCAATCGCCCTCGTTTTCGGTTTGTCCGTCGCCGTCGTTATCTATATCCAATGCACTGTCCGGCGTTGCGGGATTGCAGTCATCATCTATGCCATTGTCGGGAATCTCTGTGGCTCCGGGATGGATAGCCGCATTGCTGTCGTCGCAATCTCCGGCAACTTCAACATATCTTCCGCCAGGCGAAGCACAACGATTAGGTGCAATTAGGTTTGGGTTACCATAGCCATCTAAATCTGCATCCCAGTAATAGTCTGTAGTTTCTAATCCTTCATCGACAGCACCATTGCAATCATTGTCTTGACCATCACAGATTTCTTCTGCGCCGGGATAGACAGATGCGTTATCATCATTACAATCTACATCTGCTGTATATCCATCGTTATCATTATCCAAAGTACTACAATCAGCAACAGAAAAAACCAACGGTTCATTGCAAGGTGTTAAATTGATTTCATCTTCAGTAATAAATAGGTTTATATTTCCAACTTCAAAGGAATCACATATTGTAAGAAGTTGAAGTCCTTGATTCTCTATGGAAAAAAAAATCATGTTGCTTGAAGTCTCAATAACAAGCTGTTTAGGGTATGTTCCACCTTCTGTAATGAATTCCATTTCCAGGCAAACTTGTAGAGGTGTTGTAACGCATCTTTGATTTACACTTTGTATTTCACAAAAAGATTCCTGTGCCTTAATGCTAAGAGGTAGTAAACACAGAAAGCAAAGAATAAATAGTTTTCTCATAATTAAAAATTTTATTGGTTAATAGCAGTTATTATTTAGAATCGTTTATAGGATTTGATTTTAGTTGATTACCATTTTTTTTTGTGATTTTTCCTTGATCCGTTTGAATCTTTAACAGATATAATCCTTTTTGAAAAGTATTGACAGAAGCATGTTTAATTTTATTTTATTAATATTCTTTTTACTACATGACCTTTGGATGTCATAATTTTTAAGAAGTAGGCTCCTTGGGAATATTGACTTACGTCTATGAACCTTGTATTACTGTTAATAAATATTTGTTGTCCATGCATATTGTAAAGCAAAACTTCTTGAATGTCATCTTGGGTAGATATAAAAAGTGTTTTGGACACAGGATTGGGGTAAACACTTACTTTTTGTGTGTTAAACGGTTCTACACTCAATAAGATTGGATCAAATACATACAGTTCATCTCCATTACTTCCATTTGACCCTCTGAAATATATTTTTTGATTAAAAACAGTTAAATTAGATACGTTGAATAATGTATTGTCTAATTGAAATGTTTCTGTACCATTAGTACGCCACAAATGTTTATTATTATCATAACTGTCTTTTGCACTGTAATATAGCCAGTCATCAAGTGCAACAAAACCAGATGGATTATGATTGGCGCCACCGTCAAGTTGACTGATATTAATCAAACTGTTTGTCGATTCTGCATAAGCCCAAAGCTGAAATCCTGTTCCATCATTAGCTTCAAAATATAATGTAGAATTCCAGACAAAAGGGTTATTAAATCCGGAAAGGGAAGCCAATTCAGTAACTGGTTGAGTTCCTTGTTCTGTACCATCAGATTTCCATATCTGTGATTCTGAAAGTATAGTAAAATAGATATTAGATGCATAAACAACCATTCTATTTACTTCTGAACTCATTGGTCCAGCTCCTATATTTTTTACTAATTGAAAAGTATTGGTAGTTGGATTATAGCTATAAAGTTCTGTTCCATAAGTACCTATATCTGATGGAGTATTCAAGTAGGCGTATATCATTCCGTTTAGTGCTACTATTTGGTCGTGCTGTATAAATTCATTCACACTACCTGTCACTGCTTGAGAAATTGTACCGTCAAATTGATAAAGTTTATTATTACTTGTTATGAAATATATTAAACTATTTAACTGAACAGGTGATTTTACTACTCCTATAATGCCTATTGGGTTTGTGGCTGATTCTGTTCCATTTGTGGTAAAAATTTCAGCCCCAGATCCTGAATTTGCCACAAAATACAGCGAATTATCTCCAGTGTCATAAAATCTAAAAAAAGTATTTGGCCAGGAACCCTCATAGCCTGGATTGATATCTTTAAACAGCACCGTACCTTCCGGGGTTCCATCAGACACCCATAGCTCTCTTCCGTAACTAATTCCGCCCGGAGAATTAGTGCCGTAACTATCTTCTGCTGAAAAATATAAAAGTTCATTATAGGTAAACAAGTTAATAGGAAGACTACCATAATAACCCTGTGTTATATCTTTAACAAGAGTAGGCTGTGCAAGGAACATTAAGGGTATTACAAAGATAATTCTGCAAATTGAGGTTTTAAAGTTAATACGTGATTTCATAATAGTATCGATTAATAGCAGTTTCGTTATATTAATTTTTATTTGTCTCCAGCCCTTTTTTAAATAAATCCTGTCCGGGCATTTTCTTCTCCACAGCATCGGGCACGTTTACCGAACACGCTTCATAGAAGTATTCTATTTTCCCTTTTCCCGATCCAAAATTTGGGTCGTTTTCTATTACAATATTTATCTCAACCAATCTGCCGCCGGCATCAAACAAGATATAGCTTCCTTGA
>DASRWB010000065.1:0-40810 GCA_035654775.1 Flavobacteriaceae bacterium | reverse complement strand
AGAAGGTTATCGCAGGTTTTCCTGTTTCTGCCCATCCAATGGGTGTGCTTTCCTCATTGACCAGTGCCCTTACAGCCTTCAATCCAAAATCTGTAAACGTAGATTCTGATGAAGATATGTACAAAGCCATTGTAAAAACATTGGCTAAATTCCCGACTATTGCTGCCTGGACCTTGCGTAACAGAAATGATCTTCCTTTAAAAAACAGGGACAAGAATTTGGGATTTGAAGAAAGTTTTTTGAAAATGATGTTTGAAAAACCGGGTGAGGAGTACAAATCAAATCCGATTGTGGTAGATGCGTTGAATAAATTATTAATTCTGCACGCAGATCACGAACAAAACTGTTCCACTTCAACCGTGCGAATTGTTGGTTCTTCACACGCCGGACTTTTTGCTTCCTTGTCAGCAGGTATTTCTGCACTTTGGGGACCATTACACGGTGGTGCAAATCAAGCTGTTTTGGAAATGCTTGAAGCCATAAAACAAGACGGTGGTGACACTAAAAAGTATATGGCCAAGGCCAAAGACAAAAACGATCCGTTTAGGTTAATGGGCTTTGGACACCGCGTGTATAAAAACTTTGATCCCAGAGCGAAAATTATCAAAAAATCAGCAGATGAAGTTTTGGGTAACTTAGGCATTCAAGACCCTATTCTGGATATTGCCAAAGGCTTAGAACGCGAAGCTTTGGAAGACGCTTATTTTGTAGACAGAAAACTATATCCCAATGTAGATTTTTACTCAGGTATTATTTACCGTGCTATGGGTATTCCTGTAGAAATGTTTACCGTTATGTTTGCTTTAGGACGTTTACCGGGTTGGGTAGCACAGTGGCGTGAAATGCGACTGGGCAAAGAACCTATTGGCAGACCACGACAAATTTATACCGGAAAAACACTGCGTCCGTTTCAACCCATTGAAAAGAGGTAGAAATTTCTGCATTTCATATGCTTAAACTAAACGTAAAAAACGAAACCTCAAGGCTGCGCGCTGTAGTTTTAGGCACAGCTGTAAGTAACGGTCCAACCCCTACGGCAGCAGAAGCTTATGACCCAAAATCATTAGAGCATATTTTAGCCGGAACCTATCCCGTAGAACCCGATATGGTAGCAGAAATGGAAGCTGTTGCAAGAGTTCTGGAAAAGTACAACGTAAAAGTATACCGCCCCGAAATACTAAAAGACTGCAATCAAATTTTTGCCCGCGATATTGCGTTTGTTATTGATGACATTTTTGTAAAAGCAAACATTTTACCTGAAAGAGAAAACGAACTGGAAGCCATCCAATACATTATAGAACAAATCAATCCGGAAAAAGTAATTCGTCCGCCGGAAGAAGTACACATTGAAGGTGGCGATGTCATTTTGTGGAACAACCACATTTTTATAGGTACCTACAAAGGAAGTGACTATGCCTCATACATTACTGCCCGTACCAATATGGAAGGTGTGCGCTGGATGAAAGCACAATTTCCGCATAAAATAGTAAAAGAATTCGATTTGGTTAAATCCAAAATTGAAGCACGGGACAATGCCTTGCATCTAGACTGCTGCTTCCAGCCTGTTGGAAAAAACAAAGGCATTATCTACAAAAGTGGTTTTAGAGAAGAAAGTGACTACATGTATTTGGTAAACCTTTTTGGGAAAGAAAACCTCTTTCACATTACCCGAGACGAAATGTACCATATGAACAGCAATATTTTTTCTATTGCCGACGATGTGGTCATTTCTGAAAAAAACTTTACGCGATTAAACACTTGGTTGCGGGAAAACGGATTTACTGTGGAAGAAGTTCCGTACGCCGAAATTGCCAAACAGGAAGGTTTGCTGCGTTGTTCTACTTTACCGCTGATTAGAGCGTAAAGTTAGTTCGCCTGTTCTGACAGCTCCTTAAGCCTGTTAAGTGCTTTAGGCCAGGTTTCCGTAAAATAGGCAATAAAATCTTCTGTAGAATCGGTTTCTACGGTTACGATTGTACTCTTGCCGTGTGATTCAAAGAAATAATTCTCCAAACCACCGGCCCATTTTTCAACTTCTGGACCTGTAGTAATTTCCTTTTCGCCGTCTAAAACTCCGTAGTGCTTTACAGATACAAACGAGTTAGGGATATTTTCAATAACTTCAGAAATCATGCCACCACGAGTGCCATCTTCATGAGTTCCTACAAAAACAATTTTAGTCCCTTTTTTCCATTTTCCTTCATAGGTAGAAGTCGGATTGAATACTTTTGTCCATTGTTGATAGGTTTCTATGTTGTCCAGCCCAAGCATGGTATTGTATACCTTACTTACAGGAGCATTTATGGTTTTGCTAAATTGTAGTTTTTTCATTTTTTATTAGGAATTAGTTAGTACTCAATATTAGCCTGCCAATAGTAATCACGCCAATAATTAAAATAAGGACAAGCGATAGTTTTTTAAATTTTTCCTGAGGAATATGTTTTAAAATACGTTTCCCCAAATACGTACCGGTAAGACCAATTGCCAAAAGAAAAGGGACATAAATTAAGTCGTGCTTATGGATATAACCATTGGCATAATAGACAAAGGTTCTGGAAAAGTCAATCATAAAATCAATAAAAGCCGAAGTAGCGATAAAAACACCTTTCTCTAAATTGAATGCGGCCATGGTAAGTCCGCGAATGGCACCGCCGGTTCCCAGTAAACCTGCTGAAAACCCGGACATAACGCCGCCAAGTAAGGAGTTTTTTTTGTTGGGTACGACCAGAAGCTCTTTTCGGATTAAAAAGAGCAAACTTAAAGCAACTAAAAATATACCCAAAAAAACCTCGAGATACAAGGTATTAAGATGCTTTGAAAGCAAACCACCAATAATTACAAATAAAACTGAAGGTACACCGATATATAGTAGAAGAAACTTATTTAATCCTTTTCTGAATAATACAATTTTACTTAGATTGCTGGAAAGGTGAAAAATGGCGGTTAAACCCAAAACAGAATAGAAATCAAAATAGAAATTTCCGATAGGCACAAAAAACACAGAAGAACCAAACCCGCCTATGGTACCCAAAATTTCAGCAAGCAATGCCAGCAGCAAAAAAATAACGTTAATTTTCATGCATAAATTTTCATAAAGATAGAAAAGATAGCAGATAAAAAATGTAATTTTGACCTCAATTATACGTACTTAAATGCAACAAATCACCAATACCATTTTAATGATTCGTCCGGTACAGTTTAGGATGAATGAACAAACAGCAGTAAACAACTATTTTCAGGAAGACCTGGATATAAAAAACAAAGAAATAAATGCACGCGCACAAGAAGAATTTGACGCTTTTGTGTTCAAATTAAAATCACGTGGAGTAAACGTTGTTGTGGTAGAAGACATTCTGGAAAGCGATACACCGGATTCAATTTTCCCTAACAATTGGGTCTCTTTTCACGAAAATGGTACCGTAGCGCTTTACCCTATGTTTGCCGAAAACAGACGAAAAGAAAGACGTGAAGACATTTTGCTTCTACTGGAAGAACAGGGATTTGTAATCAATGAAATAATGGATTATACGGCTGCCGAGGAAGAGTCTGTTTTTCTTGAAGGCACCGGAAGTTTGCTTCTGGATAGAGTGCATAAAATAGCCTATTGTGCACTTTCCCCAAGAGCCGATGAAGACCTTTTTATAGAGTTTTGTGAGGATTTTGATTATTTTCCGGTAGTATTTACCGCCAATCAAACCGTAAACGGCGAACGTTTACCTATTTATCACACCAATGTTATGATGTGTTTAGGCGAAGCTTTTGCCGTTATCTGTTTGGATAGCATAGATGATAAAAAAGAACGTAAGCAAGTATTACACCACCTAAAAGAAACCCATAAAGAAGTCGTTGCCATTACCGAAACACAGATGCACCAATTTGCAGGAAACATGCTGCAGGTAAAAGGAGAAAACAACCAGTCTTTTTTAGTAATGAGTGAAGCAGCTTACCGTAGTTTAACACCTCAACAAGTTTCAACATTAGAAAAGCACAGTGCCATAATATACAGTTCGCTAGAAACTATAGAAACCTGTGGTGGTGGAAGTGCACGCTGTATGATGGCCGAAGTGTTCCTGCCTAAAGCAGATTAATTGTTTGGTTTGGTTTTGGGTAACTGTACGTAAAACGTTGTTCCCACATTCAAGGTACTTTCCACCCAAATTTTACCTTTGTTTAGTTCGGTTAACTCTTTACAAATAGAAAGCCCTAAACCGGTTCCTTTTTCATTCTTTGTGCCAATGGTAGTTAAGGAGTTGGCTTTAAAGAGTTTATCCAGATTTTCCTTGGGAATACCAACTCCGGTATCAGATACGCTCAAAATGGAGTTTCCGTTGCTAATATGGTTTGATACGGTTATGGTACCGCCGGGCCGTGTAAATTTCAAGGCATTGGTAAGTAGGTTTTGAACGATAATTTCCAGCATGCTTCTGTCGGCATAAACAAAATCGCGTAAAGTATGGTCTACAATATTGATGTTTTTTGCCGTAAATCGCTGGTCTAAGAGTTTTAATTTCTCCTCGAAAACTTCTTGCACATCAAATAGACTTGGGTTGGGTTCTAAGGACTGCATTTGAGACTTAGACCAGTTTAACAGATTGAATAGCAATAAAGAGGCATTGCTGGCATTTTCGCTAAGCTCCGGAATGAGTTTTTCAAATTCCTGCTGCGATAATGATCCGTCTTTTAATAAATCTATAAATCCGTTAATAGAAGTTAACGAGTCTTTTAAATCATGCGAAACTATAGAGAAAAGCTTGTCTTTTACTTTGTTCACATCTTCTAGATGTTTGGTTTGTTCTATAATGGCTTCGTTTTGAAGTTCTAGCTTTTTGTTTTCATCTTCCAAATCCTGTAACTGTTTTAGGGTTGCATTTTTCTTGGAAAAGCCAAACACGATGATAAACATAATTATAACTAAAATGGAAATTAGTACGTAAAACAGAATTTTTAAGTTTTCACTGTTTAAAAAGTTACTTTTTTGAGAGGTTTCTGCTTTAGCCGGTTTGGTTTCTTGCGGAATTGTTTCTACAAGTTGTTCAGTACCTATTTCGGTTTCAAGCAACGCTTCATCAACCGAAGTTTTAACCGGTATTAATTTGGTTTTTAAATCATAGTATTTGCGCTGCCACACATAAGCGCTGTTAAAGCGGTTAAGCGTGGAATCCAGCGTTTTCAGGCTTTTGTAGTTGGCTAGTAACGCTTCGTTATCCTGCAATTTTTCGGCAATGGCATTGGCTTCTAAAAGCTGTGCTTCGGCAGTTTTAAAATTTCGCAATTGAAAATTTAAAGTTCCTAAACTGTTAAGCGTAAGCAACAACCCATGCGAGTTATTTTGCGCTCTGTTTAACTGCAATCCTTCTATAAGTAAAGAAGTGGCTTTGTTGTAATCTTTAAACTGAAGATATTCGCTACCTAGTTTTGGCAAAATTTCACTTCGAATAGAATCGGTATTACTAAACGGAAGACTTAAAGCTTTTTCGTAATAGTCTATGGCTTTTCGGTTTTCTTTTTGCATAGAGTATAACTCGGCCAGCTTGTTATAAGCGGTAAACTTTCCGGCGTTGCTGTTTAGTTCTTCTTCCAAGGTTAAGTTCTTGGAATAATATTCTATGGCTTTCTGGAAAGCGCCTATGTTATAATAGGCATTGGCTAGGTTCTGATAGGTAACTCTGAGCTCATTTTGAAGATTTCTTTCTTCCAGTTCTTTAATAGCCGAATGTGCGTATTTTAATCCTTCCTTGTAATTTCCACGTTCAATTTCAATAATGCCCAACTTGCTGTTAATTTTGGCAATGCCTAAAGTGTCTCGGAGCAATTCAAAAAGTTGCTTGGAAGTTTTATAGGTATTTATCGCATTGATGTAATCTTTTTTGTGGGTATAAATTAAGGCCTTATAATACATGCCTTCAGCAAGACCATAATTGTAGTTTAAATCTGTGGACAGTTTTTCGGTTTCGTTAATAAACTTTAAGGCCTTGTCATAATTATTGTTGTTGTACAATGCCTTAACAAGGTAAAGCGAAGTGTTTACCTTACTGGAATCTTGATTTTGGAAAGCTAGCTGTATAGTAAGACTGTCAATCTCTTTGGTTTGAGAAAAGCCAAAGGAAGCCAGTAGTAGAAATAGAATAGCGTAGTGCTTTTTCATACAGTTTAGTTACAAAACCTCAATAAAGTGTCACTATTTAAGCCGTTTTTTGTACGAAAAACTGCATGTCGTAAAGTAGACCAATTGTTCGGTATGCTTAAATAAAACATTAATTTGGGGTTATAGTTTAATAGCTTTACTCAACAAAAGTTATAAAAACACAAGTAAAAAACTAATGTATCCGTTTTAATGCTAAAAAATTAGACAAAAAGAGAATACTGTTTTTTAGCTCTTTTTTTCATTTCGATTAACGGCAAAAATCATAGAAAAAATACACTTTTGTCGACGAAATGCAAATACGCTTTTTTCAGGGTTTACCTGTTCTTTTTTTGGTTAAACTTAAATACAAGATTAAGAATTTTTTTACAAGCAAACCTTTTTTTAAAGCCTCAATTTTTTAAATCTATTCTCCAAAATAAAAGTTTTATCTTTGCAGCCTTAATAATACACTATTCATGAGCCTTCAAGACGTTTTATTTGCCGCTGTAAACGATGCTGTAAAAATTCACTATAAAGTACAATTAGAAACCGTAGAATTTCAAGCTACACGAAAAGAATTTGCCGGAGACATTACGGTTGTTGTTTTTCCAATGCTTAGCGTTATTAAAGGAAATCCGCAACAAATAGGGGAAACCATTGGAAATCATTTGACATCAAAACTGGATATGGTAAAAGCCTGCAATGTTGTTAAAGGCTTTTTAAATATCGAACTAAGCGACGCTTATTTTCTTCAGGCTTTTCAGGAGATTAGTCAAACATCAAATTATGGCTTTACGGAAATAATACCAAATCGGAAAGCGGTTATGGTAGAATATTCCTCACCTAACACAAACAAGCCTTTACATTTGGGACATATAAGAAATAATTTGCTGGGATATAGTGTGGCCGAAATTTTAAAAGCTTCCGGAAAAAAGGTTTATAAAACCCAGATTATTAACGACAGAGGCATACATATTTGCAAAAGTATGCTGGCCTGGAAACGTTACGGCAATGGTGAAACTCCGGAATCTACCGGATTAAAAGGTGACAAACTGGTGGGAAAGTATTATGTAAAATTCGATGAAGAATACAAAAAGGAAATACAACAGCTTATAGCTAAAGATTTTGCCGAAGAAGAAGCCAAAAAACAAGCGCCAATTCTACTGGAAGCACAGGAAATGTTGCGTAAATGGGAAGCCGGCGATGAAGAAACCGTAGCGCTGTGGAAATTGATGAATGGCTGGGTATATGACGGTTTTAATGAAACCTACAAAAATTTGGGTGTAGATTTTGATTGTTTGTATTACGAAAGTGATACCTATTTGCTGGGCAAGGAATTGGTTGCTCAGGGTTTGGAAAAAGAAGTTTTTTATAAAAAAGAAGACGGTTCGGTTTGGTGTGATTTAACCACAGACGGACTGGATGAAAAAATCGTACAACGTGCCGATGGTACTGCCGTATACATGACCCAAGATATTGGAACTGCCATTCAGCGTATTAAAGATTATCCCGATGTAGGTGGAATGGTCTATACCGTCGGCAACGAACAAGATTACCACTTTAAAGTATTGTTTTTAATTTTAAATAAACTGGGCTTTGACTGGGCCGAAAATTTATATCATTTAAGCTACGGTATGGTAGATTTACCAAGCGGAAAAATGAAAAGTCGTGAAGGTACGGTAGTTGATGCAGACGATTTGATAACGGAAATGACACAAACAGCAGAAGCTATTTCAAAAGAGTTGGGAAAATTAGATACTTTTACGCAAGTAGAAAAAAAAGAAATTTATAAAACCATTGGACTTGGTGCGCTCAAATATTTTATTTTAAAAGTAGACCCTAAAAAACGCATTTTGTTTGACCCTAAAGAATCTGTAGATTTTCAAGGAAATACCGGGCCATTTATTCAGTATACCTATGCCAGAATACAGTCCATTCTCAGAAAAGCAGCAACCGCAACTTTAGTTCAGGTGTCTTTTGAAGGAATACTTCACGAAAAGGAAAAAGAACTTATAAAGCAGATACAGCTTTTTCCCGAAGTCGTTCAAAATGCGGCATCACAATACAGTCCGGCACTAATAGCCAACTATACCTATGATTTGGTAAAAGCCTTTAACTCTTTTTACCAAAATGTTCCCATTTTAGGAGCAGCTAAAGAATGTGAAATACAGTTTCGGGTGAGTTTGTGTCGTGTTGTAGGGAATACGGCAAAAAAAGCCTTTAGCCTATTAGGGATACAAATGCCGGAACGGATGTAGCACTAGCTGCCAATATCTTCATTCCACAAAGCAGGATTTTCTTTTATAAACTGCTGCATCAATGTTTTACACGTGTTGTTGTTTAATACAATAACTTCTACGCCTCTGGTTTTCAATAAGGCTTCTTCACCCAAAAAAGTTTCATTTTCGCCTATTACAACTTTTGGAATACCATACAGTAAAATAGTTCCTGAGCACATGGCGCAGGGTGAAAGTGTAGTGTACAAGATGCTTTTTTTATAAACCGATGCCGGAAGTCTGCCTGCATTTTCCAGTGCATCCATTTCACCATGTAAAATCACACTGCCTTGTTGTGCCCGTTTGTTATGTCCGCGGCCAATAATATTATTGTTATACACTAATACGGAACCAATGGGAATACCACCTTCGGCATAACTTTTTTGGGCTTCCTCTATGGCGAGTTGTAAATAGGTTTGATGCAAATTTCTAAAGATTTTTGTAATTGAGTATACTGTATCCGTTTTTAATGAAATTTATTAATAACGAATTACGGTTATTTTTTTTAGAAAGTCAAGTATTAAAAATTCAGTCTTAAACTGGCATTGGGAGTAAAACCTAGTGAAACATTATCAACCCTTATTGCATTATCGTTTTCTACTACGTAGTATGTGTTTAGTATATTTTTTTTGTTGGTAATGTTCCATATAGAAAGCCCAGCCTGAGCTTTTGTACTGTTTCCTAAATGAAATGTGTATGTAGCTGAAATATCGGCCCTAAAATAATTAGCTAAACTACTGCTGTTTGGAGCATTGTATTGCACGTTGTTGTCTTTCACAGGTTCATTTGGATTGGGAGTAGTGTAGGGTTTACCGGAATGCCAATGAACTCCGGCAGCTAGTTTTAATTGGTCAATAGTATGGGTAAGTCCAAAGTTCAACGCGTGCTTAATATTGACATTGTTTGGAAACGATTCGTTATTGTTTAAAAATGAAAAATTGTAATAGTTGTCACTAAAAGAGTAACTTAACCAGGTGCTAAAATGTTGAAATCTTTTATTGATAAGTATATCCAAGCCTGTGACCGTAAAATTTCCGATGTCGTTTACAAATTGATATTGGTTTTGAAAGCCTTGGCTTCGTGATGTAATACCTTCAACTTTCTTGTAATATCCTTCTGCACTTACAAGCCACTTATTTTGGGTATAATGTATTCCTAAGGATCCCTGTTTGCTTTCAATTACGGGGATATTTTCATTGTTTGAAAGTATCCAACGACGTTTTTCAATACCTAAAAAATCGTTTTGAAGGTCAATGATTTGTGACGTGGTTTGGCTTTTAAATTCGCCTAAAAGTTCTATGCGAAAATGAGTTAAAAAACGCTGGCTAAAACTTAGCCTGGGTTCAATCCATATTTTTTTAAACTTTTCTATATAGTTTGTTCTTACGCCGGCTTTTATGTGGGTGTTGGAGTTGCTGGACAAGAATTTTAACTCAGAAAAACCTGCATGTGTCCGTAGTACTTTTTTAATAAAACTTCTAAATTCAGGATTGTTTACATCTTCAAGGTTGCTTATTCCTGTTTCAAAAAGTTGATATCCGGAAGTGAGTTTTAGATTGCTTGTGAGTTCATAACCTGTATCAAACTTCAGGGCATATTCAATGACTTTATTTTCTTGAATTAATCTTTGGTCGTTAAAGACATCGTAATTTATTGCATGTAAATCGTACTTTGTACCATAAAGATGTAAATGAGAAGTCAACTTTGAATTCCACGTACGGATGTATTGAAAACCACCGGCAATATTATTTTGATTTAAATAACTATTTGAGGCAGCTTCTACATTGTTTATAGTGGATTCCTCTTGGTAATCTATATTGTTGTTTATCAGCAAAAAATTCAAACGTAGTTTGTCTTTTGTTGTGACATCAAATAATAGCTTGACAGACGTGTCATAAAAATAGAAACGTTCATCTTTACTTAGGGTGTTGTTGGTATTATCTTGGTTATTGGTTAAATCAGTGTCTTGAAAGATGCGTTTAAAATACTGATTGTAGGTTGGAGTTGTAAGTAAATCTGTAACAGATCGCCTTGCCGATAGTTGTAACTCGATGTTTTTTTTTAGGGGTACTTTTACGAACCCATCTACATTTAGCAGGTTAAGGCCTAATCCGCTGGTAAACATATTGTTAATTTCATTCGAGTTTTGCATATCAATAATACCTGAAACACCATCGCCATACCTTGCGCTTGTTCCGTTTTTAGATACATCTACATGAGTGGTTAAATAAGGACTAAATGCTGAAATAAGTCCAAAAAAATGTCCGGATTGGTACATTTTAATACCGTCCCACAGCAGTAAGTTTTGATCGTGTGTGCCTCCACGAATGTTGATGTTTGAAATCGTTTCATCAACACTAACAATGCCCGGTAAAGCCTGGACTGTTTGCAGTACATCGGGCTCAATTAATCCGGGAAGAATATCAAAATTTTTGGGCTTAAGGGTGATACTACCGTCGTTGTTTCTTAAAATCCCTTTTGTTAAATAATTGGATACGATAACTTCCTGAAGCTCTTGCAGTTTAAATCCTGTTTGGTCTGAGTTTTGAACACCCGTGATAGCTACAAAGTTTGAACTTAATAATCTGAATTCTAAATGCGTTTGTTGGGTTAAAAAGGCTAAGGCTTCTGTTAAGGATAGTGTTTGTAAAGGAGTTGCGGCCTTAATGTTGCTTATGGTCTCATCAGCATAAGAAAATGAAATAGCATAACGCACCTCAAGCGTTTTTAAAATTTCAATAAGTGGTTTGGGTTCTTGCGCTGTTTGTGAAAAAGTTAAACAGCATGCAAAAATTAAGGTGAAAATACTACATAAAGTATGTTTTTTATTCACGTTTTAGGAGGATAGTGTTGTTTTCTATTTGGTATGTTAAACCAAACGGTAAAGTAACAGATTTTAGTGCGAGGTCTAAATTTTCGTGCGCAAAGCTTCCGGTAAACAATTGTGCGCCATCTACTTCTTTGTCGTTAATACTCACATTAAATTGTCGCTCCAATTCGTCTAGTACATAAGTTAGCGGAATGCTTTTAAAGGTGCTTACGTTATTTACCCACGAAGGACTGTTGTTGTTTTCTTTTTCAGTAGCCATTATTTCCCCATGCATCATCAAAAATCGATTACCGGGATGCAATTTGGTTTCCGAGTTTTTATAAGAAACGCTTACGAGTCCTTCGTAGCAAATAACTTCAAAGTATGAATCACGCTGTTTCACATTAAACTGGGTTCCTAAAACACTTACTGTACCGTATGGTGTAACTACATCAAAGGTTGAGCCTTTGGCAACTTTAAAATAGGCTTCACCTTCTAATGAAATTTTACGGTTCTCTTTCCAGTTTTTTTTGTTATAAACTAAAGTTGACTGTGCATTTAAGTTTACACTGGAATAATCGGGTAGGGTAATGGCGGTTTTATTTGCGGCAAGTGTAGAAATGGTGGTGTCTAAACTGCTTGTGTAAAAGTATATGCTGAAACCTATAATCAAAACAGCGGCTATGCGCAAAAGCGGTTGCAACCACCTGCGTTGTTTTTTAGATTTATTAATAGTCTGTAACACCTTTTCTAGCTCACTTTTAGTGTGAAAATATTCGGGCTTAAAGGCTTGCAGACCGCTAGTCAATTGCATCAATGACTTGTAATCTTCAAGTTGTTTGAAGGCTTCAAACTCTTGTGGAGTCAACTCATTATTGAGCCATTTTTTTATTAGGTATTCTCTTTTCATTTTTTTTGGTTTCAGTTATATAACAGTTTAAATACAAAAACTCCTACCTGCTTTTTTAAATGCCATTTATTTCATTTCTTAATTTTGTTAAAGCACCATATATGCGTTTTTCTACAGCCTTTACAGAAATGTCCAACAGGGAAGCAATTTCCTTAAATTTTTTTCCTTCAACTCTATTTAGTAAAAAAGCAGTGCGTTGAGCGTCCGTTAAATTCGCCAATGCCTTTTGGAGTTTTTCCATATACTCTTTTTCGCGAAGTGCGAATTCCGGTGTTTCGTTTGTGTAAAATTTTGGTTTTGTAGAAGCGTATTTAAGAACTACTTTTCTATGGGCAGCTTCATTAAGCATTAAATTGTTTGCAATGGTAAATAAAAATGACTTTGCTTTATCAGGAGATGTTTTGGCACAATTCTCCCATAACTTTATAAAAGCTTCCTGTACCTTGTCTTTGGGGTTAAGTTGCTCGCCAAATTTGTAGTGTAAAAAATGGTATAAATCTTCAGCATATTTATTAAATAACGCAGTAAATATGGACTCCTCGCAAATAGTTTCCTTCAAAGGTTTTGGCATGGCAGTAGCTAATAATTTTAAGTAAATTTAAAAAAAAGATTGAGTAAGGGTAGGAGTTTTTTACTCTCATCTGTTTTATAGATGAATTTAAAAAACAAATACCATGAAAACCTTTAAGTTCTCTTTTATTTTAATTCTTTTTACTTTGATCTCGGTTATGTCTTGTCAAGACGAAGTAACCGAAATTACACAGCCTAATAATGAGGAAACTATAATCGCAGGTTCCAGTCTGGCTGTAGCAATGCAAAATACAGCAAGCAGAGATGGCTCAATAGACAATATTTTATACGAAGCCAATTGCTTATCTATTGAATTGCCGGTAACAGTAATAGTTAATGGCATAGAAATAACTATAGATTCAGAAGAAGACTACAATGTAATTGAAGCTATTTTTAATGAGTTTGATGATGACGATGACGTTGTAGAAATTCAGTTTCCAATTACTATTATATTAAGTGATTATTCACAAATAAATATTGATAGCTATGCGCAATTAGAAGAGTTAGCACAAGAGTGTTTTGGAGAAAATGAAGATGATGATGATATTGAATGCATAGATTTTGTATACCCTTTTACCATTTCAGTTTACAATGCCGATTTTCAGGTGATTGATACCGTAACCATTGAAACCGACGCGCAGCTATTCAGCTTCATAGGAAATCTTCAAGGTGGTGTACTTGCCAGTATTAATTTTCCGGTGAACCTGTTGTTGGCAGACGGTACCACCATAGAAGTTAATAATAATAACGAACTAATTACAGCTATCAATAATGCAGATGGAAGCTGTGATGAAGATGATGATTATGACTATGGAGACGATAACAATAACGATATACCTGTACCCGATTTTGTGCATTTACTTACAGATTGTATCTGGACGGTAGATGTTTTAGAAATTGATGATGTAGATTTAGAAAATCAGTATATAAACTATGTATTTACCTTTAATGCAAATGGAACTGTTCAAGTTACAAGTGGTGGCGCAACAGTTTCCGGCACTTGGGAGTTGTTAACTGCAGTAGGGATACACATAAGCTTAAATATTCCGGACTTGCCGGACTTTAACAATAACAACTGGATACTTCATGAAATTGAGGAGCATGATGAAGAATTTAAACTCGATTTTAGAAATTTAGAAGACAGATTGCGTTTCGAACGTTTGGAGTGTGGAATAAATGCACAGTGCTCTCAAGAAGAAGTAAACCAATATTTACAAGAATGTATCTGGCAAGTAGTAAGTTTTAATAGTTCTAACGATTTAATTTCATTTACATTAAACTTTAATAGCAATCAAGAACTGGTAGTTACCAATGCAGGAGAAATCGTTAACGGCTCTTGGTCTACTTCACAAAGTACTAATGGTGAAGTTAATATTCTAATAGATGGTATTGCATTACCTAATATCCAGGTTATCAATGGTAGTTGGGCAGTTATTAACTGTCAAAGTGACCGTCTTGAGTTGCAAATGGATGCCAATAATATGGTTTTGGAACAAAGCTGTAACACCAATTCACCTTTTGATTGTTTTGGCAATATAGCTATTGTAAAATGCGATGATGCGGTGATAGATGGTTCTACTACTTTTGATTTGGAAACTGAAATATTAGGTGCGGTAACCTGTACAGCAACGTACTTCCCGTCTTTCCATGAATCATTAATCGATGCTGAGAGCAATATAAATGCCTTACCGGTAGCTTCAGCCTATGTAAACAGTACTAACCCTCAAACACTTTATTTAAGAATTGAAGATAATGAGGGTAATTTCCAAATTTTTGAGATAGGATTAACGGTTCAAGATTGTTCAACCTCAGGATCGGTCGAAGATCTTGAAGCCATTATTGTAGAAGGCACTTGGATTGTAGCTTCTTATATAGATAGTGGCGATAATGACACAAGTATTTATGCCAATTACTCTTTAACGTTTGATGCAAACGGTTCAGTAGTGGCTTCTGATGGTGGCGCTAATATATTTAATGGTACTTGGAATGCTTTTTTAAACAGTAACGACGATTTAAAGTTAATATTGGACTTTGGGTCTCAATCACCGTTTAATGAGTTTAATGACGATTGGCTGGTTATAGATTTACAAACAAATAGAATAGAACTCTACGACTTAAGTGGAGGCGATGGCACAGAAGATTTCTTAGTCTTTGAAAGAATTTAAACAACGATAAACTTAAAATTAAAAAACATGAAAACAACATTTAAAATCGCACTTTTAGTATTGGTATCCTTCTCCTTAATTTCTTCAACTTGTTCAACAAGCGATGATGATGATGGGTTTAATACCAATGTAAATCAACAACAAGTGGTTAGCATTGCCCAGTCAGGAAATTGGACGATTACTTATTTTTTTGATACAGACAGTGATGAAACTAACCATTTTAATGGGTATACATTTACCTTTGGTAATGGTGGTGTTTTAACGGCAGTAAATGGAACAAACACCATCACAGGCACTTGGTCGGTAACCAATGGAAGTAGTAATGATGATAGTAGTAGTGATGTAGATTTTAATATCTTTTTTGCCTCGCCGGCTAATTTCAATGAATTAAGTGAGGATTGGCACATCATTAGTCATTCTTCCACCAAGATAGAACTTATACACATAAGTGGTGGAAATGGTGGAACAGACTATTTAACTTTTGAAAAACAATAAAAACATCAGTAATTAGGTTGATTTAGGAACAGTTCATAGATTAATAGCAAAAACTTCGTAAACTATTCCTATTTTAGTAAAAGCTATTCATTTTGAATAGCTTTTTTTTCGTCATATTATTATTGCTAACATTCGCATAATACACTTCAAATACTTAAATTTGCACTTCTTAAAAAAAGCGTAAAAAACATATGTTTAATAATTTAAGTGATAAGTTAGATAAGGCATTACATGTTTTAAAAGGACATGGAAGTATTACCGAGGTTAACGTAGCCGAAACCTTAAAAGAAGTTCGTCGTGCCTTGCTCGATGCCGATGTAAATTTTAAAATCGCCAAAGATTTTACCAATACCGTTAAAGAAAAAGCCTTAGGACAGAATGTATTAACTACATTACAACCCGGCCAATTAATGGTCAAACTTGTAAAAGACGAACTCACTCAGCTGATGGGCGGCGAAACGGCAGGTATTAACCTGTCAGCAACACCAAGTGTCATCCTAATGTCCGGACTACAAGGTTCAGGGAAAACTACTTTCTCGGGGAAACTGGCTAATTACTTAAAAACCAAGAAAACGAAAAAACCACTGCTGGTAGCCTGTGACGTTTATCGTCCGGCAGCAATAGACCAGTTGCATGTTGTGGGAGAGCAAATCAATGTTGAGGTTTTTAGCGACAAAGGAAATAACGACCCAGTAGCCATTGCACAAGCCGGTATTGCCTATGCAAAAGCCAATGGATTTAATGTGGTAATTATTGATACGGCAGGTCGATTGGCAATCGATGAGGTCATGATGAAAGAAATATCCAATATCCATCAGGCAATCCAACCTCAAGAAACCCTTTTCGTGGTTGACGCCATGACCGGTCAAGATGCTGTAAATACTGCAAAAGCCTTTAACGATGTATTAAATTTTGACGGAGTAATACTTACAAAACTGGACGGAGACACGCGCGGTGGAGCAGCCTTATCAATAAAATCTGTAGTAAATAAGCCCATTAAATTTATAGGTACAGGCGAAAAAATGGATGCAATTGATGTATTTCATCCTTCACGTATGGCCGACAGAATTTTGGGAATGGGCGATGTGGTATCACTGGTAGAACGCGCTCAGGAACAATATGATGAAGAAGAAGCAAGAAAACTCCAAAAGAAAATAGCCAAAAACCAGTTTGGATTTGATGATTTTCTGAAACAAATTCAGCAGATTAAGAAAATGGGTAGTATGAAAGATTTGGTAGGAATGCTTCCCGGAGCCGGAAAAATGATGAAAAATATTGATATTGATGACGACGCATTCAAAGGAATTGAAGCCATTATTCATTCCATGACACCAAAAGAACGCAGCAATCCGTCAATCATTAACGCCAGCAGAAAGAAAAGAATAGGCAAAGGCTCAGGAACATCAGTTCAAGAAGTAAACCAATTGCTGAAGCAGTTTGATCAAATGAGCAAAATGATGAAAATGATGCAAGGCGGCAAAGGAAAACAAATGATGCAAATGATGAAAAACATGAGGTAACTCATATTTTTTTTAGTTAATTTAACATCTTGTTACTACAAATCATCGCGTAACAAGGCAATTTTGAAAGAGTAAAATAAGAACTTTATATTACGCCAAAAAATAACAAACACCCTAATGACAATTTTAGACGGTAGAAAAATAAGCAACGACATTAAGAATGAAATTGCTGCTGAGGTTAAACGAATGAAAGCTAAAGGAGAAAAGGTGCCTCATCTTGCCGCTATCATCGTGGGTAATGATGGTGCAAGTTTAACTTATGTGGCCAGCAAAGTTAAAGCCTGTGAACGTGTTGGGTTTGATTCTACATTGATACGAATGTCTAATACGACAAGCGAAATTGAACTGCTGGATAAAATTCAAGAATTAAATGAAAATCCGGATATAGACGGTTTTATCGTTCAGTTGCCATTGCCTAAACAAATTGACACACAAAAAGTACTTTTGGCTGTAGACCCTGATAAAGATGTTGATGGGTTTCATCCTACCAATTTTGGCAAAATGGCATTAGATATGAGCACATTTATACCGGCAACGCCTTTTGGTATTTTAGAACTTCTAGACAGGTATGGCGTGCAAACCCAAGGAAAGCATACCGTGGTTATTGGACGATCTCATATAGTAGGAAGACCCATGAGTATTTTAATGGGAAGAAAAGGCTTCCCCGGAAATTCAACCGTAACACTTACACATAGCCACACAAAAAACATAACCCAAATTACATCACAAGCCGATATTATTATTACGGCTTTGGGCGTTCCTGGTTTTTTAAAAGCCGAAATGGTAAAAGACGATGCCGTTGTAATTGACGTAGGCATTACCCGAGTAGTTGACGAAAATAACCCAAAAGGCTACATTATTACCGGTGATGTAGATTTTGAAAACGTAAGTAAAAAAGCCAGCTATATTACTCCGGTTCCCGGTGGTGTTGGTCCAATGACAATTGCTATGTTGCTTAAAAATACATTACTTGCAAGAGAAAGACATAACTAGCTTTGCAAAGTGTTGTTCTGCCGTGTACAAATAGGGAGTTTTGAGCATCTGGTGCCTGTGATTTGTGCCTTGTTTTTTGGGTATGTCTTGATTCTAAAAGCAAAGAATACCTTTTCTGTTAAAAAGAAAGAAAGGATATTCAACGGACTGGGATTTTTTATATCCACTGTAGTTGTAGTTTTTCATCTTCATAAAATGGCTACCGGAAACTATAACATTTCTTCAGATTTGCCTTTGTATTTATGCAGTTTGCTAGCCTTGCTCATTCCTGTTTTTACTATGTACAAAAAATTTTGGATGTATGAAATTTTATTCTTCTGGATTATTGCTGGAACCACCCAAGGCGTAATCACTCCGGATATCGCCGAAGGTTTTCCCAGTTTTGATTATTTTAGGTATTGGGTGGTTCATTTGGGATTGTTGGTGGTCATAGGGTATGCAACCTTTGTGTTAAATTACAAACCCAAACTAAAGAGTGTTTTTAAATCGTTTTTAGCCTTGCAAATCTATGTGTTGTTTGTGGTTATTATAAACGCCATACTTAACGCAAACTATTTTTACTTAAACGAAAAACCTAAAAGTGCTTCGTTATTAGATTACTTTGGAGACTGGCCGTATTATTTAATAACTACACAGCTATTAATTATTCCTTTGTTTTTGTTGATTTATTTGCCTTTTTATATGAAAGAAAAAATTATTTCGCAAAAAGCTGGCTAAGGTCTTTAAACGCTTTAAACTCTAAAGCATTTCCAGCAGGGTCCTTAAAAAACATAGTGGCTTGTTCACCAACTAAGCCTTTAAATCGGGTGTAGGGTTCAATGATAAATCCAATGCCTTTAGCTTTCAAAGTTTCTGCAAAAGTATAAAAGGTTTTCCAGGGTAAAACCACACCGTAATGCGGTACAGGAACTTGTTTTCCGTCAACTGCATTGGTGGCTTCTTCAGCAGTAGATTTTTCTTTGTAGTGAATCACCAGTTGATGCCCAAAGAAATTAAAATCTACCCAATGGTCGCTGCTTCTTCCTTCTTCGCACCCTAAAATATCTCGGTAAAATGTACGACATTCTTCTAGATTGTGTACCGGAATGGCAATGTGAAAAGGAGGAATCTGTGTCATAAGTGTACGAATATAAATTTATATAAAAATAAGTTTTTAATTCTTTTCAGGATAAAAAAGATAAAAGTTTTAAAGAAAGATGAAGTTAATCGTTAATTTTTTGGTTTGCAATGGAGGTTTTTGATGAATTCTTTAAAAGCCGGTTTAGTTCCGATAGTTCGCTGGCTGTCAATTCCCTGTATTTGCCAACAGGAACATCTAATTTTATGTTCATAATACGAATGCGCTTCAAGGTTTGAACTTCGTAATCCAAATACTCACACATTCTACGAATTTGTCGGTTTAATCCTTGAGTCAAAATAATTTTAAATGTATGCGAATCTAATTTTTCTATATGACATTTTTTGGTTACTGTATCTAAAATAGGAACACCATTTGACATGCGTTCCAGAAAAGTTTGCGAAATAGGCTTGTCAACAGTTACTATATATTCTTTTTCGTGGTTGTTGCTGGCGCGCAAAATTTTGTTCACGATATCTCCATCATCGGTAAGGAGTATAAGGCCTTCACTGGGTTTATCAAGCCGTCCAATTGGGAAAATGCGTTTGTGATAGTTGATGTAGTCTATAATGTTGTTTTTTTCTACGCGCGTGTCTGTGGTGCAAACAACGCCCACAGGTTTGTTAAAGGCTAGGTAGGTGAATTCATTTTTTGAGTTTTTAACCGGTTTTCCATCTACTTCAATGGTATCTTGCGCGGTTACTTTTGCGCCCATTTCTGCCGGACGCCGGTTTATGGTAACTCTGCCTTCATCAATAAGTTTATCTGCAGCTCTTCTAGAGCAATAGCCTATTTCGCTTAAAAATTTATTGAGTCTTTTAGGTGAATGGTCCATATTTTTTATATTTCAATAAACTCTTCAATGTGTTCATACACTTCTTTGTGATCCAGCGAGTGTCCTAATCCTTCGGTGCTTATTAATTTGCTGTTTTTGAAATGTGTGTTTATCGTTACGGCATCTTGATATGGAATTACAGTGTCCAGCTTATCGTGAAAAAGTAGGCCGTCTATTCTCAATTGATGGCTGGTTTTTGCAGTTGAAAATTCGTCTATTTTTTTATTGAATTTGGTTTGAATAAGTTCCTCTAAAGCTTTACTTACTCTTTTGTTTAGGTACAGTGTTTGGGTATATCGCACCAGAATGTCCTTAAATTCTGAAGGTGATCCCAGCAGGATTAGCTTAGCCATATTTGGATAGGAATATTTTTCTAAAGCAAAAGTGGCAGACATAGCACCTACCGAGTGAGCGATAATAATGTTGGGATTAAAACGGGCGGCAACTACATTTATATATTCTGCATACAATACGGCCGTAAATTGTTTTCCACTGGAATTGCCGTGTGCCGGAGCGTCCAGTGCAATAATATTGTAGTTTTGGTTTTTTAGGCGTAATACTAAATTTTTCCACCTTGCTGAATTGCTTTCCCAGCCATGTATCAGTAAAACCGTTTTTCCCTTTCCAGGCCAGCGATAGGTAATTATACTATGGTGTTTGTAGTTGAATTCTTCTTTAAAAGCAGTGTCTAAAAAAGCTAACTGCTCCTTTTTTATAAACCCTTTCATGGGTGTTGTAAAAAGTTTTAGCGCAAGTTTGGCTGCAGTTTTTTTAGAAATAAACCCCATACCGTTTATAAAACCTCCAATAAGTGCATAAATAACAGTTTTCATTTAGTCTTCTCTATTTACATCATTTACAGAAAATGCCGGCAAGCAAACAGCAATATATTCACAAGGTTCTTCAAAAGGATTGGAATATTGTACACGCGTGTTTTTGTTTACTTTAATTGATTGTCCGGCTTCAAGTATAAGTATTTCTCCATTTATAGTAAATTGTTTTTTTCCTTTTATTACCAAAGTGTACTCGTCAAAAGTTGGAGTTTGAAAAGGTTCGCTCCAACCCGCAGGAGCTACCATATAGGCAATACTTATATTCTTACTGTTAGTAGAAGCTATACCAAAGTATTCTTTTATTGTTTTTCCATCTGTTGTAGGTACTATAAACGGATTTTTTTGTACAGTGTAGGGTTTCATGAAGTGTGTTTACTATATGTTTTTGTTTAAAATATCAATTCCAGTGAAGCATAAAATACTTAATTTTTGCTTGATCGGGAATCATGGTTGCGTCAATTTGTAAATCTCTGTCAAACCTGGTGTTTGAAGGTAATTCTTTTTTATCTATGGTAAATGAGGCATTTAGTTCGTTTACGGAAATCACTACCGAGTTTATTAAGTTATCTATACGGGAAATGGTATAGTTTTCATCAATGTCCTGGAATGTGCTACGTGTATTTACCCCTTTTTTGGTTTTAAATTTACTGTCTATAATTTGAATAGACTCTATTACCGAGGTTGAATCTTTAAAATGTAACGGCGTTAATTCCAGTAATTTTTTTCCTGAAGTATCAAAAACGGTTACCGTAAAACTAGGATTAAATTTATTGGGATGAGTAAAAACCACAGAGTCTTTTTCAAAAACGGTCTTTAAGTCTTTTACTTGGGTGGAGTCTGTCAATAAACCTATATTTTGTTTATTAATTTCATAAGGATTGGGTTCTTTTTTACAGCTTAAAAAAGACAATAATAAAGCAAGTAGGAGAATTGTTTTTTTCATATAGATTTAATTTTTTATTAGGTTTATTTCTTCATCACTTTAGACAAAACACCAAAAACACTTCGAATAAAAGTAGCGCTTGTCAAAACCTTAACTACAGGATTCATTCGTGTGCTGGAACGACTTCTGGTACTGGTTTGTTGTTTAGATTGGGCTTTTTTAAGCTTTTCTTGTTCTTCCCGAGCCTTTTCTTTCGCTTCTTCGGCTTGTGCACGATCAATTTTTTGATTTAGGAGTTCATAAGCACTTTCTCTGTCTATAACTGAATTGTACTTTTTTACTAAATCAGAAGTTGTGAATAAAGCGTTCAGTTCTTCCGGGGTCAGAATGTCCATTCGGCTCATTGGAGCACGCATTAGGGTTGCCGCCAGTGGAGTAGGACGACCTTTTTCGTCCAGTGCCGAAACAAGAGCTTCTCCGATACCTAATGAGGTTAATACTTTTGTGGTATCATAATATTCGGTATCCGGATAGTTTTGTGCCGTAAGTTTTATGGCCTTTCGGTCTTTTGCGGTAAAGGCTCGTAAAGCATGTTGGATTTTTAATCCCAGCTGGCTTAAGACACTTTCCGGAACATCGGTTGGGGTTTGGGTAACAAAGTATAAGCCAACGCCTTTACTCCGTATTAATTTTACAATACTTTCTATTTGATTTAATAGAGCTTTTGAAGCTTCATCAAAAATAAGATGAGCTTCATCAATAAAAAGAACAAGCTCCGGTTTCCCCGAATCACCTTGCTCTGGAAAAGTATCATAAATTTCGGCCAATAAACTTAACATGAAAGTAGAAAACAACTTGGGTCGGTCTTGAATGTCTGTTAGCCTAATGATGTTTATGTAGCCTCTTCCGTTTTTATCAACACGGAGAAGGTCGTTTACGTCAAAAGAAGTTTCTCCAAAGAAAAGTTCGGCTCCTTGTTGCTCCAATTCAATAATTTTTCTAAGAATAGCCCCGGTTGAAGCAGTGGAAATTCGGCCGTAAGCTTCTTCAAATTCTTTTTTGCCTTCTACGGTGGCAAATTGCAATATTTTTTTAAAATCTTTTAAATCCAGTAAAGGGAGTTTATGGTCATCACAATACTTGAAAATTACAGCAACTACTCCCGATTGGGCTTCAGATAAATCTAAAATCCTAGAGAGTAAAACCGGACCAAACTCGCTCACGGTTGCACGCAGTCGAACACCGCTCTGTTCGGATAGGGTTAAAATTTCCACCGGAAAGGATTTGGGTTCAAAGGGAAGTCCAATTTGAGCATGACGTTCATCAATTTTTGGATTTCCTGGACTGGGTTGAGCCAAACCGCTTAAGTCGCCTTTTACATCCATGAGCAAAACGGGAATACCTTTTTCGCTTAAATTTTCGGCAAGTACCTGTAGAGATTTTGTTTTTCCTGTTCCTGTTGCACCGGCAATTAATCCGTGCCGGTTCATGGTTTTTAAAGGGATTTTTACATGGGCACCGGTTAGCGTTTCTCCGTCAAGCATAGCTGCGCCAACCGTAATGGCATCTCCTTTAGTGGTATAGCCTTGTTTTATTATATTGAAGAACGCATCTTTTTTACTCATTTTTAATTTTTTTATAAAAATACTAATCTTGCTTTAATACAGCTTAAAAATATTTCAATAATCTGTATGAGTAGGTGTATATTTAGCTAAATTCTTGAAATTTTAATGCGCTTGCTTTACAACTTAATGTTTATCTTTGCCCTTCATGAAATTAGAAGTAAAACAACGGGTTGATAAAGGAGAAATGCTGCCTCTAATGGAAGCATTTTATACGATTCAAGGCGAAGGATACCACAAAGGAACGGCTGCGTATTTTATTAGAGTAGGAGGATGTGATGTAGGTTGTCATTGGTGTGATGTTAAAGAAAGTTGGAATGCAGCACTTCACCCACCAACAGAGATAACCAAAATTGTGGAAAGTGCTTCAAGTTATAGTGACACCATTGTAATTACCGGTGGAGAACCACTGATGTGGAATATGCAGCCGCTAACGAAACTTTTACGAGAAAAAGGATTAAAAATTCATATAGAAACCTCTGGGGCATATAAGTTAACGGGGCAATGGGACTGGATTTGCCTATCGCCAAAAAAACGTAAACTTCCAACGCAAGAAATATATAAAAAAGCAAACGAACTTAAAATAATAGTCTATAACAAAGACGATTTTAAATTCGCAGAAGAACAAGCCGCAAAAGTTACTGACGATTGTATTTTATATTTACAACCCGAATGGAGTCGACGTGAACAAGCTATACCATTGATAGTAGATTATGTAATGCAAAATCCGAAATGGAAAGTATCGTTGCAGACGCATAAATACTTAAATATACCCTGACAAAGGTGTGACTTTAAAGCTTAATTTTCTTTTATAGGGATAGCTACCCTTAAATTTCCCCAGCCTAAAAATAAAGTGCCTTCAGTGTTGAAAGCCATAGAAAAGGCTTCCAGTTCATTTTCATCATAAGTTAAGGGAACAACAATCCGAGCGACATCATTTTTGCTATTGTAATCATAAGCTCCCCAAATATTCAAATCACTATTTAAAATTACTGTCCATTCCTTTTCTCCCGGTATGGTAAATAAAGTGTAGGTTCCTGCTGATACAACTTTTGAACCAAAGGTTACATTTTTGTAAAACGTAATTTCGGTAGCTTCATTAGCTCCGGTTCTCCATACTTTTCCTGATGGAGTAAGTGAAGCTACGGTTCTTCCTTTAAGTTGTGGCCTGCTGTACATTACTCTTACCAGCTTGTCCGAGATATTGTGACTAAGTGGAAAAGCAGCAATGTCCATTGGACTGGCATCCAAATCTTTAAAATTTTGTCCAAAAAAATTACAGGAAAATAATAACAAAGTAATTGTAGTAAACAAGGAAAGTGTCTTTCTCATCATATGATTTTTTGTTAAATATAAACGCAAATTTTTAAAAATTAGTTTAAAACAAAGTTAAAACTCAAAAATCAACAACTGTTAGAAATCTTAGCTTTTAGTAAATAATTAAATTTCATTTTAAAATAAATAATAAATTTATTGTTTTAAAATGTAAGTATATTTTCATTTATGTTTTTAAGTTTGAATATAAAAATCATATTTGTGTTGTAAAAATAAAGTAATATGTGTGGAATAGTATGTGCATTTGAACTCAAACAAAAAGCAGAAGACTTAAGGCCTCAACTTTTGAAAATGGCAAAAAAAATCAGACATCGAGGTCCGGATTGGAGTGGTATTTTCAGTAACGAAAAGGCAATTCTGGCTCATGAACGTCTGGCTATTGTTGATCCGGCTTCGGGAAAGCAACCCCTGTATAGTGAGGATCAAAGATTTGTGCTGGCAGCCAACGGCGAAATATACAATCACCGAATGCTTCGGAAACAGTTTCCGAACTATCAATTTCAAACCGAAAGCGACTGCGAAGTAATTTTGGCATTATATCAAAGCAAAGGTGTGGATTTTGTTGATGAAATGAATGGTATTTTTGGCTTTGCCATTTATGATACTGAAAAGGATGAATATTTTATTGCCAGAGATCATATGGGGATTATACCGCTCTACATAGGCTGGGATCAAAACGGTACATTCTATGTGGCTTCCGAATTAAAAGCGCTGGAAGGAATTTGTACAAAAATTGAAGTATTTCCTCCCGGACACTACCTGTCTAGTAAAGAAGGGCAATTGGTGAAATGGTATTCCCGAACTTGGACAGATTACACTGCTGTTGAAAACAACAAAACAGAAATAGCTAAAATACGTCAAGCATTGGAAAATGCGGTACATCGTCAGTTAATGAGTGATGTGCCCTATGGAGTATTGCTTTCGGGTGGTTTGGATTCTTCAGTAATAGCTGCCATAGCCAAAAAATACGCCCAAAAACGGATTGAAACAGATGATACTACTGATGCCTGGTGGCCACAGTTGCATTCTTTTTCAGTGGGTTTAGAAGGTTCGCCCGATTTGACTGCAGCTCGCAAAGTAGCGGCACATATTGGTACAATTCACCACGAAATAAAATTCACTATACAAGAAGGTCTGGATGCCATTCGCGATGTTATTTATAATTTGGAAACCTATGATATTACTACTGTTAGAGCAAGTACACCTATGTATTTAATGGCGCGGGTAATAAAATCCATGGGAATAAAAATGGTGTTATCCGGGGAAGGAGCAGACGAATTGTTTGGAGGATATTTATACTTTCATAAAGCGCCAAATGCTCGGGAATTTCATGAAGAAACTGTAAGAAAATTAAGTAAACTCCATCAATACGATTGTTTAAGAGCAAACAAAAGTTTGGCTGCTTGGGGAATTGAAGGTCGCGTTCCGTTTTTAGATAAAGAATTTATGGATGTTGCCATGTCAACAAACCCAAAGGATAAAATGATAAATAAAGAACGAATGGAAAAATGGATAGTTCGCAAAGCTTTTGAAAATTATTTACCGGAAAGCATAATCTGGAGACAAAAAGAACAATTTAGTGACGGAGTAGGCTACAGTTGGATTGATGCCTTAAAAGAAACCGTGAATAAAGAAATTACAGATGAGCAAATGGCAAATGCCCATTATAGATTTCCTGTCCAAACACCACAAAATAAAGAAGAGTATTACTACCGTTCTATTTTTGAATCACACTTTCCAAGCGATACAGCGGCATTAAGCGTGCCACAAGAACCCAGTGTGGCTTGTAGCACCAAAGTAGCTTTAGAATGGGATGAAGCCTTTAAAAACATGAACGACCCTTCCGGAAGAGCCGTAGCAAAAGTACATGGCGACGCCTACTAAAAAATGAATGTAAAAAAGATTTATTTATTCAAAATTCAACCTCATTTTTAGTCTTTTTAATCTCAAATAAGCCTGTTTAAGAATGAATGCTGATTTAGCGTTTTTTTGAAATGACAAAATTGAGTAAAATCTATTTTAAGGCCATTTTTAGCTTGTTTAAGACGCTTTTAAGTAATTAACAAATGTTAATAAAAATACCGAGCCTGCATTAAAAAGCTTTTAAAATGCAGCTATAATTCGTATATTTGTAGGTATCCAAAAAATGATGCAAACGCGTCATTTTTTTATGGTTTAAACTAAAGAAAAACGAAGAAATAAATTCATGAGCGAAGAAAACAAAAAACAGTATTCAGCCGATAGTATTCAGGCCTTGGAAGGAATGGAGCATGTGCGCATGCGACCATCTATGTATATTGGTGATGTAGGTGTAAGAGGATTACATCATTTAGTTTACGAAGTTGTTGACAACTCCATTGATGAGGCACTCGCCGGACATTGTGACAATATAACAGTAACCATTAATGAGGATAATTCCATAACAACTGAAGATGACGGAAGAGGTATTCCGGTAGACTTACACAAGAAAGAAGGAATTTCAGCACTGGAAGTCGTCATGACCAAAATAGGTGCCGGAGGAAAATTCGACAAAGATTCCTACAAAGTATCCGGAGGTTTACATGGAGTAGGCGTAAGCTGTGTAAACGCCCTTTCGGAACACTTAAAAGCAACCGTATATCGCGATGGAAAAATTTGGGAACAAGAATACGAAAGAGGGAAAACACTATATCCGGTTAAGACGGTAGGAGAAACCGATAAACGAGGAACGGTAGTTACCTTCAAGCCCGACCCAACCATTTTTACCCAAACACTCGAGTACAGTTACGATACGCTGGCCAGCAGAATGCGAGAGCTTGCCTACCTGAACAAAGGGATTACCATACATTTGGTGGATAAACGTCACAAAAAAGAAGATGGAACTTATGAAGGAGAAACGTTTTATTCAGAAGAAGGACTTAAAGAATTCATTAAGTTTTTAGATGGCAACCGCGAACCCTTAATGCAGGACGTTATCGCATTTGAAGGTGAAAAAAATGGTGTTCCCGTAGAAGTAGCCATGATTTACAATACCTCATATGCAGAAAACTTACATTCCTATGTAAACAATATTAATACACACGAAGGCGGTACTCATTTAACGGGTTTTCGTCGTGGATTAACACATACCCTTAAGAAATATGCAGATGATTCCGGTATGCTTGATAAATTAAAGTTTGATATTGCCGGCGACGATTTCCGTGAAGGATTAACCGCTATTATTTCTGTTAAAGTAGCCGAGCCTCAATTTGAAGGACAAACCAAAACCAAACTGGGAAACCGCGAAGTTTCAGCATCAGTAAGTCAGGCTGTTTCTGAAATGCTAACAGATTACCTGGAAGAACATCCCGACGATGCAAAAATTATAGTGCAAAAAGTAATTTTAGCCGCACAAGCACGCCACGCAGCGCAAAAAGCACGCGAAATGGTGCAACGCAAAACGGTAATGAGCATTGGTGGTTTACCCGGAAAATTAAGTGATTGCTCTGAACAAGATCCGGCAAAATGTGAAGTGTTTTTGGTCGAGGGCGATTCTGCAGGTGGAACCGCAAAACAAGGACGCGACAGAAATTTTCAGGCCATTTTACCATTGCGGGGTAAAATACTAAACGTGGAAAAAGCCATGACCCATAAAGTCTTTGAAAACGAAGAAATTCGAAATATTTTTACCGCCTTAGGAGTAACCATTGGTACTGAAGAAGATAGTAAAGCATTAAACTTGTCTAAACTACGCTACCACAAAATTGTCATCATGTGTGATGCTGATATTGACGGTAGCCACATCGCCACACTTATTTTAACTTTCTTCTTCAGGTATATGAAAGAACTCATAGAAAGTGGACACGTCTATATAGCAACTCCACCATTATACCTTGTAAAAAAAGGAAACAAAAAACAATATGCCTGGACAGACAAGGAACGCGACAGTATAGCTGAATCCTTTGGAGGAAATGTAAGTGTACAACGCTACAAAGGTCTTGGAGAAATGAACGCCGAGCAACTTTGGGACACTACCATGAATCCGGAATTTAGAACATTGCGCCAGGTAAACATTGACAATGGTGGCGAAGCCGATAGAATTTTTTCTATGCTCATGGGTGATGAAGTACCACCGCGAAGAGAATTTATTGAAAAAAATGCGATATACGCCAATATTGATGCCTAAACAATAAATAAAAGCTCAAAACTTAGTAAGAAAAAGCAACTGCAAGTATCAATATTGTAGTTGCTTTTTATAATTTATAACCTGTACTTTCGTTATACGTATAAACTTAAAACCTACATAATTATGAAAAAGCAAGCCCTGTTTATCTTTTTTTTAAGTATAACATTTTCTCATGCACAAAATAATATAGACGAGCTTTTGGCTGCAGGAATTAATGATGCAAAACGATTTACCACAAGTTACTTGGCTCCGGCATCAGAAGGTGTTGCCTTTGGAATGAACAATGGTTGGTTCAACAACGCCAAGTCACCCAAACGTTTTGGATTTGAAATTTCGCTTATAGGAAACGTTTCATTTATAGAAAAAGAAAAAAAATATTTTCAAATGGATGCATCGCTGTACGAAAATATAAGTTTTCAAGACGGAAGCACCATTAAAAATGTTGCAACCTCACTAGGGCATAACCATCCGCCGGTAGTAATAAATATAACATTAGACAACGGTATTTTTGGCAATCAGGAAGTGGAGTTGGAATTACCGACAGGCATTGGCTCACAAAATATAAACATTCTTCCAACAGCTTTTTTACAAGCCGGTTTTTCGCCTTTTAAAGGAACACAACTCAAAGCCCGATTTTTTCCAAAAGTAGATACCGAGGATGTAAAAGTAGGATATTACGGTATTGGGTTGCAACAAGAGTTTACCAGCTGGCTTCCGGCCGATAAAATATTTCCCATAGCCATTTCCGGAGTAATTGCTTATACACACCTGAACGGGAGTTATGATTTTACGGATGAAGGCTTTGTAGCCGGAGAAAATCAAAAATTTGAAACCAAAATTAATACCATGTTGTTCCAACTGCTCGCGGGCACAAAAATTAAAATTATTAATTTCTATGCCGGGTTGGGATATATTACCGGAAAATCCAATACCGATGTTTTAGGAACTTACAGAGTAACCTATAACGCCATTTCATCTGAAGAAATAGTAGACCCTTTTTCTGTAAATCAGGAAATTTCAGGAATGAGAACCACCTTGGGAGCCAATTTGAAACTGGGTTTTTTTGGACTGAATGCAGACTATACTATTGCCGAATTTAACAGCGCTTCGCTGGGACTAAACTTTTCTTTTTAAATTCATACTACTAAGCAAGTTATCTGATATAAAAATCTTAAATTTGCACTTCATCTAAAAATAAACCTAATTTAAACGATTAACTATTACATATGAAAATTACAGTTGTAGGTGCTGGCGCTGTAGGTGCTAGTTGTGCCGAATACATTGCGATTAAAAATTTTGCCAGCGAAGTAGTATTGTTGGATATTAAGGAAGGATTTGCCGAAGGCAAGGCCATGGACCTTATGCAAACAGCCTCTCTAAATGGTTTCGATACCAAAATTACCGGAACCACAAACGATTATACCAAAACGGCAAACAGCCATATTTGTGTGATTACTTCGGGAATACCAAGAAAACCCGGAATGACACGTGAAGAACTTATTGGAATTAACGCAGGTATTGTAAAAGAGGTTGCCTCAAACCTGATTCAACATTCACCCAACACCATTATTATAGTGGTAAGTAACCCTATGGATACCATGACTTATTTAGTGCATAAAACAAGTGGTTTACCAAAAAATAAAATTATAGGAATGGGCGGTGCTTTAGACTCAGCACGCTTTAAATATCGTTTAGCAGAAGCTTTAGATGCACCTATAAGCGATGTAGATGGTATGGTTATTGGCGGGCACAGCGATACCGGTATGATTCCATTAACCCGATTGGCCACCCGAAACAGCGTTCCGGTTTCCGAGTTTATAAGTAATGAACGTATGGAGCAAGTAATGGAAGAGACTAAAGTAGGCGGAGCAACCTTGACCAAGCTTTTAGGCACTTCAGCCTGGTATGCTCCGGGAGCAGCTGTAAGCAGTTTGGTACAAGCTATTGCCTGCGATCAGAAAAAAATGTTTCCTTGCTCAGCATTAGTAAACGGCGAGTATGGATTAAAAGATATATGCATCGGTGTTCCTGTAATATTAGGGAAAAACGGCATAGAACGTATTGTTGAGCTGGAACTTGACAATAACGAAAAAGAACTTTTAAGCACAAGTGCTGAAGGAGTAAGAAAAACAAACAATTTATTATAAAAAAACAAAAATTAAAAACCATGAAAAAAGTATTAAGTATTTTATTTATCGCCTTTAGTGTTACTGTTTTTGCTCAAGAAGCACTTACTGAAGGTGTAGTAACCATGAAACAAACCATGTCGAGCCCCAATGCCGAAGTAAATGCACAGCTGGCAATGATGGGCGAAATAACTTCTACCACATATTTTAAAGGTGATAAATCAAAAAGCCTAACCTCAAGCCCAATGACCGGTGATGTAACAGCCATAATTGATATGGCTGAAAAGAAAATGCTCATGCTGATGGACAACCCAATGATGGGTAAAAAATACATGGAACAAAGCTTGGATATGTCTGAAGAAGACTTAAGCAACATCAACATTGAAAAAACAAACGAAACAAAAAATGTATTAGGCTACGAATGTACCAAATACAACGTAACTACTACAAATGACGGAGTTGAGGTGAAAATGGAAATGTATGTTACAGACAAAATAAATGTAGTGTCACAAAGCACAGCAAATCTGGCAGGTAAAATAGAAGGATTCCCCATGTTTATGACAGTAAGTTTCAATCAAATGGGGATGGACATGACCCAAACCGTGGAAGTAACCGAAATAAAAAAAGAAGCGGTAGCAGACGATACCTTTGACATGACCATACCTGAAGGATACGAAAAAGGAAATTAAGAAAAAATTGACCTCCATCAAACAAAAATTAAAAGGCAGTAATTCACTGCCTTTTTTTGCTTGTTTAAGCATAGATAATCTTATAAAACCTTTTGTTTAATCCGTATGAAGCTATATATTTGCACGTTTTAAAAAAAGTATACCCAATTAATTTTTATATATAATGCAGAATAAAGGATTAGTTAAAATTTTTGCCGTCTTATTTGGTTTAGTAAGCATTTACCAGTTGTCTTTCACCTTCAAGAACAACCAAATAGAGAATCAAGCAAAATCATATGCAGAAAGTAAAATTGCAGAAACGGTTGAAAACTTTCACGACAAAAGAAATCTCGCCGAAGTAAGTTATCTCGATTCACTATCCAATTACAGAATAGAAGTAGACGGCAAAAAAGAAAGCCTGAAAGTATTTAATTTAGGAATAGCCGACTACACCTACGAAGAAGTTAAGGAAAATGCCTTAAACTTGGGGCTTGACCTTAAAGGCGGATTGAATGTAATTCTTCAAGTGTCCGTAAAAGACATTTTAAAAGGCTTGGCAAACAACTCTACCAATCCGGTATTCAACAAAGCCTTAGACGATGCTTCTGAATTGCAAAAAAACAGTCAGAATACGTATTTAGAAGACTTTTTTATTGCATTCAACGCCATTAAAGGCGACACTAAATTGGCTTCTCCCGATATTTTTGCAACTCGTTCATTATACCCCGATGTGGACATCAACATGACCGATGAACAAGTGCAAACGGTTATCTCTCAGAAAATTGACGAGTCTATTGAATCGGCTTTTAGAGTATTAAGAGAGCGTATAGACCAATTTGGAGTAACTTCACCTAATATTCAACGTATGGGGAATTCCGGAAGAATACTGGTAGAACTACCCGGAATAAAAGATGTGGAAAGAGCCACAGACTTAATCACCAAAACCGCCCAGTTACAATTCTGGGAAGCTTACAAAGGAGAAGAGTTTATCCCTTTTTTGCTGGAAGCCAATGAGGTTTTAAAAGAAATTGTAAACCCTGAAACTAAACAAGAAACGGAAAATATCGATGAGGAAGAAAGTACAGAAGAAGATCAAATTTCTCAACTTTTAGGTGAAGAAACTTCAGACTCTACAAATGTAGTAAATCCAATAACCGATTTAATCCGCGGTGGTGGAAATCAAGGCGGACCAGTAGTTGCCTTATTTGATGCAAATGATAAAGAACAACTCATAGAATATCTTAAAATGCCACAAGTTCAGGCATTGCTTCCCGCCGATAAGCGCAACGTGAAATTCCTTTTTGGAAAGCCAAATAAAGATAGTGAAATGGTAGAACTGTATGCGCTTGTAGGTAATCGCGAAGACGTGCCACCACTTAGCGGTGCCGTAATCACAGATGCCAGACAAGAGTATGACGAGTACAACAAACCGGCAGTTTCTATGCAAATGGACAGTAAAGGCGCAAAAATTTGGGAACAAATGACCGATAAAGCCTTTACTCAGCAAAGTCAGATTGCCATCGTACTCGATAGCACAGTATATTCGGCTCCGGGTGTAACTACAGGTAAAATTTCAGGAGGTAATTCCCGTATAACAGGAAATTTCACCCTTAATGAAGCTACCGACTTAGCAAACGTATTACGTGCCGGAAAATTACCGGCAAGAGCCGATATCATTCAAAGTGAAGTAGTAGGTCCATCGCTTGGTCAAGAAGCAATAAGCAGTGGTAAAACCTCTTTCCTTATAGCATTAACTTTAGTGCTAATCTGGATGGTGTTTTACTACGGTAAAGCCGGTTTATTTGCTGACGTTGCAATGTTGTTTAACATCCTGTTAATTTTCGGAATTTTGTCAGGCTTAGGCGCTGCACTTACCCTTCCGGGAATAGCAGGTATTGTTCTAACTATTGGTATGGCTGTAGATGCTAACGTTATTATTTTTGAACGTATACGTGAGGAACTTTTAAAAGGAAAAGGCCAAAAAGAAGCCATAAAAGATGGATTTCAAAATGCATTGTCTTCAATTTTAGATGCTAACATAACTACAGGTTTAACCGCGATAATTTTATTTGTTTTTGGTTCGGGACCAATAAAAGGTTTTGCTACAACCCTGTTAATAGGTATTGGTACTTCACTATTTACGGCAATCTTTATTACACGCTTGCTGGTAGATTGGTATATCAATAAAAAGAAAAATTTAGATTTTGCTACTCCGGTTACTAAAAACCTGTTTAAGAATGTAAATGTTGAATTTTTAAAGAAACGTAAACCTGCCTACATTCTTTCAGCAGTATTACTTGCCGTGAGCTTAGGTTCTTTATTTACAAATGGTTTGGATCAAGGTGTAGATTTTGTAGGTGGTAGAACTTACCAAGTACGATTCGCTCAGGAAGTTAATCCAACGGAAGTGGCTAATGCACTAAGTGATGTATTTGGTAGTGCCGAAGCAAAAACCTTTGGTACGGTAAATCAATTAAAAATTACTACAAAATACAAAGTAAACGAAACAGGAACCGAGGTAGATGAAGAAATGAGAGAATCACTCTACAATGCGTTACAACCTCATTTCAATGGTGTTTCTTATGAAGATTTTATAAGTGATGATACCAATAAAGAAGTGGGTTTAATGAAATACTACAAAGTATCACCAACCATTGCCGATGATATTAAACAGTCTTCTTTCTGGGCAGTAATAGGCTCACTTGTAGTCGTATTTTTGTATATCCTGTTCCGATTTAGAAGATGGCAGTTTTCACTTGGAGCAGTTGCCGGTGTTTTTCACGACGTGCTTATTGTATTGGGTATTTTCTCTCTTACCTACAAGTTTATGCCGTTTAATATGGAAATAGATCAATCTTTTATTGCGGCCATTCTTACGGTTATTGGATATTCATTAAACGATACCGTAATTATATTTGACCGAATTAGAGAGTATTTCAATGAACATTCCGGCTGGAAATTTAACCGGGTGATTAATGCTTCACTTAGCAGTACTTTAAGTAGAACATTGAATACTTCGCTAACTACCTTGGTTGTATTAATTACCATTTTCACCTTTGGTGGCGATTCTATTAGAGGGTTTATGTTTGCACTAATTGTGGGTGTTATTGTAGGTACTTACTCATCCTTGTTTATTGCAACGCCTATCATGTATGATACCGTAAAAGGAAAAGACGACAAAGGATTGGCAAAAAAAGAAAGTGAAGATACAGAAGAAAACAAAAAATAAAAAAGTAAATAACATAAAAAAAAAAGCCACTTTTTAAAGTGGCTTTTTTTTTATGTCGTATGTTTTACTTAAAAGGCGTGATACTGAATATAATCTCCTACTTCCAGATTCCATTTTTCTACCAAACCGGCATTAATTTCCAAAACGTACATGGCATTGGCATTTGAGGGTAAAGTAGTTTCGCTCATGGGTTTTGCATTCTCCTGAATGCTTACAATGGTTTTTTCTTTGTCTAGATAGATTATGTCCAGCGGAATATAAGTGTTTTTCATGTAAAAGTAGCGTGGTTTACTGTCCTTAAAAATAAACAACATGCCCTGAAAAGTGTCCATACTTTGGCGGTACATTAACCCGGTTTGATGCTCATAATCGTTTGTAGCTATTTCTATGGCTAGCGTTTGCACAACGCTGTCTGTATTCTTCTTATACAGCATGAGTTCACCTTCTTTTGTAAAGGAAATTTCCACGGGTTTGGGCAGGCTGTTTTCTTTTTCTTTACAAGAAACAGTATACAATAGCCCAAAACTAACCGTGCTTAGAGCAATAGTTTTTATAAGCAGTTTTCGAGATTTCATTAAACCATTTTTTTAGTTGGTTTATACATAAACATGAAATAAAAACCTAAAATAATAAATGGAATACTTAGCCATTGTCCGGTATTCAAATCAGCCCAATTGATATATTCTTCACCTTGTGGTTCTTTTACAAACTCTACAAAAAAGCGAATTGTCCAAAGCAAGACTAGAAACAAACCAAATAAAAATCCGGATTGCTCGCTTTTGTTGGTTTTAACATAGGTAAACCATAAAATAAGAAACACAAAAACATAGCAAATAGATTCATAAAGTTGTGCAGGATGCCGATATGGAATGGCATCCAGCAAATATTGAAAATTGGGCGTATCGGTAACAGCAGCATAGGCTTTGTTTACATCGTTTATCCCGGTAAGCTCAACAATTTCAGCTTTTCGGTATTCATCCTGAACAAATCGAACGCCTAAAGAAGACGTAGTTTCCTTACCAATAATTTCAGAATTAATAAAATTCCCAATACGGATAAAAATAGCACCGGAAGCTACAGGAATAACTACTCTGTCTAAAATCCACATCAAAGATTTATAGGTGTATTTTTTTCGGTATAAATACATACCTACGATAATACCAATGGCCGCACCATGACTGGCAAGACCTTGAAATCCTGTAAATTCAAAACCGCCTTTAAACTTAAAAGGCAGGAAAATACTGAAAAAATCCTGGGAAATCAATTCGCTTTGATAGAACAAAACATGCCCCAATCGGGCACCAATCATCGTGGCTAAAACGGTATAAATAAACAACGGATCCAGATAATCCATGGGTATTTTTTCTTTGGTGAAAATACGCTTCATGATATACCAGCCCAGAATAAAAGCAACAATCCACATCATGCTGTAATAATGCAGTTTAAAATTGCCTATAATATCTATTCCTGTTGATGGGTTCCAGTCAAATTTTAAAAATTCCATAAAGACTAATTTAAGTTAGGTAAATATAGCAATACAAAATGTAACCCTTTATTATTTACAAAACAGATTTACTTTTGTGCGATTTTTTTACAAATAAAAGAGTCAATTACTCCTTTTTTTCGGAACGGGATCGTAACCGCTTTTTCCCCAGGGATGACAGCTCAGTATTCGTTTTAGCGCCAGTTTTCCACCGTACCATATGCCGTGAACTTGTAAGGCTTCTTTAGCATAATGAGAACACGTAGGTTGAAACCGGCAAGTAGAGGGAAAAAAAGGAGATATCGCTTTTTGATATACTTTGATAAAAAACAAAAACAGTTTTAGCAACAAGGCATTCATTACTAATTTGTTGTAAAAGTGGTGCCTTCTTTACCGTCTTGAAGCATAATTCCCGAAGCGGCCAATTCATCACGTATTTTGTCAGATAAAGCAAAATCCTTATTGGCTCGGGCTTCTTGCCTAAGTTTTATAAGTAAGGATACGGCACTTTCCAGTTTGTCAGTTCCTTTTTCTTGTTTGGTCACATTTACAAGACCTAAAATATCAAAAACAAAAACATTTATCGTTTCTTTCAGAAGTGCTAAGTCTTCGGCAGTTATGGTTGCCTGATCTTCATTAATTTGATGAATATATTTTACCGCTTCAAACAAATGTGCAATTAAAATAGGCGAATTAAAATCGTCATTCATGGCATCATAGCATTTTTGTTTCCATGCAGAAACATCTAGGCTGGAAGTAGATGCCGTTTTTAAATGGGCTAACAAGTTGATGGCATCCATTAGCCTGAAAAATCCTTTTTCGCTGGCCAGTAATCCATTTCCGGTAAAATCTAAAATGCTTCGGTAGTGCGCCTGAAGCATAAAAAAACGGGCCACACTGGGAGCAAAACCTTTTGAAATATGAGGATTATCTCCGGAGAAAATTTCGTTGGGCAAGATGAAATTCCCGGTTGATTTTGCCATTTTTTTCCCGTTCATAATGAGCATATTGGCATGCATCCAGTAATTTACCGGCGTTTGATTGTTACAGGCTTCGGCCTGGGCAATTTCACATTCGTGATGCGGAAATTTTAAATCCATTCCGCCGCCGTGAATGTCAAAATGCTCGCCTAAATATTTGGTACTCATGGCGGTGCATTCTAAATGCCATCCCGGAAAGCCGTCGCTCCACGGCGAAGGCCAGCGCATAATGTGTTGAGGCTCTGCTTTTTTCCAAAGGGCAAAATCTTGCGGATTCTTTTTGTCACTTTGACCGTCGAGTTCTCGTGTATTGTGAATTAAATCCTCAATATTGCGCTTACTGAGTATACCGTAGGTTTTGGTTTGGTTGTATTTGAGTACATCAAAATACACCGAGCCGTTTACTTCGTAGGCCAAACCTTTATCTATTATGGCTTTGATGATTTCCATTTGTTCAATGATATGACCCGTTGCGGTGGGTTCAATACTTGGTGGTAGGAAGTTAAAGGCGGAAAGGATATGATGAAAATCAACTGTATACCGCTGAACCACTTCCATAGGTTCAATTTGTTCTAAACGGGCTTTTTTTGCAATTCTGTCTTCTCCTTCGTCGGCATCGTTTTCCAGATGTCCGGCATCGGTAATGTTTCGCACATACCGTACTTTGTAGCCTAAATGCTTGAAGTACCGATAAATCATGTCAAACGACATAAAAGTGCGTACATTGCCTAAGTGTACATTGCTGTAAACAGTTGGTCCGCAAACATACATGCCAACATAACCGTCCGTAATAGGAGTAAAAACTTCTTTTTTACCGGTTAATGAATTGTATATTTTAATTTCCTGAGATGAATAGAGTGGTTGCATGTATTAAAAAGAAGTGTCAAATTTTATATAATCTATAAACTCTCTTCGCACGGATTTGTCTTTAAATTTTCCGCCAAATTCTGAAGTAACGGTACTGCTTTCTACATCGCGTATGCCTCTGGAGTTAACACACAAATGTTTGGCGTCTATTACACAGGCTACATCAGGCGTGTTTAATACTTTTTGTAACTCGCGAACGATTTGCAGAGTTAAGCGTTCCTGAACTTGTGGACGCTTTGCATAGTAATCTACAATACGGTTCATTTTTGATAAACCAACCACCGTACCATTAGAAATATAGGCTATATGGGCTTTGCCTACAATAGGTAATAAATGATGTTCGCAGGTAGAATATACGGTAATGTTTTTCTCCACCAGCATTTCTCCATACTTGTATTTGTTCTCAAAGGTGGAAGCACTGGGTTTTTTTTCCGGATTTAAACCACCAAACAACTCTTTTACGAACATTTTAGCCACGCGAAGTGGCGTGCCTTTTAAGCTGTCATCACTCAAGTCAAGCCCCAAGGTTTCCATAATATGCCTTACGTCGTCTTTGATGATATCTATTTTTTCATCACTGGTTAATTTAAAAGCATCCGCACGCATTGGGGTTTCCGCTGAAGTGCCTATGTGGTCATTCCCCAAAGCATCAAACTCTTCAAAAGTATCGTCAAATTTCATTTCAAAAAATGCATTAATAAATTTAAGTTGCAAAGATAAGTATTTCCGTACATATTGAACTTTATTAACAAAACTATCACGTATTCTTAATAAAAAATAGGTCTATCTCATCAAATTTTATTATTTTTAAAAATTAAAATTTTTAGAACAAACCTATCAATAGCATCGAATCAAATTTTCCCTCATGAAAAACATTACGCTTTCTGTTTTAACCCTTTTTTTTAGTTTTACCCTTAATGCACAGGTATGTCAGCCCAGTGTGCCGTCCAGCGGACAAGGAAGTCACGAGCTAACCATTACGTCAAGCGACGCTGATTTTGTCATTTGTCCTACTGACTGTGTAAGCCTAACTGCCGATTTTTTGGAAGTAGGCGAAACCAATTCCTATGCCGTTAGGTCTATTCCGTTTAATCCTTCGTTTAGTTTTGGCGATACCCTTTCAGACACTTCTTTAACTACGGATGATGTATGGAGCGGTATTATCAACTGGGGATTTGATTTCCTTTTTTATGGAGGTTGTTATGACCAAGGAGTATTAACTACTAATGGAGCAGTGAGTTTTGATACGGCAAATGCGGGAAACTTTCACTTTTGGACTCCGGCGGCAGGAGCACTTATACCCAATAATGCCGATGCTGCGTTAAGGGATGGAAATATTTTCGGAGCTATTCATGATATAGACCCTAGTGTGGCTCCGGGTACTTTTGCCATTACTTATGGGGTTAAAGGTGTGGCACCGTTTAGGGTGTTTACATTTAGTTTCTTCAATGCACCACAATTTGATTGTAATTCACAGCGTACATCACAAATGATTATGATTTATGAGGCTACCAATGTGGTAGAAGTATACCTTTACTATAAGCCGGTTTGTACCACTTGGGAAGGAGGAAGAGCCGCACTCGGAATTCAAAACAATGCCGGTACCCAAGGATTGGCTGCACCCGGTAGAAATACAGCACAGTGGACAGCCGGAGATGCTACATTGGCCAACGGAGAAGCTTGGCAGTTTTATCCAACTGGAGCGCCTACCTATGATATCACTTGGTATGACGACAGTACCGGCGCGGTTATCGGAACCAATAAAACAATAAATGTGTGTCCTTTAGTAACTACAACATATACGGCAGAATTAAGTTATACAAACCCTACCTGCGGTGGAGTAAGTACCGTTACCCGCTGTGTAACTATAACGGTTGATGATACGCCTGCCGACCCTTCATTCAATATGACAGCAACTTGTGATGGAGGTACAGCTACTATTACCGGCGATGTTGGAGGTACATTTAATTTTAGCCCAGATCCCGGAGATGGAGCAACCATAGACCCGGCCACAGGAACAGTTACCGGAGGAACTTCAGGAGCTACTTATACTATCGAGTATACCGTTTTAAATGCTTGCGGAGATCCATTTTCTTCAACAGCATCGGTAACGGTATTAACTTCTGCAGATGCCTCTTTTACATTAGACCCTACCTGTGATGGTGCTACGGCAACTATAACTGGCGATGCCGGCGGAACTTTTGCTTTTAATCCGTTACCCGGAGATGGGGCAACCATAGATTCGGCCACAGGAACAGTAACCGGAGGAGCTTCAGGAGCTACTTATACTATCGAATATACCATAAGTGGTTCATGTGGAGATAGCACCACAGAAAGTGTAACGGTATATACTACGCCCACAGTAGACGCTCCTACAGATGTAACCGCTTGTGACAGCTATACCTTACCGGCACTCACAGAAGGAGACTATTACACCGCTAGTGGCGGCACTGGCACGATGTTAGCCGTGGGTGATGCAATCACTACAACCCAAACCCTGTATGTCTACGCAGAAACAGGCACGACACCAAATTGTTTTGATGAAAACAGTTTTGTGGTGACGATAAACACCACACCCACGGTAGACGCACCGGCTGATGTAACCGCTTGCGACAGCTACACCTTACCCGCTTTAACCAACGGAGATTATTACACCGGCACAGGTGGCACCGGCACGATGTTAGCCGCAGGCGATGCCATTACCAGCACACAAACCCTGTATATCTACGCAGAAACCGGCACTACGCCGAACTGCTTTGATGAAAACAGCTTTGTAGTGACGATAAACACCACACCCACAGTAGATGCACCGGCAGATGTAACGGT
>DASRWB010000064.1:0-26114 GCA_035654775.1 Flavobacteriaceae bacterium | reverse complement strand
TAATTTTAAGTGTAGCTGTAATGACAGCCATGGGCTTAACAAGTTGTAAAAATGAAACCCAAAAAAAAACAGAAACGACTGTCACAGGAGTTTCAAAAGAAATGATACTTACCGAGCTAACCTTTGGAGTTAGAGGCAATTGTGGCATGTGCAAAAAAACGATTGAGAAAGCAGCAAATAGTGTAGATGGAGTTACAAGAGCCTCTTGGGATAAAGATAAAAAGAAAATAGATATATCTTTTGAGACAAGTAAAACAAGTGAAATGGCAATCCATAAAGCCATAGCAGCATCCGGTTATGATACCGATAAGATTCCCGGCAATGAAGATGCTTATAAAAACCTACCTAATTGCTGCCAATACGACCATAGTATGCAGATGAACCAATAACTTAGGGTTAAGGTTCTTCAAAACCATTTTGTTACCGAACTAAGATACCTTAAATCATTGAAAAGAAACCAACATTATTGTTTTCTATGGAAGTAAAAGCTATTTGTATTTGTGTAGAATAAAATTTTTATAAATGTTTTGTTTTTATACAAATAAAACCCACCTAATCCCATGTTGAAGTATTGTGAAGAATAGCTTACCTTTGTGGGACAGGCAGTCCGGCTATGAGTTGCCCGTACCTAACCAATTTCAATCTTTACGATGTTTACAGAACTGGAAAAACGATACGAAAGCATCTTTGAAAAAGAGCTGCTTCAGGAAATAGAAAGCGTAAGCTATATCAAGCATATTAAAGAAGGGCAACAGCTTATAGACATAGGCGAAACCATAAAGTACATGCCCTTGCTGCTGAAAGGAGCCATTAAGATTTTGCGCGAAGATGAAAAAGGAGACGATTTGGTGTTGTATTTTATTGAAATGGGAGACACCTGTGCCATGACACTTTCCTGTTGCGTAGGAAACAAAAAAAGCGAAGTGCGAGCCATAGCCGAAACCGATGCCACGGTGGTGATGATTCCTATAGAAAAGATGGACTTATGGATGGGGAAATACAAGAGCTGGCAAGCTTTTATTTTGCAAAGCTATCAGGAACGCCTCACCGAAATGCTGGAAGCCATAGACACGCTGGCCTTCTTGAAAATGGATGAACGCCTGTTTAAATATCTGAAAGACAAAGCCATGGTAAACCACGACGAAAACATAAAGGTTACCCATCAGGATATAGCCAACGATTTGCACACCTCAAGGGTAGTGGTTTCCCGGCTGTTAAAAACGCTGGAGCGCGAACAAAAAATAAAGCTGCACCGCAACAGTATCACGGTTTTGGATTTATAAATGTAACCTAGGTTACCTTAGGTTAATAAAAACACCGGTAGATTTGCATAAAAACATATATTTTGGATAGTATTTTAGGGTATTTGGGTGCGCTTTTAATAGGAGTGATTCTGGGGCTGATAGGCGGCGGCGGCTCTATATTAACGGTTCCAGTACTGGTGTATCTGTTGTATATCAATCCGGTTACTGCTACGGCGTATTCGCTTTTTGTGGTTGGGGTAACGGCACTGGTAGGTACGGTGCAAAACATCAAAAAAGGGCTGGTGGACTTTAAAACGGCCATCGTGTTTTCTATACCTGCTTTTATAGCGGTGTATGCCACCCGAAAGTATTTGGTGCCGGCGCTTCCGGAGGTCATCGCCACCGTTGGGGATTTTGTCATTACCAAGAACATAGCGATTATGCTGTTTTTTGCTTTGATCATGCTGCTGGCTTCGCTTTCGATGATATACACTAAAAAGGAAGGGAACCCGATTCCGGAGGTAAAAGTAAAGTTCAATTACCTTCTAATTATAGCCGAAGGCTTAGTGGTAGGCGTACTGACCGGTATCGTAGGAGCAGGCGGCGGGTTTTTAATTATTCCGGCCTTGGTTTTACTGGCTAAACTCCCCATGAAAAAAGCGGTAGCCACGTCCTTGCTTATCATAGCCATAAAATCTTTAATAGGATTTATAGGCGATGTAGAGAACTTAACCCTGGACTGGAGTTTCCTTTTTGTGTTTACGGGAATTTCCATTGCAGGTATTTTTATAGGAATATGGCTGAACAAATTTATCAATGCCAACAAGCTCAAGCGAGGTTTTGGCTGGTTTACTCTTGGTATGGCTATCTATATATTATACAAAGAGTTAGTGTGAGAAATACGTAAAATTTTGGCTATATTTGTATAGCGTAACCCCAACAATAAAAACGAGGAATTAAAAAAATAAAAAAGAGATGAAAATAGAACAAATATATACCGGTTGTTTGGCACAAGGTGCCTACTATATTGAAAGTAAAGGCGAAGTTGCCATTATTGACCCGCTGCGCGAGGTGCAGCCGTATTTGGATAAAGCCAAACAGGATCAGGCGCAAATAAAATACATTTTTGAGACGCATTTCCACGCCGACTTTGTGAGTGGGCATATTACTTTGTCCAAACAAACCGGCGCACCTATTGTGTACGGCCCCAAGGCAAACCCTTCGTTTGATGCGCTGATAGCCACCGACGGGCAGGAGTTTAAGCTAGGAGAAATTACTATAGTCGCCTTGCATACTCCGGGACACACCATGGAAAGTACTACCTATTTACTGAAAGACAAAAACGGAAAGGATCATGCTATTTTTAGTGGGGATACGCTGTTTTTAGGCGATGTAGGCCGCCCTGATTTGGCACAAAAAGCCGCCAGCCTTACCAAAGAAGACCTGGCAGGCATGCTGTATGATTCGCTTCGAAATAAAATTATGCCGCTGGCCGATGAGGTGATTGTATATCCTGCCCACGGAGCCGGTTCAGCCTGTGGAAAGAACATGATGAAAATAACGGTAGATACCCTGGGCAATCAAAAAGAGATGAACTACGCCTTACGGGCAGACATGACAAAGGAAGAGTTTGTAAAAGAAGTGACCGACGGGCTGGAAGCACCACCCAAGTACTTTCCGCTTAATGTAAAGATGAATAAAGAAGGCTACGAAGATATTGATGTTGTTTTAGCCCGTGGAAAAAAAGCCCTTTCACCCGATGCCTTTGAACTGGCAGCCAATGAAACCGGAGCGGTAGTGCTGGATGTTCGTCACCAAAGCGAGTTTGTGAAAGGACATATCCCGCGTTCTATATTTATAGGACTTGACGGCGGTTTTGCGCCCTGGGTAGGCTCCCTTATTGCCGACGTAAAGCAACCTATTTTACTGGTAACCCCGCAAGGCAGAGAAGAAGAAACCATTACGCGGTTGTCGCGCGTAGGGTTTGACCATACCTTAGGTTACCTGAAAGGAGGTTTTGAGGCGTGGAAAGCAGCCGGTAAAGAGATGGATTCGCTGGAATCTATATCTGCGGAAGAGTTTAAAAACCGATGGACAGCCGCTGAAATAGGCGTGTATGATGTTAGGAAAGAAAGTGAATACAAAGCCCAACATTTGTTAAACGCACATAACACGCCACTGGATACGCTAAACGATTATCTTGCCGAGTTTCCTTCAGAACGTCCTTTTTATATTCATTGTGCCGGCGGTTACCGTTCCGTTATAGCAGCTTCTATTTTAAAAAGCAGAGGAATACACAATTTGGTGGATGTAGCCGGAGGCTTTAACGATATTAAAGCCGCGGGTATTCCTGCATCACGATATGTGTGCAGTTTACCCATGGAGTAGCTGTGTAACATTAGTTACGCCAGGTTATGGATTTAGCCCGTACTTTTACACCTTGAAATTAAAAAGTAAAGTATGTTGAATTTATTATTTGGAAACCTTACGAAAAACAGTAAGGTAAAGGTATTGAGCCCAAGTGCGTTCAAGGAAAAGCTACAGGCTGACAAAGCCGTGCTGGTTGATGTAAGAACCCCACAGGAATACCGTGCAGGACATATTCCTAAGGCAATAAACATAGACTTTAAGTCTTCCAACTTTGCACAGGGCTTTGAAAAAATAGACAAGGAAAAACCCTTGTTTATCTACTGCCGGAGTGGTATGCGAAGCATGATGTGTGCCAAGCAACTTATTAACATGGGATTTAAGGAGATTTATGATTTAAAAGGAGGATATTTAAATTGGCCGTAAATGGAAACCGTATTCACCGTTCAGAACATCAGATGCAGTGGTTGTGAGCAAACCATTACCAAGAAACTATCGGCTATTCCCGGGGTTAGCCGGCTGCATGTAAACACAGCAGAAGGAACCCTTGGTTTTACGTATACCCACGACGAGGTAGTTTCGCAGGTAAAACAGCGGTTGAAGGCCTTAGGGTATCCGCCGGCAGATGAGGAAAACTCACTGACAAGCAAGATGAAGTCCGTGGTAAGCTGTGCCAAGGGAAAACTAAGATAGTTTCGGACTAACAGCAGGAATAACCCGAAGCCATACACTTTTCAACAATGACATTTACAGAACTTATACAACAAGACAAACCGGTACTGGTTGATTTTTTTGCCACCTGGTGCGGGCCGTGTCAAGCTATGGCACCCATACTTTCAGAAGTGAAAGAGAAAGTGCAGGACCGAGCCGTTATCCTTAAAATAGATGTAGATAAAAATCAGCAACTGGCACAACAACTACAGGTAAGAGGCGTACCCACACTTGTGCTTTATAAGGCCGGGAAACAGCTGTGGAGACAATCGGGAGTAGTTTCGGCTTCAACGCTGCTTCGCTTAATCGATACCTACAAATAAAAATAGTGTAACTTTTGTTACAAAGCAATTTTAGGCAAAGTACTATTTTTCAGAAAATTTAGTGTTCCTAAGTTTTCAATTAATAGCAAGTAAAAAAGCATCTTCTGGTTAAGATGCTTTTTTTTGTGCCTGATTTAGCGTTCTTCGTATTTAAAATGAATAGGAAGGCTGTAGCCTACCTTAACAGGCTTGTCCCGTTGCTTACCCGGACTCATTTTAGGGAGTAAGGCTATTATGCGTTTGGCTTCTTTTTCTAAAATTACATCCGGTCCGCGGGTTTTTATGCTGTTTACATTGCCTTTGTCGTCAATGACAAAGGTGACAAAAACTTTACCATGAATCCCAAAATCCATAGCTTCTTGTGGATATTTAAAGTGTTTTTGAATGTGTTGGGTCATTTTCTCCTGAAAACATTTTTTCAGTTCTGCATTGCTGCCCTTACATCCCGGAAATACCGGAACGGATTCTATAACGGCAAACGGAACTTCCAGAGGTTCGTCAACTTCTTCAACAGTTACTTCTTCAAGGCTTACCACAGGCTCCCGTATTTCTTCCTGCTGACTGGTTTCGGTACTTTCAATTAAGGTTTCTTCAACCTCTTCCATGTCTTCAACCACGGTAATTACTTCCGGAGTAACTGCCTGTGCCGGTGGCGGTGGTGGAGGAGCGTGGTACTCTATGATGGGAATGTCTTCTTCCAGTTCTGATTCCAGTTGCAGTACACTAAGGGTATGCGTTTTCTTTTCATAGGTTTTGAAGTCTATGGCATAACGAGTCAATAGCATCATCAGTGCCAAGCCTATGGTAAAATACAGGGTGCTGTTTCGGCCTACTTCAACGTTTGGATTCTTTTTTGGTAACATAATAACGGCTGTTGGTAATTTATACCCTTAAATTAGAAAATCCGGACCGAGTATACTATGATATATATCATTTTCTAACTGGGGTTTATGGGGTAAATTAGAGACACCCTATGTAACAAAGGTTACCGAATCCCGATGTTATAGGTAACCTATGTTACGCTTGCCCCGGTGGATGTAAACTACTTTTGTACGGTAAAAAAACAACAACACTATGTACAGAATCATTTATATATTTATGCTAAGTTTTTGGGCTGCAGGAGCAAGTATTATGGCTCAGGATACGGTACGTATTTCCAAAGCTATGGTGCGGGTTAAAGTCGCAGAAAATAACACCGCGTTGAAAATTTCTGAAGAAGATGTAAAGCAAGCCCGAGCCGATTACCGGCAAACCCAAGCGGTATTCTTGCCTACTATTACAGCTTCGCATACGGCTATGGCAACGACCAATCCGTTACTGGCATTTGGCTCAAAACTCAATCAAGAAATCCTCACGCAAAGCGATTTCAATCCGGCGTTACTAAATGCGCCTTCACAGATTGAAAACTTTGCTACCCGATTGGAAATCCAACAACCATTACTTCATGTAGATGGTATCTACCGGCGTAAAGCTGCAAAATCAAAAATGGAAGCCACTGCGTTGCAAAAACAACGTCAAGCCGCTTATTTGAATTTTGAAGCCGAAAAGGCTTACCTGCAACTGCAGTTGGCATACAAAGGAATAGAAGTGCTTGAAAAAACTCTTGAAGCGGCTCGGGCAAATAAACAACAGGCAGAAAACCGTTATGCACAAGGCTATTTGCAAAAAGCCGACGTACTGGCTGTGGATGTTCGGGTTACCGAGATAGAGAATCAGTTGTTAAACGCAAAAAGCAATGTAGAAAATGCATCCAATTACCTGTCATTTTTAATGAACGATACCGGTTATGTGCTTTATGAGCCGGCAGAAGCTATGGAAGTTTCCACTTTTGCTGAATCCTTAGAAACGGCTGTACCCGATACCCGTTCAGACATAAAGGCCATGCAGTTGGCCTCTTCGGCCTACGAATCGGCCTATAAAGCCTCAAAGATGGCATTTTTGCCTCGCTTGAATGCATTTGGAAGCTATGAGCTGCATGATGATCAGTTGTTTCAGGGTCAGGCCAACGGCTATACTTTTGGAGCACAACTGAGCTGGAATATTTTTGAAGGTTCCAAGCGATTTGGCGAAGCTCAAAAAAGCAAATCGGAATATGAAAAATCAAAACTCAAGGCTTCACAGTATCTTTCCCAAAGTCAACTGGAACTCAACAAGGCCATGCGTATGCTTCACAATGCTGAAAACGGGTTGCGACTTACCCAACTTGCCTTACAACAATCTGAAGAATCTCTGCGTATTCGCTTAAACCGATTTAAAGAAGGTTTGGAACAAACCTCAGATTTGCTCTGGGCTGAAGCCAACTATGCACAAAAGCAACTGGAGTATTACCAAACCCTTTATCAATTAAACTATGCACAGGCATACATTCAATTTTTAACTAAAGAATAATTTTAAGAACCATGAAAAAAAATATAAGCCTTTTATTTCTATTAACCCTTACAACATTAATTGTGAGTTGTGGATCGGACCAAAATAATACCTCTGTGGAAGCCACACCCGTAGCAGTAAAAGTACAAGCAGGCACCGGGAGTTCGCACGCGTCATTTTTAGCTACAAGTGGAAAAATTCAGGCAGAGAACAGTGCCAACCTAAGCACCCGGGTAATGGGTTTTGTAGATAAAATACATGTTAAGGTAGGCGATCAGGTAAAAGAAGGACAATTACTGGCAGCTATTAACAATACTGACTTGCAAGCTAAACTGGCTCAGGTACAAGCCGGTATTGCCGAAGCCACCGTAGCCTACAATAATGCCGAAAAAGATTACCTACGCTTTAAAAACCTGTATGCCGAAAATAGTGCAACACAAAAAGAATTGGACGATATCACTGCACAGTTTGAAATGGCAAAGGCACGACTTGAAGCGGCCAAATACCTGAAGAATGAAGTAAATGCACAATTTAATTACGTAAATATAAAAGCGCCTTTTGCAGGAGAAATAACACATGTTTTCATAGAAGCAGGCGATATTGCATCACCCGGAATGGCTTTGTTGGCTATAGAATCACCCAATCATTTTGAGGTGGAAACCCTGGTGCCGGAGAGTGAAATTACCCAAATAAAAAACGGAATGCCGGTAGATGTTAGGGTGAGTTCCATAAACCAAACGGTGAAAGGAAAAGTAACAGAGGTGAGTTCTTCGGCTAAAAATACCGGAGGTCAATACCAAGTGAAAGTAGCCCTGGAGAAAACTCAGGCATCCATTCGCTCAGGGATGTTTGCCACAGTGCAGTTTCCGGTAGACCAAAAGGAATCGGCAGCGGTGCTTTTAGTGCCGTCCAAAGCCATTGTCACTCAGGGTGAACTAACGGGTATTTATACCGTAAGTCAAAGCCATACAGCTATTTTACGCTGGTTGCGTTTGGGCAGAACTTTTGGAGACAATGTAGAAGTGCTTTCGGGGTTAACTCCGGAGGAATCTTATATTGTTTCAGCAGAAGGAAAACTCTACAACGGTGTAAAAGTAACAATTCAATAACCCTAAAAAACAAAAGAAGATGAAACAAGGTTTAGCTGGAAAAATTGCGAAAAGTTTTATAGGGTCTAAGCTTACTGTACTACTTATGATTGTGTTTATGGTAGTAGGAGTGTACAGTTCGTTCCTTATTCCCCGAGAAGAAGAACCCCAGATAGATGTTCCTATGGCCGACATCATGGTGGGCTATCCGGGAGCGAGTCCAACCGAGGTTGAATCACGTGTGGTAAAACCTCTGGAAAAACTAATTTCAAACATTACAGGTGTAGAGTATGTGTACGCTACCGCCATGCAGGAACAAGCCCTTGTAATTGTGCAGTTTTATGTAGGTGAAGATATAGAACGCTCGTATGTAAAGCTCTATAATGAAATCAACAAACACATGGACAAGTTGCCTCAAGGGGTTACACTTCCAATAGTAAAAACACGGGCTATTGACGATGTACCTATGCTGGGACTAACCCTTTGGAGTGAAACCTATGACGATTACCGTCTTAGACAAATAGCCAAAGAGCTTACCCATGAAATAGAAAAAGTAAACGACGTAGCCATAACCAAAAAAATAGGCGGCAGAAATCGTGCTTTACGCGTAGTTCTTGATAAAGACAAACTTTCAGCAGCAGGACTCGATTTTTTAAGCGTTTCTGAGATGATAAAAGGAAGCAACCGACAATTAAGTTCGGGTAGCTTTACGAAAAACGATACTGAATTTGTTGTGAATACCGGTCAGTTTTTAAAAACCGCTGAAGATGTAGAAAACCTGGTTGTGGGTGTTCAGCAAAATAAACCTGTTTATCTTAAACAAATTGCCACTGTTGTTGACGGTCCGGAATTACCCGATAATTATGTATCGCTGGGCTTTGGCCAAGCCAGCGAAAAGGCAAGTACCTACAAGGCAGAATATCCGGCGGTAACCCTGTCGGTGGCCAAAAGAAAAGGCGCCGATGCCATGAAAATTTCAGATATTATTCTGGAAAAAGTAGAACATTTAAAAACCCGTTTAATTCCGGATGATGTACATGTGGAAGTGACCCGAAATTACGGAGAAACGGCTTCGCAAAAGGTATCGGAGCTTTTGATACACCTTTTAGGTGCCATTATAGCTGTAACATTTGTAGTGATGCTGGCTATGGGATGGCGCGGTGGTTTAGTGGTGTTTCTTTCGGTACCCATAACTTTTGCCCTTACGCTGTTAAGTTACTACATGCTGGATTATACCTTAAACCGAATTACACTTTTTGCCCTGGTATTCGTAACCGGTATTGTGGTTGACGATTCCATTATTATTGCTGAAAACATGCATCGGCATTTTAAAATGAAAAGGCTTCCGTTTAAGCAAGCCGCTTTATATGCCATCAACGAAGTAGGTAACCCAACCATACTGGCTACCTTTACGGTTATTGCTTCGGTATTGCCTATGGCTTTTGTTTCCGGACTGATGGGACCGTATATGTCGCCTATGCCTATAGGAGCCTCCATAGCCATGATACTATCACTGTTTGTGGCTTTGACCATTACGCCGTATTTGGGATATCTGTTTTTACGGGAAAGAGATAAAGGAAACAACTCAGAAACTAAAGAAGAAAAGGCATTGGAGCAAACCTTTATTTACCGTATGTACGAAAAGCTGGAACGTCCACTAATTGAAAACAAAACCAAACGCTGGGTATTTCTTGGAGCTACATTCGTATTGCTCGCGGGTTCGGTAGCTATGTTTTTCACTAAATCGGTAGCGGTAAAAATGTTACCTTTTGATAACAAAAATGAGTTTCAGGTAGTTATAGACATGCCTGAAGGTACCACACTGGAGCGTACTGCTGTAGTGACTAAAGAAATTGCACAGTACCTGGCTACACGCCCTGAAATAGTAAACTATCAAAGCTATGTAGGCACGTCGGCACCCATAACGTTCAATGGTTTGGTGCGCCATTACGATTTACGTGGCGGAAGCAACATGGCCGATATTCAGGTGAATTTGATTGACAAGCATGACCGAAGTATCCAAAGTCATGAAGTGGCTAAGCTGCTTCGGCCGGAAATCCAGCGTATAGCGAAACCGTTTGGTGCCAATGTTAAAATTGTGGAAGTGCCACCCGGACCACCCGTTTTGTCAACCATAGTAGCTGAAGTTTACGGACCCAATTATGACAAGCAAATGGAGATTGCCAACAGCGTTCAGGACATTTTACACAACACCACGGATGTAGTGGATATTGACTGGATGGTAGAAGACAATCAAACCGAATACAACTTTATCATAGATAAAGAAAAAGCCATGTTGTATGGCGTAAGCCCGCAACAAATTGTTTACACGATGAATACCGCATTGAGTGATCGTGCGGTTACCTCGCTGTACGATGAAAATGCTGCGGATCAAGTAGGCATAATCTTAGCCTTGGACGAAAAAGAAAAATCTACCATAAGCGATATTGCCCAATTAAAAATACGCTCGGCTCAAGGACCATTGGTTCCTGTGGCGGATTTGGTTACCGTGGAAGAAACCATCAAAGCAAAAAGCATCTACCGAAAAAACCAGAAAAGGGTAGTCTATGTGCTGGCGGATATGGCCGGTGAGTTGGAGAGTCCGGTATACGCTATACTGGGCATGGAGGAAAAGCTAAAAGATATTCCACTTCCACAGGGATACACTCTTGACGAACTTTACATGACACAACCCGATTTTGAAGACAACTATACCGTTAAATGGGATGGCGAATGGCAAATTACCCTGGAAGTCTTCAGAGATTTAGGGATAGCTTTTTTAGGTGTAATCATCATTATTTACATGCTTATCGTGGGATGGTTTCAAAACTTTAAAGCTCCGATAGTTATGATGGTAGCCATTCCGTTATCGCTTGTAGGTATTGTTTTGGGACACTGGATTTTTGGCGCTTTCTTTACAGCTACTTCGTTTATAGGTATGATTGCACTAGCGGGAATCATGGTAAGAAATTCTGTGTTACTGATTGATTTTGTGAATTTACGACTAAACGAAGGCATTCCCTTAAAACAGGCTATTATTGAAGCCGGAGCCGTGCGAACAACCCCTATATTATTAACCGCGGGAACGGTGGTAATTGGAGCCTTTGTTATCCTGTTTGACCCAATTTTTCAAGGCTTGGCTATTTCGCTAATGGGCGGCACCATAGCCTCAACCGTACTCACCTTGCTGGTGGTACCGTTAGTGTATTACTTAATAGAACGTAAAAATTATAAATAACCATGAAACTAGTTATCGTTACCATAGTAGACGAATATAAAAAGGATGTACTGAGCCTGTTTAAACAGGCTCGCATTGAAAACTTCAGCGAGTCTGATATTGAAGGATTTAAGTCTCCGGGTACGCTTCAGTTACCGGCAAGTTGGTTTGCTACTGAAAGTTCCGGAGCCGATTCAGAAATGTTCTTTTCCTTTACCGACGAAGAAAAAATAGAGGTGTTGTTTACACTTATCAAAGCATTTAACAGCCGACTGAAAAGCAACAATCCGGTGCGAGCCGTCGTAGTTCCAATTGAAAAATATATTTAAAAAAAGAAAACTCATGAAAAACAGAATTGTAAGAGGTATTGCAGGTACATTTATACTCATCAGTTTACTGCTGGCCGTTTATGTAAATATAAACTGGCTGTGGTTTACGGCTTTTGTAGGCGCCAATTTACTGCAATCGTCATTAACCCAATGGTGCCTGATGGATACTATTTTGGAGAAATTAGGGGTGAAATAAACCTTTAAAAGTAGAAATATAATTTCCATGTTTACATAGAAGCTTTACCTTTGCTAAAAAAGTAAGCATGGAAATTATTTTACAACCCTGGCCTTGGTATGTATCCGGGCCGTTAATTGCGCTTGTCATGACAGCCTTGCTTTACACAGGTAAAAAATTTGGAATGTCTTCCAATTTACAAACCTTGTGCAGTGCTGCCGGAGCAGGAAAAGTAACCGAATTCTTTAACTTCGACTGGAAAGCCGAACGCTGGAATCTGGTAGTGATTCTGGGTGCGGTACTTGGAGGCTTTATGGCTTCAAACTACTTAGTTGAACCCGATTTTGAAATCGGAGTAAACCCTGCTGTAGTTTCTGTCTTGCAGGACTACGGGTTTTCGGCAACCGAAAGCAACTATTTGCCACCGGACTTGTTCTTATGGGAAAACCTTAATGCCAAACATTTTCTCCTTCTTCTGGGCGGTGGGTTTTTGATAGGCTTTGGTGCTAGGTACGCCGGTGGATGTACTTCGGGGCATGCCATTTCCGGATTAAGCAACTTGCAGTTGCCTTCGCTCATTGCTGTGCTTGGTTTTTTTGCCGGTGGCTTAGTTATGGTTCACCTTTTGTTTCCCCTTATTTTTTAATCCATGAAATACAGTATCTATTTATTTATAGGCATCTTTTTTGGTATAGTCATGTACAAGTCCGAAGCGGCTTCCTGGTATCGTATTTTTGAAATGTTTCAATTTAAATCTTTTCACATGTACGGAATAATGGGTTCGGCTTTAGTTGTTGGTATTTGCTGTATCTGGCTTATCAAGCGTTTTCAAATGAAATCCATTACCGGAAGTCCTATTGTTTTGCCACCCAAAGAAAAAGGGATTGTTCGTTACTTTATTGGTGGTACCCTTTTTGGTTTAGGCTGGGCACTGGCCGGTGCTTGTCCGGGACCTATGTATGTTTTGGTTGGTGCCGGATACGGCACCATACTTTTGGTTATTTTTGGAGCATTACTAGGAACTTTTGTCTACGGAATACTGAAAAACAAGCTACCACACTAAAAAATAACCCTGACAATTGTAACATTTAAGTACAAACAGCGTCTAACGGGTGTAAAGCCACAGCAAAATAAACACATAAATATGAGAGAAGACAAACAACTTTTAGTCATAACCCATTTAAGTCAATTACTTACCACCGTAACAGGTGTGGGAGGTTTAATTGTGCCTTTGGTTATTTGGGTTACACAAAAAGACAAAGTACACGATATGGACGAACACGGAAAGCGTATCATAAACTTTCAGCTAAGTCTGATTATTTATGCCATTATATGTATTCCGCTTATTTTGCTTTTAGGATTGGGTATTGTGGGTTTACTTGTTTTAGGCATTATTTCCATCCTTTTTCCGGTACTGAACGCTATAAAAGCCAGTAATGGCGAAATACCAAAATATCCTTTATCTCTTAATTTTATTAGTTAGTTAGTTTTAAATTTTTCACAGAGAGATAAAAAAAACGCTCATTCCGGGAATGAGCGTTTTTTTATTGGTTTATGTAAAGGATTTAGTTGTTTAACATCACCGGCATAACCAGCATGGTAATCGATTCGCCTTGATCAAGTCCGTCCACGGGCGTTAGAATTCCGGCGCGATTGGGTAAGCTCATTTCCAGCTGTACTTCATCAGAGTTTAGATTGTTGAGCATTTCAGTCAAAAATCGGGAGTTAAAGCCTATTTGCATATCGTCCCCTTGGTAATCACAAGTCAGGCGTTCTTCGGCCTTGTTGCTGTAGTCTATGTCTTCGGCAGAAATATTCAGTTCGGCACCCGCAATTTTTAACCGTATTTGGTGTGTGGTCTTATTTGAAAAGATACTTACCCTGCGTACCGAGTTTAAAAACTGCGTACGGTCTATGGTAAGCTTGTTTGGATTTTCTTTTGGAATCACGGCTTCGTAGTTTGGGTATTTACCGTCAATAAGTCTGCATATTAATACAATGTTGTTAAACTTGAAACAGGCGTTAGATTCGTTGTATTCTATGGTCACCGCATCCTCGCTACCGGCAAGCATGCCTTTCAACAGGTTGAGCGGTTTTTTAGGCATGATAAACTCTGCCGTTTGCGGGGCTTTCACATCCTCACGGGTGTATTTTACCAGCTTGTGAGCGTCGGTGGCTACAAAGGTTAAGCTGTCGGTTGAAAATTGAAAAAACACACCACTCATTACAGGGCGTAAATCGTCATTTCCTGCAGCAAATATGGTTTTACTTATGGCGTTGGCCAGAATGTCGCCTTCTACCGTAGTGGTACTTGGGTTGTCTAGGCTTACCGCATTTGGAAATTCTTCACCGTTGGCATAGGCCAGGGCATACTTTCCGTGGTTGGAGCTTATTTCTACCGTGTTGTTTTCTTCTACAACAAAGGTAAGCGGTTGCTCCGGAAAGGTTTTTAAGGTATCCAGCAGCAGTCGTGCCGGTAAGGCAATGCTACCTTCACTGTTGCTTTCTACCGTTAAGGTGGCCGACATGGTGGTTTCTAAATCACTGGCGGAAACGGTTAAATGACTTTGTTTGAGTTCAAACAAAAAATTGTCTAAAATGGGTAAGGTATTGGAATTATTAATAACGCCGCCCAGGAGCTGTAATTGTTTTAATAAATAGGTACTTGAAACTATAAACTTCATTTCTGTTACGTAAGAATTTGTTCGGTTTGTATTGATTTACAAATATATTTTAAAGCTGTTAATATAGGAAACAAACTTATTAACATTTACGTCGCGTACCTTTTTTTTCTGAAGTAAGAAAACACTATCCCGAAAAGTGCGAGTAAAACGAGTGGTAGTAGTACGTTAACCAGCTGCCATTTGGTTTTTTCTTGGGCTATTTTTTCTAAATTCATAAAGGGAATACGCAATTCTTTGCTTCGTATGTTTATAAGTCCGGTATCTTCAAGCAGGTAGTTTACCGTATTCAGCAAAAATTCTTTGTTGCCGTATACTTCACCGTTCCATTTGTTGAAGCCCAATTCTTCGGGGCCGTTTCGGCCTACTTCATTTTTTATTACATCACCATTGGCAATAACTACCATTTTGGTAGGCAGGCTGCTGTTTTTGTTGTCTTCAAGGTCCAAAGGCTTAATGCGGTTGTTATACACCGAAGTGAATTCACCTTCCAGCAATACGGCCAGCGGAATACCGCTTGTGGTATATCCCGCTAGATTCGGTTTCTGGTTTACCATATTCAGGTTTATTTCCTTAGGTACACCTTCTATTTTAGAACGCGGTGAACTTTCCAGTAAAATGGTTTTAGAAACGTCAATTTTTAAGGTGTCCAATGCGCTGGCAAAGTCGAATTTTACTAGGTTGATATTTTTCACCACCGGATGATGGTCTTTGCTTTTTACCAAAGGAGCATAAAACCACGGATATTCATTAAACTGTGCATTACTGCCAGTGCCGGTAGCCAGAACAATAGGCTCAGAGTACAGATCGCTTACCAGTACCGGATTGATTCGTACGCCATATTTAAAGAAAAAATCTGTCAGGTTTAGGTCTGTTGGTAACGCATAGGTTTTTCCGGTAGCTTGCAAACTGTCTTTTACCACCGAAACGCCATCTACCAACCACAAACTTTTACCGCCGTGCATGGTGTATTGATCCAGCACATACTTCTCTTCTTCGGTAAAAATTTCAGTGGGTTTTGCCGCTATGATTAAATCAAACTCCCGCAACTGCCTTAACGTGCTTTCGGCATTTGCGGCTACGCTGTCCAGCGTAAAAGGCGCTACAAAATAGTAAGGCTTTATGGTGTTTATAAAATCGGCTATATAAATGTTTTCCAGCTCTTTGTTGCCTCTTAAAATGGCTATCTTTTTTTGTTTTTCATTCAGGAGTTTAGTCAGTCCGTCGGCAAGGGCGTATTCCAGCTGCTGTACCGAACTGCTTACCATTTCGCTTTGGGTGGCTCCAATATGGGTTTTTATCAACGGTATGGCTACGGTTTCTTCATTATAACTGGCCAAAGCCCAGGGAAAAATCACCTTGGTACTGGTTTTACCGCTTTCCTTTACGCTGAGTTGCATTGGGGTAAGCCCGCGATTGGCCAGACTTTGCATATTTCTGTCGCTTGTAGCTTCATCTGCTGTGGGATTGATAAACTGAAACCGGATATGACTGTTTTTTACGGCAAACTCTTCCAAAAGCTGCCGGGTTTCTGCCTGTAACTTTCGAATTTCTGAAGGAAAGTCGTCGCCTTCCAAAAACACATCAATCAAAACCGGCGAATTTGCCTGCGAAAGAATACTTTCGGTAACGGGGTGAAGCGTATAGCGCTTATCCGAAGTTAAATCGAATCGCTGATAGAAAGCACCCGAGTAAAAGCTGAACAACAATAAAACCAAAGGCAAAGCTAGCCCGTACATCCATTTCTTTCGGGCAGCCTTGCTGCGTTCCAACGCGAGTACGGTAAGGATCACAAAAAATAAAGTAATACTTAAGAAATATAAAATATCTCGGGTGTCAATTACCCCGCGACTTATGCTTTTGTAGTGCATGTCCATGCCCAGTTTTGAAATCGTATGGCTGGAAAATACATCTGCAAGGCCGTTAAACCCTAGGTAAAAAAAGAAACATAAAAATACGGCAACAATAAATGCCACAATTTGATTGGTGGACAAGGTAGATGCATATATACCTATAGCGGTATAGGCCGCAATTAAAAACAACAATCCGAAATAGGAACCAAACGTACTCCCAAAATCCAGATTGCCTACCGGATTTCCTAAAGCATACAAGGTATAGATATAGAGCAAAGTGGGCAGTAAGGCTATCAGAATAAGAAAGTAAGCCCCTAGGTATTTTCCGACTACAATGGAAAACTTCGACAGCGGTTTGGTGAACAGCAGCTCCAGCGTACCGTGTTTTTTCTCATCACTAAAACTGCGCATGGTTACCGCCGGAATAAGAAAAATAAAAATCAACGGTGCCAGCGTAAAAAACGGGGTAGCATCGGCAAATCCGCTATCCGGAATGTTGTAATCGCCTTTAAAAAACCATAAAAACAATCCGTTAAGCAGTAAAAATACCCCAATTACGAGATAGCCTATGACAGAGGCAAAAAAGGTGTGTATTTCTTTTTTTAATAAAGCGAACATCTCGTGTTTAATCTTTATAAAAGTTAATTGTTATGGTATCCATTAAATTCAACCCCAAAAGGGTAGAGGCACTACCTACCGCAGCAGGGTTACTTTTGTACAGGGCAATTTCTATGTAGCTCGACGAGTTAAAAACTGCAAGAGCCTGACCGGCATCGTGGCGTTTTTCTTCAGGTATCGAAAAATTAATAAAATCACTGTATTTTTCATAAATCACACCCGATTTAAAACTGCGTGCATGCAACTCAAAGGGTCTTCCTTTTTGGATACCTTCAAAAAAAGAACGGCGTACATTGGTAACCACATTGCCATAATTGTCCACATAAATTATCGAGCCTATAATTTGCGTCTTTTCTTCATTCACGTAAGGCTTGATATGGGTAATGGGTTTTATTTCTGTTATGGGTTTTCCTATCACATCCAGCGTCCCGCCGCGGGCAATATGGCAGGCTGCCTTAACAAACACATCCAGTACCGGAAAACTGGTCTCTATCCGGTCGTGGATATTTATCTCTACTATTTTAGAAGGCTGAATCTCACTGCATATCATACTCATTATACCGTTATTGGCACAAATAAAATAGTGCTCGTCCAGCGCTAAGGCGATGTGCTTGTTCTCCGGATTAAGCTCAGAGTCTATCCCTATAATGTGTATCGACCCTTTCGGAAAACTGCTGTAGGCATTTTGAATCACATAAGCCGCTTCCATGATGTTAAACGGTGAAATAGAGTGTGAGATATCAACAATTCTTACCTCAGGCAACTCACAGTATATTGCTCCTTTTACCGCACCGGCAAAGTGATCTTTTTCCCCAAAATCAGTTGTTAGCGTAATAATGGCCATGTAGTTTAGTTACGGGTTTGATGTTATATCTCAAAAAAAAGGAATGCACCCATACTTGTTGAAAACTCGTGCGTTTTTCTTTAAAAAGTGCAAACCGGATTTAGTATTTTTCAGTTAAATTTGTATTAATAACGAACAAATGTATTGTTTAGTTCCCACAAAACTAATAAAACTTAAGAGATTAATGTAAACTAAATCGTGTAGCTTTTGAACGAACTTATTTTTGAACTCGAAGAGATTACTCCAAAAGAGTTTTTTGGCGCCCAAAACAGAAATATCCAACTTATTAAAACCCATTTCCCAAAGCTGAAAATTGTAGCCCGAGGCAATAAAATTACCGCCTATGGAGATGAAGAAATGCTCGAAGAATTTGACCGAAAACTTACCCGGCTCATCAAGCATTTTGGCGATTACAACAAACTTGACGAAAACGCCATTGAACGCGTACTCAGCAGTCACACCGCCGACGAATACAAAACCTCTGCAGAAAGCGGCGAAGTTATTGTACATGGTGTAGGTGGCAGAATGGTGAAAGCCGAAACCCCTAACCAGCGTAAACTGGTAGAAAGTATCAAGCATAACGACATGGTATTTGCCATTGGTCCCGCCGGTACCGGAAAAACCTATACCGGTGTTGCACTGGCGGTAAGAGCCTTGAAAAACAAAGAAGTAAAACGCATTATCCTTACCCGTCCCGCGGTAGAAGCCGGTGAAAACCTGGGCTTCCTTCCCGGCGATTTAAAAGAAAAGCTCGACCCCTACATGCAGCCGCTTTACGATGCCCTGCGCGATATGATACCTGCCGAAAAACTCGCCAATTACATTGAAAACGGCACCATACAGATTGCACCCTTAGCGTTTATGCGCGGCCGAACCCTAGACCACGCCTTTGTGATTCTGGATGAAGGGCAAAACACCACGCACAACCAAATGAAAATGTTCCTTACCCGAATGGGGAAAAACGCCAAGTTCCTCCTTACCGGCGACCCCGGACAGGTTGATTTACCCAGAAGAACCATCTCCGGACTCAAAGAAGCCTTGCTTATTCTGAAAGACGTTGAAGGCGTAGGTATTGTATTTCTGGACGATAAAGACGTTATCCGCCATAAACTCGTAAAAAAGATTATTGCCGCCTATAAAAGCATTGAAAACCGAGAATAACTAAAAACCAAACCGTCCCAAAAGCACAAAAAACATGGCACAAGCCCTTACGCATACCCATTTCCATTTCCCAAAACAAGTAAGCCATTACCGCGGAAAAGTAAGAGAAGTCTACAATATCGACAACCGCCTGCTGGTTATGGTGGCTACCGACCGCCTTTCTGCCTTTGACGTGGTTATGCCCAAAGGCATTCCATACAAAGGGCAAATCCTAAATCAAATTGCCACCAAAATGATGAAAGCCACACAAGACCTTGTCCCAAACTGGCTTATCGCCACACCCGACCCCAATGTAGCTGTGGGCCACCTGTGTGAACCCTTTAAAGTTGAAATGGTGATTCGCGGATACCTCTCCGGGCACGCCGCCAGAGAATACAATAAAGGAAAACGTACCCTGTGTGGGGTAGCTATGCCCAACGGGATGAAAGAAAACGACAAGTTCCCCGAACCCATCATTACACCCGCTACTAAAGCTGAGCAAGGAAACCATGATGAAGACATTTCGCGCGAAGCTATTATATCGCGGGGTATCGTTTCTGAAGAAGAATATACCATACTGGAAGACTACACCCGTAAGCTTTTTCAACGCGGCACCGAAATAGCTGCGCAACGCGGATTGATATTAGTTGATACCAAGTACGAATTTGGAAAAACACAAGACGGTAAAATTGTTCTTATTGATGAAATACACACGCCCGATTCTTCGCGTTATTTTTATGCTGAAGGTTACAACGAGCGTCAGCAAATGGGCGAACCTCAAAAACAACTCTCCAAAGAGTTTGTTCGCCAGTGGCTTATAGCCCATAACTTTCAGGGATTGCAAGGACAAACCCTGCCCGAAATGAGCGACGAATACATCACCACCGTTAGCGAACGCTATATCGAACTCTATGAAAACATTACCGGTGAACCCTTTGTAAAAGCCGATATTTCAGCAATTCACCAACGGATACACCAAAACGTAATGCACTACCTGGAACAAAACACCTAGTTTTTTTCTGCTTTTCAATTGTGGGATAATTTAGTACCTTAAGGCACTAATTTTAAACCCATGAGTAACTACCACATTAAAACCCTGGAAGAATACTTTCAGATATACCGAAAATCGGTACGCAACCCCGAACTTTTCTGGGAAGAAGTTGCCGAAGAACATTTCCTCTGGCGTAAAAAATGGAACCATACCCTGCGCTGGAATTTCTCCACTCCCGAAATAGCATGGTTTGAAGGGGCCAAACTCAATATCACCGAAAATTGTATCGACAGGCACCTCACCACTCGAGCCCATAAAACAGCACTGCTCTTTGAACCCAACAATCCCGAAGAAGCAGCCCAGCACATTACCTACAAGCAACTTTACCACAGGGTAAATCAAATGGCCAACGTGCTGAAAAGCAAAGGCATTAAAAAAGGAGACCGCGTGTGTATCTATCTGCCCATGATTCCCGAACTGCCCGTAGCCCTTTTGGCCTGTGCACGTATTGGGGCCATCCATTCTGTGGTGTTTGCCGGATTTTCGGCTACTGCCTTGGCAACACGTATCACCGACTCCAACTGTACCATGGTCCTTACTGCCGACGGGTCTTACCGGGGCGAAAAAACCATAGACCTCAAAGGCATTGTAGACGAAGCCCTGCAAAGCTGTCCCGGAGTAAAAACCGTACTGGTGGCCAAACGCATTCACAGTGAAATAGAAATGCAAGAAGGTCGCGACCAGTGGTTGCAGCCCTTGCTTGAGGCTGCCGACAACGAATGCGAAGCTGAACCCATGGATGCCGAAGACCCGCTGTTTATCTTGTACACTTCCGGCTCTACCGGAAAGCCTAAAGGCATGGTGCATACCACGGCAGGCTATATGGTATATACCGCCTATACCTTTAAGAATGTATTTCAGTATCGCGAACCCGATGTTTATTGGTGTACCGCTGATATTGGCTGGATTACCGGTCACAGTTATATTGTCTACGGTCCTTTGTGCAACGGTGCTACCAGTGTTCTTTTTGAAGGCGTACCCCATTATCCCGATTTTGGCCGCTTCTGGAACATTATAGAAAAGCACCGGGTAAACCAGTTTTATACCGCACCTACAGCCATCAGGGCACTGGCAAAGCAGGGCGCTGAAATTGTAGAACAGTACGATTTGTCTTCCCTTAAAGTGCTGGGTTCGGTAGGCGAACCTATAAACGAAGAGGCCTGGCACTGGTATAACGACAATATAGGAAAGAAAAAAAGCCCCATAGTAGATACCTGGTGGCAAACCGAAACCGGCGGAATTATGATATCGCCCATACCTTTTGTTACCCCTACCAAGCCTACCTATGCCACCTTGCCTTTTATAGGAATACAACCTGCTTTAATGGATGAACAAGGCCAGGAAATCAAAGGAAATCAAGTTGAAGGACGCTTGTGCATCAAGTTTCCCTGGCCCGGTATGGCGCGTACCATTTGGGGAAATCACGACCGGTACAGGGATACCTATTTTTCAGTCTATCCCAATACCTATTTCACCGGTGACGGGGCACTGCGCGACGAAGTAGGCTACTACCGCATTACCGGCAGGGTAGATGATGTGATTATTGTTTCCGGGCACAACCTGGGTACAGCGCCTATTGAAGACGCCGTTAATGAACATCCGGCAGTGTCTGAAAGCGCCATTGTAGGGTTTCCGCACGAAGTAAAAGGAAACGCCCTGTACGGATTTGTAATTCTTAAAGACACCGGCGAAAGCCGAGACCACGACAACCTGCGCAAGGAAATCAACCAAATCATTACAGAGCATATCGGGCCTATTGCCAAACTGGATAAAATACAGTTCACCAAAGGCCTGCCCAAAACCCGAAGCGGAAAAATTATGCGCCGTATCCTTCGGAAAATAGCCGAACGCGATGTTGACAATCTGGGCGATATCTCTACCTTGCTGGACCCCGAAGTGGTGGACGACATTCGGAACAATGCTCTTTAGGCTTAAGTTTTAGCTTTTTACGGAACCTCAGTCCTGAAGCCTCGGGAAAGATGTTTTCCCGGATGGATTCTATTCTCCATTTTTTCTATTTTTTTTTCTCTTTTTTACTTTGTTTTTTAAGGCGAAAAAGAGCTGTTTTTTTGTCATTTTGTTACTCGGCTTATGTACGGAGTATCTACGGGATATCTACGGCTTATCTTCGGAGTATCTTAAAGCGCATTTTTGGTTCAAAATACACCCTAAAAAAACACAAAAATCCTTTCCTGTTTTTGCGCTTGTGTAAAGGGTTTTTATTCCCTATTGGACAGGTACGCAAAAAGCAACCAAACTATTTTTTTTTGCCCGATTACGGGAAACCGTAAGGAAGCCTGACGGGTTTATTGTAGGTTTGAAAAAAGAAAGGGTGTGGGTTAGCAACAATAACGTATGCCAAAAACCAATATAAAGAAAACACCAAGAAGGGGAATAGTAGAGATATAGACAAGTTTACGGTGATTTTAAAAAAACAACATGCGATGCGTAAAAATTTTCAAGTAGCTGTTTTAATCCCATGTTATAATGAGGAAAAGACCATCGAAAAGGTGATAAAAGACTTTTATCGCGTACTTCCTGAAGCAACAATCTATGTATGCGATAACAATTCAAATGACAAAACGGCTGAACTATCCAAAAAAAATGGAGCTATTGTACTAAAAGAACCAAAGCAAGGTAAAGGTTATGCGTTTTTAAAACTTTTACAAGAAGTGAACTCGGACATCTACCTGTTAGTAGATGGAGACGATACCTATCCGGCAGAATATGCCCATAAAATGATTGAAGCATTGGTAGACCACAAGCTGGATATGGTGGTTGGAGATAGGATTTCTAACGGAACATACCAAAAGGAAAATGACCGAGCTTTTCACAGTTTTGGAAATAATTTGGTAAAAAACCTGATTAACCATTTATTTAATTCCAACCTGAACGACATACTGAGTGGTTACAGAGTGTTTTCAAAAAGTTTTGTACACAATTATACCACTCTGGTGAAGGGCTTTGAATTAGAAACTGATTTAACCTTGTTTGCTCTTAACTATGCTGTTGGGATTAAAGAAATTCAAGTAGACTATAAAAATAGACCCGAAGGCAGCTATTCAAAACTAAACACCTACAGAGATGGTCTTAAAATTATCATTTTATTCTTCAACCTATACCGGTTTTATAAACCGCTGGCCTTTTTTGGGTACTTAAGTTTGTTTCTGCTCTTGTTGTCCCTGTTTATAGGTGCCATGCCCATATATGAATACCTCCAATATGGCTATGTATACAAAGTGCCCAGTGCCATTTTAGCCACCGGATTAACCCTGAGTGCATTGCTTTTTTTCTGCTGCGGACTAATACTGGATTCCATTTTAAAAATAGACAGAAAGAACATCAAACGTAAAATGTACCACGCCAGATGAATAGGATGTTGTATTTAAAAAAAAGAAAGGTAAACCGTTTTATTTTCTTTTGTCTTTCGGTGGTATTGCTCTCCGGCAGTTTCCATACAAATAGGTACAAGGTGGTGTATCAAGATTGGTTTGCTGATTTTTCTAAATCAAGCGAGAGTTTAGTCATTGGAAGATTGCTATACAGTGAGCATCAGGGAATTATAGCAGGTGGCGGATTAACAGGAAGAGTGCTACCTGAAGCAAACGGTACGGACGAGGTTTCCTATCAATATGAAGCCTATTTGAACAACGCTACTATAGAAAACACAAAATACGCAGCTTATAAAACCCAGCCCGGTGGTCAGGGAATGATCTTCTCTATATTAAATCAAGTATCCCCTTTTAACCCTGAGGTAAACCTGTTTCTGTTTCAAGGAATCACGGCACTGTTAACCGCATCCGCATTTAGCTTTTTCCTGCTTTGGGTGTGGAACAGATTCAATTTTACCACCACAGTTGTATGTCTCATTCTCGTCTTTTTCTCTCCCTGGATTACCGTATTTGGAAGAATCATGTGGTGGCAGTTGTGGGCCTTTTATTTACCCTTTTTAAGCCTGCTGTTTTTCTTAAATAAAGAGTTTAACCAAAAAAACAATCCCGAAAGTCAAACGCTTTTTACGCTATTTTGGATAGCCGCCTTAAGCCTTGGGATTAAATGTTGGGTTAACGGATTTGAATACATTTCAACCACATTACTCATGTTCTGTATTCCGCTATTGTTATATTTCTTTTTAGGCAAATGGAAGCTTCTCTTTGCACTAAAAAGGCTTGCTGCGCTGGTAGCCGGAGCACTTTGTGCCTTAACTTTAAATGTATTGCTGCTTTCTTATCAAATAGCATTGTACGAAAGTTCGAGCCTTAAAAGCGGCCTGAATCATATCCTTTACAGCTTTTTTAAAAGGTCTACAAAAAGTGAGTATACCTTTACTACCGCCATCAGCAAATCGCTGGAAGCCGGTCAACTGGAAGTCTTGTCAAAATACCTAAAAGGTGCAGCCTTTGGAATCACACAAGCCTTTGACGCCGTACAGGTCGGGTTTTTTACAATCAGTTTTGCAAAGCTTTTCCTTTTGTTTTTTGTAGGGTCAATACTTTGCTTTTTAGCCAGAAAAACAATAGATTCTATGATTCCCACAAAAATAGTCCCTTTCATTGCCGTTACTTGGGTATCAATACTGGCGCCTTTATCCTGGCATATCCTTTTTAAAGGACACTCGTACCTGCACGTACATTTAAATTTTATAGTTTGGTATATGCCCTTTTGTTTATTCGGGTTTGTGATTACCGGAATACTGCTATCCACTTACGGAAGTTTAGCATGGAATAAGATACGAGCAAAAACAAGTGCTAAAACAGAACACAACCCCTAGACAAGCAGTAAGGGATAACAAGAGAAAGGGTAGTAGTGTGGCTGATTATTTTTAAACTAAAGCGCTTATATAGCGCATGATAGTTTTTAATTGGTTATGTTAAATCAACATAAAAAAGTTAAATTAGTACCGGATACCGTGCAGTACATACACCATGCTCCCAAAGTTTTGGGAGTGAGCGCGTGCAAGGGTGCGGGTTTAGCCCAAAAGTAGTATATTGGTTTAAAAATAGAGTTAGGGCATACCGCACATGCCACATAGCGCAGCAATAGCACACCGGCAAATGTCTTATATACGAATGTTGTTACCAAGTGTAAAAAAAAACCATACTTAAATGAATATAACCGAACACAATAAAAACGTCTGGGATAGATATGTTGAGAACAATGTGCGATGGACCATTCCCGTTACTAAAGATGATATTGAGAAAGCCAAGAAGGGTATTTGGAACCTAGTTTTAACACCTACCAAATCCGTTCCTTATTCCTGGTTTCCCGATTTAAAAGGATTAAAAATACTGGGGTTAGCCTGCGGAGGCGGACAACAAGGACCTATTCTGGCAGCTTTGGGGGCTGAGGTTACCATTTTTGACAATTCAGAGAATCAATTAAATCAAGATAGAACTCTAAGTGATGAGTTTAACCTTAATATCAAAACAGTGCAAGGAGACATGAAAGACCTCTCAGTGTTTGCCGACATGTCTTTTGATGTAGTGTTTAACCCATGCTCTGTAGTATTTGTCGATAACTTAAAACCCGTTTGGAAAGCGTGTTTCAGGGTCTTGAAAACGAATGGAATATTAATGACAGGCCTGATGAACCCTATTTCTTTCCAATTAGACCAAAAGGTTAATCCTTTTCAATTAATCTACACCCAACCCTATTCAGACCTGAACTCTTTATCAAAAGAAAAATTGGCTGATATTATCAAGAATCAGGAAGCCTTGGAGTTTGGCCACAGTCTTACAGCGCAAATTGGCGAACAGTTGAGTGCGGGGTTTTTAATGACCGATTTTTACGAAGATTACTGGGGCGACGATAGTGCGATTGATAAATACTTCCCTGCATTCTTCGCCACTAGAGCGATAAAAAGACAATAATACCACCGATAAGGTGGTAAGACGTCGCCAAGTTGTAGGCAGACTTGTCGCCTTGCTTCTTCCCGAAGTATGCGCTCAGCACATACTTAATAGGAGTTAAAAAGGCTACAACCGTTTTAAAACGTTCGCGTTGTAGCATTTGGTCTTCAGTGGGCGTGTAGTTCCCACGTTGAGGTAAACTACGCATCACGTTTTTACCTCTCCAACGCGCACCCACGACGTTGCCGACTTTTCCG
>DASRWB010000063.1:0-52395 GCA_035654775.1 Flavobacteriaceae bacterium | reverse complement strand
GAAAGCAATACCCCAAACGAACAAATTACTAGCTAAACTAAGGCATCGGCTAAACGATTTGCCTCGTAAAGGACGAATACCTGAATCAATGCGCCAAACGCTGTTAGAAGTGGTTAAATCACATGAAAATGAATATGGATATGTTGATTATATAACGTTATCAGGCTCCATACTTTTTAGTGCTAAGTATGTGACTCATTTTGAAGATTTATCTAAAGAAACTTTTTCCAATAGGATAAAACTTGCTGATTATGATAGTAAAGGTTATTTGGAAGGAGTTGATCGCGTTCAAATGGATTATAAGTTGCTTTTTGAAGCTTCAAAAAAGCATTCAAATGTAGTTTATTTGGTTGATCCTCCTTATCTAAGTACAGATGTAAGCACTTATGGCAGTAAAGAATATTGGAAGCTGAGGGATTATTTAGACGTATTGAGCGTACTAGATGGAACGCAATACTTTTATTTCACAAGTAATAAAAGTCAAATTGTAGAGCTATGTGATTGGATTGAGAGTAGGACATCAACTGGCAATCCATTCGCTGGAGCAACAATGACCACTACATCTAGTAGATTGAATTATGCAGCCAGTTACACTGACATTATGATATACAAGTAGCCTTAAACCCTGTTTAATTGCCATTTAAACAGGGTTTGATTTTTGGTTTTATTACTGCATTTGAGCTAACTTTGTATGTAGGTAGAAAGGGGACAATCCGTTAGTAGTTATGGGTCAAACCGTTTCGCTGATTATAAATGAAGTTTACTCCAAGGAACATAAACAGATTTAATTTTTTGAAATTACCGGCAGCCTATTTTACCGGTGTTCGTGCACGCTATATTGACCAAACTAAATGCATTGTTACCGTAAAACACAGTTGGATAAACCAAAATCCGTTTAACTCTATGTTTTGGGCAGTACAAGGTATGGCTGCAGAGTTAACAACCGGCGCATTACTACTGTCCAAAATTAAAACCAGTGGATATCCTATTTCTATGCTGGTTGTAAACATTAACGGAAATTTTACTAAAAAAGCCACAGGCAGGATTACTTTTGAATGTACGCAGGGAAACCTAATTGAACTTGCCATACAAAAGGCAGTAGAAACAAGAGAAGGACAAACGATATGGCTAAAAGCCACAGGGAAAAACAAAGAAAATATTCAGGTTTCAAGTTTTGATTTTCAATGGACTATAAAATTAAAAAATTGACCTTGTTAAAGTTTTTACTTCTGAACCCGTAACATTTCAAATCAGTAAACAACTAATACAAATAAATACAATACCTCATGACAGCACACGAAATAGATTACCGCATATTTGGCGAAGAGATGCAATATGTAGAAATTGAACTAGACCCTCAAGAAGGTGTAATTGCAGAAGCAGGAAGTTTTATGATGATGGACGATACCATTAAAATGGAAACCATTTTTGGAGATGGATCAAAGCAAGACTCCGGATTTTTAGGAAAGATTTTAGGCGCCGGAAAACGAATTCTCACCGGCGAAAGCCTGTTTATGACCGCTTTTTACAATGTAGGTATGGGGAAGAAAAACGTAAGTTTTGCCTCGCCATATCCCGGTAAAATTATTCCCATAGATTTAACCGAATTTGGCGGTAAATTTATTTGTCAGAAAGACGCTTTTCTATGTGCAGCTAAAGGTGTTAGTGTAGGAATAGAATTTAGTAAACGTTTGGGCAGAGGGCTTTTTGGTGGCGAAGGATTTATTATGCAAAAGCTTGAAGGAAACGGAATGGCTTTTGTACATGCTGGTGGAACAACAGCCAAAAAAATATTACAACCCGGTGAAGTATTGCGTGTAGATACGGGTTGTATTATTGGGTTCACCAAAGAAATAGACTACGATATAGAATTTGTTGGCGGTATAAAAAATACCATTTTTGGTGGCGAAGGATTATTCTTTGCCAAATTACAAGGTCCGGGAACGGTTTACATTCAATCTTTGCCTTTTAGCCGTCTGGCCGGACGCGTTTTAGCCTCAGCTCCCAAAGGTGGAGGAAAAGATAAAGGCGAAGGAAGTATACTAGGCGGTTTAGGAAATTTAATAGACGGCGACAACCGATTTTAAACTTTTGTAAGGAATTTCCTCAGGGTGTTAATTTTTTGAAAATTTAGAAAATCATATGAAGTTTTTTTATATATTTAGAGAAACGAAAACAGCCTATGATATAATTTTACTTTAACCAAATCCAGAAATTAAATTATGGCTAGAGCAATGTTCGAGTATACCAAAACCGTACTTAGCAAAGTTAGTTTTGACCCAACGTTGTTTTGTAAAGAGTTGCAAAAGGCAATGCAAAGATTACTTCCTTATGAAATAGAAGAGCTAAAAATCTTTATCATGTCTCTTGTACAGCAAAACCCGTCATTAAATCAATGTTTAATTTATTTAAAATCATAAAAAAAGAGCGACTTTACGAGTCGCTCTTTTTTATTTGCCCGCTATCGGACTGATAATTTTTACATCTTGAAAGGTAATAGCGCCTCGTACTACGCTGGTAATCAAGTTGTATAAGGCATCAATAATTTGCATTTTCAGTTCGCTTTTGTTGTAAATCAAACTTATTTCTCTTGCCGGTGAAGGCTCTTCAAAATACTTGAGTTTGTCCCTGTCGTTTTCTTTAATATCCAAGGTGTGCAAATAGGGAAGTAGAGTCATGCCTAAACCTTCATCTGAGAGTTTAATCAGCGTTTCAAAACTACCACTTTCCAGCTGAAAAGTATCATGTGTGGCATCTTTAAAAGCTTTACAAAGGTTTAAAACACCATCACGAAAACAGTGTCCGTCTTCAAGCAAGAGAATGTCATCAATTTCCAAACTGGATACCGCAAGCATTTTTTTATGATACAAGCGATGCGATTTGGGAACATATCCTACAAAAGGTTCGTAATAGAGTACGCGCTCTTTAATCTTTTCCATTTTTAAGGGTGTAGCTGCTATAGCTGCATCAAGATGTCCTTCGTTAATGCGTGAGATAATTTCATCGGTATTAAGCTCTTCTATTTTTAGGGTTACTTTTGGATATTTTTTTATAAAAGATTTCATAAACATAGGTAGTAAGGTAGGCATAACGGTAGGGATAATACCCAGTTTAAATTCACCACCTATAAATCCTTTTTCCTGATCTACAATATCTTGAATTCTGTTGGCTTCATTTACAATGTTTTTAGCCTGTGTTACCAGTTTTTTGCCCACGGCGGTTAATTCTATCGGTTTTTTGGTTCGGTCGAAAATTTGTATATTAAGTTCATCTTCCAGTTTTTGTATTTGCATACTTAGTGTAGGCTGAGTTACAAAGCATTTTTCAGCGGCTTTGGTGAAATTTTTGTGTTCGGCCACAGCCAAAACATAATACAATTGTGTTATAGTCATTGAGATTGATTTAAGCTATAAAAATATAAAAACTATCAATAAAATTTATTCAAAGATAAAGAATAATAGATTAAATTTGTAGTAAACTGTTAAAACAAAAATAATTATGACACTAAATAGTATAGGATTAGACGAAGCAAAAACCAGAAATTTGGCAGTAGATTTGAACCTTTTATTGGCAAACTTCCAAATATATTATCAAAATTTACGAGGCATTCATTGGAATATCAAAGGAAAACGTTTTTTTGACTTGCACACCAAGTTTGAAGAGCTGTATACCGATGCCAACATGAAAGTAGATTTAATAGCTGAACGTATTTTAACCTTAGGCGTGACGCCTTTACATACTTTTGATGAGTACACAAAACTGGCCAAAGTGCCTGTGGGAAAAAATGTATCACAGGATGAAAACGCGGTACGATTAATCGTAAACTCATTGACGGAGTTGTTAAAAATAGAGCGCGATATTCTGCAAAAATCTGATGCTATTAATGATGAAGGTACTAATGCCATGATGAGTGATTTTATTACAGAGCAAGAAAAAACCGTTTGGATGATGAAAGCCTGGCTGGGTGAGAGTATTTAAACAAAAAAGCGACCAAAAGGTCGCTTTTTTTCGGTTAAAATTTAATTTCCAGAGATAAATCCTTATCTACCTCAAATTTTGCATTAGAAAACTGTGGTGGCCCAAAAGACATGTTGTTATTTGAAACGCCGTAGGGTTCGAGTGGCATACCGTTTTCGGCAAAGTCCATTTGGTTATTTTCATTTTTATCATGCAGTACCAAAATGGCATATATTCCCGGAGCAACATTGGTAAAAGTAGCTGTGGCTGTGCCATTTTCCGGTATGGTTACTGTAGCATCAACCGGTTTTTTCATAAAGGTTTCTTCAGTGTATAGCGCAAAAATTACAGTACCACTTTTTTCGTAAACGTTGGGTACTTTTGCTGTTATGGTATACGTTTTTTGTATATCGGCCTGAGCAATACTAAATTGATAGCTTAAAAGACAGGTAATAATTAAGGTAATTGTTTTCATAAAGATGTTTTTATTGGTTTCAATGTCAAAAGTGAAATATTAAAAACGCTTTTACTAAACTAGATCACCCAATTGTTATATTTTTGTGCTGAATTGTGTATTTACCTTTGCATTAAGGGTTTTTTAAATAGTTGTTATAGTTTGTAATGATTCAAACACTGGACATTTTAGGTATTATTGCATTTTCTATTTCGGGAGTTTTAGTGGCCTTGCATAAGCGTATGGATGCTTTTGGCGTGCTTATTATTGCTTTTGTTACAGCAATAGGCGGTGGAACTCTTAGAGATTTGCTTATAGGATTTACACCGGTTACCTGGATGCGTGAAACTTTGTACACGTTTGTAATTTTATTTTCCACGGTTTTTGCTGTATTGTTTAGAAAATATCTGGATTATCTAAGGACATCGTTATTTCTGTTTGATACCATTGGTATTGGTTTATACACAGTCATCGGGATTGAAAAAGGAATAAGTGCCGGATTGCATCCGGTAGTTTGTATTGCACTGGGAACCATTACGGCTTGTTTTGGCGGCGTGTTAAGAGACATATTGTGTAATGAAATTCCGGTTATTTTCAGAAAAGAAATCTATGCAACTGCCTGTATTATTGGCGGATTTGTGTATTTTATGTTACACGGTTTTGGAGTTGGTGCTGATTTAATTTTTGTGGCCTCAGGAATAAGTGTAATTCTGGTACGAATGGCGGCAGTTAAGTTTAAAATAAGCCTGCCTAGTTTGTATAAATCCTAATCTAACAATTCAACATTCTTTATGTAAATATTAGTTATAGGCCAATTGCGACTGTCTGTAGGTTGTTTAGAAATTTCATCAACCACATCCATACCTTTGATAACCTTTCCAAATACGGTATAATCACCGTCCAGGTGATGCGCGCCACCTTGCTGTGTAACGATAAAAAATTCATACGGCGAAGCCAGTTTATGCGGATTTTCAATTTCACTGCTAGGCATGGAAAGCACACCGCGCTCATGAGTAAAACCGTGTTGCGTGTCTTTAGGAAGCAGGTAGCGCCCAATACGGTTTCGGCGTTTGGCAATTTCAGGATTGTCGCTGTTTCCCGCTTGAATAACAAAATTTGGAACTACACGGTAAAATTGGGTATTACTGAAATACCTTTGCTTGGTTAAAAACACGAAATTGGCTCTGTGGTATTTGGTTTCCGTAAACAATTCAATTTCGATATTCCCAAAATCAGTAAGAATTCGGGCACGGCGTGAAGTATTTTTAGGTTCGTAATGTAAAAAAAACTCCAGCGCGTTTTTTTCATCCAATTTTTGATGCGTACTATCCGGTTTTTTTTGTTGAGGTTTCTCCGTTTTAGTTTCGGTTTTTTGTACAGAATCGGTTTTAGACTGAAGTTTTATTTTAGAAGATTGCTTATCTTCACAATTCAATATAAGAAGTGAGAGTACAACTAACAGCAGGCGTATATGCATTTTAATGAATTTATGAAATCTGTTTCAAAAGTAAGAAATTTAGAACTTCCCGGTAGAAGTGCCCAATTTCTTATGTCGCCACCTTTTAGAGATGAATTGGTAAAAAAAATGGAAGACAGAATACATCAGGCCAAAAAGGCAGCGGTTATGGTCTTGTTTTATCCCAGTATATCAAACGAAACACATTTGGTACTTATTCTAAGAAAAACCTACAAAGGTGTACATTCGGCACAAGTGGGTTTTCCCGGTGGCAGAGTAGAAATGGAAGATCAGTCGCTTTTGCAAACCGCTATACGCGAAACACAAGAAGAAGTTGGGGTAAATCAAGAAGATGTTGTGGTTTTAAAATCGCTGACCGAGGTATATATTCCGCCGAGTAATTTTATAGTACATCCATTTTTAGGCACTTTGCATTACACACCACAGTTTTTAAAACAGGACGATGAAGTTGAAGATGTGCTGGAAATACCGTTGCTACACTTTTTAGACGATGCCAATGTAACCACAAAACCGGTGCAAACTTCGTACAATGTTGAAATTGAAGTGCCTGCATTTAACCTGAACAACCATGTTGTTTGGGGCGCAACGGCTATGATGCTCAACGAGGTGAAAGTACTGTTAAAACAAGTAATATAGTGTAGGGTTTTTATACCTTTGCGGTTTAACTAACTATATATGGGCTTATTCAAGAAAAATCCTTTTGGACATTATCTTATTATAAAAAAATGGCTTATCCGCATTGCCGGAGCATTAACCCATAGACGGTATCGCGGATTTAATGAACTGCAAATAGAAGGCTCAGAAATTATAAAAGAACTTCCGGAAACCAATGTGTTGTTCATTTCCAACCACCAAACCTATTTTGCCGATGTGGTAGCCATGTTTCATGTTTTTAATGCCAGTTTAAGCGGAAGAGTAGATTCTATAAAAAATATAGGATATCTATGGCAGCCCAAGTTAAATATATACTACGTAGCCGCAAAAGAAACTATGAAATCCGGACTTTTGCCAAAAATACTGGCTTATGCCGGATCTATAAGTATTGACAGAACCTGGCGAGCGGCTGGTAAAAATGTAAAACGGCAGGTAAAAATGAGTGATATTACTAACATTTCAAAAGCCTTAAACGATGGTTGGGTAATTACCTTTCCGCAGGGAACTACCACGCCGTTCAAACCCATAAGAAAAGGTACGGCACATATCATCAAACACTATAAACCGGTAGTTGTACCTATAGTGATTGATGGTTTTCGGCGTTCATTTGATAAAAAAGGATTACGTGTGAAAAAGAAAAATATTCTTCAATCTATGGAAATTAAAAAACCCTTAGATATCGATTATGAAAATGAAAGCATTGAAAGTATTGTTGAAAAAATCGAATATGCCATAGAGCAACATCCTTCTTTTTTAAAAGTAATTCCCAAGGAAGAATTGATGGAGCAAGAAGCCTTAAACAAGCAACGCGAATGGTGACTTACATTTCCAGCTTTTTAAGCTCTTTGTAATTTATATTCAGTTTTTTTAGTAAAATTCCATACACCAGCCAATAAAATAAAAGCAGTAAACCTATTACTATTGCCAGCAATAACAGCGTAGTTAGGATAATTGAGGCGTAAAGTTTTACCAGTTCGCCATTGGCACTTGCTACCTGCATACGCTCTATTAAAATAGTGTCTTGGTTGAATTCTATACACATAAAAACCACGGTAGAAATAATTAAATACAGCAAATTAAATCCTACGTAATACTTTACGCTTCGTCGGGTTTTTATAATATTTTCCATTAGTTTTTTAGCATTATCTGTTACCGATATGCGTTTATAGTTTCTGTAAAACAAACAGAAAAAGTAGATTAATACCACATAACCTATAACCGAAAGCGGAATTAAAATAGCATCAGCATCAAATTCCTGAAATCGTTTCATGGCCTTGGTATCTTTTAGTCCAAATGAAATTAAGGTCCAAAAAACAAACTCCAGCAGGCTTATCACAAATATCCATTTTACGATAGAAGAAGATTTTTTCAGAATCATCTTGTATATTTCGGCATAGGACAGTTTAGGATAGTTTTGTTCCTGCTTCTTCCAGTCTTTTTTTAATAGTTCTAACTCATCCATGATTTCCCTCTACGGATTTAAAATTTGTCTTAATTTAGTTTTTACCCGGTTCATTTTCACGCGAGCATTTACTTCGGTTATACCTAGGGTTTCGCTTATTTCTCTGTAATCTTTATCTTCTAAATACAAGAAAACCAAGGCTTTTTCAATGTCGTTTAATTCGTGTACTGCGCTGTACAAGAGTTTTAGTTGTTGTTCTTCGGTATCATCATAATCTTCGGCGGTAAGTTTGAATTCTAAACTGTTAAATTCTTGCGTTTGAATTTTTCGTTTAGACTTTCTGTACAGTGTTATAGCTGTATTTAACCCTACGCGATACATCCAGGTGCTGAATTTTGCTTCTCCTCTAAATTTTGGATAGGCTTTCCATAGCTGGATGGTTATTTCTTGAAATAAATCGTTGTGTGAATCATAATTGTCTGTATAGAGTCTGCACACTTTGTGTATGATGTTCTGATGTTGCTCTAATTGCTCGACAAAACTATGTTCTAAGTCTTTACTCAAATTTTAGTGGTTGATGTAGTTTTCCTAATTAGTAGCTAAGTGAATATCGGTGTTACAAAAAAACAAAAAAAGTTTTTGTATTGGGTTTAAAAACCCTTAAAAAGAATTATCCTGACAACATAAAAATAGGCAAAATTTACAGTTCATCCTTAAAAAAAAACACTTCGGTTTTAAAAGTTAGTCTACCTGAAAAAGCTTTATCACCTTTGTGTCATTAAACCCAAAGAAGAATTTGTAAATTAGCTTTTAAGGCACATTACAGTTATGAAAAAACACCTGAAGAATATAGTATTATCGTTTGTAATAGGAATTTTTGTATTTCTAATAGGTAGTTTTTTATCTAATGGGTTTCAATTTGAAAACACCCAGGAGTTTCTGGTAAGTTTTGCCATGTATCAGTTGTATTCCTTCGTTTTGGGGTATTCCAATATGTTGTTTTTTGATTATTTAGAGCAAATTCACTGGAATCCGAATCAAAAAATTAAACGTATACTTATTGGTATTTCAGGCTCTATAGTAATTACCCTGATAGGCTTATTTCTGTTAAGGCTTTTTACATCAATGTCGCTAAACGGAAGAAGTTTTGATGAGTTTATTGCTAATGAACACTGGAGAAATTACAGTTTTGGGTTATGGATAACCTTAACCATAGTAATTATTTTTCATTTTGTTTATTTCTACAACCAGTACCAGCAAACCAAGATTAAGGAACAAAAAGTTATTGCCGGCACAGCAAGTGCAAAATTTGACGCTCTAAAAAACCAGCTGGATCCACATTTTTTGTTCAACAGCCTGAATGTACTCACCAGTTTAATAGAAGAAAACCCGGAAAATGCCTTGGAATTTACAACCTCGTTGTCTAAAGTGTATCGCTATGTTTTAGAGCAAAAAAACAAAGATTTAGTAACGGTAGATGAAGAACTGGATTTTGCAAAAACCTATATGTCGCTTCTAAAAATGAGATTTGAAGACAGTATCATTTTCGAAATCCCTGATAAAGCCAGTAATCCGGAGAGTAAAGTGGTACCGCTATCATTACAATTGCTTTTAGAAAATGCCGTAAAACACAATATGGTAACCAGTAAAAAACCTTTACACATCAAAATATATGAACAGAATAGCAATCTGGTGGTAGAAAACAATCTACAACCCAAACAAATCGTAAAGAGAAGCAGTGGCGTTGGGCTCGCTAATATTAAACAACGTTATCAATTATTAACTCATAAAAAAGTAATCATCAATCAACAAGCAAACCGTTTTGCAGTAGCACTACCAATGCTTACAAAACAAATTTCAATTATGGAAACACAGTACGCAAACAGCAAACAAGATGCCTACCACAAGGCCAAAAAACGAGTGGAAGAACTAAAGGGATTTTACAGTAATTTATTATCTTACTTGGTAGTCATCCCGTTTTTAATTTTTATTAACTACAGAACTTCGTGGAATTTTCAATGGTTTTGGTTTCCGGTAATAGGATGGGGAATGGGCTTGATATTTCACGCTTTTGGAGTGTTTGGTTATGGAAAAACATGGGAAGAAAGAAAAATTAAAGAAATTATGGAAAAAGAACAACGCGATACAAACTGGATGTAATCATGGAAACAAATTTTCACCAACAGGAACAATACGATTATGCGCTTAAACGTGTTAAACAGCTTAAAGGATTTTACACGCATTTGGTGGTATACCTAGTTATAAATACCATTATTTTGGTGCTTCATTACAGAGGTTTGGACGCCAACGAACCTTTCTTCAAGTGGGAACACTTTATGACCCTGTTTTTTTGGGGTATCGGTTTAGTTGCACACGGTTTACCTATTTACATGCCCAATATTATTTTTGGTAAAAAATGGGAACAGCGAAAAATAAAAGAATACATGGACCGCGAACAATCCACATGGCAGTAATACAATTAAATTTATCCCTGTATAAAACCTATTCAATATGAAGGTCATTATTATTGAAGACGAAAAACCATCAGCCAGACGCTTACAGCGTATGATTCAAGATTTGGGAGTAGAAGTAAATACAATGCTTCACTCGGTTGAAGAAGCCATACTTTGGTTTCAAAACAATCCACATCCCGATTTGATTTTCCTGGACATTCAATTAAGCGATGGCCTTTCATTTGAAATTTTTGAAGCTATTGATATAGTATCGGCGGTAATTTTCACCACGGCTTATGATGAATATGCACTGCAAGCCTTTAAACTCAATAGTATAGATTACCTTCTAAAACCCATTGACAAACAGGAACTCCATAAAGCCGTTGAAAAGTATAAACGACAAGTACCACAATTCCAAGCCGTAACACTTGACTTCAACGAAATTAAAAAATTACTGGTTAATCCTTTAGAGCGCGAATACAAAAAACGTTTCTCTGTTAAAGTTGGTCAACACATAAAATTGATTCCTGTAGATGAAATTGAATGTTTTTACAGTGAAAATAAAGGCACGTATGCAGCTACCATTGAAGGTAGAAACTACCTGTTGGATACTACATTAGAACAACTGGAAAACGAGCTACATCCGGGCACTTTTTTTAGGGTTAACCGAAAGTTTTTCATCAATATAAATGCAATAAAAAACATAGTATCCTATACCAATTCCAGGCTACAAATTAAACTTCAAAAATTCAATGAAGCCGAAATAATAGTAGCTCGTGAGCGCGTCAAAGAATTCAGAGAATGGCTGGAATAGTTTTAAGCATTTACTGAAATGCCTTTTTCGGCAAAATTTTTAAAATCAGTTAAATACAGCTTAGATTGTTTTTTAAATGCGCTAGGCATAAGCAGTGTCATTAATCTGAAAGTAAAGGTTGTAGGTAAAAATTCACTTTTCGAGGTCCACAGAGTAAAACCTTCAGGAGTTTCAGAAAAATAATTCTCTTGGACGTTGTGCATGCCTTTTGTGTCGTAAGTGCTGTGAAACTCAAAAGGTAAGTTTTTGTGCGTAATGGTTTCTATGAGCTCCATTTTACGTTTACCCATTTGATAAACCATTTTCATTTTAGCACCAACTTCTCCGGGAGTACCTGAAATATGCTCAACGGTTTGTAGTCCGCGTTGCCAGTGTTTCATGTTTTCAACACTATCAAACTTGGCAATAACTTCGGCTACAGGTAACTCTATAACCATTTCTATGGTGTATTTCATAGGAGTGAATTCTTTAATAAGCTAAAATTAACAAAAATAATAATAAAATAGCATCAAAATGATAAGCTTTCACCAATTTGAAAAGAAACCGTTTTTCCGAATACTTTTTTAGAAAACGTTAGCAAATTCAGCATTGTTAAATAACCTAATTATGTTATTTTTGCTGGAATTCAATTTAAAGCCATGGTTAAATATTTTCTTTTCCTTATTTGTACAGTTTTATCCTACAGTAGTTTTGCGCAATTAGAAAACCAAGAATTATTTTCAGTAGACAGCACACCGGTATACGTTTCCGAATTCATAAGAGTGTACAAGAAAAATTTAGATTTGGTAAAAGATGAATCACAAAAAGATGTAGATGCTTATTTAGAGCTGTTTATTAACTACAAATTGAAATTAAAAGAAGCCTATCGGTTGGGTTATGATGATAAACCCTCATACAAGCAAGAGTTAAACAACTACCGAAACCAACTGGCCAGAAACTTTTTAACAGATACGGAAGTGACGGAAGAGTTGGTAATGGAAGCTTATGAGCGCACCAAAACTGAAGTTAATGCAAGTCATATTTTGGTTTTATTGTCAGAAAACGCAAGCCCGCAAGACACGCTTTTTGCATATAACGAAATTGTTAACCTCAGAAACAGAGCACTAAACGAAGGTTTTGATAAAGTAAAAAAAGAAGTCCATAACGGCAGCACTTTATTTGGAGAAGATTTAGGATTTTTTACCGCATTCAAAATGGTATATGATTTTGAAAGTGTAGCCTATAACACAGCCGTTGGTGAAATCTCTCAACCTTTCAGAACGCGTTTTGGATACCATATCCTGAAGGTTAATGATAAACGAGATTCACGAGGTTCAGTAAAAGTAGCACACATTATGGTGGCGTTAAACAAAGAAGGAGAAAAGAAAGAACCTGCAGAAACCCGAATAAAAGACATTTATCAAAAACTAAAGCAAGGCGAGAGTTTTGAAGCCTTGGCCCAACAGTTTTCAGACGACACAAGCTCATCGGCAAAAGGTGGTATATTAGAACCCTTTAGCGGCGGACAATTAACCTCTGAAGAGTTTGAAAACCAAGCTTTTGAATTAAATCAACCCGGAGAAATTACAGCACCTTTCAAAACCCATTTTGGGTGGCATATAGTAAAACTCCTCGAAAAAATACCGGTAGGAACCTATCAGGAATTAAAGCCTGAGTTAGAAGTAAAAGTAAAGCGTGATGCCAGAGCTAAGCAGATAAGCGATTCAAGAGTAGATAATCTTAAAAAAAAATACGAAATAAAAGCCATTCCGGAGAAACTGAGTTATTTTGAATCTATCCTGACGGATGATTACTTTCAGAGAAAATGGGAATTGCCTGAAGATTTTAACGGAAGTCAACAGCTCTTTAGCATAGAAGGTAAACCCGTTTTATATGAAGAGTTTGGAAATTTTATACTCCGAAGTCAGCGAAAACCAACACCTAAAAAAGATTATAAAGTATTGGTGAACGAACTGTATACGCAGTTTTTGAACGCCAAACTACTGGCATACCAAGAACAAAATCTGGAAAACGACAACGAAGAATTTGCTCAAATAGTTAACGAATACAGAGATGGCTTACTTTTATTTGACCTTATGGAGCAACAAATATGGAATGCAGCCAGAACGGATACAACTCAAATTAAAGCATTCTATGAAAGCCACAAAGCCAACTACTTTTGGAACGAGCGCATCGATGCAACCATAGCCACATGCAAAGAAAAAAACAGTATGAAACAAGTGGAAGAGATGCTTAAAAACGGGAAACCTGTAGATGAAATAAAAGAAACGCTCAATACAAATGGTAAAGTTCACGTAATTTTTACCACAGGAATTATGGAGGCTAACAATCTGGCGTTGCCTAAAAATTACCAGTTTAAGTTGGGACAATCAAAAATTTTAAAACACAATAAATCGTACAGCATTGTTGTAGGAAAAGAAATTCTGCCCAAAACAACAATGTCTTTTGAAGAAGCAAAAGGCGTCGTTATAAGCGACTATCAAACGTACAAAGAAGAAAAATGGTTAAAAAGTCTAAGAGAAAAATACAAGATTTCGGTAAATAAAGACGTTTTAAACCAAGTAAAAACACAATTGAAAAAAGAACAGTGATAAAAAAAAGTGTAATTGGTATAGCTACAATAGCGGTATTGATTTCATGTGATTTTTTGAAGCAAAAAGACACAAGAATACCCGTGGCACGCGTAAACGAAAATTACCTTTACCAAGAAGATATAGCCAATCTAACTACGCAAGGAATGCCGGCTACAGACAGCACCATTCTGGTAAACAATTTTATTACAAGCTGGGCTACCCAACAACTTTTAATGGAAGGTGCATTGCGAAACCTTCCTGAAAGTAAACAAAGCGAATTTAATAAACTGGTAAGCCAGTATAAAAACGACCTTTTTACAAAAGCCTATTTAGAAGCCTTGGTAAGCAGAAGTATTGACAGTACTGTATCCATAGCGCAAGCCCAAAATTATTACCAAGAAAACAAAGAAATTTTTAAATTAAACGAAGAACTCATAAAATTCAGATACATAAACATAGATAAAAACCATTTGGATTTTGAAAATATCAAAAAGAAATTTGTTCGATTTAATCCGGAAGATAAAAAAGAACTGGATTCCATAGCCATCCAGTTTAAATCCTATTCTTTAAACGATTCCATTTGGGTAAAAGTAAGTCAGGCATTAGAAAAAATACCTGTAGCAAATGCCACTAACAAAGACGAATTGTTAAAAAAATCTAATTTTATACAACTCAAAGACTCAATAGGGGTATATTTGATGCACATAAACGATGTGCTTCTGCGTAATGAAACCGCACCCTTAGAATATGTAAAACCAACGATAGACCAAATAGTAATAAACAAAAGAAAACTAGAGTACATCAAAGAACTAAAAACTGATATAACAAAAGATGCAATTAAAAATAAACAATTTGAAATCTATAATTAGCATAAAGTACAACACCATGTTTATTTTACTTTGCATGGCCTATCCGTTTTATGCCCAAGAAATCATACCGGATCAAGTACCCGAAACCCAAAAAATAGACAGCATACAACCCTTTACAGAACGAAAAATAGATGGTGTTTCTGCCGTAGTAGGAGATTTTATTGTGTTGGATTCTGATATAGACAAAGCATTTTTACAGCTGGAAGCACAAGGGGTAAACACTCGAGAAATTACCAGATGCCAGCTTTTTGGTAAACTCCTAGAAGACAAACTCTATGCACATCATGCCATTCAAGACAGTATTGTAGTTTCTGATGCTGAAATACGCTCCTATGTAGACCAGCAAATGGACGCCTTTGTGCAGCAAGCAGGCTCTATGGAAGAGTTGCTGAAATTCTATAAAAAAGACACCGAAAAAGCCTTAAGAGATGAAATGTTTGAAATTAACAAAAACAACAAACTTGCCTCTGAAATGCAACGCAAGATCGTTGAAGATATAGAAGTAACTCCAGAAGAAGTAAGACAATTTTACAACAAAATTCCCAAAGAAGAACGACCTATTTTTGGTACAGAACTTAAGGTGGCCCAAATTGTAATGGAGCCCAAAATTTCTGACGAAGAAAAACAAAAAGTAATAGACCGGTTAAGAACAATTAAATCAGAAATAGAAGAACTTGGAGTGAGCTTCACTTCAAAAGTAATTTTGTATTCAGATGATAAGGCATCTATCCCCAAAGGTGGTATGTACACCTTAAACCGAAAACAACCACGCATGGTTAAAGAGTTTAGAGAAGTAGCCTTCAGCCTGGAAGAAGGAGAAATATCTGAACCTTTTGAAACCGAATTCGGCTTCCATATTATTTACCTGGAAAAAATTAGAGGTCAAGAGTACGATGTACGACATATTTTAATCATTCCCAAACCCACTAACGAAGCCGTGCTCAAAGCAAAAGAAGAATTACAGATAGTCAGACAGCGGATAGTAGACGGAGACATAACCTTTGAAGAAGCGGCTAAAGAGTTTAGTGACGAAAAAGAAACTAAACACAATGGTGGAAAACTCATTAATCCGGCAACTCAAGACTATAATTTTGAACTCACTAGAATGGATCCCGAATTGTACGGACAAATACAAGATTTAAAAGACAACGAAATTAGCCTTGTACTCACCGACCAAGACCGAACCGGAAAAGTGACATTTAAAATAGTTACCGTAAGTGACCGAATAGACGAACACGAAGCCGATTACTCCAGAGACTATTTAAAAATCAAAGAACTAGCCTTAAACGAGAAACAATTTGAAACTATAGAAAAGTGGCAAAACGAAAAAATCATGGAAACCTACATAAAAATAAGTGAAGATTACAAAAACTGTGATTTTTCAGGAAACTGGTTAAAACAATAACATATGTCAGACGTAGCAAAAATTGAACAATTTGTTTCAAAATATAATACTCTAAAAAAAGAAGTTTCAAAAGTAATTATCGGGCAGGAAGCTGTTGTCAACCAAATATTAATCTCTATTTTTTCAGGTGGACACGCCTTATTGATTGGTGTTCCCGGTTTAGCAAAAACCTTAATGGTAAATACCATAGCTCAAGCTTTAGGACTCGATTTTAAACGTATTCAGTTTACTCCGGATCTTATGCCGAGCGACATTTTAGGGAGTGAAATACTAGATGAAAACCGTCAGTTTAGATTTATAAAAGGTCCCGTTTTTGCCAATATTATTCTCGCAGACGAGATAAATCGTACGCCGCCCAAAACACAAGCCGCACTTCTGGAGGCCATGCAAGAACGAGCCGTTACGGTAGCCGGACATCACTACAAATTAAATTTACCCTATTTTGTATTAGCAACACAAAACCCAATAGAACAAGAAGGAACTTACCCTTTGCCGGAAGCTCAACTCGATCGCTTTATGTTTGCCATAAACTTGGATTATCCTACATTTGAAGAAGAAGTTCAGGTGGTTAAAACAACTACTACAGATATTCAGGCACAAGTATCTCCTTTATTTACAGCCCAAGAAATAATAGACTTTCAAAATGTAATACGGCGAATTCCCGTAGCCGATAATGTAATGGAATACGCAGTAACTATGGTTTCCAAGTCCAGACCCAATACAAAAGCAGCTACCAAGCTGATTAATGAATATGTAGATTGGGGCGCAGGACCACGTGCATCTCAAAATTTAATATTAGCGGCTAAAACCCATGCAGCAATTCATGGGAAATTTTCTCCCGACATAGAAAATGTACAAGCCATTGCCAACGGTGTGTTAAGACATCGAATAATAAAAAATTACAAAGCCGAAGCCGAAGGAATCACAGAAGAACAACTCATTAAAGACCTGTATTAACTCCAGTCATATAAGATTTTGATTTTTTCATGGAAGTAAGAGTACTTTTGTGACTATTGACAATTTCATACAATACACGTATCAAAATTATTAAAAACGCAATATTTTATTTAATTTATACGTTTTTATTGAAAAAAATACAATAAATATCATAATTCATTACATATTTTTAAATCTTGCTTAAAATTTGTAATTTTGCAAAGAAATCAAACAAAACAAATCACCAAAATTTAATTTCCATATGGCTTTTGATATAGATATGATTAAAAAAGTGTATGCCTCCATGGCAACACGTGTTGATGCAGCAAGAAAAATAGTAGGTAAACCTCTTACCCTTTCTGAAAAAATATTGTATTCCCATCTTTGGGATGGCACGCCAAACAAGGCCTTTACCAGAGGAAAAGATTATGTAGATTTTGCTCCCGACAGAGTAGCATGTCAAGATGCAACTGCTCAAATGGCTTTACTTCAGTTTATGCATGCAGGAAAGCCTAAAGTAGCAGTGCCAACTACAGTACATTGTGACCACTTGATTCAAGCTAAAGTTGGAGCAGCTGCCGATTTAAGAAGAGCAAACGAAACCAGTAATGAGGTTTTCGACTTTTTAGAATCAGTATCAAATAAATATGGAATTGGTTTTTGGAAACCCGGTGCTGGGATTATTCATCAGGTAGTACTTGAAAATTATGCGTTTCCCGGCGGAATGATGATTGGAACAGATTCACACACGGTAAATGCTGGTGGTTTAGGTATGGTAGCCATAGGCGTTGGTGGAGCGGATGCTGTAGATGTTATGGCAGGTATGCCGTGGGAACTTAAATTCCCAAAACTTATAGGGGTAAAACTTACCGGCAAACTTTCAGGTTGGACCGCACCTAAAGACGTTATCCTTAAAGTAGCAGGTATCCTTACGGTAAAAGGCGGAACAGGAGCAATTATTGAATATTTTGGTGAAGGTGCTACATCCATGTCGTGTACCGGTAAAGGCACTATCTGTAATATGGGAGCAGAAGTAGGAGCAACTACATCAACCTTTGGGTATGATGAGTCTATGGACAGATACTTGCGTTCTACCGAAAGAGCTGATGTAGCCGATGCTGCAAACGAGATAAAGTCATACTTAACGGCAGATTCTGAAGTATATGCCAATCCGGAAAAATATTTTGATCAAGTGATTGAAATCAACCTTTCTGAGTTGGAGCCACATTTGAATGGACCGTTTACTCCGGATTTAGCTACACCCATTTCAAAAATGGCCAAAGCTGCTAAGGAAAACAACTGGCCAATCAAAGTAGAATATGGATTGATAGGTTCTTGTACAAACTCTTCATATGAAGATATATCAAGAGCGGCATCGCTGGCTAAACAAGTATCAGATAAGAAACTAAAAACCAAAGCCAATTTTACCATTACGCCCGGCTCAGAACAAGTAAGGTATACTATTGAACGCGATGGATTTATAGACACGTTTAATAAAATTGGAGCTACAGTGTTTGCCAATGCATGTGGACCATGTATAGGTATGTGGGATAGATATGGTGGTAATGCAGAAGATCAGGATAAAAATACCATAGTTCATTCATTTAATAGAAACTTTGCCAAACGGGCAGATGGAAACCCAAACACGCTTGCCTTTGTAGGTTCTCCCGAACTGGTTACAGCTATTGCTATTGCCGGAAGATTAGATTTTAATCCCTTGACAGATACATTGATTAATGAAGATGGTGAGCAAGTAAAATTGGAAGAACCTAGAGGTTATGAATTGCCTCCGGAAGGTTTTGCTGTAGAAGATGCCGGTTTTATTGCACCGGCCAAAGACGGTAGCGGAATAGAAGTAAAGGTAGCCACTGATTCCGAACGTTTGCAGCTACTCGAGCCATTTGCACCTTGGGATGGAAAGAATATTTCTGGTGCGAAATTGTTGATTAAAGCTTTTGGTAAATGTACTACGGACCACATTTCTATGGCCGGACCTTGGCTGCGTTATCGAGGTCATTTGGACAATATTGCCAACAATACACTTATAGGCGCAGTAAATGCATTTAACAAACAAACAAATTTTGTGAAAAATCAACTAACCGGCGAATATGCTGGAGTTCCGGATACACAACGAGCTTATAAAGCTGCAGGTATACCTTCAGTAGTAGTTGGTGATCATAATTACGGTGAAGGTTCTTCACGTGAGCATGCAGCTATGCAACCCAGACATTTGGGTGTGAAAGCTGTTCTGGTTAAATCGTTTGCCAGAATTCATGAAACAAATCTTAAAAAACAAGGAATGCTGGCATTAACCTTTGCAAATGAAAACGATTATGACTTAATTCAAGAAGACGACACATTTAACTTCACAGATCTTGAAAATTTTGCTCCGGACAAACCGTTAACCATAGAAATTGTTCATGTGGACGGCAGTAAAGATATTATCAAAGCAAATCATACGTATAATGAATCTCAAATAAAATGGTTTAAAGCGGGTTCAGCATTAAATCTTATTGCATCACAAAATGCCTAACAATACTTAAACTATTTTAAAAGGCTTCGGAATACTCCGGAGCTTTTTTGTTCATAAAAAGATGCGTAAGAAATAAATTGGACAAAATTAAGGTAAAGGCATAAATACTATCCTCTATTGGTATTGTAAACAAACGAATACCAAGATTTTCGTTATTGTTATACCATACTACTTCATCGGGTATCCAACTTCCGGTTAAAACTCCATTCACCAAAAAAAAAGGAATCAACATTACTAAAAAAGTTAAATAATATTTCGAAAGTAATTCGGAGTTATATTTACTAACAATTGGAATTAATACAATGGCATATAGAAAGTTAATTGCGGTATACCACTTATCTGTGTTGAACATAAGTATAGAAAAAAATAGAATGCACAAAAGTAAACTAACCCGCTGTGTTGTTTTTTTTGAAAGCTTTGCCTTTGGAAAATAATGTAATAATGCAAAGTGTGTAAACACACAGGCATAAGGGATGCAGATAAAAAAAAGCCATTCTTCAATAGGAAGTCCAAACCATGAGAATCCCATGAAGTAGCTTTCATTAAAACCCCATATTTTATGCTCGGTGAATAGTACATCCCAAGGAATGAATATACACATAGTGATTAATATGGAAGGAAATAGTGCCTTCCAGTAGTTGTAGAATTTCAATTTGGGATGAAAGCTATACAGAAAGGGAATAGACAAAGACCCTAAGTTTAAAAGCAGATAGAGTGTTTTCATTTGCTTTTAAAATACTTAAGCGGAACAAGCAGCATACCAAAACATTCTCCATCTTCTTTGCCTAGATGTTTGTGGTGTATTTTATGTGCTCTTCTAACGCCTTTTGCATACCAGTTATTTGCATTTCTGAGTATTTTAAAGCGTTGGTGTATAAAAATATCGTGTACCACAAAATAGGCAATTCCATAAACAAAAATACCAATGCCTATAGGCAGACAATACCAAACATCTTCATTTTTCCACAAATAAAAGAACACAATGCTCACAATAGCATAAAAAAGGAAAAAAGCATCATTGCGCTCAAACCAACTGTCGTGGTCTTTTTTATGATGATCTTTATGAAGAGACCACAAAAAGCCATGCATGATGTACTTATGCGTAAACCAAGCCATAAATTCCATAAAACAAAAAGTGCCGATAAAAATAAGTATCCAGTATAAGACTTGCATAAGTTTAAAATTACAATAAATTTAGTTGATATTTTACATAACTTCGGGTTAATAGTTCTATTTTTTTAGGATTAGAAACACGTATTCGGGTAGACTTTATTTGCAATGCAGGTGTTTTTTTTAATTTTTTAAGTAGTTGATGGTAATACCGGTATGCTACAAATACACCAAATTTGGCCTCAATAGGTAATAGCTTGATGCCTTCCAATCCTTTGGCAAAGTCAGTTTCAATGTCGTTAATTATTTCGTGTTTTGCCTCTTCATCCAGATTTTTTAAATCTGTATTCGGAAAATAACTTCGGTTTAAATCTTCAAAATCAGCTTTTAAGTCTCTTAAAAAATTTACCTTTTGAAATGCTGAACCTAAATGCATCGCAGCATCTTTAAGTTCGTTATATCTTTGATTGTCACCTTTTACAAATACTCTTAAACACATAAGACCAACCACATCGGCCGAACCGTAAATATACTGCTTGAACTCTTGTTCTGTTAAGTAAGTGTTTTTGTGCAAATCCAGCCTCATGCTTTGCATGAAAGCATCAACCAGTGTTTTGTCTAAAGCATATTTATGATAAGTATGCTGAAATGCATTGAGAATAGGGTTTAAGCTTATTTTGTTTTTTAGGGCCAATTCTAAATCTTTTTCAAAAAGATTAAAAAGTTCTTCCTTGTTATACTCATGAAATGTATCCACAATTTCATCAGCAAAACGAACAAAACCATAAATATTATAGATGTCTTGGCGAATAGATTTTGCTAGTAATTTTGTAGCTAAAGAAAACGACGTGCTATAGGTAGTAGTAGTAATTTTACTACAGTTAAAGGAAACAGAATCAAAAGTTGCTTTCATGATTAATTAGGATGATGTTTTACAATGAGCTCAGAAACAAGTTTTCCGGAGATTAACGAAGGTGGAACTCCGGGACCGGGAACGGTTAACTGACCGGTGAAATACAGGTTTTTTACCTTTTTGCTTTTCAGTTTTGGTCTTAAAAATGCAGTTTGGGTAAGTGTATTTGCCAGGCCGTAAGCATTGCCTTTATAAGAGTTATAATCAGAAATAAAATCTTTTACACAAAATGATTCTTTAAACAGAATGTCATCTTTTACCGTTTGTGAGGTTAATTTTTCAAAGCGGGAAATTATTTTAGCAAAATATTCTTCACGTAATGTCGAAGTGTCTTCCAGTCCCGGAGCCAATGGAATGAGAAAAATTCCGGCTTCTTTGCCTTGTGGAGCCAATGCAGCCTCAGTAATAGACGGAAAACTTGCATAAAACAAAGGGTTTTCAGGCCATTTGGGAATGTCGTAAATTGCCTTAGCATGAGTGTCAAAATCTACATCAAAAAATAAAGTATGATGGTTAACATTCATAAGCTTTTTGTTAAATCCTACGTAAAAGAGCAGAGAAGATGGAGCAAAAGTCTTATTGCTCCAATAGGATTCACTGTATTGTCTGTGTTTTTTATCAAGTAATGTTTCTGTGTGATGATAATCTGCACCACTTAAAACAATATCAAACGGAAATTCTTTATCATCTAGCCAAATCCCTGTGGCTCTGTTTTTAGTTACTGAAATGCCAGTTACGGAAGCGTTTGTTTTAAATTCTACACCTAAAGTTTTTGCTAAATTTTCCATGGCTTTTACAACGGTATACATACCGCCTTTCGGTTGAAAGGTGCCAAGTCCAAAATCAGCATAATTCATAAAATTGTAAAAAGATGGAGTATCACTGGGTTTGGCGCCTAAGAAAAGTACAGGAAATTCTAAAATTTGAACTAACCGCTTGTTTTTAAATTGTTTTCGAATGTCCTTTTTTATAGTACTTACAAACAAATTTAACTTTGAAAGAGTAACAGGTGTTATCAGTTCTAAAGGAGAAACTCCGGGTTTGTAAACTAAATTTTTGATGGCAATTTCATAGTTTTCTTGAGCCTTGTTGATAAACTTTTTTAATTTCGCGGCACTTCCTTTTTCCTCTTTTTCGAAAGTTTTGCAAATGGTTTCCAGATTGTCATCGATAGTTAAAAAATCATTTACATCAAAGTAAACACTGTATGCTGGATTTAATTTGCTTAATTGGTAATATGAAGAAACCGAAGTATTGAAATCAGCAAAAAAACGTTCAAAAACATCCGGCATCCAATACCAGGTTGGACCCATATCAAAAGTAAACCCTTCTTTTTTTAATTGCCTGGCACGACCGCCAATAGTACTGTTTTTCTCAAATACTGTTACTTGATAGCCAGCTTTAGCCAAGTAGCAAGAAGCAGAAAGAGAAGCAAACCCGGAACCAATTATTGCTATATGTTTGTTCATTTGTTTAACAAATATAAAAAAAAGTTAAACAAAAATAATAATTTTATAGTTCTTTAACTAAATTTTTTATTGTAGTAAAATATCTTATTTGCTCTTTTAATAAATCTTTGTTAGCAAATTCCACCATTTTGCCTAAAACCCAAAGTTTATGTTTGCCGTTTTGTAAAAGCGTGTTTTTAAATGTGTTCAGGTAATCGTTTATGATGTTGCTTTCCGGTTTTACGGTAAAGTAAGATACAAAAGTTATTTTATTATAATGCTTAAGAACATCTTTAAGGCTATCAATTGGAACACTAGGACCTAAATAGATGGTTTGATGGCCCAATTTGTTGAGTTGATAATTGATGAAATGTAATCCTAAAGCGTGAATTTCATTTTCCGGAAGAAAAAGGACATAAACAGTATCATCTTTTTTGGGTTTTTCGTATTGGTATTTTTCGGTTTGAAGTAAAATTTTCTGGACAATTAATTCAGAAATAAAATGCTCTTGTGCTGGAGTTATGGTTTTGGTTTGCCATAAAAATCCAATTTCGTTTAGCAGAGGAATAAAAACATCGTAAAATATTTCGTCAAAGGCTGTATTTAAAGCCAAACTTTTATACACATTTTGAAATAAAGCTTTGTCAAAATTGAGCATGGAAAGCTTTAGCATATTAAGCGTGTAATTGTCGGAATGTTCTGTAGTTGAAAGTGTTTTTACGGTATTGGAAATTTCTTCCGGCGATAGTTCAGCTATTTTTGATATTTTATACCCGTTGGTATAAAGAAAAGTAATGTTAAGTAGTTTTTGTAAACTTTCTAAACTGTAATATCTAATGTTTGTGTCGGTTCTGTTTGGTTTAAAAAGGTTGTACCTTTTTTCCCAAATTCTGATGGTATGAGCTTTTATTCCGGATAAGTTTTCGAGGTCTTTAATACTAAACCGACTCTTAATATTGTTCATTATTTTTTAGAATAAGTTAAACAAAAATAACGAAAAATATTTAAGAAAAGCGATTTTGAAGAAATTTATTGTGCGCACGAGAAGACTCGAACTTCCACGACCTAAGCGGTCATTAGGCCCTCAACCTAACGCGTCTACCAATTCCGCCACGTGCGCATGTGTACAAACAAAAAAAGTTAAGCAAAGCTTAACTTTTGTGACCTGGCTGGGACTCGAACCCAGGACCCTCTCCTTAAAAGGGAGATGCTCTACCAACTGAGCTACCAGGTCTATTTCTTTACGAGGGTGCAAATATAAAACGATTAATTAATTAAAACAAACCCTTTTCAAGAGAAAATTTTGTTTTTTTGTGATGCAATTTTTTATCTGTTTCACAATCAATACATATAAATGGTATGAATATTTTTTTAATGGGATATATGGCCTCAGGAAAGTCTGTAATTGGGAAAGAATTGGCAAAAGTTCTGAATTTTAACTTTGTAGATTTAGATCAATACATTGTGGAACGAGAACAGTTAACCATCACAGAAATTTTTACTGTCAAAGGAGAAATATATTTTAGAAAGAAAGAACATTTTTATCTTAAAGAAATTCTTAATTCTTCTGAGAAAAAAGTTGTAGCTCTTGGTGGTGGAACACCTTGTTATGGCAATAATTTGAAATTAATTCACACTGCTAAAAACACCAAAAGTATTTATTTGAAATCTTCGGTTGCTGAATTGTCTAAAAGATTGTTTAACGAAAAACATACTCGACCTTTACTTGCACATGTTGAAACATTAACGCAAATGGATGAGTTTGTGGGAAAACATTTATTTGAAAGGCAATTTTACTACAATCAAGCCCATATTACAGTGAATGTAGAAAAATTGGAAAAAAATGAAATTGTTCAGGTAATACTGCGAAATTTATTCTAATACAACACGATGTTTGTTGCTTTCAAAATAAACAGTAACATGCTCGTGGAGTGAGGTAGAAAGTGATATGCCCTTAAAGTCTGCTTTAACCGGATATTTTTTATGATTCCTGTTTACTAAAACTGCGGTTTTAAATTGTTTCAACGGAACGTGTAAAAAATGCTTCACACCATAAATAAGCGTAGTTCCGGAATTTAAAACATCATCAATTAAAACAACAGATTTTCCGGAATAATCAGATTCATTAAGGGAAGTTAAAACGGCTCTCCTAGGATTTTTTTTGTCAATTATGACTTTACATAAAACGGGATTTATCTCTGAAATAGAAGAAATTACGTTTTTTAATTTTTTGGCTAGTGTATATCCATTTTTGTCAATTCCTGCTAGAATTACTTCTGTTTCGTTTATGTTATTTTCATAAATTTGGTATGCTATTCGTCTAATTTTATGCGTAATCTCCTGGTGGTTTAAAATGATAGTATTGCCTTTATTCATGAATATTAGTTTTGTATAAAATTACTCATTTTCATCATAAAAATCATCAAGATCTCTTCGGTCTTTTTTTGAGGGTCTGCCGGTTCCTTTTTTTCGGTAATATACCTTGGCATACTTTTCTAATTCTTTGACCTCAAAAACTTCTTTCGGGGTTGTATCTGTGCGGTAAATATCAACGTTTTTGGCACTTACTCTACTTTTAGGCAGCTCGTTAATAATTAAGCTATAATTGATTTGATTTTTACGGATTTCAATAGTATCCGAAGGAAACACTTCTTTGCTGGGTTTTACGGTATCTCGATTAACTTTAATCCTTCCTTTTTTACAAGCTTCAGTTGCCAAAGAGCGTGTTTTAAAAATACGAATACACCATAAAAACTTATCAATTCGCATAACATATTATTTAAAATAGACGTTAATCTTATTGCACAAAATTAGTTTAAAATTGTATCTTGCACAGCAAAAATACGTTTTATGAAATTAAGAAAGTTTATATACTTTTTGCTTGCTTCAGTATTGGTCATAACTTCTTGTAACAATGATGATGACGGTACAAAAATTCAACCACCTCGTGACAGACAAGAAGTTTACGATGAAGATATTGCGCAAATTGAAGAGTATTTGGCTACGCATTTTTACAACTACGAAGATTTTGATTTTTCAGACCCTTACAGCATAGCCAATGATTCCTATTCTATTGTTTTTGACACTATAGCCGGTGACAATAGTGATAAAATACCGCTAATTGATAGGGATGAATTAAGATTCAAAATGGTCACTGACAACGAAGGCATTGAATACAAGTTGTACTATCTTGAAGTGCGAGAAGGTTTAGGCAGGCAGGTGCATTTTACTGACAGAGCCTATCTTACCTATCAAGGTATTGACATTGATGATAATGATGTTTTTGATAGTGCAGTTACTCCAATTTCTTTTAATTTATTAGAAGTTGTCAGAGGTTTTTCTGAAGGCGTACAGGAATTTAAAACTTCTACAAGTTATACAGACAATGGCGATGGCACGGTAAGTTATCATAACTTTGGTATTGGTGCCGTTTTTGTTCCATCAGGTTTAGGATATTTCTCACAACCCTTGCCAAACGTAAACGGTTATACACCTCTAATTTTTAAATTGAAAGTATTAGAACGCGAACTGCTAGACCATGATAACGATAACATTCCTTCGTATTTAGAAGATTTAGACGGAGATAAAAATGCGCTAAATGATGATACTGATCAAGATTCAGCTCCGAATTTTTTAGACGTTGATGATGATGGTGATGGTGTTTTGACAAAAGATGAAATAGATTACAATACCTACACAGTAGACACAAATATGGGAGAAACGGAACCGGATTTAGCTGCTAACGAATATGAAGTAAGCCGAACACAGGAAAATGGAATTATTACAATAAATACCATTGTATTAAAAGACTCAAACGACAATGGTATTCCCGATTATTTGGATGAAACAACAGCAGCGTAATAGAGAAAAAAATAAAAAAAGCCGCTCAAACTAAGCGGCTTTTTTTGTTATAAAATCAGCGATAAGCTGAGAATTAATTGATCCGGTCGAGTATCTAGCCGACTTGTATTTGCGCTTATGTTGTTGTTGATAAAACGAGCTTCATTATCACTAAAACCGCGTTCGTAACGCAAATCAATACCTACTTTACTAAAGTTGAAAGCTATCCCAAAATTAAGTCCTACTGTAAAATCGTTTTCAATATCGTTAATGGTGATGCCATCAAATTCTGTGTCTAAAATATACTGAAAAGACGGACCGCCAAAAACGCTTATTGGACCTAGTACTTTAGCGCCAAAAAGCACCGGTAAGTCCAGTTTTTGCATGTTAAAACTATCGTTATCGTAATCGCTTTTTGTGCTGGTGTATACCAATTCCGGTTTCAAATAAAACTTGTTTCCTATTTTACCAAAAACACCTAAATGAAACCCTATATTTCTATCCGGATGTTCAGCATTTGCGCCTATTGATTCAAAGTAATTTCCATTGGCGTTGTAGTTTAAACCGCCTTTAAAACCAAAGCCTTGAGAGGTTTGTGCAAAAATTACCGGGCTTATTCCCAAGATGAAAAGGGATACTAAAACTAATTTTTTCATGATGTCCGTTTTTGTGATTTTAGTTTATAGTTACAAAAACGTTGCCAAACACATATTATTTTCTGCGGATAACTTTTTTAGCTGCAGCTACTATGCTGTCGGCGTTTAATCCGTATTTTTCCATAAGTTGTTCGGGTGTCCCACTTTCACCAAAAGTATCTTGAGTAGCAACAAATTCTTGTGGTGTTGGAAGTTGTTGTGAAAGTACACGTGCAACACTTTCACCCAAACCGCCATAATAGTTGTGTTCTTCTGCGGTGACTATACATTTAGTCTTTGCAACCGATTCTAAAATAGCTGTTTCATCCAAAGGTTTTATAGTATGAATGTTTATCACTTCTGCAGAGATGCCTTCAGTGTGTAAAACTTTAGCGGCTTCAAGAGCTTCCCAAACCAAATGACCTGTGGCTACAAGGGTTACTTGGTTTCCTTCTTGTAATTTTAAAGCTTTTCCTATTTCAAAATTCTGGTTTTCAGGAGTAAAATTTGGAACTTTTGGTCTTCCAAAGCGCAGATAAACGGGTCCTTCATGGTCAGCAATAGCTATAGTAGCTGCTTTGGTTTGGTTGTAATCACAGGGATTAATCACAGTCATGCCGGGTAGCATTTTCATCAGACCAATATCTTCTAAAATTTGATGTGTGGCACCGTCTTCTCCTAAGGTTAATCCGGCATGTGAGGCACAAATTTTTACATTTTTACCGGAATAGGCAATACTTTGCCTGATTTGATCGTATACTCTTCCGGTGGAGAAATTTGCAAAAGTTCCTGTGAAAGGGATTTTACCGCCAATAGTTAGTCCGGCGGCTATGCCCATCATGTTTGCTTCGGCTATTCCTACTTGAAAAAATCTTTCGGGATGGTTTGCCTTAAAATCATCCATTTTAAGTGAACCAATTAAATCTGCACAAAGTGCAACTACGTTTGGGTTGGTCTGCCCTAGTTGTGTTAATCCGGCTCCAAAACCTGAGCGTGTGTCTTTACTGCCTGTATTTGTATATGTTTTCATAGAAAAGTCTTGAATGTAAAAATGATTAATAATCTCCCAACGTTTCTGGGTTTTGTGCCAACCCGATAGCGAGTTGCTCGTCATTGGGTGCTTTGCCGTGCCAGGCATGAGTATGCATCATAAAATCAACGCCGTTGCCCATTACCGTATGCAATAGAACGCATACGGGCTTACCTTTGCCTGTTTTGGACTTGGCTAGAGCCATACCATTTATTATGGCTTCAATAGAGTTTCCTTCTTTAATTTCAACAACTTCCCAATCAAAAGCTTCAAACTTTGCCTTGAGGTTTCCCATAGGCAATACATCGTCGGTTGAACCGTCTATTTGCTGCCCGTTTAAGTCTACGGTGGCAATTAGGTTATCTACTTTATTAGCTGAAGCAAACATAATAGCTTCCCAGTTTTGTCCTTCTTGTAATTCGCCGTCGCCGTGTAAGCTGTAAATGAGTTTTGAATCGTTGTTTAACTTTTTGGTTAAAGCGGCTCCAATAGCAACGCTCATTCCTTGTCCAAGTGAACCGGAAGCTATTCTTACACCGGGTAAATGTTCGTGAGTGGTTGGATGTCCTTGCAGCCGTGAGTTTATTAATCTAAAGGTGTTTAGTTCTTCTACAGGAAAGAAGCCTGCGCGCGCCAAAACACTGTAGTATACAGGCGAAATATGCCCATTGGACAGAAAGAATAAATCTTCATTTTTTCCATCCATTGTAAAATTTGTAGAGTATTCCATTATCTTGTTGTACAAAACAATAAAAAATTCTGTACAACCCAGTGAACCGCCCGGATGACCTGAATTTACTTTATGAACCATCCGCAAAATATCGCGTCTTACCTGGTAGACTAAATCGTCAAGCTGTTGTGTTGTTGGCATAGGGTTTTTAATTTTTGATGCAAAAGTAACTTTTTAAAATAGCTTAACAAAGTACAGTTTTTGCCAGTTATTAACGAAATACTTGTAATTGCTAACAATTTGCATAGTATTAAGAACGATTGCCATTTTTGTTAATTATCTTTGCCGGCAATACTTTTTTTTAAATGAAGTTTAGTTTACTCAAAGAAGATACAGCCACAAAAGCCCGAGCCGGTTTATTAACCACAGATCATGGTTCTATTGAAACGCCTATTTTTATGCCGGTAGGAACAGTTGGTTCAGTAAAAGGTGTACATCAGCGAGAATTAAAAAACGATATTAATCCTGACATCATTCTGGGAAACACATATCATCTATATTTAAGGCCACAAACGCCTATTCTGGAGAAAGCCGGTGGTTTGCATAAATTTATGAATTGGGATAGAAACATCCTTACAGATTCCGGAGGATATCAGGTGTATTCGCTTTCTGCAAATAGAAAAATTAAAGAAGAAGGCGTGAAATTCAAATCACATATTGATGGAAGTTATCATGTGTTTACCCCGGAAAATGTGATGGAAATTCAACGAAGCATAGGTGCAGATATTATTATGGCTTTTGACGAATGCACTCCTTATCCATGCGATTACAACTATGCAAAACGGTCCATGCACATGACTCACAGATGGTTGGATAGATGTATAACCCATTTGGAAAAAACACCTTTAAAATATGGACATTCCCAATCGTTATTCCCTATTGTACAAGGAAGTACTTTTAAAGATTTAAGAGTTCAGTCTGCTGAGTATATCGCCAGTGCAAATGCGGCCGGAAATGCTATAGGCGGACTTTCTGTGGGTGAACCTGCAGAAGAAATGTATGCCATGACTGAAGTAGTAACCTCAATATTGCCTAAAGAAAAACCCAGATACCTTATGGGTGTTGGAACTCCTATTAATATTCTGGAGAATATAGCTTTAGGTATAGATATGTTTGACTGTGTAATGCCTACCCGAAATGCCAGAAACGGAATGCTGTTTACCGCAAAAGGAACCATCAATATTAAAAACGAAAAATGGAAAGATGATTTTTCGGTAATCGATGAGGCAGGCATAACCTTTGTTGATACGGAATACAGTAAAGCCTATTTGCGTCATTTGTTTTCAGTAAACGAACTATTGGGAAAACAAATCGCCACAATTCACAATCTGGGCTTTTATTTATGGTTGGTTAGACAAGCAAGAAAGCATATATTAGCAGGAGATTTCAGGCAATGGAAAGAAAAAATGGTAAAACAAATGGACAATAGGTTGTAGTTTTGAAAATATTAGATGGGTATATATTAAAACGCTACTTAGCTACATTTTTTGTAATGTTGCTGCTTTTTATACCTATTGGTATTACCGTTAATCTGGCTGAAAAAATTGGAAAAATTCTGGAAAAAGAAGTTCCGTTTAACGAAGTTGCAGCATTTTATTTAGATTTTACCATATATTTTGCTCATTTGCTTTTTCCGTTATTTTTATTTCTATCAGTTATTTGGTTCACTTCAAAACTGGCAAACAATACTGAAGTTATTGCTTTTCTGAGTTCAGGAGTATCTTTTGCCCGATTTCTAAGACCTTATATGTACGGAGCTTCAATTGCCGCAGCATTAGCTTTGGTATTAGGGTTATACTTGGCGCCCGAAGCCAGTAAGGGATTTAATGATTTTGATTATAAATATTTCAAAGACGGAAAAAGCGCTACGGATAATACGCATGTATTTAGACAAATAAATGACAACGAATACATATACGTTAGTAGTTTCAATATAAAAAGTAAAACCGGACAAAACTTTACCTTGGAACACTTTAACGGCAATCAACTAGAGTATAAAATAAGTGCAAGAAGCATTCGGTATGTAGAAGAAGACTCGTCCTATTTACTCATGGATTATGTAAAAAGAACTGTTGGCCAAACAGACGATTTTATTGAAACCGAAAGAAGAAAAGATACTCTATTCACTTTTGACTTAGACGATTTAACTCCGGTAGAGTACATTGCAGAAACACTTTCCTACAACGAGCTAAAAACTTTTATTGAAAAAGAAAAAAAACGCGGCTCTTCAAACATTGGCAGGTATCAATTGGTACAATACCGAAAATGGAGCTTGCCGGTTTCAGTATTTATTTTAACCATAATTGCTGTAGCTGTTTCTTATAAAAAAAGGCGCGGTGGAATGGGAGTTAATCTTGCCTTTGGAATTACTATTGCCATGGTTTTTGTTTTTTTTGATAAAGTTTTTGGGGTTATGGCCGCACAATCCGATTTTTCTCCGGTAGTTGCTGTATGGTTTCCAAACGTATTGTTTGGAGCCTTAGCCTTTTACTTGTTGTACCATGCCAAACGATAAATTAAAAAACTACTTACACCTTCATTTTTTGGTGTTTATAGCCGGATTTACGGCTATACTGGGAGAACTCATAACCATTTCAGCAATTCCACTGGTTTGGTACAGAATGATTATTGCCCTTGTGCTTATTTTTATCTATATAAAAATAGCCAAAATAAAAATTAACATCCCAAAAACGGACGTTGTAAAGCTTTCCCTAGCGGGAATTATAATAGCTTTACACTGGATTACTTTTTTTGCTTCTATTGAAGTTTCCAATATTTCTATAGCACTTTCCATGTTTTCTACAGGTGCCTTTTTTGCCTCAATTATAGAACCTTTGGTTTTCAAAAGAAAAATTATAGGCTATGAAATTATTTTTGGACTTCTGGTTATTTTGGGAGTAATAATTATTACTCAAAGTGAACTTAAACACCTGAACGGAATTTTACTGGGTATTGTTTCGGCATTTTTATCAGCACTTTTCGCTGTATTGAACGGAAAGTTTCTTAAAAAATTTACAGCAACCACCATTTCGTTTTACGAATTTTTAAGCGGAATACTGTTTATCAGCATTCTTATGTTTGTTTTTGGTTATGGTTATTCGTCTACAATTTTTCACTTACCCAAATCGGATATCACCTACCTGTTACTTTTGGGTTCAATTTGCACAGCCTACGCATTTATTGCTGCTGTGCATGTTATGCATTATATCAGCCCCTATACGGTAATGCTTACCTATAATCTAGAACCGGTTTATGGCATCATTTTAGCCTTACTTTTTTTTCCTGAAAATGAACAAATGTCACCAACATTTTACTACGGAGCAGCAATTATACTTTTTTCCGTTTTAGTGAATGGAATTCTTAAAAACAAAAAGCAAATGGTAAAAAGAAAATCATCTTAATTACTTTCACAATTAAAGTTTTTATATTTGCTACTAACTAACAACAAACTTAAAATTCCTATGGAATATTTAGATTTTGAGCTACCGATTAAAGAACTTGAAGAACAACTGGAGAAATGTCAGGTTATTGGTAAAGAAAGTGAAGTAGACGTAACAGAAACGTGTAAGCAAATTGAAAAAAAACTGCTGGACACCAAAAAAGAGATTTACAAAAACCTAACCGCGTGGCAACGTGTACAATTGTCCAGACATCCAAACAGACCTTACACACTGGATTACATAAAAGCCATTTGTGGCAACACTTTTTTAGAACTCCACGGAGACCGAAATGTAAAAGACGACAAAGCCATGATTGGCGGTTTAGGAAAAATTGGAGATCAAAGCTATATGTTTATAGGCCAGCAAAAAGGATACAATACCAAAACCCGACAGTACCGAAACTTCGGAATGTCAAACCCCGAAGGATACAGAAAAGCGCTGCGTTTAATGAAGTCTGCCGAGAAATTTAACATTCCGGTAGTCACCTTAATAGATACTCCCGGAGCCTATCCAGGATTAGAAGCAGAAGAACGCGGGCAAGGTGAAGCCATAGCCAGGAATATCTTTGAAATGACACGCTTACAAGTGCCTATTATTGTTGTAATTGTTGGCGAAGGTGCTTCCGGTGGTGCTTTAGGTATCGGTGTAGGCGATAAAGTGCTCATGCTGGAAAACACATGGTATTCGGTGATATCTCCGGAATCCTGTTCGTCTATTCTATGGCGCAGTTGGGAATACAAAGAACAAGCCGCAGAAGCTTTGAAACTAACAGCCAAGGACATGAAAAAACTAAAACTAGTAGACGAAATAGTTAAAGAACCCTTAGGCGGCGCTCATAAAGACAGAGAAAAAACTTTTGAAACAGTTAAAGAAGCTATTGAAAAAGCTTTTGAAGAGTTTAAAAACTTATCACCAAAACAATTGGTGAAACAGCGCATGGAAAAATATGCACAAATGGGCGTTTTCAAAAGTTAAACCTTTATAAATCATTAGCTTTAAAATCCGAAGCAAAATGCATCGGGTTTTTTTTTGACTATTAACAATTTTTTTTAGTTATTAACAGTTAAAATGTTAACTTGTAGTGAACAATAGATAAGAATATTTTTTATCCTAAACGCTCCAATTAATTACTTTCGCATTTATGAAACAACCCGACCAAATAAAAGGATATAAAGTAGATAAAAGCACCTTAATTACACTTGAAAAAGGAAAAATTCCGCCGCAAGCCATTGATTTAGAGGAAGTTGTGCTTGGTGCCATGATGATTGATAAAAAAGGAGTAGATGAAACGATAGATATTCTCAGCCCAGAAGCCTTTTACAAAGAAGCTCATCAGCATATTTTTGAAGCCATTTCATACTTGTTTAAAGAAGGTAAACCTATCGACTTATTAACGGTTTCATCTCAATTAAAGTCAACGGAAAAACTGGAAATAGTAGGTGGCGATTTTTACCTTATTTCACTTACTCAAAAAGTATCTTCTTCGGCACATATTGAGTTTCATTCACGTATTATTTTACAAAAATTTATTCAACGTAGCTTAATCAAAATTTCAAGTGAAATTATTGAAGACGCTTACGATGAAACACAGGATGTTTTTGACATGCTTGATAAAGCAGAATCCAAGCTTTACGATATTACACAGGGAAACCTAAAAAATTCGAGTCAAACAGCTCAAGACTTAGTAATAAAAGCCAAGAAAAAAATTGAAGAAATTTCAAATAAAAAAGGCCTGAGCGGAATTCCTTCCGGCTTTGATAAATTAGACCGATTGACCTCTGGATGGCAACAAAGTGATTTAATTATTGTAGCTGCTCGTCCGGGTATGGGTAAAACCGCGCTTACGCTTTCTATGGCAAGAAATATAGCCGTAGACCGAAACATTCCGGTAGCTTTCTTTTCGCTTGAAATGTCTTCTGTGCAGCTTATTACTCGTTTAATTTCAAGTGAAACGGGCTTATCTTCGGAAAAACTTCGAACAGGTAAACTTGAAAAACATGAATGGGAACAACTCAATGTAAAAGTAAAAGGGCTTGAAAAAGCACCTTTATATATAGACGATACACCATCATTATCAATTTTTGACCTTAGAGCCAAAGCCAGACGATTAGCTTCTCAATATAAAATTAAACTTATTGTCATTGATTACTTGCAACTAATGACTGCCGGCGGAGGCCAAAAAGGTGGAAATCGAGAGCAAGAAATTTCTACCATTTCCAGAAACTTAAAAGCACTGGCAAAAGAACTGGATATCCCGGTTATTGCCTTGTCACAGTTATCGCGTGCCGTTGAAACGCGTGGAGGTAGTAAGCGCCCGTTACTTTCTGACTTAAGAGAGTCCGGTGCCATAGAACAGGATGCTGATATCGTTTCCTTTATTTACAGACCCGAATATTATAAGATTGAAGAATGGGACGACGACGAACGTTCGCCTACCGAAGGTCAAGCCGAATTCATTGTAGCAAAACACAGAAATGGAGGTTTAGATAGCATTCGTCTTAAATTTATTGGCCACTTAGGAAAGTTCGATAATTTAGACGATTTTGGTTCGCCATATGAATTTCACAGTAAAATGAACGCAGCAGCAAATGACGATACCTTTAAAACAGATTACAAAGCCTCTGCAGATGAAGCTTTCGGAGATTCTGAAGAACCTGAAGATACAGTACCCTTTTAATCTTCTGTTAAATCGTTTTTAAAACATCCATTTTTATGTATCTTTCCTCTATGAAAAAGATACTGTTTATTTTAAGTTTGCTTATTTTTTCTCCGGCATTCGCTTCCTATGTACTTATTCCTATGGACGCTGATAGTCAGAAAAATCACTTAAAAGCCTACGGAATTACTTACTGGGTGCTGAATAAACAACTCAAAGTTCAATGGCTATTAAACTATCGCGGCGGCTCTTTTTTACTACCTGATTTTGAAGAGTTACAACGTGAATGTCAGATACGAGGCGTTTCTTTTGAAGTCATTTCTAATGTCAAAGCTGCCGGTATTTTAGAAGAGATAAGCAGTCCAAGCCAAAATATGGAAGCCATTCCTTTGGAAAAAGCACCTAAAATTGTAGTCTACACTCCATACGGAAATCAACCTTGGGATGATGCCGTAACCATGGTATTAACTTATGCTGAAATTCCCTACGAAACCATATATGATGAAGAGGTGTTAAACGACAAACTTCTTCTATATGACTGGCTGCACTTGCACCATGAAGACTTTACCGGTCAATATGGAAAATTTTACGGAAGCTATCGTACTGCTGCCTGGTATATTGAAGAAAAAAAAGAAGCCGAAGCTTTAGCTACCAAATTAGGATACAGCAAAGTGTCTGAACAAAAACTTGCTGTCGCAAAAAAAATTAGAGACTTCGTTATTGGTGGCGGTTTTATGTTTGCCATGTGCAGCGCTACAGATAGTTTTGATATTGCGTTAAGTGCGGAAGGTGTTGATATATGTGAACCTATGTTTGATGGTGATAAAAGCGATCCTAATTATCAAAATAAAATAGATTATAACAAAACATTTGCGTTTACCAATTATACACTGGAACGAAACCCTTTAGTATATGAATTTTCTTCCATAGACATGACCCAAAAAAGAAGAATACCAAAACAAACAGATTATTTTACGCTAATGGATTTTTCTGCTAAATGGGATCCTGTTCCCACCATGCTTTGCCAGAACCATACGGTTTTAGTGAAAGGATTTATGGGACAAACAACTTCATTTACCAGAGAAGAAATAAAAGCTAGTGTTTTGGTTATGGGAGAAAATAAAAGTAACGGCGAGGCCAAATATATTCACGGGATAAAAGGAAAAGGATTTTTTACTTTTTACGGCGGTCATGACCCTGAAGATTATCAGCATAGAGTAGGAGATCCAAAAACAGAATTAGAATTATACCCAACTTCACCCGGTTATCGTTTAATATTGAACAATGTGCTTTTTCCGGCAGCCAAAAAGAAAAAACAAAAAACCTAAATAATTCCTGTACCTAAGGCTATTGAAATAGCAATTAATAAAAAAGCTACTAGTTTTTGTATAAAAACCAGCGTAATTTTTTTAAGCAACTTGTTGCCGTAATAAGCACCAATTATCGCAGAAACAGTTGCACATAAAATTAAAAATACATTCTCTTTTAAGCCGGAACTTAAAAACCTTGTGGCATACACAGACAATCGGGTAAAATCTACAATCGAAGAAATAACCACAGCGGTACCAATAAACATTTCTTTGGTTAGTCCGGCATGAACCAAAAAAGCACTTCGTAAAGCACCTTGGTGCCCGGAAATACCACCAAAAAAACCACTTAAAAATCCACCCAAAGGCAAATGTTTTTTGGTAAAAGTCAGCTTGTTGAAAAAAGGAAGTAATTCTATAATTGCAAAAACAATAAGTAAAATAGAAATAATAACTTTTACCGGTGTAATGTAAAACTGTTTGTCGCTAATACTGTATGTGTGTATTGGACTTAAATCGGTTATATTTAGTAACAGATAAGCACCTAAAAAAGAAGCGGCAATTGCAGGAATACCAAAGTAAAACAATACTTTCTTGTCTGCATTTTTCCCTACGAGTATTAGCTTAAAAATATTATTAAAAAAATGCACTACTCCCGTAAGTGCAATAGCAATTTCAACCGGAAAAAAAAGAGAAAATACAGGCAGCAATATAGTGCCTAACCCAAACCCGGAAAAAAAGGTTAAAATAGAAGCCAAAAAAGCAACAATACAAATAACAACATATTCCATGGAGTAAAAATATTATTTTCTAAAAAAAATAAAATATGGTCAATACTATTTAACCATTTCATAACATTACGATAGAGATTAAAAGTGACTAAAAAAAATTAAAAAATATCGACAAAATGTTTTTTTTTACGATAAAATACATAAATTTGAAACCTGTAACCCATAATCATAAACTTATGAAGCCTAATTTTTACCTTATTTGCTTTACTTTTTTCATTGTAGCCAACCTTACTTATGCCCAAAAAAAAGATGACCCGCAAAGTATCATTAGCGAAAATGTACGTATAAAAAAATACCACAGTAAGCAAGAACTGGAAAATATGAACAAAGGCGATTTATTGAATCTTTATACAGAGCGTATTGAAAGTTTGGTGAATTTATTGCCTTATATTGCTTTTGCAACTAAACCCGGAGTGACAATGTCTTCTATAGGAATTCCAGATGAAAAAGAAAACAGGAAAATTTTAGAACAGCAAAAAAGCGCCACTGCAGATTTTCTGAAGAAAAACAATGAATTTCAAAGCAAAATACTCCCATACTCAGATACTTCAAACTTAATCTCTTCAATTCTGTTTTATGAAGAAACATTAAAATCACTTCATGAGTACAGTGAGTTTCATTAAAAATAACCAAAAGTCTATCGTTTAAAAAAAAATCAACTTTCTACAGTTGATTTTTTTTTACAGCTATTGAGAAAATTTTATCGGTTATTTCTTACGTTTTATCTAAAATAAATGAATAAAAATTAATTAAAAAGTGCATTTCGTCGATTAAATTTGTTTTTTATGGATTTTTTTTCAATTTTTGATGTCAGAAAATAATTATAATTTTTTTTGAATCAATAATCCGTAACCCATGAAAAATTTTACCCAAATCACGATAGTCTTATTTTTTGTTGTCACAAATATGTTTGGACAGCAACAAAAAGGAATAACAGGAGTAACCAATTGGTTGTCAAACTGGACTGAATTTAATCCTGCACAAATAAGCCATCGGGAACCTACACAAATTATTACCGGAACCATTACCGAAGACACAAACCTTTCTAAAAGAGAAACCTATTTGCTGGTTGGTAGTGTTTTTGTGACAAACAACGCAGTGCTTACTATAGAACCCGGTACTGTAATTCTAGCCGATTTTGAAACCAAGGCATCACTTACCATCTCTAAAGGATCGAAAATTATGGCAGAAGGTTTGGAAACAGATCCCATCGTGTTCACCTCAAACAGAAGTGTTAAACGGCCTGGCGATTGGGGTGGAATTTTAATATTAGGCGACGCTCCAACCAATAAATTTGGTAACGGTTCTACTGCATCATACCACGCTAAAATAGCTTCATCAGATTTTGTGAATACCAACTTTGGCGGAGACAATGTAGAAAGTGATTCAGGAGTATTGCAATATGTAAGAATTGAATTTGCCGGAAAAAGAACCAAGCAAGCCGGCTATTTTAATGGTTTGCTATTAGCCTGTGTTGGCACCAAAACGGTTGTAGAGAATGTTATGGTTAGCCATTGTGCCGGAGATGCATTTAAAGTTTGGGGTGGAAACCTTTCCATTAAAAATGCAGTTTCTTACAAAACGAACAGTAACGACTTTTCATTTAATTACGGCGCTCAATGTACCATTGAAAATTCCTTAGCAGTTCGATCTCCTTACGCGTCCAACAGTGAAGGCTCAAGATGTTTTGAGGCACTTTCTTACAGTAAAGAAGATGAGGTTGATTTTTCCAGAGCATCAACAGCTATAATTGCTAAAAACATAACCATGGTTACGGACAGTGACAACTTAAAAATGGACATTGAAAGGGGATTAGTAAGTGAAGCCGTATTTGTAGGCTCAAACACCATTCTGGATATGAATAAAAGTGTAATATCAGGATTTAAACCCGCAGTAATTTTAGATGAAAAAATTGCCTTAAATCAATCGAGTTTAGAAAAGATAGGCCTTACAGATATGTATTTTAATAACTGTGAAGGAAACATCTTCATTAAAAACAAGAATAACAATGATGATTTGGAAAATTGGTATGGAGCTCCTACATTTTTCAATGTCTATTCCAAAGGGTCAAACACCGAAACCTTTATAGACATGTATAATAAAAGAACTCCGGATTTTAGGTTGAAGATAAGCAGAATTGTGGCCTCAAACCACGATGATGATTAGGCACGAAAAAAATCAATATAAATATAGCAAGTGTAACAATTAATCAGTTTTGTAGAGACTGGTTAATTGTGTTTAAGGATAATTCAATTACTGGTTAAGAAAATGTAATAAAATCAAGAATGAAAAATTTTACCCTTTTTTGTTTGTTTATTTTTTCACTCAGCCATACGGTTAAGGCCCAAATAGTTATTGGTAAACCAACCTTAGGCTTCACACAAGCGTGTGCCAGTACTTCCTTTAATAATTACAATGTTTCATTCGTGTTTTCGCCAGCAACAGGATTGGGAGAAAACAACCAGTTTAATATAGAGCTTTCAGACGAAACGGGTAGTTTTACTAATGCTACCATACTATATACCTCATCGCCCGGAAGTATTACTGCCTCACCGGCCATGCTTAGTTTTTCTTTTCCTGAAGATACGGCTGGTGAAGCCTATAGAATTCGAGTAAAAAGTACATCGCCCATCGCTACCAGTACTCCATCTGATGCATTTCCGGCGTATTTTAAAGCTCAGGATTCGCCTTTTACCATCAACAATTTGATTGCTAATGCAGTGTTTTGTTCAGGAGGAAGCTATTTATTAACGATTGATAATCCTGGTGGACCTTTAAATGATTCACCACTTAATTATCCCGGTTTAACCTTTGACTGGTATAAAGTTACCGGAGAAACCACCTCGGTATATGTAGCCTCCGGCGAAAGCTTAACGGTGTCGCAATCCGGTACTTATTTTGTGGAAACTAATTATGGCTCATGTACATCTAATTCCTATTCAAACAGAGTAACCGTTTCTGAAGCTTCTTCTGAAGTAGAAATTACGATTAGTTCCAGCTTAGGAAATCCATATTGCGCTAGTGATGGACCTACCTTATTAAGTGCCATTAACGGTGATGCATATCAATGGTACAAAGACGGTGAAGAAATTTCAGGAGCAACACAACAAATGTTGGAAACCAATGAAAGTGGGAATTACTACGTAACTGTGGATTTAGGGGACTGTGTGGCTAGTGCTTCGATAGATTTAGAAACTACAGATTTTACAAGCTCAGTTAATTTACCTGAAGGTACAACGGCTTTAGAAGAAGACCAAGTAATAGAAGTAATCGTTACTACAACTGCGGTAAACCCAGTTTTTGAGTGGTATGTTAATGGAGCTGTTATTCCCGGAGCAACCGACAATACTTTTGAAATTTCAGCTCAGGGAAATTACCGTGTTATCATCAGACAAACGGCTGGTTGTATTTCATCGCAAGAATTTTTATTCAACATAACTGAGGCTTTTCCGGATGTTTCTAAAATACCCAATGTAGTAAGTCCTAACGGCGACGGAATAAATGACACCTGGGTAATTCCACAAGCTTATGTAAGTGGTACAAATGCTCAAGTAACCATTATAAGTGCACAAGGCAAAGTGGTACTAGACACAAAAGATTATCAAAACAATTGGCCGTCGTACGATTTTGAATTTAAGACGGTAAATGCGGTTTATTATTTCGTAATAAAAGGTCAAGGTAAAGTAAAAAAAGGCACGATAACAGTGATTAGATAATATGAAAAGAAAACTACTTTGTATGTTTATTTTTTTCTACACTACATCAGAATTCTTAGCACAAGAAAATGGTGTAGTGGCATTATCATTGCCTGTACGAAACTCATTGAAATTCAACAAGCATGTTATAAATCCCACATTTAGTTTTGTAAGAGAACAAAACTCCTATGTCAGCTTTTCAAATAAAAGGCAAATACAGTTTGAAGGATCGCCGGAATCTTATTTATTTGGGTTTTCGGGAAGATTAACTGAAAATAATGGAGCAGGTTTAACCCTGTTTCAAAGAGATTTTGGCGTGTTTACCAATTTTGGAGGCATACTTAATTTTGCGCACAACGTGGTTTTGGATACCGATAGTAATTTAACTTTTGGGCTTAACGTTGGTGCTTATAAAAGTAGCCTAAACAGAGGAAATGTAGTAACAAACTATCCTGATCCGTCACTAGAAAATATTCCGTCACATTTCTTATTAACAATAGCACCGGGAATAAATTACGGTACCGGTTTTCTTGACTTTGGTGCCTCAATTAATAATTTGGTAACCTACAACACCTCAGAATCTGAAGTTATTGATGAAAATCCGGAAAAAAACCTACAGTTGCATATGATGTATACAGGTTATGTTGATGCTTCAGGGTTTTTCTACGATTCTAAATTTTCAACCTTGGTAAGATCAGAATTTAAAGAAGAAAAAACAGTACTTTCAGGAATCATGATGCTAACTGTACCCAAAGGATTTTGGGGACAGATAGGCTACAGCACTTTTTACGGTGCATCTGCAGGAGTTGGCTTTAACCTTACCAGCCAAATTGCTTTTGAGTACAATTATGAACAAAGCTTAAGCAATCTTTACAATTTAGGTAGCGCTCATGAAGTTACATTAGCTTACCGATTTAACAGAAAACAGCGCTTTAACTATAGCGATTTTGACGAAGAAGTTGCTTTTTTCCAAGCCAGAAGAAAGCCCAGAAAAGCAACAGTTGCCAAAGCTAAACCCAAAAAGGAACCTACTGAAAAGCCACAAAAAAAAGTTGTGCCTATCAAGCAACCCAAAGAACAAGTAAGCATAGCTCAGGTAGATACTCAGGCTAAACCTGAAGTTAAAACAATGCCAGTTGATACCCTTAAAATTCAATCTACAACTCTAGATAATGCTTTAGCTGCGAAAGAGAAAAAGCCTGAACCAACAAAACAAGAAGAAGAAATACTTACGGCAGAAGACATTGAACAGCAACAAAAGCTGGAAAACTTAACCCAAGGTTTTATAGAAAAACGAAATGAACTGATAGGTAGTTTGGAAGAAAAAGTTCAAATAAAACAACAAGATTTGAACGATATGAAAGAAGAAAACGATTTAAGCGAAAAAGGAATTTACGTTGAGCCAAAACCCTTTAAAAGCATAACTGCAGAAAACGCCTCAATAGAAGCCGCTAAACTGGAACTTCAAAATTTTATAGAAGAACAAAATATCAAACTAATACAGCTGGAAGAAGTATACGTAAGTATCAAGAAAAAAGGAAAAGGAAACACAAGCATTGGCTTAAAATATCTTGAAGCAATTCAGCAATTAAAAACCGAAAGACTTAAAACCCTAAAACAAAAAGAAATATTAGAAAAAAACTTAGACGAAATTAATGCAGCCACAGAAATAGAGCGAAAAAGAAGAATAAAACGCGCCTTATACGACGATGCCGAATCAAAATATGCACAAGATAGAGCGGCAATGAAAAATATGCTGGAAACTACCGCGATAAGTAAGGAACCATTGACTGAAGAAGATTTTGATTCTGGAGAAGTTCAGGATGCTAAAATTCAAATTCTTAAAGAGGTAAAAAATACCGGAAAAGGATACTATATGGTAACCGCAGTACATAGTGATGTAGAAAAAAGAGACGAAACTTTGAGGAAAATCATATCAACAGGTGAAAAAAATATCGACTTCTTTTACGATGTAAATACCAGTAAATACTACATATACTATAAAAAGTATGAAGATTTAAATCAAGCACAACAATCGCTGAAAGAAAAAGGAACTAAACCATACAAAAGCAAAATAGCTATAATAAAGATTGAATAGAAAAGAAAAACTTTTACCACTCTTTTTTATCCCCAAATAAAAAAGAGAAACCAAAACTTAACACCATGAAAACACCTACTTACACAAACACCGTCTTAGCTGTATTGTTCTTACTACTGGGTTACGCAGGTTTGGCTCAAACCTATCAACCTTGGGGCATAAGAGAAAATATAGAAGTAAAAGGAAGCATGCTGGTTATTGGTAACAATACTATTGGAGTAGACAATTTGCCAAACAATAACAATAACATTGACAATGACATGGTCACTATGCAGTATATTGATATTGACAGTGATCCTTCTACCTTTAGCTCGAGTAGCGCAGATCTTATTTTGCGAGACCACGAAGATGGCTCGCCTACAGATTGTTATGCTGTAGCTTACGCAGCATTGTATTGGGGCGCAATGTTACAAAGCGGTGACAGATCAAACATGACAAATGTAAAATTCAAAACTCCTGAAAGTAGTACATATACAGATATAAATGGAACCTTAATATACGATGCTATAGTAGATCCTATTGTTTCTGAAAATGGTGAACCCGGAAATACACCTTATGCATGTTATGCCAATGTAACCAGCTTACTACAAGGAATGACAGACATTACCGGAACCTATACAGTAGCCAATGTACTGTCCAGTGAAGGAAGTAATTATTCCACAGGCTTATCCGCAGGATGGACGCTTTTTGTAATTTACGAAGATCCAAACCTACATACCAAGTCTTTTACCACATTCGATGGATTTAGCCACATATACGACGGTCATTACGTTGAGGTTCCCGTGGACGGATTTATGACACCACCGGCCGGAAACATCGATTTGCAATTTGCCTATGCAACTCTAGATGGAGATAAAACCAAAAGAGCAACAAAACTCGAAATTAACGGAAAAGAGGTAACCACACCATTTCGTGGTCCCGCAAACCGATTTTTTGCTTCCGTAATTGAAAACTATAACGGAGTGTCCTACCCCAGAAATCCATCCGGTACAAATACACTAGGCTACGACACCGGAATGCTTGAAATATTCAATTCTGAGCCTGAGTATATAGTAAACGGAGCTACCGATGCCTCATTTACACTGCAGGTTGCTAGAGGACAAGCCGACCCAATTTTTGCCTTTTTTAGTGCCTTTGCAGTAGATGTGATTTCACCAGAAATTACATTGGTTAAAACGGTGGAAGACGAATTTGGAAATGATATAAACGGCGACGATGTTATACTTGGACAAAACTTATTCTATGAAATAAGTTATCAAAACACAGGCAATGAAGGGATTACTGATTTTACGATTACAGATATTTTGCCTGATAACATAATTTTTGACCCTTCAAGTATAGATTATACCAACTCTGGTGGTGCTTCATTACTATCTTATGATCCCGATACAAGAACCATTGTGTTTAGTATTCCTGATGACTCTGTGGAATATGGTGACCCAACATTTGTTATTCGTATCCCTGTTCAAATTGTTTCCAATTGTTACGATTTAAGCCAAGCTTGTTCAAATCAAATAATGAATCAAGCTTTTGCAACCTATACCGGAAACATTAGTGGAATTACTGTGGAAGAACAAGCTAGTTATGTAGAGTTAGAATGTTTTAGCACACCGCAACCTACTAATTTCTTGGTAGACATTACAAACTGTGATTTTGAAAGAGAAGAAGTGCTTTGCGGAAGCAGTGTAGTACTGACCGCAGCTGCAGGATACGACTCTTATTCATGGTCTACAAGCCCAACAGGAAGCCCGGTAATTGGAACAGGGCAAACCTTTACAGCTACAGAAGTAGGAACTTACTATGTAACCAATACGGCAGCAGCAACTTGTATTTCTATTGAAGAAATTATTCACGTAGTACTTTATGGAACGACTACAACAAACCCTATTATTCCATTTGCAGATGTGGTTTCTATTTGCCCTAATGACGGTGAAGAACTCCCAAAAATATTCCTTTGTGGAGCCAATGACACAAGAGAAATTACTACCGGAATCAGTGATGCTACTTCAATTATATGGGAACAATTAGATGAAACTAGCTGTGCACCTGTAGGTATAGACGATTGTGCAAACGAAAATCCGGATTGTACCTGGAATCAGGTAGGTACCGGACCTAATTTTACAGCCAATACATCCGGACAATTTAGAATTGTAATAAATTATCCCGGTGGATGTTACAGTATTTTCTATTTTAATGTTTACCAAAACCTGTTAAACCCAACGGCTGTAGCTCAGGATATTTTATGTAATACTCCGGGGCAAATTACAGTAAATGGTGTGCCTAGTGGATACGAGTACAGTATAGATGGTGTAAATTACCAATCCAGTAATGTATTTACAGTAAACGCGCCCGGATACTATATAATATATATTAGACAAATAGGTGTTGATACCAACCCTTGTATCTTTGAAACTCCAAATGTTTTTGTCAGAGAAAGAGATTTTACAGTAGATACCAATCTCACTCAACCTGAATGCTATGGAGAAACAGGAAGTATTCATGTTGCTATAAATGATGCTTTACCTCAGTATTATTATAGCATTTATCAAGGCAGTGTATTGATAGACAATATTGGTCCTACCATGGCTAGTGATTATCAATTTTCATCCTTAAATGCGGGTAATTATACAATAAATGTTAGCACAGACGACGGGTGTTTTTACACAGAAGATTTTGAAATAATTCAACCACCATTACTAACCGTAACGGCTGCTTTAACTACGCCATTAACTTGTACAGATGGTGCAATAACAATATACCCCGAAGGAGGAACTCCACCGTATTACTACTATGTTAACAGTACTACTGATTTTCAAACTCATCCCGAGATAACAGTTACAGATCCCGGAGTCTACAATATTACCGTAATAGATATTAACAATTGTGAAGCTTCAACTAGTATTACTGTAGATGCAATCCTAGAACCTGAATTTACAATTTCTCAAACAAATATTTTATGTACAGACACTTCAAATGGTGCCATAACCATTAATGTTACAAATGCAAATGGAAACACGTTGCTTTATAGTATTGATGGAGGTGTAACATTTTTTGATTCGTCTGTATTTACTGATCTTTCCGCTGGGAATTATGATGTGGTTGTTCAGTATTCAATAGGGAACTCAGTATGTTCTACTGATCCGCAAACTATAACTATTACTGCAGCTCCACCAATAACAGGAACAGCTACATTAGCTGCACCACTAACCTGTGATGAAGAAGCAACTATTACGGTTACAGGTGTATCTGGTGGAACGCCACCTTATATGTTTAGCTTGGATGGAATCAACTTTCAATCCGGTAATACATTCTCAGGTCTTACTAATGGAACGTATACAGTTACTATTCAAGATGCCAGTGGTTGTACCTTTATTACAAACAGCATTACGATTGACCCTTTAAATCCTCCATCAGATATGGATTTAATTCATACTCCATTAACATGTCCTGCAAACACTTCGACAGTAACAATAACAAATATAACTGGTGGATATGGTAACATGGAGTATCAAATTTTGGCTCCTGTAGCAGCAGCTACACCGTACCAATCCTCTAATTCATTTTCCGGATTGACTCCGGGAACCTATACGTTTCAGGTTAGAGATGAATACGGCTGTGTCTATAGTGAAACATATACTATAGACCCGTTACCCATAGCTTCAGTTAATGTGGTTTTAACAGAAGATTTAGATTGTACAGCAACTCCCGATGCCTTGATATCAGGTACTATTACAGGTAGTACCGGACCGTATACCTATGCAGTATCATTTAATGGAGGTTCATACACATCGCTTGGTTCTACAGGAACTTCATTTACATATTCAACATCAAATGCAGGAACTTATCAATTTCAAATAATAGATGCAAATGGGTGTATTTCTGAATCACAAGTGCTAACAGTTATGCCAATAATTCCACCGGCTTTAACTGCGGTAGTACAAACGCAGCCAATATTGTGTAATGGGGATTCAAACGGAGCAATTGATGTAACTATTGACCCCAATTCAGGAACTCCACCATTTTCTATTAATGTGAATAATGATACAACAGGTGTTAATTATGGAACACAAACTTCAGGTTTACCGGCGGGTGATTATACCATTACCATTACCGATTCAAAAATGTGTTCAACAACCCAAGTAATCAATATTGATGAACCTGACCCAATAACGGTAAACTACCACGCTGTAGATATATTTTGTTCTGCTAGTGGTGTTTCTCAAGGGTCTATAATTATTGATAATGTTAGTGGAGGAACAGCGCCTTACAATTACTATGTAACCGGAACCAACGGATACAGCAATTCCGAATTTAATGCTACCGGCTCGACCTCAGTAAGTTTTGATGTGGTTGATTTTGGGTATTATCAGATTAATGTAATTGATGCAAATGGATGTTCAGTTTTAGAACAGAACGTTTTGGTTGCTTCACCGCCTACTGATTTAGATATTTCCGTATCTGTAACGGCAGATTGTTTATCCGGAGGACAAGCACTTGTAGCGGTTGGATCTTCATTAAGTAGTACAGGTCCTTTTTATTTCAGTATTTATCAGGGAGTTTCATCAGTTTATCCAAATCCACCCGGTGCCTGGATACCTGAAGATTCACCTGGTAGTCAATCGGCAACATTTACCGGATTAACTCCGGGAGTAACCTATACATTTATCGTTTTTGATGCTTCTACAAATTGTAGTTATTATGAACCGGCAACATCACCTATTCCCACAAATTCAACATTAACAGCAACAGCAGTTAATGCCAGTAATATAACTTGTACGGGTAATGCAGATGGCAATGTGTCATTTAATGTGAATAGTGTTTATGGGGTTGATACCGATATTACTTACGAAATTTTTGATACATTATCTTTAGTGTCTACGGGAGTTAGTGGTTCAGGAACAGTTCCGGCAGGGAATACACTTATTGTTAATAATTTAGGGCCATTGCCTTTTGGAAATTACTATGTGCTTATCACTGAAACTTCCGGTCCGAATGCTGGGTGCAGTATTGTCACAGTTCCATTTAATATTACAGAATCACAAAACCCGCTGAACATAACCGTAACTGTAGATAAAAATGCCAACTGTAATCCCAATTCAGGAGTTATCAGTATTATAGGTCATGAGGGTACACCACCATATCAGTATCAATTAACATCAAGCCCATCAACACCATTGCCTAATGATTCTTCATGGTCTTCAACAAGTGTGTTTAATGTAGATGCAGGAAATTATTATGCTCATGTAATGGATGCTTATGAATGTATAGTTTCAAGCAATATAATACTGCCAATGGATCCTGAACCTACAGTAGCGGCAACTCTTTCCAATTCATGTACAGCCACTGAAGGGAATTTTGAAATTGATGTAGAATTAGCAAATCCGGGAGTAGCTCCCTACAGTTTTAGTATTGATGGAGGTGCTTTCCAAACACAAACACCACCATTTACTGTTGCCAATTTATATTCCGGTACACATACGGTTGAAATAAATGATGCCAACGGTTGCGGAAATATAGTTACTGTAACTATAGAGCCACCATTAAGTGCAATACCAAGCCTTACTGCGGCACCTACATGTAATGATAATGATGGAGTCATTACCATAACCGGAATAGGTGGTTCTGGCAACTATTCTTATGCCATTAACCCTAGCCCGCCATCTGTAAGTTTGTCCGGAAATGAGTTTTCAGGTGTGCCTTCAGGAATTTATACAATAACAATAACTGATACAATTACACTGTGTACAGAAGAAACTACAATTTCTTTACCAACGGCAGTTCAACCTATTCTTGATACAACACCTACTTCGGTTACTTGTTTTGGTGATAATTCAGGTGAATTTGAGCTAAATGTTAGCGGATATTCAGGTCCTTATACTTATGAAGTATTTGATAGTCTGGGTGTTTCTGTAACTGGAATTGTTGCTGCTAATACATCAACCAACCCCATAACAGTTTCGGGATTAAATGCCGGAGAATATACGGTAAATGTTATTCAAACGGCTAGTCCGTACTGTCTTGCTACTACCGATGTTGTTATTGTTTCGCCTGCAGAACCTTTATTGTTGTCTGCAACTGAAACATCAAATGTCACTTGTAATAATAATAGTGGAACCATTACCGCAACAGCCAGTGGCGGTTGGGGTAATTATATGTATGAATTAACCGGAGCAATAAACATAGCATATTCTTCTAACGGAACTTTTACTAATCTTTCGGCTGGAAATTATACAGTAAATGTTATGGATGACGGTGGTTGTGTTGATTCTGTGGATGTGAGTTTGGTAGAGCCAACACCTATTAGTGCCACTTTTACTCCAAGTACTACCTTATTGACTTGTTTTGGCGATCAAAACGCCTCAATAACAATTGATAATGTAACGGGTGGACAAGGAAGTAATTATATTTATACATTAAACACTATTCTACCAATACCTAGCTCGTCTGGACCCCAAACGACTAATGTGTTTACTGATTTAGGTGCTGGTACTTACACAGTAACAATTACCGATGGTTTTGGTTGCGAGTTGACTTCTGCCAACATTATTATTGACCAACCAACAGAGATAGATGTAGATTTGGTAACAGCTTCTACGCAAACGTGTTTAAATGAAGCCACTTTAACATTGAGTGCAACTGGTGGTACTGCACCTTACACGTATAGTGAAGATCCAAATTTTACAACAGTTTTAGGTGCATTTGCTTCATCAGTAACGTTTCCTGTTTCTGTTGGAACGCATAGTTATTATGTACAAGATGCTAACGGATGCACATCGGTTGTTTCTAATGAAATTACAATAGAAGAAATACCGGTGTTAGAAATTAATTTAGAGACAACTAATCCTACTATAAATTGTACCGGAGATAATACAGGTGTAATTGTAGCTTCGGCGCAAGGAGGTTTAGGAAATTATGTATATACCTTAGAAGATACTCTAGGAAATACAATTCCGGCTACACAAAATAGCCCCGGCGTATTTACCGAATTGGTTGCAGGCACTTATGTAGTACAAGTGGATAGCGAAGATTGTAATGCTTCAATTTCTGTAACTATTACAGAACCGGTCAATCCTCTGGACGCTACATTTTTAGTAACGGATGTTACCTGTACAGGAGAAAATGATGGCGTTCTAGAAATACAAGCAAACGGTGGAACCGGAACAATTAAATATGCTATTTCTCCACAGCTTGACCAGTTTTTTGAGAGTAACATTTTTGAAAATCTGGCACCCGGAACGTATGAGGTTATTGTTCAGGATGAATTGGGATGCTATCTGATTCATGACTTTACGATTGCTGAACCGGAACCGGTTATTATTACTATTGTTCCGGGTTCTATGTTCCCTGAAACCTGTAGTGGAGATATGGATGGAGAGTTTAGTATAGAGATTTCCGGTGGAAGTCTTCCGTATAGTGTAAGTCTTGATAACTATGACGGTCCGTATACCACAGGAACAGCAACACAATCTGTTTTTGATTTTACAGCATTGGCCGGTGGCGACCATATTGTGTACATACGAGATAGTCAAGGCTGTGAGTCGGAATGGAATATTACATTTCCGCCTTCGGTATTAATTGAGCCTGAATTGATTGTAGAATTTAGCTGTGACAACAATTCGTTGTCAAATACGGTTACTGTTAAGGTGAATGATGAGTTAAATGCTTCAGATTTAGAATACTCACTCAACGGTGGACCATTTCAATCCAGCAATGTATTTGTTAACCTTCCTGCCGGAATGGACAATTACATAGATGTTAGACATGTCAATGGCTGTATTCAAGGAACCGATTTCTTTGATATTCCTGTATACGAACCTTTATCAATTACCTTGGAAGAAGGTGAGTTGAACCAAATTGTAGCCGTTGTATCCGGTGGTGACGGTGACTATGAATTTATGCTCAATGGCGAACCCTATGGAAGTACAAACGTCTTCACCATTTATGAATCTGCAGAATATACAGTATCGGTAACCGACGGTTATGGTTGTATGGTAGAAGCTGCCGGTTATTTTGAGTATATAGATGTATGTATACCAAACTATTTTACTCCAAATGGCGACGGCGTTCAAGACGAATGGGGTCCGGGATGTGCCATGCAATACGGAAAAATGACCTTTGATATTTTTGACAGATACGGTCGTAAAGTGGCAACTTTAGGAGTGAACCAAAAATGGGATGGAAAATATGAAGGCAAAGAACTTCCCACAGGAGATTACTGGTATGTAGTAAAATTAAACGACAGTACAGATAAACGCGAATTTGTTGGACACTTTACCTTATACAGATAAAATGCCAAACCTCAATCAACTAAAGAGTAAAAAACAATGAAAAAAGTAATTCTATATATTGCATGTGCCTTTAGCCTAAGTACTTTCGGGCAAGAGTTAAATCTGCCGGTTTGGACCCAATATCTGGCCGATAACGATTTTGTGGTGTCACCTACATTTGCCGGAATAGGCGATAACCTGAAAATTAGAGCCAATGGGTTAACCCAGTGGGTTGGCATTAAAAATGCACCTGACAACCAGTCCATTTACGGGGATATTAGAATTGCTGATCGTTCTGGAGTTGGACTATCATTCTATAACGATAGAAACGGTAACACAATACAAAAAGGTGGAAAAATATCTTTTGCACATCATTTAATACTAGACTATACTTCAGAACAATATTTATCTTTAGGGATTTCGTATAACTTTAACCATTTTAGAATAGATATAGCAAACTTTGAAACTACTTATGAAAATCCAACCATTGACCCTTTTGTAACGGATGACAGAAGATCAACCAACAGCAACTTTGACATTGGTGCACTTTATAGATTTGAAAGGTTTTGGATTAGCTTAAATGCAAACAACATCCTAAACAAAAACGTAGATGAAGATATTAGGGTTGCGGAACCTTATCTGCTTTTAAACTTTCAATTGTATTCAGGCTATACCTTTAGATCAAAGACCAACAAAATGCTGGAATTTGAACCTTCTGTTTTTTATCAGTTATATGCCAGTGATGGTCGTTCCAGTACCGACATTAATTTCAAGGCAAGATTGTACAACAAAAATGATGATTATTTATGGGGCGGAATTTCCTACCGATACCTAAATGATCAATTGCTGAAGCCGCTAAACCTGGGACCAATGGTTGGATTTAAAAAAGCTATTTTTTACTTCGGTTA
>DASRWB010000062.1:0-12599 GCA_035654775.1 Flavobacteriaceae bacterium | reverse complement strand
AGTGCCGTCTCCAAATTCCCAAAAAACAGCATCCACGGTAGCATATGCATTGACAGAAAAACTGAAAATATTATCTACACATTTGTTTTCGGTAATTATTTGGTTTTCAAAATAAGATTGAACAAAATTTGGAAGACCTTTAAAAGAACTATCCGAGCCTAAGTGTATAGATAGTAATTCAAAATCATTGTCTATGGTATCATTAGGATTATTTATTACACTTATACGGTTCAAAGATTCTATTGGCTGATTTTGTAAATAGTTTGCCATATATATTTTTCCGTCACTTGCCAATTGTAATGATCCAAAATCATAAGAGGTAGAGGTGGCTATTTCAATTTTGTCATTTATTAAACTTGTATTATTAATTATATATTTATATAAATAGCTGACTGGTGGACATTTACCTGTGAAGTAAATAATGCTTGAATTTGGTGAAAACTCTATTCCGTAAGGGTTTGTAGGAACCCCAAATAAGTCTGGGTTAATGAATGTGAGGTAGTTCAATGTTGTATTTTGAAAGTTGAATTCAAATAAGGGTATGGTTCTACCTTCGTAATCTACAACAGCAATGTACTCACCATTAGGAGAAATCTTCATTGCTCCTACGGAAGAAATTTCAACTTCTTCTTGAACTGAAATTGTCGGTGTGTGGTTAACACCTGCTTCTGAAACATCATAAATGTAAAATGTATTATATGTACTACCTGTTTGAGATGATGAAGCACCTAAACATATTACTTTTGTAGTTTGTGTTTGATAATCATGGTAAGCTGTAATTTTTTCACCAGTAGTTTGTGTTAGAATAAGATTTTTATTTAAAACACGTCCGAATGGATGTAGATCAGATATTTCCACTGCAGAATAATAGACTCCGGATATAAACTGTGGAGGATTTGATGAAGTATTTCTTACAGTAAAAATATAATATATGTTTTCATCATCTGGTTTTGGAATAATAATTGAACTTTGAGTATGATTAATATCACCGGCTAGGTCCGTTCCATTTTCCATGATTTCATGATTTTTATTCCATACGCTTTCTCCGTTGGTATAAAATAAAAGGTTACCTTGGCTGTCCGATATAGTTGAACATCCGGCCGGTGCAACCATAGCCCCATCATTTAAAACATTGAAATTTCCCTGATAAAAGCTCAATCCCGCACCATCACCAAAATACCAGTTGGCTGTCTCGTTTTGTGAAACAACACCATGCGCAAACATCAGTAATGTCAGACATATAAGATTTTTATATGAAATGAAAAAAGTATTCACAGCAATTCAGGTTATTTAATGATAAAGGTACAATATTCTATTAAATCTGTATGTTTTGTGTTACATAAAACCATTTAACTCGTCTAAATGCTATAACCAACTAAAAAAATACATCATGGAATTTGTATTGCCTTCTAAAGAATATGCTCCTGTTTTATCTAAAGATAAAAATGCAACAATGTCTCGCGGGATTTTAAATTCCAGTTATAAGAATGCAGCAAGCAAGTGTGTACACGAGCAAGCAGTGGTGTTTACTGCAAAATCACGCGCAAAGCTGAGTAGATTTTTAGATGCTACACCAACAGTTGATGCATTGGTTAAAATCATTATTTTTACTACGGTACTTTTGTGGGTGGTTTAACTTACCGTTTCCTTAATGCGCTTTATGGCCTCTTTTATTTCTTCCTGGCTTGCTGCATAGGAAATTCGAATACAGTCGGGGTTTCCAAAAGCATCTCCGGTAACTGTGGCTACTAAAGCCTCTTCAAGCAAGTAGAGTGAAAGGTCTGTGGCGTTGGAAATGGTTTTGCCGCGAAGGGTTTTGCCAAAATAGGCCGAAACGTTTGGGAATACGTAAAATGCACCTTCGGGTACGTTTGTTTTAAACCCGGGAATGTCCTCCAATAATTCCAAAACCAAATCGCGTCTTATTTTGAATTCGTCCACCATAAATTTGATGCGGGAAGGCGACTCGATGAGTGCCGTAATGGTAGCACGTTGCGCAATACAGTTGGCCCCACTGGTAATCTGACCTTGTAGCTTGTTACAGGCTCGAGAAATCCATTCAGGTGCACCAATATAGCCTATACGCCAGCCGGTCATGGCAAAGGCCTTTGAGACTCCATTCACCGTGATGGTTCGATCGTACATGCCTTCTATTTGAGCCATACTTACATGTCCCTGCTGCGTGAAATTAATGTGTTCATAAATTTCATCTGAAACCACATAGATATTAGGATATTTTTTCAATACTTGGGCTAAGGCTTCCAATTCTTTTTTGCTGTATAACGAGCCACTGGGGTTGCAAGGTGAACTGTACCAAATCATCTTGGTTTTTGGAGTAATGGCTGCTTCCAGTTGTTCGGGGGTAATTTTAAAATCGGTAGTTATGGTTGTGGGCACTTCAACGGGTACTCCCTCGTAAAGTTTTACAATATCGGCATAACTTACCCAATACGGACAAGGTAAGATTACTTCATCGCCGGGATTGAGCATCACGCCGGCTACATTGGCCAGAGACTGCTTGGCGCCTGTGGAAACCACAATTTGTGAGGAGTTGTACTCCAGCCGGTTATCTCTTCTAAACTTTGTAATTATGGCTTCCTTTAAATCGGCGTAACCGTCTACGGGTGAGTAGGAATTGTAGTTGTCGTTTATCGCTTTTATGGCCGCTTCTTTAATGTAATCGGGAGTGTTAAAATCGGGTTCTCCCAGGCTTAGGCTGATAATGTCTTTACCTTGTCCTTTTAGTTCTCTGGCTTTGGCTGCCATCGCTAAGGTGGCAGAGGTAGACATGTTGTTGATTCTGTCTGAGAGTAAATGGTTCATTGAAAAACGAATCTAGTGTACGGTAAAAATTAGTTAACAGCCGGTTTCATTCCCATATCGCGTAAAAATCTAAAATGTGCAATAACCGCTTTTCGGGTTGTCTTATACTCGTTGTACGGTAGATTGAATTCTTTAGCGGTTTCTTTTACAATTTTTGAAATCTTGGTATAGTGAATATGACTTATGTTTGGGAATATATGATGCTCTACTTGGTGGTTTAATCCTCCGGTAAACCAGTTAACTATTTTGTTTTTGGTTGAAAAATTAACCGTAGTTTTTAACTGATGAATAGCCCATGTGTTTTTCATGGTTCCGTTTTCTTCAGGAAGTGGCATTTCAGCTTCTTCCATAACGTGTGCCAGTTGAAATACAACACTTAAAATTAAACCGGCTGTGTAGTGCATGATAAAAAAGCCAATTAGTATTTTCCACCAAGCAATATCCAGAATAAGCATAGGAATTACAATCCAGATTATTACATAAATGATTTTGGAGATAACCAGCTTGCTCCAGTTCCATACCGGATTCGGAAATTTGCCGTAGGACAATTTGCGTTTCATGTAACGTCTCATTTGCTGAAAGTCAGTGGTTATGGCCCAGTTTATTGTTAGCAAGCCGTACAAAAGTACAGAGTAATAGTGCTGAAACCTGTGATGCCAATGCCATTCGGAATGTTCTGAAAAGCGCAAAATTCTGCCGGCTTCCAAATCTTCGTCATGACCGTGAATATTGGTATAGGTATGGTGTAATACGTTGTGCTGTACTTTCCAATTGTATACGTTTCCGGCCAGAATATAAATACTACTGCCCATCAGGCGGTTAATCCATTCTCTGTTTGAATAAGAGCCATGGTTACCATCGTGCATTACATTCATGCCTACACCGGCCATTCCAATACCCATAACGATAGTTAACAACAACTGAGACCAACCGGGAATATCTAAGGTAAGCAACAGGAAATAAGGCGTTAAAAAAAGGGAAAACATAACAATGGTTTTTACCCATAGTTTCCAGTTTCCGGTACGTTTTATGTTGTTTTCTTTAAAATAACTGTTTACACGTTGGTTTAGCGTTCTGAAAAATTTGGCTGAATCAGTTCTGGAAAAAGATACGGTTTGTAATGACATATATTTAAAAATTTGTATAGTAGCATGAGGCACTAGATGTTATATGGTGCCAAAGATAGTTAATTCAGGATTTTTTGTGTTAAGTATTTTATAAAATTATACACAGTAAATACCTACTTTTGTTAAAAAAGAAGGAATTGTGGATGTAATATTAAACTATTTTCCCGGGCTTTCCAAACGGCAAATGTATCAGTTTGAACAGCTGGAATCGCTTTATAAAGAATGGAATTCCAAAATAAACGTTATTTCCAGAAAAGACATAGACGAACTGTATGTAAAGCACGTATTGCATGCTTTGGGCATTGCTAAAGTTTTAACATTTACACCCGGTACTTCAATTTTAGATGTAGGTACCGGCGGAGGTTTTCCCGGAATACCACTGGCTATTTTGTTTCCTGAATGTAAATTTCATTTGATAGATAGCATTCAAAAAAAAATAAAAGTGGTGGATGAAGTGGTGCATGCCATCGGCTTGCGAAATGTAAAAACTACCCACGGTCGTGCTGAAGACCTGACAGGAACCTATGATTTTATTGTAAGCCGTGCCGTTACTGCCATGCCGGTATTTGTTTCCTGGGTAAAGCACAGGGTTTCTCAGGAACATAAAAACCATTTGAAAAATGGCATTCTATACCTGAAAGGTGGCGATTTAACAGCTGAGTTAAGCGATTTTCCCCAAGCCGTATCTTATGATTTAAGTACATATTTCAAAGAAGATTTTTTTGAAACTAAAAAGGTGGTATACCTTCCGCTAAAAACGGAAAAATAATCGTATCAATACAGTTGTAAAAAGCTAATGCCAACAGTTTTTTCGCTTTTTTAGATTTAGTACGGGTAATTATTGCTTCACTACCAGTTTTAGTATGGTCTTCTCTTGATCTTCGGTAAGAATATGTAGTATGTACATTCCCGAATTCAGGTTAACGGGCAGTGATGTCTCAGCTTCTAAATGCACGTTAGCCGAATAAACTTTTCTTCCCATCATATTGTAAATAGCTACCTGTGCCTGTTTATAAACGCGAGTGTTCAGTAATGTAAGGGTATGGGCAACCGGATTATTTTTTAAGGAAATAGTTCCCGAAGTAAAGGATTCTGTATTTAAAGAACCGTTGAAAATTTCGTTTAATACAAAATCGACATTGCCTTGGGTAAGGGTTACATGCGGCTCGTTGTTTTCAGGAATATAAACGCTGTCAAAAGGTGAAGAAGCTTCATTTGGTAGGGCATACCAGTTTGAAGTGTCTGTAATGCTCAGGGCGCTTAATGTTGGAATGAAGTTAAAATACTGTGTGTTTAGGTTAGAAACAAATTCAGTTAATAATGGATTTACCCCTTGGTCTATGGCGTACATGTCAAATTGTCCTCCCGGAGCGCTGTCTATACCATCAGTAAAAGCCGGTGCCTGCGAGGTGGCTTCATAGGTAAAGGCATCTATCCAGGAGATAAAGAAAAACTGACCTGTAAAATCGCAAACCGTAAGGGTTTGTGCGGCATAAGGTGTAAAGTTTACTTTCATAATTGCCCGGGTATTAAAACCACTTTGTTCTCCGGTATCAAATGTATGATTTATAACTTCCATACCCGGCGTTCCGGTCATTTCTCCCGAGCCGCTACCGTTGGTTATCGCTATATTACGTGTGTCTTGCGGAAAGCCCAAGGCCTCTAACTCGCTTTGAAACTCTTCTCGGTAATTTGCAGCTCCCAAAGGCAACGTAAGTGTGTTATTTTGCAGGTAGGAAGAACCATTCTCCAGATGGGCCGTGTAGTGGTCTATCAGCATTTGTTTGGCTGCAGCAGTGTTGAGCAAGCCGTTTACTAAAGGTTCAACTTCCGCAACGGCCGGATCTCCATTCACCATGTAGTTAAACAGGTATTGCAGCCCAATAGGAACATTTGCTCCCAAGTGTGGCGAGTCAAAAGAAACATAGAGCCGGGTATCGTGATTCAGGGCATTTTGTTCCATATAGGAAAGTGCATAGCGCGAAATGAGTCCACCCATGCTGGGACCGATAATAACATTTTGCTCGGTTCCGGATTTCTGCGCGTTAATTGTATTCATCAACTCTATCAAAATAAAGGCATTACGCTGAATGTAATCGGCGCCGCCATCAATTAGGGTAGTGCCGTCGCTTACACTGGTATAGGTAGGGAAATTCAATACTATCAAGTCATAGCCTTCATCTCTTACTACATCGGCGAGGTTTTCTGATGTTTGTCCAAAGGTTAATGACTGGTACATCAGGTCAATGGTTCTGGAGTTTCCCGGATCGAAACCTTCGATAAAGAAAATAGGTTTGTCCAGTATGCCATCTATATTGTCGAAGTATATTTTATATTCACCGGTACCCAAGTGTGCACTAGCTTCTTCAAAGCCCTGGTATGGTATACTTGCATTTATAGAAGTGATTTCGGTTTCTGTTCCGGGTTGAGCAATTGTAAATGAAGCCATAAAGCAAAACAGCACAGCGTAAAGATGTTTCATACAGTGGGTGTGAGGGTTAGGAGGTTTAAATATACAAATAAAAAAATCCCCTGAAGTTTCTTTCAGAGGATTTTTGAATAAGGGTTAATTATTTTATTCACCCAAAAACGGATATCGGTAATCTGTAGGAGTTACAAAGGTTTCCTTAATTAATCTTGGAGATACCCAGCGTAACAGGTTTTGTGCTGAACCGGCCTTGTCATTGGTTCCCGAGGCTCTGGCACCACCAAAAGGCTGTTGGCCTACCACAGCACCTGTGGGTTTATCGTTGATATAGAAATTACCGGCTGCATTAACCAGCGTTTCTGTGGCTTGTGTTATGGCATACCTGTCGGTAGAAAGAATGGCACCTGTTAATCCGTATTCACTGGTTTGATCCACCAGTTTTAAGGTTTCGGTATAGTCTTTATCTTCATATACATAAATGGTCATTACCGGACCAAAGAGTTCGGTGCACATGGTGGTGTACTTCGGGTTTGTGGTCACCAGTACGGTAGGTTCAATAAAATATCCTTCAGATTTGTCGTAATTTCCTCCAACCAATACTTCAACTTCTTTGTCTTTTTTGGCCTGATTAATGTATTTTGCCAATTTGTCAAACGAGCCTTCGTGTATTACGGCTGTGATAAAGTTGCTCATGTCTTCCGGTGAGCCCATTTTAAAAGAGTTCACATCTTCTACGACATACTTTTTCACCTCGGGCCATAAGCTTTTAGGGATATAGGCTCTTGAAGCGGCGCTGCATTTCTGTCCCTGAAATTCAAAGGCACCTCTTGAAATGGCTGTAGCTACCTGTTTAGCATGAGCTGACGGATGGGCAACTATGAAGTCTTTTCCTCCGGTTTCGCCTACAATTCGCGGGTAGGTTTTATAGTTGTGAATATTGTTTCCTATTTGCTTCCACAGTTCCTTAAACACAAAAGTAGAGCCGGTAAAATGCAGCCCTGAAAAATCGGGATGCGAGAGAACGGTTTCGGTAATCATTACGGGGTCGCCCATCACCATGTTCATTACCCCTGCCGGCACACCGGCTTCTTTAAATACGTCTAAAATTACCTTAGCCGAATACACCTGACTGTCGCTGGGTTTCCACACCACTACATTGCCCATCATTGCCATGCACGAGCATAGGTTGCCGGCAATGGCGGTAAAATTAAAAGGTGAAATGGCATAGGTAAAGCCTTCCAGAGGCCGGTATTCTACTCTGTTCCATGCGTCGCTTGTGCTTTTAGGTTGCTCGCGGTAAATTTCTGTCATGTACTGCACATTAAAGCGAAGGAAGTCGATAAGTTCACAAGCCGCATCAATTTCAGCCTGATGAATGGTTTTGGACTGTCCAATCATGGTGGCGGCATTTATTTTGGCTCGATACGGACCGGCAATCAATTCGGCAGCTTTCAGAAAAATAGCGGCACGCTGTTCCCATGGTGTAGCGGCCCATTTTTCTCTTGCCTGTAAGGCGGTACGGATAGCTTCTTCTATGTGTTTACGCTCGGCCAGGTGGTAGGTTCCTACCACATGTTTGTGTTGGTGAGGCGGCGACATGGTTTGGGTGTTGCCGGTTTTAACGTCTTTGCCATTTATGTATAAAGGGACTTCCGTTTTGCTGTGGTATAATTCTTTGTATGTTTTGAGTACACTTTCGCGTTCCGGCGAACCCGGTGCATAACTTTTTACGGGTTCATTGACGGCTACGGGTGTATTGAAAAATCCGTTTGACATAATACTAGGGTTTTGTAGGGTTGAAAAAAATGAGTTACAAAGGTAGGGTTTTTTATAGAGATTTTAAAGCGGTTCCCATTCAAAAACACGGGTTAAAGTTGAATAATTTTTGTAAGTTCGTCACCTGTAAGCAGACCAAAAAACGACTATGTGTACCGTTACTGTTTTTCCTTTAGAAGAAAGTCATTTTGTATTAACTACGAACCGTGATGAAGCTCCGGAACGTACCTCGCTTTGGCCTGAAATTTACCCGGGTGAAAATGGCAGAATGTTATTCCCCAAAGATGCGGTTTCCGGAGGTACATGGGTAGGTGCTTCAGAGCAGTATCGTGTTTTGTGTCTTTTAAACGGCGGTTTTGAACCTCACCGGCGAAGCTTACCCTACCGAAAAAGCCGGGGTGAAGTAGTGGTTGATTTTTTACAAGCGGTGCATTTGGAAGCCGCTTTGGAGGCTTATTCGTTGATGAATATTGAACCGTTTACCCTGGTTATTGTAGAGTGGGAGCCGGAGTTGCGTTTTTTAGAACTGGTTTGGGACGGCTATCAAAAGCACCTAAGACCTTTACCATTGATACCCCATATCTGGTCATCTTCTACGTTGTACACTTCTGAAATGAAAAAAGAACGGGTAAGCTGGTTTCGCAATTTTGTAAAAGAACAAGAGCCCTTGCCCGAGCACATTCTTGATTTTCACACTCGTACAGCGCCCCACAATAACGATTATGGTGTGATTATGGATCGTGGTTTTGTTAAAACTACCAGCATTACACAAATTGTAAAAAACAATACACATGTAGAAATGAACTTTCGTGATTTGAAAGTCCATAAGAGCACACTTTCTACTATGGCTATTTCGGGAGGCAAACATGAATAATACAGGCATAATTTTAACGCTGGCCTATCCGGAAACGGTAGTTAAGGTTTCAGAAGAATGGTTTTCGCCTTACCTTCGTTTTCTGGGGATAGGTAAAAAGGATTACCTGCGGGCCGGACATGCGGCATTGGTTTTGATTGATCCTGAAACAGGCGAGTTGCACTACCACGATTTTGGAAGGTATATTACACCCGAACCTTCAGGGCGTGTCCGGGGAAAGCATACGGACCACGAACTGCATTTTCCCGTGCATGCCCAACTCACTAACGGAAAGTTGGAAAACCTACCGTTTCTTTTAAGGTTTCTCGCTACACAACCTCAACTTACTCATGGAGAAGGTACGCTTTACGCTTCGGTGTGTGATCGTGTAGATTACCAAAAGGCAAAGGCGTATATTACTGCGATGCAAGATCGCCACTTTATCCGGTATGCTGCTTTTATAAAAGACGCCTGTAATTGTGCCCGTTTTGTGACGGATACCCTTATTGCATCCGTAACTGATATGGAGATTAAAAAGCGACTGATAAAAAGTAAACGGTTTACCCCAAGTACGGTAGGTAATGTAGTGCTGGCCAATACAGGCAACCAGGTTTATCAGGTATCTCCTACGGGAGAAATAGGGACATTCACCACTAGTGTTTGGCAACTTAACCGCCGGTTTTTTTTAGACCGCCTTGAAGAACACCGGCCTACGCCTGAAGGCACTCTTTTGCCCAAGCCCGTAGCCACAGTTCATGCCCATGCCCAATGGCTTTCGGGGATTGCTGCCGGTGCCTGGTTTGAATTGCACACTACCTCTTATGAAAAAGTGTATCGTTTTCGGCGTATTTCCCCTTACGGGAATGTAGATGTAGATGCACATTATGAGCTGGTTACGGAAGGGTTTAATGTGCGTTTAGCCTACCGTTTTGTTCATTACTCTAATTGTGCTTTTTTTCATGTAGAGCAGCAAGAAAGGGTGTACAAGTTTACTTATAAGGCACCTGTTAATTAAGAGCAAAGGGTGCACTCAATTTAAACATAGGGATATTTACTTTAAATTTTGTGGTATTGCTCAGGTTAAGCATATCGTAGTGACCGCTCATAGCGCCAAAGGGTGAAGTCAGTAAGCTACCTGAAGTATAGGAATGTGATTCTCCGGGTTTGATTACCGGTTTTCGGCCAATAACACCTTCGCCAACGACAGTTTCGGTGTTGTTTAGGGCGTCCAGAATGATCCACTGTCTGGCGTTGAGCTGTACCGGGTCTTTGCTTTGGTTTTCGATGGTTACTTTATATCCAAAAGCGAACCTAAGGCGGTAATTTTTATAAAAGGTGCCTTCAAAATTGGTTTCAATTGAAATTTTAATGCCTTTTGTAACTTGCTCTACCATTGTGGATTATTGAGATTTATGCTAAAATACTAAAATATCTTTATGCCTTTACTTTTTGTGGTATTTTTTAGCTGAAACTTACATATTTTCAGATTAATTGGAAATATTTACTGAAGTAGCTTCACCAAAACCGATTAATCGGTCGTAGCGTCCGCCTAATTCTCTGTAATAGACCAGTACTTTGTAGTTGTTTTCGGTTTGGTAGAAGTTGCCGGATATTTCTCCTTCGTTAAGGGTTTGGTTGCTGTCCAGAGTTACGTACTTGTAGTTGTAGAATCCTTGTTTAAGTAGCATTGTGGCTTCATAGATTCCTTTTTCGGGGTTGTAGGTCATTTGGTTTTCGGGGGTGAGTGCGTAGTTGTTGTAGTTTCCGTATACATATACTTTTTTGTCAAAAAACTCAGTAGCCATGAGGGAAAAATGTACCCAGGCATAATCGGCTTCCACGGTGGGATTTTGAGTGTCTATGGCGGTTATCAGGAAGTTTCCGTTGATGTCGGGGTTGTAGGTATAGGGTCTGTTGTGTCTAACTATATCGGTGAACAGGTGGCTGTGGTAGAGGTTTTTAAGCTCGATAAACCGCACGCCGGTATTGGCTGCGCGGAGGTCTTTGTTTTCAAAAAAGAGGTATTCGTTTCCTGCCCAAAAGGCTGTTTCGTTGGTATACCGGTAAATGAGTTCGTTACCCAGGGTGTATTGGGGTTTTACATTGGTAATGGCGGTGTTGAGGTTGTTGTTTTGGATGAGTGTGGTGCGTATGGTTTGTATGGGGTTTACCACCTGTATACGGTTGGGGACAATTTTGAGGTCGAGGGTTTGCATTTGGTCTATGGTTGCTACATCGCGAGCTCGTTTTACGGCAACGCCTACGGCGCAAAGGTCTTCATAAACCATAAACTTTCGGGAAAAGACCAGATTGTTGTACTCGTCAAAAACCTTGAGCATGTAGTTTCCGGATACTTTGAAGCCCCGGGTTTGGGCATTGGGTATGGTAAGGGTATAGTTTGAGTATATTTGATAGGTGTTAAAGGAGTTTTCGTAGTTTACAATCCGCTGGTTGTCCATTCCTATAAGGAATTCGTTTCTGAAGAGTACGGAGGGTGTCCAGTCGAAATTGTAGTGTTCGATGGTGTAGTAGAAGTCGTCTTCGTTGGCGTTTAGGGCGTCAAACTGGAGTATAAGGCGGTCGCCCAGTTTTAATACGGGGAGCTGGCTTTCGGGGGTATTGCCTTTAAAGGTAACGGTTTTTATGTATTCAGGTGGGTGTACTTCGCGGGCTATCTGGGCTTGGGTGCCGATACTGCCGGTAAGCAGGAGAAGGTATAGTATGTGTTTTTTCATTGTTGTGGGTTAACAGGTTTTAAAGATAAGCAAAATTTGTGCCTTTTTGGAATTGGGGAATTGGCGGTGTGCCGGTATAGTGATGTTGTGGTGTGCCGGAGCGGTTATGGTTGTGGGGTGTTTTTTAAGGGACTTGTTAGTCGGCTTATGTACGGCTTATGTACGGGATATCCTCGGCTTACCTACGGGGCATGTATGAATCATATACGCTATAGATACGCTATGCATACGCTATAGATACGCCATACATACGCTATAGATACGCTATACATACGGTATAGCTTTTGGGTTTTAAAGGGATTTTTTTGGTTTTTTAAGAACGGTAAGCTATTGATTACTAATGTAGTAAAAAATAATGATATAAGTGGGTTTTTTTGTTAGTTGTTAGTTTTTAGTCGTGAGTAGAATAGTAGGGTAATGGAATAATAGGGTAATGGAATAGTAGGGTAATGGAATTGTACGTCCCTGATATATGTTGACCACTTAAAGTCAGTTTATATGAAAGTGAATGTAAAACCTAATTTCATTGCCTCTTACCCTATGGTTTTTTAGGAAAGTCAGGGCGTTTTCCATTGACTGTATTATTTAAAGAGATGCTCCCGATGGGTTGGGGGATGAAGAGATGCTGAAATGAATTCAGCATGACACCTGTTTCCCGATGGGTCGGGAGATGGGTCTGGAGATGGGGTTTTGGCGAATTAAATGAGGTTTTGGCGGGCATCTCGACAAGCTCGATGTGACACAGAACTTTATTGTGTTACTGTCTCGAAACATTTGGAGAAAAAAGAGATGCTTTACTTCGGCTGCGCTCAGCACAGACTGTTCAGTACCGATGGGTCTTGAGAAGTCTCTGGAGA
>DASRWB010000061.1:0-6564 GCA_035654775.1 Flavobacteriaceae bacterium | reverse complement strand
TAGGCCGTACACACTTTTAAGGTTTTAAAACCTGAAAGCACATCGGCTTTCATCATCATTAACTGAGTGACACCGTTTACCTGACAGGCATAGCGCAAAGCGACCAAATCCAGCCATCCACAGCGTCTGGGTCTTCCGGTAGTGGCCCCAAATTCGTTTCCTACTTTAGCCATGGTTTCGCCGTCTTTGTCAAATAGTTCGGTAGGAAACGGTCCTGAACCTACACGGGTAGTATAGGCTTTAAAAATCCCGAAAACGTCTTTTATTTGATTAGGTGCCACACCTAATCCGGTACAAGCACCGGCTGCTGTTGTATTACTTGAGGTTACAAACGGATAGGTTCCAAAATCAATATCTAGCAGTGAGCCTTGAGCGCCTTCGGCTAAAATAGATTTTCCGTTCTTTTGAGCCTGAAAAATGTATTCTTCAGAATCAATGCACTGTAATTCTTTCAGGGTTTCTACGGCGCTAAAAAATTCAGCTTCCAGCTCAGCTAAATTGTACTGTATATCAACGTTGTAAAACGCAATCATAGCTTCGTGCTTGTTGGCTAGTGCGCGGTATTTTTCTTTCCAGTCGCTTAGTTCGAGGTCGCCTACACGAAGGCCGTTTCTTCCGGTTTTATCCATGTATGTCGGCCCGATTCCTTTCAGGGTAGAACCTATTTTTGCTTTTCCTTTCGAGGCTTCACTGGCGGCATCCAGCAACCGGTGGGTTGGGAGTATGATATGTGCTTTTCTGGAAAGTAGCAGTGATTTTTTGTAGTTTACTTTTTGCTGGTCCAGGTTTTCAAGTTCTTTTTTAAAGATTACAGGGTCAATTACTACACCGTTTCCTACCAGATTTATGGCATTCTCATGAAAAATACCTGAAGGTATGGTGTGAAGCACGTGCTTTTTTCCGTGAAAAACCAAAGTGTGTCCTGCGTTGGGTCCGCCTTGAAAGCGCGCAATAATATTGTATTTGGAGGTAAGTACATCAACAATTTTTCCTTTGCCTTCGTCCCCCCATTGTAAACCTAGTAGTAAATCTACTGCCATTGTTATGTTGTTAGTTTGATGATTTTCTGTTTCCGTAGAAGTATAGCGAGTGGTTTTTAATTTCAATGTCAAATACCTCTTCTATAGTTTGTTTTATGGATTGTATTCGCGGGTCGCAAAACTCAATTACTTCACCGGTATCGGTTAAAATTACATGGTCGTGCTGCTTGTCAAAATAAGACTTTTCGTAGTGTGCCTGGTTTTGCCCAAATTGATGTTTTCGAACCAATCCGCACGCTAAAAGCAATTCTATGGTATTGTATAAAGTCGCTCGGCTTACCCTGTACTTTTTGTTTTTCATAGTCAGGTAGAGCGATTCGATATCAAAGTGCTCGTTGCTGTTGTAGATTTCTTGCAGAATAGCGTAACGCTCGGGGGTTTTTCGGTGGCCCTTATCTTCCAGAAATTTGGTGAACACATTTTTTACAATGTCCTGATTTTTAGAATTTGCTTTTGCTGTCATAATCCGGGCACAAATTTACATTTATTTTTAAACTCTTCTTACTTTATCTATACCATTTATTTTCTTCAAATTGTCCATAAGCTTGGTAAGCATGTTGTTGTTTTTTACCACGACATTAATTTTTCCGGAGAAAATACCACCGTCACTTTCAAAACTGATGCTTTTCATATTTACGTGCATGTTTGATGAAATAACCTTTGTAATGTCATTTACCAGACCCAGGTTGTCTATACCGGAAAGTGTTATTTGAGCAGTAAACTCTTGCTGCGAGGAGTCTATCCACTTGGCTTGCATAATACGGTAAGCATAGTTTGACTGCAGGCTTAAGGCATTGGGACAGTTTTTTTTGTGTACTTTGATGCCTTCGTTTATGGTCAGGAACCCAAATACGGAATCGCCGGGAATAGGATTGCAGCAATTGGCCAGCTTGTAGTCCAGTTTTTCTTCTTCTTTACCAAAAACCAACAGGTCATATTTGTTGGTAATTTCGTCTTTTTCAAGCTGTTCTTTGGTGAGTACAGGCTTGCGGTTTATTTTATTTTTTATAAAACTCATAAACGCATTGCTTCGGGAAGCAGCGTAGTTTTTAAGCATGGTGTTGTCTATACTTCCGGAACCAATGCGGTAAAACAAATCCAGACTGGTTTTTAGCTTAAAGAAGTTTACCAGTTCGTTTACGGTTTTTTCGTTAAGGTCTATTTTGAGTTGCTTGAGTTTGCGGCGAAGGACTTCTTTGCCGTCTTCAGCAATTTGTTTTTTCTCTTCTTTTAACGACGATTTTATTTTGCTTCGTGCGCGTGCCGTAGTGGCGTAGTCTAGCCAGTTGGAGTTGGGCTTTATGGTTTCTGAAGTGAGAATGTCTACCTGATCGCCGCTTTGCAACTCATGGTTTAGCGGCACAAGTTTTCCGTTTACTTTAGCACCGCGGGTTTTCATGCCTACTTCGGTGTGGATACTAAAGGCAAAATCCAAGGGCGTGGCACCTTTGGGCAGCGATTTTAATTCTCCTTTCGGGGTAAATACAAAAATTTCTTTTGAGTACAGGTTGAGTTTAAATTGTTCCACAAAGTCTACCGCATTGGCTTCATTGTTCTCTAGGGCTTCCTGAAGCCGGTTGATCCACATGTCCAGATTGTCTTCTTTTTCACTGGCTTGCTTGTACTTGTAGTGTGCAGCGTATCCTTTTTCGGCTATTTCATTCATGCGCTCGCTGCGTATTTGTACTTCTACCCAGCGACCTTTAGGTCCCATCACGGTAATATGCAAAGCTTCATATCCTGTAGATTTAGGTGAAGAAATCCAGTCGCGTAACCGAACGGGATTGGGTCTGAAATGGTCGGTTACTATGGAATAGATTTTCCAGGCCAGAAATTTTTCGTTGTCAAAGTCGCTTTTGTAGATTATTCTTACAGCGAACTTGTCGTAAACTTCATCAAACGTAACGCCTTGCTTGAGCATTTTTCTCCGGATAGAAAAAATAGATTTTGGCCGGCCTTTTATTTCGTAGTTTAAACCTTCTTTGTCCAGAGATTTTTTGATGACATCACTAAACTCATCTATATAGGCGTCTTGCTCTTCTTTGCTTTCTTTGATTTTGTTTAAAATCTCATGGTATACTTCGGGTTCGGTATATTTCAAACCTAAATCTTCCAGTTCGGTTTTGATGTTGTAAAGGCCTATTCGGTGTGCCAAAGGAGCGTATATATACAAGGTTTCACTGGCTATTTTTACCTGCTTGTCCGTGGCCATGGATTCCATGGTTTGCATATTGTGCAGCCGGTCGGCAATTTTTATGATAATTACCCGTACATCATCGTTAAGGGTTAACAGCATTTTTCTGAAATTTTCAGCCTGAAGCGATACGTCCATATCTTTCTTCAACGAAGATATTTTAGTCAATCCGTCAACAATACGGGCTACCGTTTCACCAAACTGTTTTTCAATATCTTTCAGGGTGAAATCTTCATTGTCTTCTACTACATCGTGAAGCAAAGCGGCAGCAATAGACGTAGCGTCCAGGCCAATTTGCTGTGCTACAATTTTGGCTACCGCAAGCGGATGGAAAATATAGGCTTCTCCTGATTTTCGCCTTTGGTTTTGGTGGGCATGCAAAGCAATGTCAAAGGCTTGACGGATAAGCTTTTTATCTTCTTTACTTAGGGTGCGATAGCTTACTTTTAGGAGTTCTTTGTACTCTTTTGCAATGGCTGCATTTTCTTTTTCTAGGGCTTCATCTGTCATAAAACTAAGGTACTACAAAGAAATGGAATGGACAATAGTAAGCGTTTTTAAGTTTTGCAAATAGAACGGCTACGGTTAGGTTTTTTTTAAATTCCGAATACGCTGCAGTAAGGTTGGGTGTGAGTAATGCATAAATACATAGGCTGGATGTGGCGTTAAGTTGCTTAAACTGTTTTTGGAAAGTTTTTTTAAGGAATCAATTAGCGGTTCGGCCTTGTATGTATTTTTTGCATATGCATCGGCTTGGTATTCAAACTTTCGTGAAAGATAATTCATTAGTATTCCGGTAACTTCTGAAATGGGCGCATACAGCAACCCAAAGGCAAGCAATCCGGCGTGAAAGCTTGGGATATTAACCCCAATGGCATGAGACAGTAAAGGATTAGCGATAAAAACAGATAGCAGGTAAAGCGTGAAACCGGTGAGCAATACCGAAGCAATAAGGTTAAATACAATATGCTTTTTTTTGTAGTGACCCACTTCGTGAGCCAGCACCGCTACAATTTCTTCTTCTTCTAAATCGTGAATAAGCGTGTCGTACAGGGTTACTCTTTTTTCACTGCCAAACCCGGAAAAATAGGCATTGGCCTTGGTGCTGCGTTTGGATCCGTCTATCACAAAAATCTTATGTAACTCAAAACCTACCGAAGTGGCATAGCTTGAAATTTTATCGCGCAAACTACCGGGTGCTAACGGCGTTTGTTTGTTGAATAAAGGAACCACTAAACGCGCATAAAACATATTCATAAAAACGGTGAAAACAGTTATTACTGCCCAAGCGTATAACCAAAATTGTTCTCCAGTTTCTTGATAAAACCAAAGGATAAAAGCCAAAATGCCACCACCTAAAACAGCTAGCATCACCCAACCTTTTAGCTTATCGAGAATAAAAGTTTTTACGGTGGTTTTGTTAAAACCAAAGCGTTCCTCAATCACAAAAGTTTTGTAATAAGAAAAAGGCAAGGAAAGGAGATCACTTCCTATCATAATAATTCCAAAAAACACCAAACCTATTACAATGGGAGAACGACTTAGCGTTCTTGCGTAAGCATCTACATATTCAAATCCATCTAGGAATAAAAAAAGCAAGGTTGCTACAATAGAAAAGCTTGAAGTCAATATTCCGAATCTATAATTTGTGCTTTTATAGGCTTGTGATTTTGTATATTCTTCTTCGTCATACACGTCGTTCAATTCTGAGGGAATTTCATCGTTAAAATGTTTTGCATTTAGCGAATCTAAAATTTTATCGATAATAAATTTGATAACAAGTATCGCTACAATACAATAGAATAGGGTAGTTGCGCTCATGAATTAAAATTACGTTGTCTTTTGGCTTCAAAAATAAGAATTCCCGCGGCAACCGAAACATTCATAGAGTCAATTTTTCCCTGCATGGGAATCACAATATTTTGCGTGGCATGGGCCAGCCAGGTATCGCTTAAACCGGTATCTTCCGTACCCACAACCATAGCCGATGCCGGTTTGTAATCTATAGTATGATACGGAACAGAAGCTTGCAGTGCGGCACAGTAAATCCGGATGTTCTTGGATTGTAAATACTCAATTATTTCTTGGGTCGTTCCGGTGGCAATTTTATTGGTAAACACACAACCCACACTGGAACGTATTATGTTGGGATTGTACAAGTCTGTTTTTGGGTTGGCTAATATTACAGCATCCAGATTGGCTGCATCTGCTGTACGTAATAAAGCGCCAATATTTCCTGGTTTTTCGGGAGCTTCTGCAACTAAAACAAGTGGATTGTTGCCCAAATTTAAGGTGTTTAATTCATGTGGTTTAGTTTGCGCTACTGCAATAACGCCTTCAGTAGTTTCTCTATGTGCTAATTTTTGAAATACCTCTAATGAAATTTCTATTATCTCTATACCGTATTGACCTAAAGCTTTCGCTTCACTCTCAGAAAATAAATCGGGATAGAATAGTACGGTTTCAATTTTGTAACCACCTTTAATAGCAAGCGATAATTCTCTTTTTCCTTCAATGATGAAGTTTCCAGTTTTTCTACGCTCACGAGATTTATCCTTAAGTTGAAGAAGTTCTTTTATGTATGGGTTTTGAATACTTGTAATTACTTTAAGTGGATCCAATTGTTTTGTCTATATTTGAATACAAAGTTAAATTTTATGAAATACAAATTACTTCTTCTTTTATTATTTCTATTTCCAATTCAGAATATTGTTGCTCAACCACCTTGCGGGATATCTGCATTGGAATCCTGTGATGATAATAATGATGGGTTAGCCTTGTTTGATTTAACAGTTCTGGATAATACTTACCCTTTTTGTTTTGTTAACGCAAATCCAGCGTTGTATTATCCACCAACACATCATCTTTCACAAGCTGATGCTGATACTGGTAATAATCCAATAGCAAACCCAGAAACATTTTTAGGTTCTAATGAACAGTTTATTTATATGAGAGCGGAATCTCTAAACTCAGAATCAGAACCCTTATTATCATTCCTATGTTACGAATTGGTAGTTGAAAATTGTTTAAACACCCAAGATTTTGATTTAAATAGGTTAAGAGTTTATCCAAACCCTGTTGTAGATATTTTAAAAATAGATGCTGAAGATGAGTTTAATGATTTAGAAATTGAAGTTTATAATCTACAAGGAAAACGAGTTTTCAATCAATTGTTTTATGAAAATAGAATAGACTTGTCTGAGTTGACTTCTGGAGTTTACTTTTTGAAAGTTAAAAGCGACTTCGGTAAAAAAGTTTTTAAGCTGGTTAAAAAATAGAAAAATTAAAGATTTAAATAGAAATCTACCTCTTTAAAATCTTATATGTAAA
>DASRWB010000060.1:0-6325 GCA_035654775.1 Flavobacteriaceae bacterium | reverse complement strand
GTTAAATCCAGTTTTCTAAATTTAGGGGAAAACAACGCGGTGCCGGTAACCGTAAGCAAGGTCATCGTACCTCCAAAAACAACGGCAGTTACCGTTCCCATAAGTTTAGCGGTCAACCCACTTTCAAAGGCACCCAACTCGTTGGAAGAGCCAACAAACATAGAATTTACAGAGGCAACTCTGCCCCGCATATGGTCCGGGGTTTTTAATTGTAAAATGGTTTGTCGAATCACCATGGAAACCCCATCAAAAACACCACTAAAAAACAAGGCTGCCACAGATACCCAAAATAGTTTAGACAACCCAAATACAATAATACACACGCCAAAGCCAAACACCGCAGCCAGTAATTTTTTTCCGGCATTTTTACTTAGTGGCATGTAGGCTGTTGCCAGCATGGTTAAAAATGCACCTACTGCAGGAGAAGCCCGTAAAATTCCAAAACCTCGCGAACCTACATCCAAAATATCTTGTGCAAAAATAGGAAGCAAGGCAACCGCACCACCAAACAATACCGCAATCATATCCAGTGTAAGCGCACCCAAAACGGCTTTGGTTTTATAAACAAACTTCAACCCTTCTTTTAAACTTTTTGCAATAGGCTCTCCAATATTTGGGTTTAAAATTGGCTTTTTAGGAATTTGTAAAAGTGCCAAAAAACCAAATAATACCACGGCCAAAATTAAACACATTGACCAATGTACTCCAATCCAGTGAATGGAAAACCCGGCTAAAGCCGGACCTAAAACAGCCGCTACCTGCCAGGTCGAACTACTCCACGTAGCGGCATTAGGATATAGTTTTTTAGGTACAATAAGTGCAATTAACGAAAAAACAGTGGGTCCAATAAAAGCCCTAACCACACCGCCCATAAACACCAAAGCATAAATAACATACAAAACCGAAGTTGTACTCCAGTTTTTAACAAGCAAAGGCCAAGAAACCAAAAACAGTCCCAAACTTATCAATGAAAACCCTATCATGCATTTAATAAGCAAATTGCGTTTCTCCTTTTGGTCTACATAATGTCCGGCAAAAAGCGAGGTGGAAACTGCCGGAATAACCTCCATAAGCCCAATAATTCCTAGTGACAACGGATTTTTAGTGATGCTGTACACTTGCCACTCGATAACAATAAACTGCATAGACCAAGCAAATACCAGGGCAAAACGCACCAGTAGAAAAATATTAAACTCTTTTATACGAAGAGCAGCGTAAGGGTCTTGTTTAGCCATATCAGGGTTGTTCTATCAGCTTAAATTCTACCCGACGGTTTTGGCTTCTACCGGTTTCTGTGGTGTTTGTGTCAATAGGTTTTGCACTGCCAAAGCCAAATGCTTCTACGCTTTCGGGAGACAATCCTTTTTGAATCAAATAGGCTTCTACGGCTTTTGCCCGTTCAAGGGATAGTTGTTCGTTTCGCTTCAGGGTTCCAACGGCATCGGTGTGTCCGTAAATTTCCACTTTTAACTTTGGGTGATTTTTTAAATGGCTGTACAGGCTGTCTAATTCTATTTTAGAAATCGGCAGCAATGTTGCTTTGTCAAAATCAAAAAGCACGTTGCTGAAAGTGTAGGTTTTTTCCACTTGGTAAGGCGCTATTTCGTGAATAGTGATGTTATCAATATAGTAATAAGCAAATGGATTTTCATCTTTGGTATTGATTTCATGCCTTTCTGTTTCTGAATTTGACTTAAAATTACCAATAGTAAAAAACCGTTCTTGCCCTTTGGCGGTATAAATGAAAGTGATTTTCTCCCAGTTGTCTACATCGTTGTAATAGTGGTCTGCATTTGCCCGGTATACGGATTGAAAGGCGACTTTAAGCGAATTTAAGTCAATAAATTTCTCCGTGATATTAGAAAAACGGGCGTAATGACTGTCGGGCGTATTGAATACGGAGGTTTTGTTCATTTCATAACCTATACGCTCTTGTGTAAACAATACCGAAAGGCTTTTAAGGGCTACCGCAGAGGCTTCTGATAAGCTAATGTGAAACGACATTTCGTATTGCTTTCCCTGTTCCAGCGTTTTGCTCAATTCGCCTTGTACATATTCTCTGTAATCATCCATAGCATAGCAATACATTCCCGCATAGCCTTTTCCGGAAGCCGGATGTTGTTTTCCGTTGTAGTTTTCATACACTTTTCCTGTTTTCAGGCATGACCTGAAAAAATCTGTTGAGCCGCGGTTGGGACTCGACCAGTGCTTCACATTGTTGTTAAACATTCCTATGTCCCAAGGGCAATCTTTAAACTCTTCAAAGTCCGGATTCAATACCAGGTTTTGAGAAAAAACAGCAAATCCTGTCAAAAAAACGAACATGATACTAGCGTTCTTTATTTTAAAGCGATGTTGCATAGAAAACGTATTATTTAATATCTCTTAGCTTTAGTTGTAAAGTGGTTTTGTCGTTCCAGTGATTTTCATCGATGGAATAGACTATTTTAAACGGTTTTCTGTTGGTGATTTTTTCAAGTTTTTTGCCTAAACCAAAACCTATAGCGACCAATTTTTCATTTCCACTTTGGTTCAGGGTAACACGCAGATGGTTTTCATCTTCGCCTACACATTTTCCATAGCCGGTATCGTAAACGTTTTGTGTCATGAATATAGGCGTCATGTTTCCGGGGCCAAAAGGAGCAAATTGTTTTAAAATTCTGTAAAATTTAGGGGTAATATCTTGTAAAGACAATTCCCGGTCAATTTTGATTTCAGGTATAAGTAAGCTTCGGTCAATTGTTTTGGAAACTTCATCTTCAAAAGCTTGCTTAAAGGCTTCATAGTTTTCTTCCTTTAAGGTTAATCCGGCAGCGTACTTATGACCTCCAAACTGTTCTATGTATTCTGCACAAGCCTCTAACGCATTGTACACATCAAAACCACTTACCGACCGTGCCGACGCAGCCAGTTTATCGCCGCTTTTGGTAAACACTAATGTTGGGCGATAGTAGGTTTCCGTCAATCGAGAAGCCACAATACCAATAACCCCTTTGTGCCAAGTTTCACGGTAAACAACAGTAGTAAAGCGTTCCTGTTCCTTTTGTAATTCAATTTGCTCCAAAGCTTCTCGCGTAATTTGTTCATCGGTTTCACGTCTTTCAGTATTAAAGCTATCTATTTCCAACGCATATTGCACCGCTAAATTGTAATCGGTTTCGGTAAGCAAGGTAACCGCATGATTTCCGTGTTTCATTCGGCCGGCTGCATTTATTCGCGGAGCAATGATAAAAACAACATCGGTAATAGTGAATTCTTTCTTTTTTATTTGATCTATAATCGCCTTGATGCCTACTCGCGGGTTGGAATTGATAAGTTGCAACCCAAAAAAGGTTAGGATTCTGTTTTCTCCTGTGATAGGCACAATATCTGCACCAATAGCGATGGCTACCAAATCCAGATATGCTACTAAATTTTCTACCGACACGTTTTCTTTTTGAGCCAGTGCCTGAATGAGTTTAAACCCAACACCACAGCCGCACAGTTCTTTGTACGGATACAAGCAATCGTCGCGTTTTGGGTCCAACACAGCCACGGCTTGCGGAAGGTTTTTTCCCGGTCTGTGATGGTCGCAAATAATGAAGTCTATTCCTTTTTTTTGAGCATACTCAACTTTGTCAATGGCTTTAATCCCACAATCCAATGCAATAATGAGTGTAAACCCATTGTCTTCAGCAAAATCAATGCCTTTAAAGGAAATGCCATAGCCTTCATCATATCTGTCGGGAATATAGGTGGCTACATTTTCGGTTTTGGTTTTCAGGTAGGAACTCATCAGGGAAACCGCCGTGGTGCCATCTACGTCATAATCGCCATACACCAGAATGTTTTCCTCATTGGAAAGTGCTCGTTCAATGCGTTCTACTGCTTTATCCATATCTTTCATCAGGAATGGATTGTGCAACTCTTTTAAACTCGGCCTGAAGAATTTTTTAGCCTCTTCATAGGTCTCAATCCCTCGCTGAATAAGCAAGGATGCCACTTCCTTCTCTACTTGAAGGGTTTCCTGTAAAGCTTTTATTTTTGATGTTTCGGGTTTGGGTTTAAGAGTCCAACGCATAAAAGTTGAAAGTTTTAAGTGTCTAAAGTACTTAAACTTTTGAAGTTTTTCCACTTATAACACTTTTAACTTTAGCTTACTTTGAACCTCTATAAACTTTCCAGTAGTATCTAAAGAAAATATTATTTGATAATGATTTTATGACTAAATGTTTGGTTGCCTGCAGACAACAATGCCATATAAACTCCTGTTGAAAGCCCTGAAACGTCCACTTCCTGATGAATTTCATTGGACTTAAGAACTGTTTTAGACACTTCCTGCCCTAATACATTGTAAAGATTAAGCCTTAGCAGTTGGGATTGTAAGCTTTCATCAAGCCTGATGTACAATATCCCATGAACGGGATTGGGATAGATTGTAAAAGGAGAAAACACAGTTTCCGTAACGCCCAAAGCAGTAGGCGAAAACTTGTTGATATAACCACGGCTGTTAGCCCCTATTTCATCTCCAAAAGTATCTATATTCTCCTCGCTGCTGGTTTGTCCTACCACATAAAACGAGTCTTGAAAAGGAAATACCCATGGGATGGTTTCCCCAAGTTCACCGCCAAAAAACGTGCCCCATTCCCTTTCCCCGGTTGGGGAAAATTTCATGATAAAAGCATCATTTTGACCGTAAAGAGTATTGCCATAGAGGGTTTCCATAAAAACACCTTCTGTAGCTATATCTGCATACATACTTGTTTGACCTGTATAATACACCCCTGTTTTTGCCGGAAAGACTGATTTTATAATATGGACAGAACTAGCGCTACTCCCACAATTTATTGTAGTCCCTTCATAAGCTTCCTCAACCCTATCCACAGTATAGGTAACCCAATCTATTTCACCAGAACGGTGTAGTTTTGCCAAAAAGCCGTAGCCACAACCATTCTCCTCTTTATAAGCGCCTTCTGTAGCAATGCCCGTAGTATTGCCATTAGTGCTACCTATGGAAAACCCAGCTATATAGAGTCCTGTACTATCCAATACCAAGGGCGACATCCCAAGGTTTTCCACAGCGGAACCACCTAAATAGCGACTCCACAAGCGAGTAGTGCCATCCAAGGAAAAACCGGAAACAAAAACGTCATAGATATTGGCATAGGAAAACTCATACTCCCCAAAGGTATCAAAATAGGTAGTAGGCACATGAGGCGAAGTAGGTAAATCTGTTTTGGTGCCTGCCACATATACTCCAGTATTGTCCACTGCAATCCCGTTGATGTCCGAACTATTTATCCCATAATAAGTAGTCCACAGTCTTTGTCCAGAAGATGAAAATCTGCTTATTGTGGTTTCTTCAAGTGCTTCCTCTTGAAAAGCATTCGGGGTAGCTATACTATAGCTTGGATGAGCCCAACCGTAATCAGTAGTAAAGATAAAAATATCATTTGCCTCATTAATAGCCAACCCTGCTCTATAATATTGTTGCGAGACAAAATCCTGAAGAAAGTTATAAGGCTCTTCATCATCAGGGCGAATTGCTGCATTATAAAAATGGGTGCCCCAAAGGATGTTGCCCTCGGCGGTAAACTTTGCTAAAAAATAGCCCCCGCCAACATCGGTAGGTTGTTCCTGAAAGGCACCCTGTGTGGCAATGCCCGTAGCAGAATAGGTAATGCCAATAACCACAATTTGGTCGTTGTTATCAACAGCAATAGCCTCTATTTCATCAAATTCCTCACCACCAAAATAGGTTGCCCACAAGAACTCTCCTTCTGAGCTGTATTTTATGATAAAGCCATCTGCCTGACCACCACCATAAGCTGGCTGGTGGGATTCTGTACTTGTGGATAATATGTTAGTATCTGCCACATAGCCTACACTGTAAACATTACCCTCACCATCCATGGTATGGGCACGAGATTTTATTACATTAATATTTCCTATTATACCATTATACTTTCCCCATTCCCGTTCATAAGGAAATGTTTGGCACATCCCGGAATAGCATGTGCCAAACAATACCAAAAAAATAACAAGAGATTTCATGATTAGTTATCTAAAATCATTATGACATACTCTGTTACAGAACCATACTCAATCACATCATAATAAGCTGCCATAGAACCATTTGCGCTTACTATTGGTGCACTGTCTCCGCCAACAAACCCTGTATCACAGTATTCTTCTGTACCAACATTGCCACCACCGGAATCACTGGGGTTTTCAAACTGAAACTTTAAATAGTGAAATTGCTGCCCGTTGCCATAAGCCAACCAGGAGTTGTAACTGCTTAAATTAAACGAGTTTGTGGAACTGGTATGTACCGTCCATTGGGTAA
>DASRWB010000059.1:0-14469 GCA_035654775.1 Flavobacteriaceae bacterium | reverse complement strand
GCACATCTGTTAAACGAAAAAAACAAAAAGAAAACGCGCTTACCTATTATTAATGCGGTTTATGCCGTTTTATATGAAGGTAAAAACCCTAAGAACGTATTTCAAAAACTCACCGAACAGTTGGATTAGTTTGTTTTCTTTCATTCTTTTAAAGCCACAAAAAATACTTCTTTCATTTTGTTTGTGTATGGCACTTGTGGACATTACAATATTTTATTCTATTTTTATACAAAAGAACAGCAGATGCAAAAAGTATGCTTGGAGTGTGGCGAAAAAATTATCGGTCGAAGCGATAAAAAGTTTTGCAGCGATTACTGCCGAAATGCTTACCACAATACCATCAATAAGGATGAAAAAAATCTAATCCGCAACATCAACAACCGCTTGCGCAAAAACTGGCGCATTCTGCAAACACTAAATCCACAACAAAAAACCAAAACCACCCGAAACAAACTCATTCAGATGGGCTTTGATTTCAACTACTTTACCAGTACCTATACCACCAAAGCCGGAACGGTGTACTACTTCGTGTATAACCAAGGCTACCTGCCACTGGAAGATGAATACTATGCATTGGTGAAGCGCGAAAGTTAAGTTTTACTCCAGTTTTGCCCTTTTAATTTCATGGCTGCAATTAAAATGTCTTTTTGACTAATTTGCCCTACCAGTTTTCCGTTTTCCACAATAGGAAACCGACGACGCTTGGCGTTTAAAAACTTTTGAGCGGCATCAAAAATATTCATGTTTCCATCAATGGTTTCCACATTTTTCACCATGTGTTTTTCTACAGCATTGCTTTCTGAAGGCAAATTGTAGTACCGGCTTTCAGAAATTTGTTTTATACAATCTCCTTCCGAAATAATTCCGACCAACTCGTTGTTGTTATTCACTACCGGTCCGCCGGAAATACGGTTGTTGATAAGAGTTTCTATAACTTCCTCCACCGATTGTTCGGGTCTAAAGGTAATTACATTTCGGGTCATGTAATCACTTACGCGAATAGACTGATGGTCTACCGTATCTTGCTGCTGCTTTCTAGCGCCTTGAAAACTTTTAATTCCCATAGTTCATTGTTTTTAGTCTCCTAAATTTACTGAAAATAAACCTTTTAACCTAACGCTATTTTTTTCACCTAAATATTTTGTATCTTTAAGAAACTAACCTAACTCCTTTTGTCATGCTAAAAAAACTAGCTGCACTCTTGTTGATAGCCCTTGCTGTTTACTGGAGCTATTCTTCGCTTACCCCTTCAAATACAGTAGAAACCCCAAAAGATTCCGACACTTTTTCCACCCAAAAGGCCTTGGCTCATGTAGAAGTTTTATCCCAAAAACCTCACTATTTAGGCACAACAGCCCACGATACGATTAAGCAATATCTTCTTTCTGAACTGGCTGCACTGGGGTTTGAAGTTTCGATACAGGAGGCGTACAGTTTAACCGAAGACTGGGGCAGTTTTACCAAGCCGCAAAATATTTTAGCCCGCTACAAAGGCAGCGAAAACGGCAAAGCGCTTTTGCTGATGTCGCATTACGACAGCAACCCCTTTTCTTCCTATGGCGCCAGTGATGCAGGTTCGGGTGTAGCTACTATTCTGGAAGGCGTGCGCGCCTATCTCAGCAAGCACACCCCAAAAAACGACCTGTTGGTGTTATTTACCGATGCCGAAGAACTCGGCCTGAATGGCGCCGACATTTTTGTCAATAAACACGCCTGGGCAAAACAAGTAGGTCTGGTGTTAAATTTTGAAGCACGCGGCAGTGGCGGCCCCAGCTACATGCTTATAGAAACCAATGGCGGCAATGCAACTTTGGTTGACCAGTTTATAAAAGCCAATCCCGAATATCCGGTAGCCAATTCGCTGGCATACAGCATTTACAAAATGCTTCCCAACGACACCGATTTAACCCGCTTTAGAGAAGATGCAAATATTGACGGATTTAATTTTGCTTTTATTGACGATCATTACGATTACCATACGGCACTGGACCGCTTTGATCGAATGGATGTAAGCTCGCTAAAGCATCAGGCAAGTTATTTAATGCCGTTGCTTTCTTATTTTGGAAACGCAGATTTATCTGATGTAAAGGCAACTCAGGATTTGGTGTATTTTAACGTGCCCTTGTTTAAAATGGTGAGTTATCCTTTTTCCTGGGCCATCCCGCTGTTGGTACTGGCGGTTTTACTTTTTATCGCGCTGGTTTACTACGGTATTCAAAAGCAACATTTTCAGCTTAAAAATATACAACGCGGGTTTGCTGCATTTTTCTTTGTTTTACTTACTAATGGGCTTATCGGCTATTTTGCCTGGCCGGTTTTGCAACGTATATATCCGGGATATGCAGATATTTTACAAGGCTTTCCGTACAATGGACACGCGTATATTATTGCTTTTGCTGTTTTAAGTTTAGCTGTATGCGCGGCCGTGTATCACCGATTTTATAAGCCCGAAAATGCCGGAAGTTTGCTTGTGGCACCGGCCTTTTTCTGGCTGGTGTTGTGTGGCGTACTTACTTTTACCCTAAAAGGCGGTTCTTTTTTTATAGTCCCTATGTACTTTGTTTTACTCAGTTTGTTTGTGCTGGCCCGACAAAAAGCCCCTCATCCGGTATTACTGGCTTTGCTGGGACTTCCGGCCTTGATGATAGTAGCCCCTTTTATTCAAATGTTTCCGGTGGGATTGGGCTTGAAAGTGCTGGTTTCTGTCACGCTTTTGGTTAGTCTTCTCTTTGGATTGCTTCTGGGCGTTTTTGCTTTTTACAGGTATAAAAATATAGCCGCACTTGCCGGTTTTATACTTGCCGGTGTCTTTTTTATAAAAGCGCATACCCATGCTGCGTTTACGACAGAAATGCCAAAACCTAACAGCCTGGTGTATTTTTTAGATGCCGATAAAAACCAAGCCTTATGGGCCACCTACGATCGCACACCAGACACCTGGACCGCTCCTTATTTTAAAGAGGCCGATACCGCACTGGCCGCAAATCCCATTTTTGGCAGTAAATACGGCAGTGGTTTTACCCAAACGGCATCCACTTATGTAAAACCTTTGAAACCTCCGCATATTGAAGTAAAAAAAGACACCCTAATTGGAGAAACCCGTGAACTTTCCGTGTTTATTTCACCGCAACGGCACGTAAACCGGTATGAAGTTTATACCCCTACCGGAACCCACATCAAAACGCTTCGGGTAAACGGGCATGTGTTTTCTGAGGGAAACAAAACATTTGATGAAAACACCCGGCTGGTTAATTATTTTATTTCCAAAGATAACTTTATGGAGCTGGAGTTTAGTATTCCTTCATCTGCTGAAGCCTCCTTTGATATTTACGAGATTTCTTACGACTTGTTGTCGAATCCACTTTTTGACGTTCCTCAGAGATCTTCAGACATGATTCCCAAGCCTTTTGTGGTTAATGATGCCGTGATTATTAAAAAACAGCTTCATTTTGAAGCAAAAACACCTTTGGAAGAATAAATTAATACCCTTTTAAGAGATTTACTCTTTTATTTTTTTAGTTTTGAACACTTTTTTACTAAAAACAAACTTCATGAAAAAGGTATTTTTTATTATGCTTAGCACACTATTGTGTGTATCGCTAAATGCACAAACCCAAGGGGAACTTGTAAAACATTATGAAGCCTATTATGCGCAAATGAAAAAACAAGGCGATGTGCAGGGCATTATTGATGCCATGACACACCTGAATGTGCTTCAGCCTTCGGCTGCGCGACTGGACACGCTAGCCTACATCTATATGAGTGACGGCAGGTATGTACAGGCCCTGAATACCATTGGTTTTGAACACGATGCCAACGCTTCCGATATAGCCGTTGAAGTAAAAGCCGTATCGCTTAAGGCTTTGAGTGAGCTGGAACGTGCCTTGGAGCATTTTAATGAATTGTATAAACGCAACGCCAACCCATTGCTTGCCTATGAACTTGCCGAAATAAATTTACAACTGGAACACCTAGAAGAAGCCAAAAAGCTGATTAACTACGGCATTGCTAATGTAAAAGACACTTCTATGAAAGGTTTTTACGAAACCCAACGACCCTATCAAGTACCTCTAAAAGCGGCCTTTTACTATCTCAAAGGATTACTGGTCTATACCGAAGACCGCGATGCCAATTTAGAGCGTGCGCTGGGCTTTATTGATCAGGCTATGGCTCTTGCACCCAACTTTAATATGGCCCGTGTAACCAAAGAAGCGTTGCTTAACAACCAAAAACCTGTAGAGCCTTTACCTTCGGCAGAAGACTAAGTCTTTTATTGTTTTATTATTTTTTTGGTAACCGATTGTCCCGAAGTATACACCTGAATAAAATACACCCCGGACTGAAAGGCGCTGAGGTCAACCGGATGCTTCAGGTTTGTTCCTTTCAGCGGAATTCCTTTTTGGATTTCTTTTCCGGTGACATCAAAAAGATTGTACTGCATATCCTCACCGGTGTTTGCCATAATGGTAAAGATTCCCGAAGATGGATTGGGATAAATTTGAAAATCGTCCAGAGGAAACTCCTGCGTATTCAGTGTTCCTTCGATTACAAAATCGTCTAGGATTACTCCTTCTTGCACTACCGCCTGATCGGAGTGAAATACAAAACGTACCATAAAACTGCTTTCTCCCGTAAAGGGCGACAAACTGTAGCTGTACTCCTGCATAAACGGGCTTGTCCCTGTCCATTGGGCACCGGGGCAATTGTAACAGGTATTGTTTTGTCCGGCCGGTGTATTGCTGTTGTACCAATTGGGGTCGGCGGCCGTTCCCAGCACCTGCCAGGTTTCTCCTGAATTTACGGAATATTCCACATAAACAATATCCCAGTTAAATTCAAGGTCAAAAGCCATATTGAATCGCAGCACAGGATTGGTTACTGTAGTTAGGTTGTAACAATTGCTTACCAGATAACTTTTGATTTCGTTGTCGTGATTTCCGCTTAAATTGGTCCCGTACACCTGAGTTCCTGAGCTGGCAGAGTTAAGGATTGTACCTGTGGGTATTCCTCTTTGCCAATAGCCGCATGAGAGTTCCAAGCCATCGTAAACAATCAGCGCTTCGTTTTGGGTTTCGAATGTATTGACAACATTAACCTGTCCCTGCGTGGTATTGTTAAATCGTTTTACCAGCTTGCTGTTTGAGGCATACCCATCAAGCGTTGTACTTACGCTAACTTCCAGTTCTTTCAGCGTTGCATTTCCGGTTATGGTTCTGGAAATGTCTGCTATTTCGGTAGCTCCCGGAGGTAGGTTTCCTGTCCAGTTGGTTACTTGCGTATCGCCCAGTACCGTATGCGTTATCGTCGCTTCGGTTAGGTTTGCACTCCCGGTATTGATTAGTTCTACCTGAAAGTTTTGTATGTCGCCACACACTAAGGCATTGTCTATACCAAGGATGTTTTGTATACCTACTTCCTGCGGGTTTGCTTCCACGGGTATCGCCGATTTCCATATTCCTCTTCCGTAGGTGGCGGCAATGATAACTCCTTCATTGGTGTTTATTTCTAAATCGGTAACCGAGACTACCGGTAAATTGGTGTTGAAGGTTTCCCATGCGGCCGTTACTTCATCATAGCGGTATACCCCAAAACTGGTTCCTACAAAAATAGGGGCTGCGCTGTGCAGGCTTTGGTGTTTCACTACGTTTTTGGTTCCCGTGGGCAGGTTTCCGGTAATGTTGCTAAAGGTCATTCCGCCATCGACCGACTTATAGACTCTACCGTTAAACCCGCTGGTAGTCACATAAACGATGTTGCTGTTGTTGGTATTGACTTCTATTGAAGTGATGTGGGTTGGAAAATCTTCCACCTCAACAAAAGTATTCCCTCTGTCGGTGCTTTTGAGCAAGAAGTTATCAATAGCCACGAATATAATATCAGGGTTAAGGTCGTCTATTTCCAGTTTATCAATATTGCCTCCCAAATATGTTGAAACGGACTCCCATTTACTCCCGCATAATTTATAAAGTCGGGAGTATCCGGAATAGAGCTCGCTCTCACTGTTCATTACCAGCGGGGTAACCCAATTCCCGTTTTCGCCGCTTGGACTTGCTATGCCCAGGTTTAAATTGCTTCCACCGGTAGTAGAGATATAAAGGCTGCCTCCGTTTTGGATAAAGCCGAAATAGAGGTTTTCGTTTGAAGGGTCAATAGCCGTATCCATTCCATCGGCGCCGTAGTAATTTTGCCATACCGCATTGTTAAGTGCATACCCGCCATTGTCCTGCAAGCCCCCTACCATTTTTGAAGCGGTTTGTCTGGACACGGCAATTTTGTAAAACTGCCCGTTTTGGATTCCCGCAGTGAGGTCGGTAAAATTTGAGCCTCCGTTTGTCGATTTGTAAATTCCGCCATCCGTTCCTGCAAAAAGCTGACCGTTATAGAAGCGCAGCAAGTGGATGTCGGCATGGGTATAAGCTGCCGAATAAGGTGCATTCCAGTAGTTGAGCTTGGTAAAATTTGTTCCGCTGTTGGACGATTTCCAGATATTCAATACCCCTACATACACTTCGTGTTCATTGGAATCGGAAACAGCCATAGCCATATCAAACCAGGCTTGAGAACTTTCAAAAATATCGCCTACTGTATCGGAGGTAGAAGCTGTAACAAAACTCAGTCCGGCATTGGTTGATTTGTACAGTCCTTTATAAGAGTAATCTGTATCTGCCGCCAGTACGTAGATTACTTGGGGATTTGCCGGAGTAACATCAATTACCAGCCGGTTTGTACCGGTAGGAAGTCCGACACCCACACCCACATTGCTAAAGGTATTTCCTCCGTCCACCGACTTGTAAAAAGTATTTGGTGTTACCGCGTATAAAATGTTAGGGTTTGTCGGGTGTACCTTAAGGTCTTTCATGTTCCCGGTCTGTACGTTTGTCCAAGTTGCACCGGCATTTGTAGTTTTGTATATTCCGTTGTTTGTCGCTACCCAGAGAATGTTGGAGTTTCCGGGATGCATATAAATATCGTTCATCGAGGTAGGCGAATTTTGCGGGTTCAGTCCCGTGTTGTTCCAGGTTTGCCCGCCATCGGTTGATTTCATCACGCCCACACTGTAGCTGTCTCCGGCATCGTCATCTCCGGTGGCTATATAGATAATATCACTGTTGTTGTAATCTACCGCTATTCCAGAAACGCCTATTTGCGGCAAAAAGTCGGACAAGGGTTGCCAGGTTGTGCCGGCGTCGACCGACTTCCATATTCCGCCGGCAGGTGCACCGGCGTAGTAAGTATTTGGGTTGTTGGGGTCGACCATAACGGCATTAATTCGACCTTGTCCAGAGGACCACGACCCGGTATTGGTATGTTCAAACGGTCCCTGGGGAATCCAGTTGCTGTCACCGGATCTGCCGGCCGCTTGTGTGCGCTGCATTTTTGCCCGGTTCCAGGCTTCCCAGTACTCGGCCTGCGTAGGCAAGGTCCCATCTTCTTTTACAAAATTCTGCCAGTAGTTTTCCCATCGTTTGAAGGGCTTGTAACCACTGCCGCGTACATTGGGGTCTTTGTCTGCCCAATACGTATTAAAAGCGTCAACCATTTCGTCAAAGGTTACGGGGTTGGCGGTGCCTCTTCTTTCTTCGGTATTGAGCGATTTCATCCAGGGTGCATCTTGATTGAACTGGGCGTGACCCGCAAAGCCAAAGGCTAATAAAATAATAAAAAGGAAATACGGTTTCATTTGTTGACGGTTGTAATAAGTGGTTTTTCTTTAAGTTTTAGGAGCAACAGGCTGTCTGTATGCTTTTTAAGGTTGACGAGTTCCTCAACCCGATTGTTGGGAACGGCAATGGACAAGACATAATGGGCTATTTTCCAGGATTGGTTTTGGTACTGAAGCACGCCTGAGCCTCTACAGAGTTTCATTTGGGTGTCGAGCAGCTCGTCAAACCAGGCGGTTTTATAATCGTTTGAGAAATAGACGTTTCGTTGTACCGCTGTAAAACTCCAGGCTTTTCCTTGGGTAAAATAGGGTTTACTGAAGGCTTCAAAATCGGGTCGGTTCCAATTTTCCGTGGCGTCGGTACCTACAAAAACAGCGTTTGCTGTCATTTGGTTAACGTAGTTTTCAAAATCTGCTTTGGCGGCAGCTTCGTGCCAGCGGTCCAAGGTTTGATGTACCTGCTGCAGGTGGTGTTGCTTTTGTGCTTCAGGGCGTGGGTCATTCTTATCCTGACAAGCCCAAAAAAGCAGGGGTAGCAATATCCAGAAAAGGGATAGACCGGTGTTTCTATTTGGTAATCTGTTGAGCTTCTTTTTCAAATTTCTTATTGATTTGCAGTTTTACATTGGCGTAGGCATTAAGCACTTCTTTAACCGCAGTTAACAATTCGTTTTCTTTTGCATTGGCTCGCATCAGCTGGTCTTCCAGTTTTAAAAAAGCATTTTCCAGCACTTTAAGCCTGGCCGCTACGGCCGGGGTATTTATTTTTTCGGGCAGGGTTTCCTGCAGGCTTTTTAAGAATGCCGTCAACACTTCATGGTTGTCGTTCAAAAAGGAAAAATCCGCTTGTCTGAAAGTCTTTATATGGTTTTCCAGTTCGGTGAATTTTTGCCATCCGCTTAGGGTTTGAGTTGCCTTGGCATCCAAAACGTAGTCGGTATAGGAAAGGGCTTTTATCGCTTCGGGAGCAAGGCGGTAAGTGCCGGTTTCAGCCTGCGTTTGGTCTTGTTTCTCCTGTGTTGCGTTTTGGCACGCCGGGAGCAGCGCGCTGAATGCCAGCAAAATCCCTATTTTCTTTTTCATATGTTACAAATATACTCTTAAATACGTAATATTTAAATTCTTATAAAACTTTTAGAAATTCGGACTACAGTGCAAAAAACTTGCTATTTTTGTGTTTTAAACCTTTTCTGAGATATGGCATCAAAAGTACTGATTATAGGCGCATGTGGTCAAATAGGTTCTGAGCTTACCTTTGCCCTGCGGGAGCGCTACGGGAATTTGAATGTGATTGCCAGCGACATCAGCTATAGCAATGCCGAAGTGGTCAATGGCGGCTTGTTTGAAATTGTGGATGCCACGGATTATGCTTCGGTAAAAATCTGTATTGAGAAGCACGGTATCGATACCGTTTACCTGATGGCTGCCTTGTTGAGTGCCACGGGCGAAAAATACCCCATGAAAGCCTGGAACCTGAATATGGATTCGTTGTTTCATGTGCTAAATCTGGCCAAAGAAGGGTTTATCAAGCAAGTTTTCTGGCCGTCAAGTATTGCCGTTTTTGGCCCTACTACTCCTAAAAACCACACGCCTCAACACACGGTTACGGCCCCTACCACGGTTTACGGAATCACCAAACAGGTAGGCGAACTTTGGTGTGCTTACTACCACAAGAATTACGGTGTAGATGTACGGAGTTTGCGCTATCCCGGGATTATCAGCTGGAAAACTATGCCCGGCGGCGGAACCACAGACTATGCCGTGGATATTTTCTACAAGGCGCTGGAAGAAGGAGCTTACACTTCCTTTTTAACGGCAGACACAGCCTTACCCATGATGTATATGGACGACGCCATTGCGGCCACCTTAACGCTTATGGAAGCCCCGGCGGCGGCTATAGGCATCCGTACGTCCTACAACCTATCGGCGATGAGTTTTACGCCTAAAGTACTTGCCGCAGAGATTCAGAAGCATTTGCCCGATTTTCGTATTTCGTATGCTCCGGACTACCGCCAAGCGATTGCCGATTCCTGGCCAAGCTCCATAGACGACAGTGCGGCGCAACAGGACTGGGGCTGGAAGCCGAAATATGACCTTACGGCCCTTACGGCCACCATGCTGGAAAAGCTTCAGGAGAAACTGGGTGTAGTATAGCGGGTTGTCGGGTTTCCGTTGTTGTGAACTTATGGTCTTTACACGTGTTGTTTAGCTCGTCTGATTTTTCCTGAACGATAGATGACTTATGCAGGTTTTTTCTTTTTTCCTACTTTATCTCCGGTATGTCTGTTCCGTAATAGAAATACCATTGCCTTTAGGGATAACTGACATTATCCCGGAGTTGAGCTGTTTTTAAAACAAATCCTCTTATTAAAGTATTTTGCTTAAAAATTTAAAACGTATTCTTTTTATTTAAGTTTTCGGAGTTTTTCTTAAATTAGCAGGTAGGTTAATTATAAAATCATGAAAAACTTTAAAGCGGGCTATTATATCGATCAAGGAACCTTTAAAAGCTTTATTCCTGAAGAGATAAATCGGGATTGGGTACTTGATGACATGGAGGTGATTGACCTATTAAGTCAGGCAGACAGGCAACTTGGTCGGCTTGATATGTACTCTGAGCATACTCCTAATATTGACTTGTTTATTTCAATGCACGTGGTGAAGGAAGCTACCAAGTCAAGTAAAATTGAAGGTACAAAAACCAATATTGAGGATGCTTTACAAGAAAAAGAGGAAATAAGGGAAGAACAACGAGACGATTGGGAAGAAGTTCAGAATTACATTAACGCATTGAATTCAACAATCAAATCACTTGATGAATTACCTTTATCGTCTAGACTTATCAAAATGGCTCATAAAGTCCTTCTTCAAGGTGTTCGAGGAAAACACAAAATACCGGGACAATTCAGAACAAGTCAAAACTGGATAGGGGGTGCGTCAATTTCTGATGCCACATTTATCCCACCACCTCACCAAGAAGTTCCCCGATTAATGGGAGATTTGGAGAAATTTTCGCATAACACTGAAATCAGATTACCTCATTTATTAAGAATTGCATTAATACATTATCAGTTTGAAACAATTCATCCCTTTCTAGACGGAAATGGTCGTGTTGGTCGTCTTTTAATCACGCTTTACTTGGTTGAAAAAGGAATTTTAAAGCAACCCGTACTTTACTTATCAGACTTCTTCGAGAGGAATAGACAATTGTATTACGATAACTTAATGAAGGTAAGAACCTCAAACGATATAAAACAATGGTTTAAATTCTTTCTTGTAGGAATCATTGAAACGGCTAAGGCAAGTATAGTGACCTTCGATGGTATTATGAAACTTCAAAAAGAAGTAGATTTAAAAATTCAAGATTTAGGAGCAAGAACAAGCAACGCAAGGGCCGTTATTCATCAACTCTATTTACGACCACTTATTACTGTTCAAAAAGTTGCTGACCTAACAGCACTTTCACTTCCATCGGCTTACAAGCTGGTGGGTGAACTTGAACATCTGGGAATTCTTAAAGAAATCACAGGAGCGAAAAGAGGGAAACAATATTGGTTTGAAGACTATATCAAGCTGTTTAAATAAAAAAGCACGATCATCATTGGGTTTAAGGCCAAAACCCCCTGCACTATCGGCAAGGGGTTTTAGGGTTTAGGCTTTTAGTTTACTGTTGATAAGGGTTTCCCACTTTTCCAGCAGTTGCAGCTCGCCTTCGAGTTGCATTTCCACTTCAGCGTTGTAAAACTCCAGGCTGATTTCCGGGGTTCCCTTTTCCCGAAGCTTTGGTAATGGGGTCAAGACCAACTGCAACCGTTCGGTTACTTTTCGGGTATTGTTCACTACGCGGCGTTTACAGCTTTGTATGTCTTTCAGGGGTACACAATACTGCTGCGTACCCTCGGGGGTTTGTTTGTAAAACAGTACGGTATTTTGAGCCGTGTCTATTCCTATGACGCTGTGGTTGCCCATGTCGAAGTGGTCTATTTGGCAGCCGTGGTGTTTCGCCAGGTCAAAAAAGGCCTTTTGCTTTTTCTTTTCGGCTTTTTTTCTTCCGGCTGTTAGTACTATAAAAGGTGTGGCACAAACTATTACCAACACGATTCCTATAAGGGTGGTTTCTATATCCATTTTTAATTCTTGTTATTGTTATACGAAGCACAGGCCACAACTTTTTTATGCCGCCTGATTGTCAGGCAAACGCTTGGTTTTGCCTGATTTCTTTACCTGCTTGGACTCGTATTACCAGAAGTAATGGAAAGGGAAAATAAGATCGGATTTACGGTACTGTATCCGGGCGTTTTGCAGGGTTTGGGTACATTGTTTGCGCTGCACTTGTTCGTGTATGCAAGCATTTTGGAGCAGCCCCTGAGACAAGGAGTGGAATTCATTTCCTGCAGGCAAATTTTCAAGGCTGTTGGCCAGCGTTTCCTGTTGCGGAATGTAACCCAACCCTTTAGCCATTCCCGAAGAAAAAGCCGTGTCTTGCTTTTGGGTGTGTTTTTCGGTAGTGCCGGTTCCCTGAGATACGGCCACAAAACTGCTTGCCGCAAGTACATAGACGGCTATAAACAGTAAAGCGATACCCTTTTTGACACAGTTTTTCACAGCGCAAATATAGTGCATATTCCGATTGGTGCATCTGCATTTATAAGGTATTTTTGGGCATTCTGTACCCTGCTAATCAAAGGATTAGCTCCTACTCAAAAAAAACCTGTATATTTAAAGCCGTGATGGTTGTGTAACCCCATTGTTTTTGAGCCAAAAATCATGAAAAAACACTTAGAAATCAAAGCGCTTTCACCTAAAATAGACCTGCGTAGTTCGCGGGAGTATTACCGTGTGTTTTGGTTTTCGGAAGGACTGGAAGCCGTGCGTATATCCGGTAAAACCATTACGGGGTATCCCAACCTTATTGTGTTTAGTATTCCACAGCAGGACATTCAACTGGACTGTAAAAAGCACGTTTGCGGCTGGGTACTGGAATTCAGCAAGTACTACTTTGACCTTTTGGGTTTTGAGCCGTTAATTATCAAAGATGCCAAGGTGTATTACGCCACCGGACAGGTGCCTAAAATTGTGCTGAGTCCCAAAATAGGACAGCGCATTCAGGCCTTGTTTGAGATGATAGACGAAATGGCGGGCTCTGAAATTCCCAATAAAGAAAGCGGGATGTTTTCGCTGTTGCGTACCATTCTGGTGTACTGTGACAGCACCTGTAATATTGACCCCAACAAGGAAGAAAACTCCCGAGACCTTCAAGTGGTACTCCAATACAAAAACCTGGTGGCCGCCCACTATACCGAGTGGCATAAAGTAAGCGATTATGCCCGGCACATGCACCTTACACCCAAGCACCTGAACTTCCTGGTCAAAAAAGTGATGGGTGTAACCGCCAAGCAACTCATCAAGGATCAGTTGCTTATTCACGCGCGGCGCGACCTGAAGTTTACCGACAAAAGCATTAAGGAGATTGCCCTGTACCTAGGCTTTCAGGAACCTTTTCACTTCAGCAGTTTTTTTAAGAAAAGCACCGGAAAAGCCCCTACCGATTTCCGGGTAGTGTAGGGCGGTTTTGTTACGGTTGTTTTTTGTGTTATTCCCTTTTTATATGAATTGACGCCTTTTTTATATGGATTAAACCTCCTGTGGCATAGATATTTGTAAAAAACACGGAGTAAACACTTTAAAAACTGATGAACACACTATTGAAACGAATTCTTTATTTAGCCGGCACGCTGGTGGTACTGGTGGTGCTGGCTTTGCTTTATGTAAGTCAGGCCTTGCCCAATGTGGGTGATGCCCCTGAACTGGAGGTAGCCCTTACCGAAGAACGCATCGCCCGCGGGAAGTACCTGGCGCACCACGTGATGCTGTGTGCCGATTGCCATTCGGAGCGGGATTTTTCGAAGTTTTCAGGACCGCCAAAACCGGGAACGGAATTTGTGGGCGGTGATGTATTTGACCAGAAGATGGGCTTCCCGGGGAAGTTTGTTTCGGCTAATATTACCCCGTATGGGATAGGCGACTGGACGGACGGCGAGTTGTTTCGGTTGATTACCACGGGGGTAAAGCGCGACGGCGAGCCTATATTCCCGGTGATGCCGTATCACAATTTCGGGCAACTGGACCGTGAAGACATTGAAGCGGTGATTGCCTACCTGCGTACGCTGGAGCCGGTAGCGAGTGAGCATCCGGCATCGGAGGCCGATTTTCCGTTTCGTTTTATCTTGCGTACCCTGCCTAAAGAAGCCACGCTCAGTACCAAGCCGGCGATTTCCCACACCGTGGCCTACGGCAAGTATATGTTTACGGCGGCAGCCTGTGCCGAATGTCATACCCGTTTTGAAGGCGGCAAGTTTACCGGTCCTATGGGCGGCGGCGGCAGGGAATTTACCTTTCCCGATGGCAGTATCGTGCGCACGCCTAACCTGACCCCTCACGAAACGGGCTTAAAGCATACCACCGAAGAAGCCTTTCTGGAACTGTTTACAAAGTATGCCGACAGCAGTTATGTGCTTCCTACGGTACAACCCGGCGAACTGCAAACGCTGATGCCCTGGGCTATGTACGCCGGCATGACTACCGAAGACCTCAGCGCCATTTACGCCTACCTGCGTACGCTGGAACCTTATGAAAATGTGGTCGAGCGCTTTACGCCCGCTGCTTCTCCTTAACAACTCATTATTAACCCTTATAAAAACAAAAGCTATGAGACGATTCTCCATTTTAGTATTATCCCTTTTAATTTCTTTTCTAACGGCCTGTTCGGATGACGACAACGCCACGCCGGTACTTACGGAAGAAGA
>DASRWB010000058.1:0-22859 GCA_035654775.1 Flavobacteriaceae bacterium | reverse complement strand
CTGTAAACAACAAACCACCAAAAATTGCAATTGCCATTAAATACTTTTTTGTTTTCATAATTATAAGGGATTAATTAATTAATACCTCAAATGTATAAAGAGCGCATAATCAAAAAGAACGTAAAATGTTAAAAAAATGTTAAAAACGTTGTTTTTTCAATTTTCCGTTACGGTTTTTCCGTAATTCTTGAAAATCTTGCTACAAAACAGTATTTAAAGAACGTATTTGGGGCGTTGTTTTACGAGTTAAACGTTATTTTTATTTCTCGAGATGCATTAGCACCTTTAGTAATAGTTACAATTTCATAACCGGTATCCAGATAATCTTTTATTAATTCGGGCCATTCTATCAAACACCAGGCATCTTTATCCAGATATTCTTCTATACCAAAATCTAATAGCTCGGTTTGTTTTTGCACTCTGTACAAATCAAAATGATAAACAGTTCCCTCACTACTTTCGTATTCATTCACAATCGAAAAGGTTGGACTGCTTACTTCGTCTTTACTGCCTAAAGCTTTTACTATGGCTTTTATTAGTGTGGTTTTTCCCACGCCCATTTCTCCATTAAAAAGCAAAGTCTTAGAAGCCGAACGTTCTACAATCTTTTTTGCTACATCATCAATGTCTTCTAAAAAATAGGTTATCAAGACGCTACTAAATTTCTTTGCAAGTATAGGAAGAATTTTTCAGATAAACTAATTTTTTGAGCATTTTATCGAAGAAATATGTATTTCATGGAGTTTTTATTTTGGATTAAGTACCACAAATGGAATAATCATTTCTTCCAGGGAAACGCCACCGTGCTGATAGGTGTTTCGGTAATAACTTACGTAGTGATTGTAATTATTAGGATACGCAAAAAACAAATCGCTTTTTGCGAATATAAAAGAGCTACTCATACTTATAGACGGTAAATAAATACTTTTAGGGTCCTTGGCTACCAATACGTCTTTGTCTTCATAGGTTAAACTTTTGCCTGTTTTGTAGCGCAGGTTTAAACTGGTATCTCTGTCACCGATAACTTTGGAAGGGTTTTTAACGTTGATGGTTCCGTGATCTGTGGTTATAATTAATTTAAAACCCAACGTTTGTGCCAGTTGAATCATTTCCAGTAAAGGAGAGTTTTTAAACCAACTCAAGGTAAGCGAACGATAGGCTTTATCATTAGCGGCCAATTCTTTAACGACCTCCATTTCTGTTTTGGAATGTGACAGCATGTCTACAAAATTGTAAACGACCACAGTTAGATCGTTGTTTTTTAAGGCGTTGAAGTTCTCAACTAATTTTTTTCCGGCCTTTAGGTTGACAATTTTATGGTATTCATACTTTAAGTTTTTAAGTCCTAAACGTTCTAATTGTGTGGCTAAAAACGCTTCTTCGTGCAGGTTTTTCCCGCCTTCATCGGTATCGTTTTTCCATAGGTTGGGGTAGAGACGTTCCATTTCACTAGGCATAAGTCCTGAAAAAATAGCATTTCTGGCATACTGTGTAGCGGTTGGCAGAATACTGTAAAACGGTGTTTCACTTTCTTTTTTATAGTAATTTAGTACAATAGGTTCAAAGGCTTTCCATTGGTCATACCTCAAATTGTCTATAACTACCATTAGTATCGGTTGATTTTCTTTGAATAGTGGGACTACTTTATTTTTAAAAAGAGTATGCGACATAGTGGGTGCTTCTTCACCTTTGAACCACGCCGGATAATGTTTATCTATGAATTTCCCAAACTGAATGTTGGCTTCGTTTTTTTGAGATTCTAAGATTTCAAACATTCCTGCATCTTCGATATCTTCTAATTGAATTTCCCAACGAATGAGTTTTTGGTAAAGGCTTGCCCAATCTTGATAAGTATTCACCATAGACAAGTCCATAGCAATTTTTCTAAATTCTTGCTGATAGTTTGAGGTGGTTTTTTCTGAAATCAAGCGAGTATGGTCTAGATTTTTTTTCAGACTTAATAAAATTTGATTTGGGTTTACAGGTTTTATCAGGTAATCGGCAATTTTACTTCCTATGGCTTCTTCCATAATATATTCTTCTTCACTTTTTGTAATCATTACTACGGGAAGTGTATCTTGCTTGTTTTTAATTTCGTTAAGTGTTTCAATACCGGTTAGTCCGGGCATGTTTTCGTCTAAAAAAACAATATCAAATAAAGTGTCATCCAGCGCTTCCAAAGCTTCGGCTCCGCTTTTGCAGGTGGTAACCGTATAGTTTTTTTTCTCAAGAAATAAAATATGGGGTTTTAGTAAATCAATTTCATCATCGACCCAAAGTATATTTATGTTATTCATATAGTTATATTTGCATTGTTAAAGGTAAAACATATTCGTTTGAAAAAACTCAAAATATTTAACGACCCAATTTACGGATTTATTACTATTCCTAATTCGTTGATTTTTCAACTCATTGAGCACAAATACTTTCAGCGTTTACGTCGCATTTCACAAATGGGCTTGTCTTATTTGGTTTTTCCCGGCGCACATCATACTCGATTTCATCATGCTTTAGGGTGCATGCACTTAATGCAAAAAGCGGTAAATGTACTTCGTTATAAAGGAGTTAGCATTTCTGAAGAAGAAGAAAATGCACTATACGTTGCTATACTTTTACACGATGTTGGGCACGGACCTTTTTCTCATGCTATGGAAAATTCGCTGGTAAAAGGAGTATCGCATGAAGCTATTTCCTTAAAATTTATGGAAGCTTTAAATGAAGAATTTAACGCAAGTTTAACGCTTGCCATTACTATTTTTAAAGGAGATTATCCCAAAAGATTTTTATGTCAGTTGGTTTCGGGTCAATTGGATATGGACAGAGCCGATTATTTAAAACGCGATAGTTTTTATACCGGTGTAGCCGAAGGAAATATAAACAGCGAACGGTTAATTACGATGCTTAATGTAGTAGACAACGAGCTGGTGGTTGAAGAAAAAGGTATTTATAGCGTAGAAAAATTTTTGGTAGCAAGACGTTTTATGTATTGGCAAGTGTACTTACACAAAACCAGTCTTGTAGCCGAACAACTTTTAATACGTGTGTTTGAAAGAGCGAAAGCGCTTACCCAAAGAGGAGAACATTTACCATGTAGTGAAGCGTTTAATTATTTTTTAAAACATAACGTAACACCAAATCATTTTGACCGAACCACATTGGAAAAATTTTCAGCCCTAGATGATTTTGATATCATATCTGCCATGAAAAATTGGCAATATCATCATGATTTTGTGTTGAAAAATTTATGTGAGATGATACTAAACCGAGATTTACTCAAAATTAAAATAAAAGCCAAAAAAGTAAAACAAACCAAACTCGACTTACACAAAAAAAGAATAATAGATCAATACAGCATTACACCCGAAGAAGCAAACTATTTTGTTTTCTCTGGCGAAATTACAAACACAGGATATCAACAGGAAAAGAAAGGGATTGCAATTCTTTTGTCTTCAGGAAAAGTGGCCGAAATTACTAAAGCACCGGACCAGCTCAATTTAAAAGCACTTTCAAAGTCCATAACGAAATACTATATATGCTACCCAAAAGCAAAACTTTAGTACATTTTTCATATTTTTGCGAGAATGAAATTTACAGCACAGCAAATAGCAGGCATCTTAGAAGGTGACATTGAAGGAAACCCGGATGTTGAAGTATCAAAACTTTCTAAAATAGAAGAAGGTTCTGAAGGTTCACTCACATTTCTTGCTAATCCTAAATACCAACCTTACATATATACTACTAAGGCCTCGGTTACCATTGTTAATAAAACCTTCAAGCCCGAAGGTCCGCTAGCAACCACTTTAATAAAGGTAGAAGATGCTTACAAATCGTTTTCAAAATTACTGGAATATTACAATCTGGTAAAACTAAACAAAAAAGGTATAGAAACACCTTCATTCATTTCTGAAAAAGCTACCTATGGCGATAATATATATATTGGTGCATTTAGCTATTTGGGTGACAATGTAAAAATAGGGAATAATGTAAAAATATTTCCCAATACCTATATTGGCGATAACACCACTATTGGCAATGACTGCATCATTTTTTCAGGTGCCAAAATTTATTCTGAAACCCGCATAGGAAATAACTGCGTAATCAATTCCGGAGTTATTATTGGCGCAGACGGCTTTGGGTATGCACCAACTCCAAACGGAAGTTATGAAAAAGTTCCCCAAACAGGAAATGTAATCATTGAAGATTACGTAGATGTTGGAGCTGGAACCACAATAGACAGAGCAACACTAGGCTCAACCATTATCAGGCAAGGTGTTAAACTGGATAACCAAATACAAATAGCCCATAACGTTGAAATAGGAAAAAATACCGTTATAGCCGCACAAACCGGTATAGCCGGATCTACTAAAATAGGTGAAAATTGTCAAATTGGAGGTCAAGTAGGCATTGTTGGACATATCGTTATAGGCAATAACGTGAAAATTCAAGCCCAATCCGGCATAGGAAGAAGTATAAAAGACAATGAAGTTTTACAAGGTTCGCCTGCACTTAATTATGGCGATTACAATAAATCTTACGTACATTTTAAAAATTTACCCAAGATTGTAAAAGACATTAACAATTTAGAAAAAAAAATAAATGGCAATAGTAACTACTGAAGTAAAGCAAAAAACTATTGAAAAAGCAGTTGCATTAAAAGGCGTTGGCTTGCATACCGGTAAAGAAGTGACACTCACCTTTAAACCTGCAGTAGAGAACGCAGGCTTTGCATTTAAGCGCATTGATTTGGAAGGTTCGCCCATAATAGAAGCCGATGCAAATTATGTTACCAATACCCAAAGAGGAACATGTCTTGAAAAAAACGGAGTTACTATTCAAACCTGTGAACACGTATTGGCTGCACTAGTTGGGTTGGACATTGACAACGCAATTATAGAGCTTAACGCTTCAGAGCCACCCATTATGGACGGCTCTTCAAAATTTTTTGTTGAAGCACTTGAAACGGCAGGAATTAAACAGCAAAACGCCTGTAGAGAAGAATATGTAGTAACCGATATTATTTCATATACCGATGAAGATTCCGGAAGCGAAATCCTGGTGATGCCCGCCAAAGAATACCAGGTAACCACTATGGTAGATTTTGGAACAAAAGTACTGGGCACTCAAAATGCAACCTTAAATCACATACCGGACTTTAAAAAAGACATTGCCTCGGCACGAACATTCAGCTTTTTACATGAACTGGAAATGCTTTTGGAACACGGACTCATAAAAGGTGGCGATTTAAACAATGCTATTGTATATGTAGACAAAGAAATTTCAGAAGAAACTATTGAAAAATTAAAAGTAGCCTTTAAGAAAGATTCCATTTCGGTGAAACCAAACGGAATTTTAGACAACCTTACACTGCATCATCCTAACGAGGCTGCCAGACATAAACTACTGGATGTTTTAGGCGATTTAGCACTTGTTGGCACACGTATAAGAGGTAAAATTATCGCTAATAAACCCGGTCATTTTGTCAATACCCAATTTGCCAAAAAACTTTCAAAAATCATTAAAAACGAAAGACGAAACAACGTTCCAAATGTAGACTTAAATCAAGAACCGTTAATGGATGTCAATCAAATCATGGCCATGCTCCCGCACAGGCAACCCTTCTTACTGATTGACAAAATTTTTGAATTGACGGATTCTATGGTTATTGGCATGAAAAATGTCACTATGAATGAACCTTTCTTTGCGGGACATTTTCCCGGCGCTCCGGTTATGCCCGGTGTATTAATTGTTGAGGCCATGGCTCAAACAGGTGGAATTTTAGTACTAAGCACCGTTCCCGACCCGGAAAACTACCTGACTTTCTTTATGAAAATAGACAATGTGAAATTCAAACAAAAAGTGGTTCCCGGCGACACCTTGATTTTTAAATGCGATTTAATTACACCTATTAGAAGAGGAATTTGCCACATGCAAGGCTATGCTTATGCCAACGGAAAACTATGTGCCGAAGCTGAACTAATGGCTCAAATAACAAAAGTAAAATAACTATGAATCAACCCCTAGCATACGTACATCCCGGCGCAAAAATTGCAAAAAATGTCGTAATAGAACCTTTTACAACCATACATAACAATGTGGTAATTGGTGAAGGTACCTGGATAGGTAGCAATGTAACCATTATGGAAGGTGCGCGTATTGGAAAAAACTGCAATATTTTTCCCGGTGCAGTTATATCTGCAATTCCACAAGATTTAAAATACAACGATGAAGACACCACAGTAGAAATAGGCGATAATGTAACCATTCGCGAATGTGTTACCATCAATCGTGGTACCACAGACAAGATGAAAACGGTTATAGGTAATAATTGTTTGATTATGGCATACTGTCACATTGCTCACGATTGTGTTGTAGGCAACAATTGTATATTTTCAAACAACAGTACGCTGGCCGGTCATATTACTGTGGGAGACTATGTGGTTTTAGCCGGAATGACAGCCGTACATCAGTTTTGTTCTATTGGAAACCACGCTTTTGTAACCGGCGGTTCATTAGTAAGAAAAGATGTACCACCTTATGTTAAAGCTGCACGCGAACCCCTTTCCTATGTAGGTATAAACTCAGTAGGCCTAAGAAGAAGAGGATTTTCTTCTGAAAAAATTAAAGAAATACAAGACATTTACCGTATTCTGTACCAAAAAAATTACAACAATACACAAGCTTCAGAAATTATTGAAGCTGAAATGGAAGCAACTCCGGAACGCGATGAAATACTTCAGTTTATTAAAAACTCACATCGCGGAATTATGAAAGGATATTTTAAATCAAATTAATATATGGCAAGTACATCAGATATCAGAAACGGATTGTGCATTCGATACAATCACGATATTTATAAAATTATAGAGTTTTTACATGTAAAACCCGGAAAAGGTCCGGCATTTGTTCGTACCAAATTAAAAAGTGTAACCACAGGCAAAGTGATTGACAATACTTTTTCTGCAGGACACAAAATTGAAGATGTAAGAGTAGAAACTCATCAGTTTCAATACCTTTACAACGAAGGCGACACCTTTCATTTTATGAACACCGATGATTATACTCAAATCACTCTTCAAAAAAGCAGTTTGGATGCTCCTGAATTATTAAAAGAAGGAGAAGTTGTTACGGTTATTATGAATGCAGAAGATGGAATGATGCCACTTTCAGTTGAAATGCCGGCCAGTGTTATTCTGGAAGTTACTCATACCGAACCCGGTGTTAAGGGAAACACCGCTACTAATGCGATGAAACCCGCAACAGTTGAAACCGGTGCGACGGTTATGGTGCCTTTGTTTATTAATGAAGGCGACAAAATAAAAGTTGAAACAGAAAAGGGGACTTACAAAGAACGCATTAAAGAATAAATCATTTGAAATTTCCTAAAACCTACACACTAAAAGAAATTGCAAGCCTATTGCAGTGCAAGTATATAGGCAATCCGGAATTTTCAATATTCGGAATGAATGAAATTCATGTCGTGGAATCCGGAGATATTGTGTTTGTTGACCATCCGAAGTACTATGAGAAAGCATTAAACTCCAAGGCTACGGTAATATTAATTAACAAAGAGGTAGCTTGTCCTGAGGGTAAGGCACTTTTAGTAAGTGATGATCCTTTCAGAGATTTTAATACCTTAACCAAACACTTCAAACCTTTTAAACCAAGTGACAATGCCATTTCGGCTTCGGCTAAAATAGGAGAGAATACTGTTATTCAACCCAATTGTTTTATAGGCAATAACGTAGTTATTGGAAATAACTGTATTATCCATTCCAACGTGAGTATATACGACAATACTATAATTGGGAATAATGTCACCATTCACGCGGGAACCATACTGGGAGCAGATGCCTTTTACTATAAAAAAAGACCGGAAGGTTTTGACCCATTATTGTCCGGTGGAAGAGTTATAATAGAGGATTATGTAGATATTGGAGCATTGTGTACCATTGACAAAGGTGTTACAGGAGATACCACCATAGGTGAAGGATCAAAGCTGGACAACCAGATACAAATAGGGCATGATACCATAGTAGGAAAAAAATGTTTAATTGCTTCTCAAACCGGAATAGCCGGCTGTGTAGTTATTGAAGACGAAGTAACCATTTGGGGACAAGTAGGAAGCACCAGCGGAATTACCATTGGCAAAAAAGCCGTGATATTAGCACAGTCGGGTATAAGCAAGTCCTTAGAAGGAAACAAAACTTACTTTGGATATCCTGCAGAAGAATCTCGAAAAAAACTAAAAGAAATAGCGTCTGTTAAACAAATACCGCTTATTCTGGAAACCTTAAAAAAGTTACAAAAAAACTAACCCATTTTTTAGAAATTAAATTTATTTCTTTTTATCAATACATTTCAAAGCATTACTTTTGTAAAGCTTTACAAAAAACAAAACAATACATAAACAATGAGCGTATTAGTTAACAAAAATTCAAAAATAATTGTTCAAGGATTTACAGGCAGCGAAGGTACATTTCATGCCCAACAAATGATAGATTACGGTACAAACGTGGTGGGTGGAGTTACCCCGGGAAAAGGAGGACAAACCCATTTGGGAAAACCTGTTTTTAATACGGTAAAAGAAGCGGTAGATCAAGTTCAGGCCAATACTTCTATTATTTTTGTTCCACCGGCTTTTGCCGCCGATGCCATCATGGAAGCCGCCGATGCCGGAATAAAAGTAATCATCACCATAACCGAAGGAATTCCCGTAGCCGATATGATAAAAGCCTCAACCTATATCAAAGGAAAAGACTGCAGACTCATTGGACCCAACTGTCCGGGTGTTATTACACCCGAAGAAGCCAAGGTAGGTATTATGCCCGGTTTTGTGTTTAAAAAAGGAACGGTTGGTATTGTATCAAAATCCGGAACCTTAACCTATGAAGCTGCTGATCAGGTGGTAAAACAAGGTTTAGGAATTACAACAGCCATTGGTATTGGTGGCGATCCTATTATAGGTACCACGACAAAAGAAGCTGTTGAGCTTTTAATCAACGATCCCGAAACAGAAGCCGTAGTTATGATTGGAGAAATTGGCGGGCAACTGGAAGGCGATGCAGCAAAATGGTATAAAAATAGCGGAAACAAAAAACCCATTATCGGTTTTATTGCCGGTGAAACTGCACCCGCAGGAAGAACCATGGGACACGCCGGCGCTATAGTTGGCGGAAGTGATGATACAGCACAAGCCAAAAAAAGAATTATGAGAGAATGTGGAATTCATGTGGTAGATTCTCCGGCTGAAATAGGAAAAAAAGTAGCTGAAGTTTTAGCAAACTAAAAACGCAAGCTTTACATTGTTAAAAACCTCATAAGATTTTGTGAGGTTTTTTTATTTCTTGCATCTTGTAATTAGTATCTTTGAAACTCAAACTTTCACACTATAAACTATGAAATTATTAGAAGGAAAAACAGCTATTGTTACCGGCGCAAGTCGAGGTATAGGTAAAGGTATTGCACAAGTATTTGCCCAACAGGGCGCCAACGTTGCATTCACTTACAGCTCTTCTGCTGAAGCTGCAAAAGAATTGGAAAATGAACTCATTACACTAGGTGTTAAAGCTAAAGGCTACAAAAGTAATGCGGCAAGTTTTCAGGAAGCACAAGAACTGGCTGATGCGGTAGTTGCTGAGTTTGGCAGTATAGATATTCTAGTAAACAATGCAGGAATTACTAAAGATAATTTACTGATGCGCATGAGTGAAGAAGATTTTGACAAGGTAATTGAGGTTAACCTGAAGTCTGTTTTTAATATGACCAAGGCTGTTCAACGTACTATGCTTAAACAACGCAAAGGTTCTATAATAAATATGAGTTCCGTGGTAGGAGTTAAAGGAAATGCGGGACAAACCAACTACGCTGCTTCAAAAGCCGGAATTATTGGTTTTTCAAAGTCGGTAGCTTTAGAACTTGGGTCCAGAAACATTAGAAGTAATGTGATTGCACCGGGATTCATTGAAACTGAAATGACGGCAAAACTCGATGAAGACACTGTAAAAGGCTGGCGAGATGCCATTCCGTTAAAACGCGGTGGTACTCCTGAAGATATCGCAAACGCTTGTGTATTTTTAGCCAGCGATATGAGTGCCTATATTACAGGACAAACGCTACATGTAGATGGAGGAATGTTAACTTAAAATGACCATAAAACTACTGTTATATACTATTGGCATTGCAATTATAGCGCTACTTGTAGCGCTTTTTCAGTATGTTTATAAGGGCAAAAAAAATCGGCTACATCTGTTTCTGGGGTTTTTGCGTTTTCTAACCGTATTTGCCATTTTACTATTACTACTGAACCCTCAAATAGAACAAAGTAAATCTTATACCGAAAAACCAAATCTACTTGTAGCTGTTGACAATTCAGCTTCTGTAAAACACTTACAGCAAGACAATAAGGTTAAAAATATAGTACAAGAAATTCAATCCAATACCGCAATTAATAAGCGCTTTAATGTGTCATACTATACCTTTGGAGAAACCGTTTCCTCTATGGACAGTCTTACGTTTTCTGAAAATGAAAGCCATGTAGATTATGTTTTTAAAGAGCTGCAGCAAATTACCAAAAACTCGGTAAGCCCGACACTTTTATTATCAGACGGAAATCAAACCTTTGGCAACGACTACCAGTTTGCAACACAGTACTATAAACAACCGGTATATTCTATTATTTTAGGCGATACCCTAACGCATACCGACTTAAAAATTACACAACTTAATGTCAATAAATATGCATTCTTAAAAAATAAATTCCCCGTAGAAGTTGTGGTGGTTTACAATGGGTTTAACCCTATTTCATCAGAGTTTAAGGTAACTCAGGGAAAAGCCGTAGTCTATTCAGAAACTATAGCTTTTTCAAAATCCAAGACTTCCAAAATGGTTACTTTTACACTGCCGGCAAATGCGGTTGGCGTTCAACCTTACAAAGCCACAATAACGCCTATTGCCGAAGAAAAAAATACAGTAAACAATTCGCGAAATTTTGCTGTAGAAGTAATCAATCAAAAACAACGGGTATCCATAGTTAGTTCGTTTGTGCATCCCGATATTGGAGCCTTAAAAAAAAGTATAGCTCGTAATGAACAACGTGAAGTGGTTTTTGTTACTCCTGAAGAATGCATAAGACAAATAGATGATTTACAGTTGATTATATTGTACCAGCCGGATCAAAGCTTTACTTCACTTTATCAAGCTCTAAATACTCAAAATAAAAACAGTTTAACGATTGTAGGCTCCAAAACATCTATCGTAGATTTGAATTCTCAAACCGATGCTTTTGAGATAGAAGTAACCCGACAAACCGAAAATTATCAAGGAATTGTAAACGACAATTACGCCAATTTTCTAACTGAAGACATCGGTTTTGAAAATTTTCCGCCTTTACTGTCGCCTTACGGAGATATTTCCTTTACCGGAAAACCCGATGTATTGTTGTATAAGAAATTACGGAGTACCATTACACAGCAACCTTTATTGGCTACCTATGAAACACAAGGTAGAAGAGAAGGCATTTTATTGGGCGAAAATATTTGGCAATGGCGAGCCTTTAGCTATACAGACTCCAATACTTTTGATTTATTTGATGATTTTATGGGAAAACTGATTCAGTATCTCGCTTCATCCAAACAAAAAAACAGACTGGCTGTAGATTACCAGCCGTTTTATTCCGGAAACCGGAATATCAATATTACGGCACAATATTTCAATAAAAACTTTGAATTTGACCCAAGAGAGAATCTTACCCTTCGGATAAAAAATAAAGATTCTTCACAACATAAAGAAGTACCTTTTGTATTAAAGGGAACCAGCTTTCAAGTTGACGTAAGCGGATTACTTCCCGGAGAATATACATTTACGGTAACCACAAAGCCTGAAAACCTTTCTTTTTCTGGAAGCTTTACTGTTCTGGAATATAACGTAGAACAGCAATTTCTAAATGCCGATGTAACAAAGCTAAGCGCATTAAGTGCCAACAGTGGTGGAAAAAGCTATTTTGTGCATGAATATAATTCGGCATTGGAAAACTTAGCTAATGACGCCAACTACAAACCCATACTAAAAAACAAAAAAGAAACGGTACCTTTGATAGACTTTACCTATCTGCTATTCATAATTGCAACAATATTAGCGGTGGAATGGTTTACAAGAAAATATAACGGATTAATCTAAACTAATATAAAAACGATGGAAAAACTACCAAAAATTGCCTTACCCGGAATAATAACCTTAATAGTATTAACAATTATCATTGCTAAATCAGCCGTTACTATTGGTGCCGGTGAAGCAGGTGTTTTGTTTGAACGTTTTGGGCAAGGTGTTGTAACCGATAAAACCTATGCCGAAGGCTTTCATGTTGTTGCGCCATGGAACAGCATGATTGTTTACAAAGTACGTCAGCAATCCATTTCAGATAAGATGAAAGTACTTTCGGTTAACGGTCTTGAAGTGGTTGTAGATGGTACGGTATGGTTTATGCCTGAATACGAAAAACTGGGCTTGCTACACAAAACCAAAGGACTTGACTATGTAGATGCCATACTTTCGCCGGCCATAAGTGCCGCAGCCAGAAGTGTAGTAGGACGCTATACTCCGGAGCAACTTTATTCCAGTAAACGCGATGTAATCCAAAATGAAGTTTTAGAAGAAGTACGCAATGAACTTGAAAATCAATACATTATTGTAAATCGTGTTTTAATAGAAGACGTAACCTTACCACCAACCATTAAAGAAGCCATAGAACTTAAACTTAAACAAGAACAAGAATCGCTGGAATATCAATTCCGAATTGAAAAAGCCGAAAAAGAAGCTGCAAGACAGCGTATTGAAGCTCAAGGTAAAGCCGATGCCAATTCAATTCTCAGTGCTTCATTGACAGATAAAATTTTGCAGGACAAAGGTATTGAAGCTACCATAAAACTTTCCGAGTCGCCAAACAGTAAAGTTATTATCATTGGTTCAGGCGATAGTGGAATGCCCATAATATTAGGCAACCAATAAATCTTTAATATTATCCATAAAAAAAGGCACTAGAATTTCTAATGCCTTTTTTATTTTTATGGTTTGTTAGGATTATGAGATCCAGTTTTCTTTCATGGCTTTTTTGGCAAACCAAATTAAGGAAACACATACCACAATAACCAGTACAGGCATAACCACGCTGGTTAATTCAACATTCATAAAAATGTAAATGTGCTGTGCAATTGCAGCAATAGCCGATAGTACAAACAGCGTGTACGCCCATTTTTTTCTCAGCAATAAGGCAATACATCCCAGTGCGCCACAGAAAACCGCTAAGGCAAAAGCGGCCGTCACCCAAGCCGGGTATTCACGTAAAAATTCAGCTTGTTGTTCCGGCGGCATTTCAGCTACCATTTCATCGGTAACAAATACTCGAGCCAGGTATGCAAATACACCCATACCGTTCCACAACAGGGCAACAACGCTTACAAGCCAAAACCAAACAGGTGGTTTCAAAGTGGAAGAATCAGTCATAATACTTTAGTTTAAGTTAGTTAATTGTTAATACAAGGTATAAAATTTTTGACAAAGTATTTAAAAAAACTAACTTTCGAAACTGAAATCGGATACCGGCATGAAAGAAAAAAAATATTACTATCTCGTTAAAATTCAATATTTAGGATACCGATTTCATGGATGGCAAAAACAGCCCAAACTCAAAACCCTACATTTGATGGTAGACAGAACCCTTAATTATGTGCTTGAAGGAAAACCCTTTAAAACGCTTGTTAGCGGGCGAACAGATGCTATGGTTTCTGCCAATTGCAGTGCTTTTGAACTTTTTTTGAACGAACCCTTGACTGACATTGACATTTTTTTAAACCTGTTTAATTACAATCTGCCTCAAGACATTCGCGCACTGCATATTGAAGAAGTAGACAAGGCGTTTAACATCATAAAAAATGCCAAAATAAAAGAATACATTTATGTATTTGCTCATGGACAAAAGTGTCATCCATTTTGCGCACCATTACTAACTACCATTTTAGATCCATTGAACATTGAACTTATGACTGAAGGAGCAAAACTTTTTGAAGGAAAACACAACTTTAAACCGTACTGTTACAAAGCCACTTCGCATGGGGAATATCACAGAGAAGTACTGACAAGTGAAATAGTGGAAAACACCATTCTTAAAGCCAATTTTTTTCCGGATAAAAGCTATATCTTTAGAGTAAAAGGAAAAGGTTTTGGACGCAACCAAATTCGGTTGATGATGGGAACTTTAATTGATTTGGGCTTAGGAAAAACCACTTTAACAGCCATAAAAAACAGTTTACTGCCTGACAGCAATATAAAAATGGAATATATAGCACCTGCTTCAGGGCTTATTTTACAAAATATAGAATTTACATAAAAAGGGTCTGTTCTTTTGTACCACAAACTAAACGATAAAAAATGATAACAGTAGCTACACTTAGTTTTTTAACCGAACTGGAAAAAAACAACAACCGCGATTGGTTTTCCATCCATAAAAAGGAGTTTAAGCAAATAGAATTTGAAGTCAAAAAAGCATACAGCAGTCTGTTTGATATGCTAAAACAGCATGATGACGTAGATAGTTTTAAGCTGTTTAGAATTTACCGTGATGTAAGGTTTTCAGCCAATAAAAACCCCTACAAAACACATTTTGGCGGTGCCTATCACAGAAAAAAACCGGCCTTGCGCGGAGGTTACTATTTACATATACAGCCTAACGACAAAAGTTTTATTGCCGCCGGATTTTGGGAACCCAACAAAGACGATTTACTACGTATTCGAAAAGAATTTGAACATGATGACTCAACAATACGGCAACTTATTTCAACCCCAAATTTTAAAAACACTTGGGGAAGTTTGCAGGGTGATGAAGTAAAAACTGCCCCGAAAGGATTTAGCAAAGACCACAAAGCGATTGATTTTATCAAAAAAAAACAATTTATTTTCACCAAAAACTACAGCGATAAAGAAGTCGTACATCCAAATTTTTTAACAGATGTAAATTTGGCCTTTAAAACCATAAGACCCTATTTTGACTACATGAGCGAGGTACTCACCACCGATTTAAACGGAGTTTCGTTGCTGAAATAACCCTGGAAAAATTAACTCAAAACCCCGCAAGGTTCAACTTCTAAAAGTTGAACACAGTCTATGAGTTGCTCTTTAACCAAATGCATCATGCGCTTGTTTAATGCCGATGAGTTTTGAATATACACGCTATATTCATCTACCGTAAAAACACCAATCACCATTCCCTTAAGTGAGTTTCTGAATTTCATGTCTTTTTGAATGGCATTTTCAATATATTCTATACGTTTTTGTAAAGACAAATCATAAAAAACATTTTTATGCTTGGCCGCATAGTTTTTGAAAACTTCAATAAACAACTCGTTTTGTAACTTAATTACCGGGCGTAATGTAGTGTTTTGAAAGCGTTCATCAGTACTCATTATGCTGCTGAAATTTTCGGAAGAAACCTCGGGTCTTACCCTTTTGAGGCCGTCATTTCTTGTGTCCATGAGAAGAAAGGTTTTTTTAAAATTAGAGATTATCACTATATGTCAAAACCCTGCTTCACTTAGTTGTTAACCACTTTATAAACAATTATGAGTATAAATTTGACTTTCAGTAAATTAAAGAGTATTTTGCTATACACCCAATCTTAACATTAGAACTTTATAAAATAAACAAATATGAAATTTGGAAGTGTTACCAATCCCGAAACTATTGATTTCACATTGCCTAAAGACCCTTCAGAGGTCAAGAACGTATTGTCTAAAAGCGGAAACAATAGTGCTCCTAAAATATATGTTGGTTGTGCAAAATGGAATAAAACCGATTTAAAAGGGTTTTATCCGCGCGGCACAAAAGACGAATTGCAGTATTACGCCACACAGTTTAATTCCATTGAGATGAATGCTACGTTTTATCGAATTTTTCCACCGGAACAGTTTACTAAATGGTATGAAAAAACACCTGAAAATTTTAAATTTTTTCCCAAGCTAAATCAGGAAATAAGTCACTGGAAAAGACTTTCAGAAGTAAGTGAAGTGGTGCAGCACTTTTTGTATTCGGCAGTACATTTGAAAGAAAAACTGGGAACTGTATTTTTGCAGATGCACAATAATTTTTCACCTAAAGATTTTTCTCGTGTAGTTACTTTTATTGAGGATTGGCCTAAAGAGATACCTTTAGCCGTTGAGTTCAGGCATACACAGTGGTATAATGATACTTCGGTTTCAAACGAGTTATACCACTTGCTGGAAAGTTATAATGTGGCAAATGTTCTGGTAGATACAGCCGGAAGAAGAGATTTGTTGCATATGCGTTTAACCAATCCTACGGCTTTTATAAGGTATGTGGGAGCCAATCATCAAAGTGATTATCACCGTTTGGACCAATGGGTTGAACGCCTGACACAATGGAAAGAACAAGGAATAAAGGAAATAGCCTTTTTTGTGCATCAAAATATTGAAAAAGCTTCACCTTTGCTTTCGGCCCATTTTATCAAAAAACTCAATGAAAGCATAGAAAGTCAGCTACATATTCCGGTAATGGCTAACCCCGAAACTTCTTTGTATTAACCAAAGTAAAGTTTTTTATAATAACCCAAAAAAAACACGAGGTTTGACAAATGATTCTTTCTACTTTTGATAAAAAAATTAGAATCAATTTTTACATTATAAATTCACCCTTAAAAATAAAACTATGAGATTTCACTCCCGAAAATGGGTAAAACCGGAAGATTTAAATGCCAATGGTACTTTGTTTGGTGGTCGTTTACTAGCCTGGATTGATGAAGAAGCTGCGTTGTATTCGGTTATCCAATTAGAAAATCCAAGAGTAGTAACCAAATTTATGTCTGAAATCAATTTCAACAGCTCAGCAAAGCAAGGCGATATCGTTGAAATAGGTATTGAAGTGGTCAAGTTTGGTACTTCATCGCTTACGTTAAACTGTCAGGTACGCAACAAAATGACCCATGAAACCATTATCACTGTAGACAACATTGTACTGGTGAGTTTGGACGAGCACGGAAAACCCCAGGCACACGGAAAAACAAAGGTGGAATTTGTAAAAGACAGATTGAAAAATAAAAACAATTAATTCTTTGCGTACAGGTACTTTCTGTCAATATAAAACGTACCAAACGGAATAATGGAAGCCAAAAGTACTCGACCCAAAACACGGTTATCCCACAACAGTTTTTTGCTTATAAAAACAGCTAAAACAATATAGGCAATGAATAATAAACCATGTGGCATTCCCAGTAATTTCACATACGTTGGGTCTTCTTTTATATATTTAATAGGTGTGGCAATAAAAAGTAAAAGGATGTAAGAAACGCCTTCAAGCAAGGCAATAATTCTAAATAAATTGAGCATAGTTGTAAAAATTTGTGCAAAAATACAACCTGTAAGCCAACTAAAAAACCAAAAAAAGCTAAATTATTGTAAAAAGAAACTTTTATTCATAACTTTATTCAATACCAATTTTTAGGCTATTATTTACTAATTTTACCTCCGAAATAAAAACTATACTTCATGCGTAATTATACCATTGCCGTAATTCAATTAAATCTCAATAATACACCCGAGAACAACTTAAAGAAATGCACTGAATGGGTAGAAAAGGCAGCCGAAAAAGGCGCCGAAGTAATTTGTCTTCCGGAGCTTTACAGCAGTCATTATTTTTGTCAAAGTGAAGATGTAGCCAACTTTGCCTTTGCAGAGTCTTTATACAGTACTTCATTTACAGCTTTTAGTGCATTGGCCAAAAAATTAGGCGTGGTCATTGTAGTTCCTTTTTTTGAAAAACGCATGGCTGGAATCTATCATAACAGTGCCTATATTATAGATACTGATGGCACTGAAGCCGGATTGTACAGAAAAATGCACATTCCGGACGACCCGCATTTTTATGAAAAGTTTTACTTTACACCCGGCGATTTAGGCTTTCTAAACCACAAAACAAAAAAAGGAAACATCGGTACTTTAATTTGCTGGGATCAATGGTATCCTGAAGCCGCAAGACTTACTGCGCTAAAAGGCGCCGAAGTGTTGTTTTACCCAACTGCCATTGGCTGGCATCCGCAGGAGAAAGAACAATACGGGACCAATCAATACGGAGCCTGGATGAACGTGATGAAAGGCCATGCCGTAGCCAACGGCATATACGTGGCAGCGGCAAATCGTATCGGTCTTGAGCAGTACTTGCCCAATACCCGAGGAATAGAATTTTGGGGTGCTTCATTCATTTGCGGACCGCAAGGAGAAATACTGGCACAGGCTTCACATGACAAAGAAGAAATTCTTATCGCTACCGTTGACCTGAAACTACAGGAAGATGTACGTCAAAACTGGCCTTTTTTTAGAGACAGACGTATTGATGCTTTTGAAGACCTTACCAAAAGAGCCCTGTAATTATGAGCACAACAAGACGTTTCCCTGCCGAATGGGAATCACAAGAAGGCACCTTGCTTTGTTTTCCGCATAACGGGAATGACTGGCCGGGTAAGTACGGAGCCATCAAATGGGCTTTTGTTGAGATGATAAAAAAAATAACGGCCTTTCAAACCGTATTTCTTATTGTAGAAAGTATTACTCATCAGCACAAGGTTGTAAAATTACTCACACTTGCTCATGTAGATTTAGGTCAGGTGAAATTCGTTATAAAAAAAACAAACCGAAGCTGGATGCGTGATTCAGGACCTATTGTGGTTTACAATAAGACCAAGAGAGAAGCTTTGAATTTTAACTTTAACGGTTGGGCAAAATACCGCAATTATAGGTTAGACAGAAATGTACCACAGGCCGTTGCCAACACCTTAGCTGTACCTGTGCATCAAGTTATTTATAAAGGTAAACCGGTAATTTTGGAAGGTGGCGCTATAGATGTTAACGGAAAAGGAACATTGCTCACTACAGAAGAGTGCTTACTTCACCCAAAAATTCAAGTACGCAATCCCGGTTTTACCAAAGAAGACTACGAAACTATTTTTAAAACATATCTTGGAATTACCCATACCATTTGGTTAAAAGATGGGATAGTCGGTGATGACACACACGGTCATGTAGACGATTTGGCCAGATTTGTTGATGCAGAAACTATTGTGACGGTTGTAGAACATAACAAAAAAGACCTAAACTATAAACCGCTTCAGGAAAACTTAAAGCGCTTGCAATCGGCTAAGTTGGAAAACGGAAAGTCTCCTAAAATAGTTTCTTTGCCTATGCCGAAACCATTGTATTTTGATGGAATACAATTACCGGCGAGTTATGCCAATTTTCTTATTTTAAACAAATGCGTACTGGTTCCTGTTTTTAATGACCCAAACGACAGAATAGCACTTAACATCTTAGCTCAATGTTTTCCTGAAAGGGAAGTGATAGGTATAAGTGCTATAGACCTTATTTGGGGTTTTGGTACCTTACACTGCTTGAGTCAACAAATTCCGAAATAAATGGGAAAACCACAACAAAAAACCCTTATCATCTTAGCCTTTTTTGCCGTATATGTTATTTGGGGAAGTACCTATTTACTAAACAAAATAGCGGTAGCCGATTTACCTCCGTTTATGCTGGCTGCCACCCGTTTTATTTGTGCCGGATTGTTAATCTTTGTCATTGCACTACTATTAAAAATACCTTTAAAAGTAACAACCTTGGAATTAAGAAATACGGCTATGGCCGGTTTTTTCTTTCTGGCTTTTGGAAATGGAATTGTGGTTTGGGCTTTAAAGTATGTTGATAGCGGGTTTGCTGCGTTGGAGATTTCGGCGCAGCCCTTGGTTATACTGCTAATGATGCGGGTATTGCAAGGGAAAAAGATAAAAGCCATGTCATTTATTGGTGTGGTGCTGGGCATTATAGGCATCTATCTTCTGGTCAGTCAAAAGCAGATAATAACTCAGGAAGGTTCGGTGTTGGGGATGATTATGATTTTGGGGTGTATGGTAAGCTGGGCTTACGGTAGCTTGTTTGTGGCTAAAGCCAAACTGCCTCAAAACTATTTTGTCAATACCGGTTATCAAATGGTGCTGGGCGGTACAATGCTTTTACTGGCCAGTATGGCTTTCGGGGAAAGCTGGAAAATGCCGCAGGCTTGGAAAATGGAAACCCAAGTGTCTATGGTTTTACTTATTGTTTTTGGAAGCATTCTGGCTTTTACGGCATTTAATTACCTGCTTAAGGTAGTATCTCCTGAAAAGGTAGCAACCTCTACTTATGTAAATCCCATAGTGGCCTTGCTTTTGGGGTGGTATTTTTTAGATGAAAAAATCACACTACAGTCTATTATTGCGGCTGTTATTTTGCTCACCGGCGTCTACTTTATAAACACCAATAAAAGACATGTTTTTCTGGAGCGATTTAAGAAATAACACTGTATAGCTTAAAGTTTATTCGGGTTGTACTGTGGTTTGGGTATTCGTGCTAAATTCAAAGACTTCCAATTCAAAATAGGGGATTGCTGCCAGGCAATGGTCAAAAATATCGGCCATGATGTACTCGTAGTTTTCCCAGCGCTGGTCGCTACTGAAGGCGTATATCTCTAAAGGGATACCTTGTGCGGTAGGTGCCAACTGCCGGGTCATGATGGTCATGCTTTTATTGATGGCTGAATGGTTTTCGATGTATTCCTGGATGTACTTTCGGAAGACGCCGAAATTGGTGAGGTTTCTGCCGTTTATTAACAGCGACTTGTCTATGTTGTGCTGTGTATTGTAATTGTCGATATCATTTTGGCGGGTATTGAGGTACTCGGTGATGAGCTGAATGCTTTTTAGGTTCTCTACGAGCTCTTTACTGAGGTACTTGATGCTTGCGGTTTTAATGAGTATGGCGCGCTTGATACGACGGCCGCCGGATTGGTTCATGCCGCGCCAGTTCTTGAAGGCATCAGAGAGTAGGGCATAGGTAGGGATATTGGTAATGGTTTTATCGAAGTTTTGTACTTGAACGGTATTTAGGTTTATTTCGATGACATCGCCGTCGGCGCCGTATTTTTCCATGGTAATCCAGTCGCCGATGCGTATGGTGTCGTTAACGGCTACTTGTATGCTGGCTACAAACCCGAGGATGGTGTCTTTGAAAATAAGCAGTAAAATGGCGGATGCTGCTCCAAGGGTGGTGAAGAACTTCCAGAAGGATATGCCGGTAATAAGCACGAAACAGGAGGCTATGCCTACGATCCATACTATAAGCATGACTACTTGTATATAGCTGTCTATGGGTTTGTCTTTAAGGCGGGGTTTGGTTTTAAAGTAGGCTTCCAGGGTTTTTAGGATGCTTCGGAGTATCCAAATGAAGAGGACTATCCCGTAGATCTTTAATACGGTTTCGATAGGAGCTTCAAAAGTGGGGTAGTCTTTGAATACGATAGGGAATAACTGTATGGTTATCAACAGGGGTACGAAATGGGCGATATAGTTAAAGGTTTTGTATTCGATGAGCAGGTCGTCAAAGCGGGTGGCTGTTTTTCTGGCAAAGGTATGAAAGGCGCGCACGAGTACTTTTCGGGTGATGATGTCTGAAAGCCAGAGGATAAGGAGCAGGCAGATGAACAGGGCGAGCATGTTGAGAAAGGTGGCGGCTTGTTGTGACAGGCCTTGCTCGAGGAAAATCTGATAGAAATACTGGTGAAGGTCTTTCATGGGTGTTGTGGTTTTAGGGGACAAAGATACAACGGTGAGTTTATATAGCAAAGGGGCAGGGCGGGAGGTTGATACCTTAAGGGTGCCTTTGGGGTGGCTTTGGGGTGCCTTTGCTACGGCTTTGCCCCAAAAAGGCATGTGTCGGGTTTTTTATGAATACTTTAACAAGGGGCTGTATACGATGTAAATAATTACTTACGTTAATGGATTTTATAGTTTATTTCTTTCCTAATTACCCGTTTGATTTACCATAAGGCCTTATGCGTATGTGAGCGCAATATTTGTGAAACGCGGGTATTGCATATTGTTTAATCGTGATTTGAGCTTGTTTTTACATTAACCGGCAGTTTATATACTGTTTTGTAGGGATGGGTTTAGGTTACCCAAATTTTTAAAGATATGGCTAGACAAAGTAGTTATATTACGATAGATGGTACGTTGGGAGGACTTACTTTTTATCGGGCGGATGGTCAGGAACTGATACGCAGCCGCGGAGGAATTTCAAAAGAGCGTATATTGAAAGAACCCAATTTTAAACGCACGCGGGAGAACATGCGTGAGTTTGGTGGTAGTGCAAAGGTAGGTAAGGCTTTACGCCTAGGCTACATGAGTATTCTAAAAAGTATGAGTGATGCGACGATGGTAGGCCGTTTGACGGGCTTGATGAAGCGTGTGAATCTTCGCGGTCCGGGGGCCAGAGGCGAGCGTACTTTTGAGATTTTACCCAATGCAGAATTGATAAAGGGGTTTGAGTTTAATAAGGAGACGCAGCTTCAGGGTGTGTTTTATGCTCCTTATGCGGCTCCGAGCCTTGATGCAAACCGCAGTATTGCCACCTGGGTTGTTCCTGATTTTAACACGGATACTTTTATCACGCCACCGGAAGGGGCTACGCATTTTGCTTTGCTTCTTGTGAGTACGGTGCTTAGTGATTATAAGTACAGTGTTGATGTTTTGGGCTATGAGCCTGCGGAGCCTGCCGAGAATGAGGTGAATGGCATTGCTTTTAGTGCAGCTATACCGCTGGGCGGTATGGTGGGTGCTGATACGACCTTGAGTGTTGACTTAGGGTTTAGCAGTGTTTTGCCGGCTACCGTAGGTGTAGTTGTGGCCGTGGGTATCGAGTTTTACCAAGAGGTAAACGGTACCCTGTACACGTTTGCCAGTGATAATGCGATGCGTATTGTGCTGGTAGGCTAGTACT
>DASRWB010000057.1:0-3882 GCA_035654775.1 Flavobacteriaceae bacterium | reverse complement strand
AAATAAATAAATAAATAAATAAGCAAGAATTAATCTACTCTTTTCGATAAAATGCATTGGAAACAAAAAATCCGGCTTTATGGGAAAGCCGGATTTTTTTATAAGCGAAATAGGTTATACAATAGGCGAATCCGCCTTATTTTACTTTTTCTACAATAGCCTTGAAAGCTTCGGGATTGTTCATGGCTAAATCGGCAAGAACTTTACGGTTCAATTCGATATGGTTAGCTTTTAACATTCCCATAAACTTCGAGTAAGACAAACCGTGTTCTCTGGCGCCTGCATTAATACGGGCAATCCAAAGAGCGCGAAATGTTCTTTTTTTGTTTCTGCGGTCTCTGTAGGAGTACAACATTGCTTTGTCTACCGCATTTTTGGCTACTGTCCAAACGTTTTTACGTCTTCCAAAGTAACCTTTTGCTTGCTTTAGAACCTTTTTTCTTCGGGCTCTTTTGGCAACTGAATTTACTGATCTTGGCATACTTTTTTACTTTTTTTGTAGTAGGCGATTCTTTTTTGAATTCTTTTGTTTAGCCTAACTCCAGGGTTTATAATTTGTTTTAACCGGTTAAAAAAGAGGTTACTTTAAGCGTAACATCAATTTAACATTGTTTTCGTCAGCTTCATGTACTAAAGTATCATGAGTTAAAGCCAACTTACGCTTTTTAGACTTCTTGGTTAAGATGTGACTTTTAAAAGCGTGTTTTCTTTTAATTTTTCCGGTGCCGGTTAACTTAAACCGTTTTTTGGCACTGGATTTTGTTTTCATTTTAGGCATTTTCTTTCTACAGTTTTATTTCGCTTATTTATTTTTTGCCCGACTTTCGGGACTTTATTTTGTTTTCTTAGGAGCAATAAACATGGTCATACGTTTGCCTTCAAGTTTTGGCATTTGTTCCACTTTTCCATATTCTTCAAGGTCTTGTGCTAAACGCAACAAGAGTATTTGTCCTTGCTCTTTAAATACTATGGAACGGCCTTTAAAAAATACAAATGCCTTTAATTTGGCACCGTCTTTCAAAAAGCGTTCAGCATGTTTTTTCTTAAATTCGTAATCGTGGTCGTCGGTTTGTGGACCAAAACGAATTTCTTTGATAACTACCTTGGTTGCTTTAGCTTTTAAGGCTTTATCGCGTTTCTTTTGTTCATAGAGAAACTTTTTGTAATCCATTACCTTACAAACAGGCGGATCGGCATTAGGTGAAATCTCTACCAGATCTAAACCTAATTCATCTGCAATTTGTAATGCTTTTGATAACGGGTAAATTCCTGTTTCTACATTATCGCCTACTAGACGAATCTTTTCGGCCCGTATTCTGGAATTAATTTGATGTTGCTCTTCCTTTTTTTTGTTTGAAAAGCCTTGGTTTCTTCTATTTATTGCTATGGCTAAAAAATTTGGTTAAACTTAAAATTGTTTTAATGTTTTGTTTATTTCATTTTCAACAAGTGTGGTAAATTCATCTACAGTTATCATGCCAATGTCTTTACCGCCATGCTGGCGTACACTTATTTTTTGTTCGTTTTCCTCTTGCTCTCCAACGATAATCATATATGGGACTTTTTGTATTTCGGCATCCCGAATTTTTTTCCCCATAGTTTCATTACGGTTGTCTAAGAGGGCGCGAATTTCGTTATTTTCTAGCAAATTTAAAACTTTTTTGGCGTATTTTTCATATTTCTCGCTAATTGATAGTATAATTACCTGACTTGGGGTTAACCAAAGCGGAAAATTACCCGCGGTATGTTCAATAAGAATAGCGACAAAACGTTCCATGCTGCCAAAGGGAGCGCGATGAATCATTACCGGAGTATGAAGCTCGTTATCACTACCTTTGTACTGAAGCTCGAAGCGTTTTGGTAAATTGTAATCCACTTGAATGGTTCCCAGTTGCCAGCTTCTGCCTAATACATCTTTCACCATAAAATCTAATTTCGGACCGTAAAAAGCGGCTTCACCGGGTTCTATAATGTATTGAAGGCCTTTGTCATTGGCAGCATTGATGATGGCTTGTTCGGCCATTTCCCAGTGCTTTGTGTCGCCTATATATTTGTCCGGGTTTTCCGGATCTCTTACAGATACTTGTGTAACAAAATTTTCAAAACCTAAAGCTCCAAATACATAGAGTACAAGATCAATTACATTTTTGAATTCAGCATCAAGCTGTTCGGGAGTGCAAAAAATATGTGCATCGTCTTGTGTAAAACCTCGTACCCGCGTTAAACCGTGAAGTTCACCACTTTGCTCATAGCGATATACGGTTCCAAATTCGGCAAAACGTTTTGGTAAATCTCTGTAAGACCATTGTCCGGAGTTGTATATTTCGCAGTGATGCGGACAATTCATAGGTTTCAGTAAAAATTCCTCATCTTCTTTAGGGGTATGTATTGGACGAAAACTGTCTTCGCCGTATTTTGCATAATGTCCGGAAGTTACATACAGTTCTTTTTGACCAATATGTGGCGAGATTACCATTTCATAACCCGCTTTTTTTTGTGCTTTTTTCAGAAAATTCTCTAAACGTTCACGAAGTGCAGCTCCTTTAGGTAGCCATAAGGGTAAACCTTGCCCAACTCTTTGTGAAAAGGTAAAGAGTTCAAGTTCTTTTCCTAATTTTCTGTGGTCTCTTTTTTTGGCTTCTTCTAATAATTCCAGATACGTTGTGAGGTCTTTTTGTTTAGGGAATGAAATGCCGTACACTCTGGTCAATTGATTGTTTTTTTCGTCGCCACGCCAGTAAGCTCCGGCAACTGAGAGTATTTTTACGGCTTTTATAATACTTGTGTTTGGGATATGCCCGCCGCGGCATAAATCAGTAAAAGTAGAATGATCGCAAAAAGTAATACTGCCATCTTCGAGGTTTTCAATCAGTTCTGTTTTGTACTCATTGTTTTTATAAAATTGAAGTGCTTCAGCTTTGGAGACACTTCGCATTTTAAATTCATGTTTTCCACGAGCGATTTCAAGCATCTTGTTTTCAATAGTTTTGAAATCTTTTTCAGAAATAGAATGACTGCCAAAATCAATATCGTAATAAAAACCGTTTTCAATGGCTGGACCTATAGTTAATTTCACGCCGGGATAAAGCTCTTCCAAAGCTTGAGCAAGTACATGTGCTGAGGAGTGCCAGAATGCTTTTTTCCCTTCGATATCATGCCATGTGTATAAAACTAGATTACCATCTGTTGTTAAATTAGAGGAAGTCTCTATTATAATGTTGTTGTAAGATGCAGAAATAACATTTCGAGCCAATCCTTCGCTTATGCTTTTAGCAACATCAATTGCAGTAGTTCCCTTTGGGAATTTCTTTTTACTGCCATCAGGTAATGTAATAGTAATCATTAATTATAAATCTAAGATTAAATATAGTCCGCAAAGATAAGAGGTTAAACATAACCATACAATAGACTTATTGATTAGTTTTTGAAATAACTTTTTTTGTAAAATTTTGAGAAATAGCGAAATAACTTTTATGAAGAAAAATAACTCCAAAAACATTTTGATTGGGCAAAAAAGGTTTTTATTTTTGCGGACCGAAAACGGGGGATGAGCGGAGTATTTATTTGGGACAAAAAAATAAATAAAAAAAGTTTGATAAATATTTTGCGTGAGAAGAAAAAGGGTTTTATATTTGCACCCGCTTAAGCGACAAAGGGCTTAGGCAAAAGAAGAAAAAACGTTCATATACATATTGAATTGACAGCGTAAGAAGTAATATTTAGTAAGCGATTATTAGGTAATATTTCAAAAGAGAGAATAAGCCATTTTGAGTACGAATAAATTCTTTAATTAGTTGTTAAATAATATTTAAGATTTAACGATGAAGAGTTTGATCCTGGCTCAGGATGAACGCTAGCGGCAGGCCTAACACATGCAAGTCG
>DASRWB010000056.1:0-6287 GCA_035654775.1 Flavobacteriaceae bacterium | reverse complement strand
TGTTTTTCGAGTGGTGGAAAGAAACAGCTCTTTTGTTTTTTGGCATAGGATTAAGCGGTGAAAAAAACAAATGTGCTTGGCTGTGTGGTAGCTTTTTCAGCTTGTTGCCCACAGTTATTTTTTTTCAATTGTCATTACTTCTTCAAGCAAAGGTGTTAATCCATTTGAACTAATATTATCATTATTCCAAAAACTCAAAACGCAGCTAATATAATTATCACGTATTTTTTCAGAAACATAATAAATAGTCAAATTTTTTCCGCCAGACATAGACGCTAATAGAGAAGTTACTCCAGTAAAATCATAATGTACTTTTATTGCTGTCGTTGACACTCCTTCAAAAATGATTTTAACGTCTTTTTCCAATTCTACCTTTCCGCCGTTTTTTGTTTTCGTAGCTTTTAATTGGTTTTGAATTGATAAGTCTGCACTTTCTTTAGTTTTATGTACAGACCAATTTATTTGTCCGTTGTAAGGACATTGAATGTTATTTATGTTCATCCAATTACAACTGCCTCCTAATTCGATTTCTCTCCCAGCAAAATTGATTTTGTCAGTTTTTAAAGAACTAAAGCAACTCTTTGGTATTTCATCATTTACAATTAATTCAATTATTTTTCTTTCAAATTCAGGGTTGCTATCATTGTAATAGCCAAACCAAAAAATGGAAATTCGATTATCCTTATCTTTGACGAAGTAGTTTACACTAACAGAAGATAAGTCATTATCGAATTGTTCTCGTTTGATTACTTTATAATTTTCAAAGTTTAATTCCTTATCTGTTTCTTTTACATCGTTTTTGTTGATTTTATATTTACGATAAGCCTTTTTAAGGTTTTTTTCGTTAAACTCTGAAGAAATGGTTTGAGAAGTAAAGTCAATTCCATCAACATTGTAAAACGTAGTGCCACTATTGTGAATGGCATTCAATCTGTTAAAAAGTTCTTCATTTTGTGAAGAAACAATTTGAAAATTGAAAATCAGTAATATTAAAAGTATTCTTTTCATAATTGTGGGCAACTTGTCTATATGCGGAACTTTTGTCCGCATAGCCTTCCCTTTTGGGTGGCTATGCCCAACTTTTAACAAATTTTGTTCCGCATTACAAGCTAAATATAGGCAAATCTGCCCAAATCCATACAGCCCACAACCCAAACCTACAAAAACCCCGCAAGATTTCTTTACGGTTTCCCATAATCAGGCAAAAAAGGCTGTACCCTATTGTTTTGCTTTTTGTACCACTCTCTAACGCCCTTATTATGTCCTTTTGGCGTATTCCTACAGGGATTCTTCCGAAAATGCTCTTTTTTTACTACCTTGGTGGGGTAGCCTAACGTTAATCCATACCTAAACTTATGAAAAAACTAAGAAAAACACTCGCCGTTGCCTGTGCAGCCATACTCCTGTCCGGTTGCGCTACCGTATTTGGAGGTAAAGTCACTGCACACCAACGAACTAAACCCGCACCCGGTGAACCCCAGCGCGAGGTTAGGGTAGTGGCACTGCTGGCAGACATTATTCTTTTTGCTCCCGGTTTGATTGTAGACTTTGCCACGGGTGCTATCTATAAACCTAAATAGAAATACACCCCTTTTTTTAGGAACTGAAGTGCAATAAAAATTCATTAAAGACAAAAATGTCTTAATTTAATTGTATCTTTGCCAAAACCTAAGGTTATGGTACAAAGTTCCCTTGATATCAAAGCTGAAATCAACCGCCTACGCAAAGAGAAAAACGCGGTTATCCTGGCGCATTACTACCAAGAAAAAGCCATTCAAGACCTTGCCGATGTGGTGGGCGATAGTTTGGAACTGGCTCGAAAAGCGGCACAAACCCGTGCCCAAATTATTGTATTTGCCGGGGTGTACTTTATGGCAGAAACGGCCAAAATACTTAATCCGCATAAAAAAGTACTGCTTCCCGACCTGAGAGCCGGATGTTCCTTGGCCGACAACTGCTTGCCCGACGACTTCGCTGCCTTTAAAGCCCAATACCCCAACCATAAGGTAGTGACCTACATCAATACTTCTGCCCACATTAAAGCCATGAGCGACTATGTATGCACCTCTTCCAATGCCGAAAAAATCATCCGCTCCATTCCCGAAAACCAGCCGCTGCTATTTGCACCGGATAAAAACCTGGGCGCGTATTTAAACAAACGCACCGGAAGAAATATGGTGCTCTGGGAAGGGAGCTGTATTGTACACGAAGCTTTTTCGCTCGAAAAACTTATCGATTTGGTCGTAGCACATCCCGGTGCCAAAATTGTGGCTCACCCCGAAGCTGAACAAGCCGTACTGCGTATTGCACATGCGGTAGGCTCTACTTCACAAATGCGCAAGTATATCATTAACAGTACGGCCACGACGTTTATTGTAGCTACCGAAGCGGGAATCCTGCATCAGCTCAGTAAAGAAGTACCGGGCAAAACACTTATTCCGGCTCCGGCACAACAAGACAACAGTTGTGCGTGCAGCGAATGTGCCTTTATGAAAATGAATACTCTGGAAAAAGTATACCGCTGCCTGCGTGATGAAACCCCCGAAGTAACCGTAAACCGCGCACTGGCTAGGGAAGCAAGTAAACCTATTGAACGAATGCTCCAAATGTCATAAACTATGCACACCGATGTTTTAATTATAGGCTCAGGAATAGCCGGATTGGCGTTTGCCATAAAGCTCGCCGAGCGAAAGCCTAATCTCCATATCACCCTGACGACCAAAGCCGACCGCTTTGAAAGCAATACCAAATACGCTCAAGGCGGGATCGCGGCAGTAATGGACAATATACGCGGCAGTTTTGAATCTCACATCATGGATACACTTCAGGCCGGCAAAGGGTTTTCTAATGTCAAGACAGTAAAGCTGGTGGTGGAAAAAGCACCGGATCGCCTCCGCGAATTGATAGACTGGGGAACGCCTTTTGACAAAACTTCGGAAGGCAACTGGGACTATGGTCGTGAAGGCGGACACAGTACGGCGCGTATCCTCCACCATAAAGACCAAACGGGACTGGCCATGGAAAAAGCCTTGTTAAAACAACTCGGGAAGTATAGTAATATTCATTTTCAAACAGAGTGGTTTGCTACGGAATTGGCCGTCCAAAACAACCAATGTTACGGAGCCAGGTTTTTGAACCCTCAGGGGAAGCCAATTCTAATCCGGGCCAAAGTAACCTATCTGGCTACCGGCGGTAGCGGACAAGTGTTTTCCAAGACCACCAATCCGGTAATCGCTACCGGCGACGGTGTGGCCATGGCGTCGCGTGCCGGTGCAACCCTACAGGCGATGGCCTTCTATCAGTTTCACCCTACGGCGCTGGCCGTAAAAGCACAGAATCCGTTATTTTTAATTACTGAAGCTTTGCGAGGGTTTGGGGCACATCTTATCAATAAGAAGGGTGAACGGTTTTTATTTCGGCATCATCCGGATGGAGAACTTGCTACCCGGGATGTTATTAGTAGGGCGATATTCAGGGAAATGCAAGAAAACCACCTGCATCACCTGTGGCTGGATTGCCGGCATCTGGACCCCAAAGCACTTAAAGCACGTTTCCCTACCATCGTCAAGGAATGTAAACGACAAGGAATAGACCTTTTCAATGAGCCCATTCCCGTAGCGCCTGCAGCCCATTATCAGTGTGGAGGTATTAAAGTTAATCACCAAGGAAAAACCACTATTCACGGCTTGTACGCCAATGGCGAATGTGCCTCAACCGGATTGCACGGAGCAAATCGGCTGGCGTCCAATTCCTTGCTTGAAGCCGTGGTATTTGCCCACGAAGCTGCCGTTAGCGTTTGTGCTGCATGGAATGAAATGGAACAGCCGGTAAGTTTAGCAGAAAGCATAGAGGTGATTTCCGGTAGAGATGAAGCTCCCTTTTTAACCGTTCATGAATTAAAAAACAAGCTTCAAAAACTTATGTATACGTTTTATTTGAACAATACCCTGGAGCAACCCCTGACAAGCCTGGTGATGGAAATGGAGCGTGTGTTTTTAGAAGTACATGATGTTTGTAATAGGTATCAGCTAACCCAAGCCCTTTGGGAAGTAAAGAATATGGCAGAAACCGGGCGGTTGATTCTTCAGGATACTTTGTATGAATAAAAGAGGCGGGTTTATGATGCTATTTCAAAGTGCCTAAATAAAGCCCCATCCTAATTTTCCAATAAGGAATTTTTTCGTCTAAAAGCTCATAGATAGGTTTGATGTTTTTTTCAGAATCATCAAAGGATTCTTTAGCTTTAAGGATTTGTTCAATCTCATGGGGGCTAATATAGTCGTTTAAAGGAATAGGTTTCCCCTCACTATGCAGCTGAATGAGATGGGTATAAATAGTGCTTTCCGTAAATCCTCTTTTTGTGGCTATATCAGGAATTGATAGGCCGCTTTGATACAATGAATACGAAACGTCCTGAGTTCGCAGTTTTTTTATTTTGTTTTCGTGTTGGGGATGTGAAGTATTCAAAAATTCTTGAATTGCAGTCAAAAATCGCTGACCGTATTTTTCGCTTTTTACTTCACCCACACCGCTAACCTGCAGGAATTCTTCTTTGCTTGCCGGAATTCGCTTTTCCATGTCTTTAAGAGCCGCATCGCTGAAAACAATATAAGCCGGCACGCTTTCTTCAATGGCAATTTCGCGACGCAGTTGTTTCAGCTTTTCAAACAAACCAAAGGCTTCCGGTTTTTTAACGTGTTCTTTCTTGTCAATTTTTTCTTTAAGCTGCAATGTAGCCAGTTTGACCTTTCTACCTTCAAAGAGAATCTTATGGGCCAGAGGTGTTAACAACAAGCGGCCTTTTTCATGAAAACGAATTTCGAGTATGCCTTGATTTACCATTTGAATGATGTATTGCTGCAAATCCAGCCAGGGAATGTCTTTTGCCGCACCATAGGTTTTGATGTTTTGATACCCTTTGTCGTACACTTGGGCATTTTTAGAACCGCGCAACACATCCACGAGTATCCCCAGAGGTTCATTTTCTGAAAGGCGATATACGGCTGAACATACCTTTTGAGCCAGCACGGTGCCGTCAAAAAACTGCGGTGGCGTTTTGCAGTTGTCACAGTTGCCGCAGTCTTCAGAAATATGTTCGCCAAAGTAATTGAGCAATGCAATGCGCCGGCAACTCAAGGCTTCGGCAAATTGTTGCATACGCTCCAGTTTGGCCAGTTGGAATTCGCGGTTGGGTGATTCTTCAATAAACTGCCGTAGTTTCACCACATCGGCAAAGCTGTAAAACAACAGGGTTTGTGCCGGCAGGCTGTCACGCCCACTTCGACCGATTTCCTGATAGTAACCTTCAATATTTTTGGGCATATTGTAATGAATCACCCAGCGCACATTGCTCTTATCGATACCCATACCAAAGGCGATGGTTGCCACAATAATGGGCGTGCGGTCATTCACAAAATCTTCTTGAATACGGCTGCGTTCTTCAGCGTTGAGTCCGGCATGGTAGGCTTGTGCTTCAAAACCTGATTGATTGAGTTTAGCCGCCAAAGTTTCGGTGCTTTTTCGGCTGAGGCAGTAAATGATTCCGCTTTCTTCTTTTCGGTTTCTTAAAAAACGAAGGATTTGTGGTAAGCGGTTGGTGCCGGGGCGCACTTCGAGAAAGAGGTTTTTTCTATCGAAAGAAGCGAGGTGTATTTTGGCATTGGGGATGTGAAGCTGTTTGACGATATCATCCTGAGTAGCAGTATCAGCCGTGGCAGTGAAGGCTGCTACCGGCACATCAGGAAAAGTGTTTTTTAAAGTTCCCAACTGGGTATATGCCGGACGAAAATCATGCCCCCAGGCGGATATACAATGGGCTTCATCAATGGCAAAAAGGCTGACTTTATTTTCATTGAGATGCGGTAATAGAAAATTCAGGCTTTCGGGGGCGACATAAAGAAGTTTTATTTTTTCATTCTGCAGGTTTTGAAGCACCTCGTTTTGTACCTCCTGACTTTGGGTGCTGTTGTAAAAAGCAGCCGGAATACCATTGGCATGAAGGGCATCTACCTGGTCTTTCATCAGGGCGATGAGGGGCGAAATGATTATGGCCGTACCGGGCAGCATCAAAGCCGGAAGCTGAAAACAGAGCGATTTACCACCGCCGGTGGGCATAATGGCCAGTAAGTCTTTTCCGGAAAGAAGATTATTGATGATGGCTTCCTGATTGGGGCGGAAACTGTCAAAGCCAAAGTGTTTTTTTAGGAGCGTTATAGGGGTTTCAGTTGTGATCATAATACAAATTTAAGATTATTTAAAGAAGGAGTTATTTTCTCGCAAAGGCGCAG
>DASRWB010000055.1:0-52527 GCA_035654775.1 Flavobacteriaceae bacterium | reverse complement strand
TGTACTTGCCGCTGCAGTGGTTTCTCTACTTCCAGACGGGTTTTTATTTTTCTACAGCTATTTAAAACTGTGGCATGATCATATTTGTACTCCGGGTGGAAGTTACCTATATCTTTATAGGAAAGTTCGGTAAATTCATAGCTTAAATAATGGATTATTTGGCGCTTTTCACACACTACCTGCTTGCCGCTTTTCTGAAAAACATAGTCAAGCTCTACTTTGTAGAACTTGCATACTATTTCAGCTATCAAATTGATGTCTAGGATTTTTTTCATAGCGCTAAAGTTCGTCCAGCCAGCGTTTTTGTGATAGGTACGTATCGGGTAAAGCCTTAGCAATGCCTCGTTGCAGTTTTAGCCAATTATCATAACGTTTAATGCCGGCAATGGCGTTAAATTTATCGTCGTCCGTGAGCTTTTCATATAGCTTGTGTGCGCGTATCTTTTTGGCCTTTATTCCATAGGCGTTCCAAAAGACTTCAAAGCTTATATCGGGCTCACCTTTGGTTATTGTAAATTCTTTTATTTTTAACCATTGAGCCATGCCTTTTTCGTGGTGTGGTATTTTAGGGTACAGCCACTTTACTTGCTCTGGCGTCAAGGCTTCACCTTCGTATGAAAAGAATATTAAATTGCCGTTTAAATCGAATTTAAAAACAATTTTCCCGGTACGTTTAGCGATGATGGTATAGGTGGTTTCCATTTATGCGAGTTTTTGGTCTAGCTTATTGAAGAAGTTTTGAGCGTAGTGTTCTAGCTTAAGGCACATCATAGTTTGATGTATACAGTCTGCTTCAAAGTGCTCAAACGACAATTTAAAAGGTTTCTTTTTGTCTTTGTTAGACAGCACCTTTTTAGCCAGCTTAATGCGCACTACTTCGAGCAAGCTGTAAAGGTTTTTAAGTTTACGAGACTGCTGTTCATTGTAGCCTGCGGGTATGTTTGGCAAATCGAAGTCTAAGGCGGCATAAGCTTCTTTAAGCTCGTTAGCCGTTACTTTTATTTCTACTTTTGGTATAATCATCTGCAATCGGTTATAGGTTTGGTTAATGTTGTGTCACAAAGAGCGCATTGGGTTACGGTGGTTTCGCAGTTTATGGAAGCTTCTATTATCTTGGTAAACTGGCATTCTATGGGATGCTCGCATGTGCGGGAATCTACTTTTTGTACTTCCATTTTATCATTTGTTCTAGGGCGTGAATGATCTTGCTCAACTCGTTTGGCATCATATTGATAAGCTTATTATGAACCGGGCATTTTTTGTCGTGCTTTAGCCATTCGCTCAAACGACCTAAATCGGCTATTTCGCCTCGGGTTGGGTGTGGAATGCTCCAACCGTATTGCATAGCCAGAGAAAGGATGTTAAGGTGTTGTTTGTTGTTTTTATCAAACAATGCCCAATTGTCATAATAGAACGGCTTGCCTCCAAGCTTGGATATGATTTGGTTGGCCTGCGCATGGGTAAGGTCGTTGGTACTGGTTTTAGCTTCGTCACCGGTTACTTGCTGAACTAGTACTTGCTTAAGTTCTTTATCTCCTTTTACAAGAATAGCAATACGACGTTTTTGGTCTTTGGATACAGGTATCATACTATTTGGTTTTGGCAATTGTTTTCATCAAACCGGGTTACGGGAACAGTTGAAAACACCTTTTTTGATGCCAATACAGAGCCTACATGCTCGTTGGCATCTTTAAAGTCTACACCCAACTGTAAATATCTTTTGCAATTACTCCGTTTTTGGCATTGGTGGTTATTGCAGCGGCTGTAATCATTTGGTATTAGATTTTTCATGATTCACTTTAATAAGTAGCCATAAGGCTATTAGGTTTGCAATTAGTAATACTATTACTTTTACCATGTTTGTAGGTTTTTAGGGAAAGCACTAAGTCCTTCTTTGACGGTAGATTGGGGACATGCTATCAATCCCGGACTTAGTGCTTTTAATTTTTTAAAAAATGCCGTCTTTCCGTGCTGTCAGTCTTTGCGCGCATTTGGGCAGTAATGGCTTCGTTAGAGTGCCCTTTACAATTCACAGCCTGCTCTATATTACCTTAGAAGACGTCCAGGCGTGAAGGCCAGTACTGTGGTTGCATGTTCGCCGCATCAACCCTGACAAGGGTTTTTTGTCTATCCTCTAATCCTCCACTTTAAAGATCTTAAATGCGCTTTAAGGGCACGTTCCTCAGATGGCGTGAGCTCTATTTTTGCTTCCCATTGACCGTCTATGTTAAGCAATACCAGTTTATCGTTCACTAGTATTTCCCGGTCGTTAAACTGTACTATTTCCACCGCCATGTCTGTCTGTTATGTCTGCAATTATGATACTTACACCCATCACTAAAAGACAGGAGATTACAATATTTCCTTTGTTTGACTCATAGCCCCAAAGCATAGATAGGATGGCTCCAATCATGACTACAAATGCTAAGCCAATTAAGCCGTGCCAAAAGTTTGGTGTTTTCATATCTAAATGCTTGATAGGTTCAATTCTACATTTTGGTACTCTCCGGCAGCGTCTTTTTGCCAAACCCTGAAGTAGGTTTTGCTTTTAGGACGGCGAATGGACTCATTGATCAGGTTTACCGCTTCAGAAAATAACGGGTCGTTTATCTTTCGCTCGTAACGGGTCAGGTTCATGACGCGCTTGGTGTCCAATTGGCCACTGCGCTGGGTCTGAAAGGCATCAATGACCATTTCCTTGACAAACTCATTCTTAGAAGTGACGTTTTCCTTGAGAAAATGATCAAACTTGTCTTTGGCGGCCTTGATGGTCAGGTCATCAAACTGTATAGGCTCGTTTACTGATACTTCAATCTTGATGGATCGGTCAAAATTGTACCAGGTAAAGTTGCCTTTGCTCTCTTTGTTAGATTGCTTTTCTTCCATAAATGCCTCGTAGGCCTGCTGTGACAGATCGCGTATGGTGCTCTTGAAGCTTGAGAGCTGGCTGTTTATTTTAAGCGCCTGCTTGAGTATCTTGGCACTGTGGCGTTCCATTAATCGCTCAGCTTTAGTAGTTCTGCTGTATGGTATCTCTATACCGGTTTCGTCAATCCAAAAAGCGTCGTTAGATTTAAATTGAGTGGCTGTGTTTTTCATAGTTTTTCAGTTAAGAGTTGATTTTTTTGTAATGTTGTTTTTTGATGTTGTTAATTAATACTCCGGGGAATACGTTACGCATGGAGTATGGTGATTTTACATGGTTAAGAAATAAGTCCCAATACACAGGTCCTTGAATTCCCGCAAGGATAAATTCTTCATTTTCCTTAAGAAAAGGGGTAACTACGCGCGCATCCCACTTGGCAAGAAACCAATTGTAAAGCTCACGATTAATTTGGAGTTCCCTTGCAGGAATTAAAAACATATCGGATAGACTTTTACACCAGGCATTGTACTGCTCATTAACAAAGTTGAGATACTGCAACTTGTTAAGTGTTAGAATTTGATGGATTTGAATTTTCATTAGTTTTGGTTATTTTATGATATTAGTTCCATGATACAGCATGGCTTTTTCTTCGTCTATGGTTAGGGTTCCTCCGGGAACACGACCACCTACGTGCAAGGCAAGGCCTTGGGCTCTTATAATGACTTTGGCGAGCTTCTTGGCCATTACCGCAGCTGCAGTGTAAGGCTCGCCACGTTCCTCATGGGCCACCATGATAAAGTGCGTTTTTGGAAATTCCAGTTTTAATTGCTTAACGCCTTCACTGGTAAGCTCTCCTTTGTACATACTCAGGTTGTCAATAACAACTACCTTTGGGGCTTTTCTAGCCTTGAGGCGGTCTTTTATTTCTTCAATAGATACATACTCGCTAAAGTGTATGTTTCTAGTTTTTGGGTCTATTTTTGCCCTCACCACTGCGGCTTGAAACTCTAGGTCTAGACCTTCTTCGGCACTTATATACCATACTCTGGTAAAAGAGCTCAAGTAACCAACAAGTAGCAAGGTGCCCCAAGTCTTTCCGTTCTTGTCCTTGCCATAAATGAGCCATATCCCGTAAAGGCTTGGACAGCCGAAAACCATCTTAAAAATGCCTTCAAATAGATATGTCTCATACTTCTTACTCAATAGATTTGCTACGGTTAATGCTCTTGCCATTTATGCCTCTACTTGCACATTTATGTTCTTGACTTTTCGGTTCTCTTTACGCAACTCTATGTATACCCTTCTTAGGCTACCTCCGGTAAGGGCAAACATTTGTAATGGTGAGTGTGTGGATTTATTAACCTCTAGTATTCTTGCTATTTCTTTAATGAGAAACTCGCGACGGCGTGTGGAATCTTCAGGAGTAACTCTTTGGTAGCGGCTTCCCAACCGACTAAATAATTCTGCAAAACCTACTTTTTTAAGCTGACGAGATCTGTCAAACTTAGCGGCCAATCCGTCGGCGCCCATCATGTACCAACCACATCGCCACTCGGTAGCATTCCAAAGTGATTTAACTTCTAGGTAAGCCGGGTAATCCAAATCTCCAAACTCGTCTAGTATCACCAAGGGCTTGGTCATCGCTCTCATATACTGAATGAGGTCTTTTCTCACGGTACGTATACTGTCTTGCCAATCAATACCAAATTCGCGTGCTATGGCCCTTATTAGGGCTGTTCTTGACTTGTTCTGGGAGCAATCTACCAGTATGGCATTGTTATGTCGGCTTACATAATCTTTGGCCGTAAAGCTTTTACCAATGTCGGCTATGTCACAGAATATAGCGCTTATGCTTTCGTCTTGACATGTTTCCAGTTGATTGTAAATGGTATGGTATACTTGCGTATAGGCAGTATGCCAGAAAAATGCGTTGACCTCTATAGGCACATTGTACTTATTGGCTATTTCGCCCCATTTATCTTCACTGATTACCTTGTCAATATCGCCTCCAATAATTCGACTAAACTGGGCAGGGCTTACGCCCAAGCTGCTGGCTTGTGCTTTTTGGGTCTTAAACTTGAAGCTTTGGTCTTTAATAGCTTCAATGATGCGTAATTTGTACTCTTCTGTAAGTTGGCTCATAATGAATCTGATGGATCGTTAAAAAATTCGGTTTCTAGTTCTATTTCCTGTTCGTTTACGGCTGACGGTTCAACAGATGTATTGGGCATGTCGATAATGTCTTGAAAAGCCTCAAAACCTTCAATGTTGAATGTGTTGCTTACCATTTGTGATGTATTGTTGATAACCGTAACCTGTTCAATAGTGTTCTTTTGCGTGCGCATAAAGGCAGCCACCGTATTGGTATAGGCTGACATAATGGCTTTAGCCTGTAAATGCTCTTCGGTCGTTTCTTTTTTACCTCTCATGCCTTGAGGCTTGGGCAGGATTTCGCATATATATCGGCCATTGCCCGGATTGTAAACCAGTGCTTTTATGATATCGCCTTTTGTAGAGGCCATATAGTACACATCAATATCTTGCCTTTCTACTTGCTTGAGCAGGCGTATGAGTTTCTCTCCGGTGTAGATGGTTCCGTTGTCTCCAAGCAACCACTCACGGGTCTGTAGCTTTACAATTCCTGCTTTGCATGAGGTGGGTTGCTTGGTGCCCAAATGTTGTATAAAGCTTTTGTAGTTGGTGGTTGCCAAGTCTGGGTTTTGGTTCTGCATGAAGTAGTCAAAGCGGCTGGTCTTGGTTCCCTTTTTGGGCATATTGTTCCAGGTAACGATGTCCTGCATGCATTGCTTGACCAATTGATCGTAAGGAACAATTTGCTTTTTGCCCGGTCCAGCCTGGTTGGCTTCGTCGCGTGCAAAGGGACGCGCCAGCCAGCCTACACGGCTTTTTTCCAGCTGGTACCTTAAATCCCTGAAGAAGCGCTCTATTATCTTGGAGCGGGCATTGTTTCGGAAGATGTTAACATGCTCAAACATGGCACCTTCTTTTAAAAAGGTATCTGTAAAACTGCTGTTCAAGGAGCTTTCACATTCAATTTCGGCAGGAAGTTGAACGCCCCAGCTTTGGTAGTTGGCTACTAGGCTTCTGTAAAAGTTCTTGATAAGCTCTTCCTTGGTCTTGCCGTAGGCCCAAGCGGTAATGCACTCGCTGGCCACGTCTATGCCTATATACCACCACATACGCTTGCCCTCGGCATATTCAAAGGGCGGTTGGCGGTCGTCTATAGAAATGATGGTTCCTGCCAGAACCGGTCGCTCAAAAGAATGGTAAGGAATGTATTGATTGATGAGCTTTTGGCGGTCTCCAGAGCGTTTGGCATCGGTCCCTATTTTGCTTTCCCAGGTTGAAAGGAAAGCAGTAATGGTGCGTGGGCTTAGTTGTTTGTAGTTCTTGGGATCATACACTTCGCCGGAGTCTAGATTTACAACCTCTATATAACCGGCAAGGAAGGCGTTGTATTCATCTGCAACCTGGGACGGTGTTGGCTTGGTATCACGTCCCGCCAATAGGTTACGGAGTAGTTTTTGGGTCTCATCGTCCCGCTTCATGGCGTTTTTCTTGCTGTTACCTTCAGGGTCTTTTATGATGCCGTAATAGGATTGCTCTTTGAAAGCGTTTAATTGCTGTTGAAAGCGTTTATAAGTGGTGTTTAAAGAATGTTTCACACCGTGGTGCTGCATAAGGTAGCCATTGAAATCGTGCACATCTTCAAAAATGGTTTTGGCAATGCCTCGCATGGAACCGCCTTTGGTCATGCGCTCGCGCTTACGTGCCTCTTCCAACTGAATAGCCGCTTTTAGAACTGAAGCGTTTACAATGAGCTCCTCGATGGTCTCGGGCAGCAGATAGGAACCATCAGGATATTGGTAGTTGTGATAGTAGTCTTGTGTTTCGCGGTCTACAATGTAGAAAGGTTCCAGTAGATGCTCGGCGACTCTTGGATCAGGTAGTTGCTGTTGGTATCTTTTTGGTAAAGAGTCGTAATCAATAAGTAGCCTAGTGTCTTTGCCACCACCGCGTTGTAATTTCTTGAGGCCATAACCTTTTTTCTCATCGGTAGCTAGTCTGCGCTTTAGAGAGTGATAGTCTGACCAGAAGTGAGGCACGAGCTCTTTCCAATAAACGGCAACAATGTTATTAGGTAATAGTTGGGGCATTTTATATATGTTCTTTTAGGTTTTCTTCAATTTTTGAGGCTTCTTCGATAAGAAGCTCTTTAGCGCGTTCCCGTATTTTTTTTGCCTGCGGAGAATTGAAAACGTACCTAAGGCTCATTAACACTGACTGTTTGGAGGTATTGAACTCCTGAGCCAACTGGTTTTTATGTGTTGACGAAATGATTATAGGTTGATTTTCCATATATTTGTTTGCGTTTATAATTGTCATAGACAAATATAGATAAAATATTATCTAAAAAACAAAATATGGATAAAAATTTATCCTACATTAAAGAGCGGGTTTTAGAAGTTGCTAAAATTAAAGGCGTTAGCTATGAAAAATTTTGCGAAAGTATAGGCATGACATACGGCAGCTTTAAGGGATCACAAAAAAAAACAGCTTTAAATTCAGATGCTTTAGATAAATTATTATCTATATATAATGATGTCAATCCTGGCTGGCTTTTGACTGGAAAAGGATCTCCTTTAATTGAAGTAACCAATGGATCTGTAAACGTATATAAGTTAAGGACAGATCGTAATCATGGTTATCAAGATATTCCTCTTTATGATCTTGAGGCTACAGCTGGATTAGTATCTCTTTTTAAGCATCAAGGCGACACACAACCTATTGATTTTATAAGTATTCCGAATTTACCCAAGTGCGATGGTGCAGTTGGGGTTACCGGCGATAGCATGTATCCTTTGCTAAAAAGCGGAGATATAGTGATGTATAAAGAATTGGAGTTGGACATCAATAATATTTTCTTTGGTGAGATGTATTTAATATCTATAGATCTATCCGGAGAAGAATATGTTTCAGTCAAATGGATTCAACGAAGCAATAAGGGAGACGATTACATTAAACTTGTTTCTGAGAATCAACACCACCAGCCAAAAGACATTCCGCTAAAAAAGGTTAGAGCTCTTGCTTTAGTTAAAGCAAGTATCAGAATAAACGCAATGCGTTAAAAAACAGATTGTACACAACTACATACGCACACACAAAAAAAACCGTTGCAAAAACACGCTTAAAACTTGCTAAAACCGCATAAAAACAGGAGTAAATAAGCTTTCGTGTTTGTAAATATAGTTGCATTAAAGGGGTGTTTAAATGAAAAAAACGCCACTTTTAGGTATTTAAAAAGCGTTAAAGGGGTATTTTAAAGGTTTATTTTTAATATCTAATGTACCCCCAAGTGTACCCCCAAGTGTACCCCCAAGCATAATTTTTAATTTTTTCAGAGCTGTTTAAACTGTATTAAGACACTTAAAAATGAGGGTTTAATTATTGCTAGAAACACCTAATAATACCCGTTTAAAGCTTGTTTTAGTGGTTAAGTGGTAGTATCTTTATGCCTATGGTAATTTTGGTCCTAAAAAAAGGAACTGGAATGGTACTAATACTGTAATAAGTGGACAATCTGTTTTTGAGCTAAAATATATTTGAATCGCCAGAAAGCCTTGATATCGCTGATAAAATCAGACAAAAACCAGACAAAAATATATAGTACACTTTGTTTTACCCCTTATACATTTCTGCTTTTGGTTTTCATAAAAATAGCAAAAATATACAGGATTAATATTGTTAATATTTTGTTAAATTTTAGTACTTTGTATTGCATAATACCTTTTTTTAGATATATATTTGCATAAGAAACTATTATATGAATTTAATCATGGTAGATAATCAACAAAAAAATATTGCAACATTTATTCATCTTTCCACCTTTTCGAGGTTCTTTTTTCCGCTAGGAAATATTATTGGTCCTTTGGTGCTTTGGGTATTGAATAAAGAGAAATCCGGTTTTGTAGACAGTCATGGAAAACAAATCTTAAACTTTCAACTTAGTATCTTTTTGTATGCGGTTATTTTGGGTACCATTTCCATTCCGTTTTTTGTATTTAAACTCTTTAATGGTATAGATTTTATAGATTTCAACGGTTTTGACGGTTTTCATATCAACATTTCAAATCCGTCACCTTTATTATATATTACAGGAAGCTTGGGTGCAATAGCCGTTATTGCCTTTATTATTGAACTTGCACTGATAATCCATGCCAGTTTAAAAGCGAGAGACGGTCAGTTGTACTCGTATCCATTCACCATAAATTTTTTAAAATAACCATCAATCAATCCCATCAAAAAATGAACAGTTTATCCATTAATCTCATTATAACATGAAGATAGAAAACACAAAAGCACAAATGCGAAAAGGTGTACTGGAATACTGCATACTTTCCGTCTTAAAAGATGAAGACGCCTATGTTGCAGAAATTTTAGACACGCTTAAAGATGCCAAACTACTTGTGGTAGAAGGAACCATTTATCCCCTATTGACAAGACTTAAAAATGCAGGTCTACTTAACTACCGCTGGGAAGAATCAACATCCGGACCACCGCGTAAATATTATGGCCTTACCGAAACCGGTAAATTATTTTTAAACGAATTAAACGAAACCTGGAGCGAATTACAACACGCCGTTAACCTAGTAACAAGTCAAAAATCAGCAAAAAAATGAATAAAACAGTCAACATAAATTTAGCCGGTATATTTTTTCATATAGATGAAGATGCATACCTAAAACTACAACGCTATCTTGAGGCTATTAAGCGTTCGTTTACAGATTCTCAAGGGCGATCTGAAATTATTGCAGATATTGAAGCACGCATTGCCGAATTGTTCAGCGAACGCGTAGTAAACGACAAGCAAGTGGTTTCCATCAAGCAAGTTGATGAAGTTATTGCCATTATGGGGCAACCCGAAGACTATCTTGTTGATGATGAAATATTTGAAGATGACCCTAAAAAACATACCTCATCCAAAACCACCAAAAAGTTATATCGCGACAAGGACAACTCCTACATTGCCGGTGTAGCAGCAGGACTTGGACACTACTTAGGTATTGATGCCGTTTGGGTTCGTTTGCTATGGGTATTGCTTACCTTAGGTTCGGGTGGAACTTTTATTTTCATCTATATCCTGTTTTGGATTTTAGTTCCTGAAGCAGTTACAACTGCCGAAAAACTTACCATGACCGGCGAACCGGTTAACATTAGTAACATTGAAAAAAAAATCAAAGACGGAATTGAAAATGTAACCGATACCGTAAAAAATGTAGATTACGAAAAGTACGGAAACAAAATAAAAAGCAATTCCAAGTCTTTTTTTGACACGCTGGGCGACATTTTTATGTTCTTCTTAAAGTTGTTTGCTAAGTTCTTTGGAATCCTGTTAATTATAAGTGCTGCTGCAGGTTTGTTTGCTGTCATTGTCAGTGCTATCTCGCTAGGAAGTACATCATTTATTCAACCCTGGTGGATGGACTACCCTGAAGCTTTAAATATGGCCAGCATCCCTATTTGGGTAGGTTCATTATTGCTGTTTTTATGCTTTGGAATTCCCTTATTTTTCTTGCTCTATTTAGGTTTAAAAATACTCATCGAAAACCTGAAATCTATAGGAAGAATTGCGAAGTTTACTTTATTAGGATTATGGCTGGTTTCCCTTATTGCTCTTATTTCCATAGGCATAAAATATGCTGCTGAATTTTCTAAAGAAGCTTCCGTATTGCAAAGTGAAGAATTTTACCTTCAACCTACAGACACGCTACAGGTAAGAATGCAGGCCGGTAAATTTGGAAATAATTCAGATGGAATGCATAATCATGATGGTTTTGAAATTGTTTACAATGAGAACGATCAAAAAACACTCTTACTAAAAAATGTAAATCTGTATTTTAAAACCACGACCGATACCATTGCAAGCATAGAAATAGAAAAACAATCGCGAGGGAAAGATTACCTGGCTGCAAAAGAGTTTGCCCAAAAAATAGAGTACGGTTACAGCTTAGAAGGCAACACTTTACTACTGGACAATTATATACTAACGCATCCGGAGAACAAGTACCATAATCAAAAAGTAAACATTACCGTGTATTTGCCCGAAGGCAGTTTTGTAAATCCAAACAAAAACACACGGTATTTTTTAGAATACCATAAAGACAATGTGGTACACTATAACCATACCGATCATGTGTTACAGATTGTGAAAGAAGATGCTATGTGTTTAACCTGTAAACAAAACAGCACACGGATAAATATAGATATAAACAGTGATGATGCGCGACTAAAGATAACTAACGAAGCTATGAATTTTGAAGATGATAGTTTAGAAATCGATTTAAACGAAAACGGAATAAAAGCTAAAAATGAAAGTATAAAAGTAAATATCACTGAGCAAGACGGTATCCAAATAACCACAGATAAACAATAAAACAATTCATCATTAAAAAATAACAATTCAATCAAAAAAAATTCAAAACTCTCTAAAAGGTTTAGACTTTTGAATCATTAATCAAAAAACGAACAGATATGACAACACTAACCAAAATTATTGTATCCACGATGCTGGCTTTAGTAACCTTTTCTTGCCAATTCGATTTTAATATGGGCGTAAAAGGAAACGGAAACATCGTCACCGAATCAAGAACCGTAAATTATGCCTTTAGCGAAATTCACGCTGCAAGAGGACTTGAGGTTATTTTAACCAAAGGCAATGAAGAAAGTATTACCGTAGAAGCAGACGAAAACTTACAGGATATTATTACGACTGAAGTAAAAAACAATATTTTAAAAATTACCACTGAAGATAACATCAATTGGGCAGCTTCTAAAAAAGTGTATGTAACCTATACCGCGTTAACCAAAATTAAAGCTACCAGCGGCAGCGAAGTTCATGCAAAAGGAACTCTAAATGCTTCTCAATTTGAGATAGACACTTCCAGCGGCAGTTACCTTCAACTTCAGCTGAATGCCGATAAGGTTATTTGCGAATCCAGTAGCGGAAGCACTGTAAATTTAAGCGGTCATGCAAACACACTACAAGCTCAATCCTCAAGTGGAAGCACTGTAAAAGCAACGGACTTTAAAACCAATGTAGCAACCGTTAGAGCTTCCAGCGGCGGCAATATAGATGTCTTTGCAATAAACGAACTTCATGCCAAAGCCAGTAGCGGCGGTTCTATTTCCTATATCGGAAATCCGGAAATAATTAACAGTAATGACGGTGCTTCAGGAAGTATTTCTAAAATATAACCAACCTAAACCAACCAAAGTAAAAACCATCTCAAACAAGGTAAACTTGTACGAGATGGTTTTTTTTAATTAAACTTGATATATGAGTATTATACCTGCTTAAGATTAAGCTTAAAAATTACTTTAATTTCATCTTTAACTACAATAAGACCTAACGCTTTTTTGGGAGGTTCCAATTGAAAATCTTCAAGCTTTAAACGCAATTCACCTTCCACATAAAGTTTTTGTTCTTGATCAACACTTACAGGTATTTTGTAGGTATTGATTTTGTTTGCTATACTAATTTCTACAAGTGCAGTCAGCGACTCGTCTTTAGTAGTTCCTTTTTGTATTTCCTTGAGTTTAAGCTTAATTTTGGGGTAAATTTCTGTTTTTAAAAGCTTATTGAAGTCCTTGTTAATGCCTTTATTTCCACAGTCAAAACACTCGTTTTCCAGTTCCAGATAAGTAGCATCAAACACCATGTTTTTATTTCTGGATTCAAAGTGAACCGGGATTGGATTGTCTAGTTTATTAATATTATAACAGCAGTTAAAAGAATTGATATTTGTATTCCCGGAAATAGATACTTCACTGTCGTTTTCTACTACTACATGAGTAGATTTTTTGGTGAATTCTACAGTAGTAAAAGCTACCGTTAAAAAAAGCCCCAATAGATAAAGTAAATTTTTCATAGCCGGTTTATTAATGAATATACTCGTATTCTTTACAAAAAACATGCCTTAAGATACAAATTTTGTAAATTTTAGTTATCCTAAGGCATGCAAAAAAATATAAAATATTAGAAACTGATTACGGCCTCGGCCATTAATCCACTAAATTTACCTTCGTGTAATATATTTGTATCGGGGTAACCATCATATTTTTGAGCCACATATTCAACCTTGGCTAAAATGTTTTTGGTTAAAAACCATCCGGCAGACAGTTGTACTCTGCTAATATCTACATCTAGACCACCTGCAAGCTCAGAACTTACGGTATTGTAACGGCCACCGATGTATATATTCTCAGCATTTCCAAAACGATATATTACTTCACCTCCAAATTGAGTAGCGTTGCGGTTGTCGGCTTCGGCAGCTGTTCTACCACTTACTAATTCCAGTGTTCCAAAAAACTCTAGTCCTTTGTATTTAACAAACGGGTTGAACATTATGGCGGTAATTCTGTTTCTGAAACCGGGATCAAAACGTCCTGATTTGTAACTGTTAGTCGGAGTAGTTGTAGCCCCTTGGCTAGTTAAAGGAGGCTCTAATACTAAATAATATCTGGAACCGGCACGGTCTGCGGTGTATAAATAGTTAGTAGGCACATATCCTGTGGTGTACATGGAACCGGTTAATCTAAATCTAAAATCGTCGTTGAACTGCTTGTCATATCCCAGCTTGGCTAAGAATGAAGCACCACCGGTTTTATCATTGGCACCTGCTGCTACAGACTGGTTTAGTTTACCGTTTGAAAAACCTATCATACTAATTAAACCATTTCTTCTGTAGTAAATTTCGGCACCTACTTCTGTGGTAAAAGCATCCATAATCAAGTTGCCTACAAACGGGTTGTAAATAGCTTGAGCATTATCTGTTCTTCTGAAATGAGCATCACCGTAGTTGTTTTCCATATGCCCTACTTTTATGGTAGCATATTTCATAAGTTCAGCCAATGTTCCTTCTTTTATGAAGTCCAGATTGTCTATTTGGAAATATCCACCTTTTACATAAGGTTCCGGATGGTGACGTGAAGACAAATAGGTTCTTAAATGCATTCTTACGCCTTTAGCCAAGGCAACATCAAGATCTAGGTTTGCAGTGGCCAAGTTGAAGTTGTAGCCAATGTTTTTAAGTGGCTGCACAGTCTCATTGTCAATGTTGCTTTGTGGAACCCCGTTTTCGTGGTCTAAAGCTTGAAACTGAAGTGTAGAAGCACCGCCTATTCTTACTTTTACATTTTCAAAAGTAGATGTGGTGTCTTTGGGAGCTTCAAATACATGAATCCCTCTTTGGTCAGGTTGTCTGTAATTGTCAAGGTTTCTGTCTTGAGCAAAAATGCTTACAGAGAAAAGAAATAACGCTAAGTATAATGTTTGTTTAAAAAGTGTTTTCATAATTGTATAAATTTAATAATGAATAGTTTAGTTTGTTAATATGGTTTTAAATTTTATGGTGATTTGATCGCCTGTTTTTACGGTTCCCAATAAGGCCGTTGGGGGTTTGATGTCGTACTCTGTCATATTGAATGTTTTTTCGCCTTCCAGTGTAACGGCATTACTTGACATCTGCATTTTAAAAGTTAAGTCTGTGGTTTTTGCAACACCTGCAATAGTAAGCTTTCCTGAAGCAGTAACCCGATATACGGAATTACCTAAATCTTCCATTTTTTTGACCTGAACCAGCTTGAAGGTAATAAACTTGTGCTGGTCTGTTTTCAAGGCTTTGTAGGTGTTTTTGTCCATGGCAGTCTTATAACTTTTAAGACTTTCGGCCTCTATACTTACCTCCAGTTGTGTAAGTGTTAGGTTTTCTTCTTTTTGTAGCGCTACAATACCCGATTGTTTTTGGGCTTTAATCTCCCAATCGTGTAGGCTTGAAGTTCCGTAAACAGTTAAAGCAGACTTGGCATTGTCCAGTTTAAATTGTTGTGCCAAGATGTTTTCACTGTAAAAAATCGAAATGATGACTGTTAAAATTAGCGGCATCATTTTTTTGAATTTAATTGTTCTCATACCATTTGTTTTTAAATTATGTTACAAATTTCCGATATATAGTATTTATAAAATATGACTTTTGTCAGCAACCTAAAAGTGTTATTTCCGTATATTATTTAATAAAAAAAATCCAAAACTTTGCGTTTTGGATTTTTTAATAGCTTTTAAAATGGCTCTCTAATTGTAAGTAGAGGTTGATATTTCAAATTCTGAATCTTTGGCCGCCAAATAGCGTTCTGCATCTAAGGCCGCCATACAGCCCGTACCTGCTGCAGTTACAGCCTGCCTGTATACGTGGTCTGCGGCATCACCACTCACAAAAACGCCTTCAATGTTTGTTTTTGCACTTCCGGGAACATTTATAATGTATCCGGTTTCGTCAAGTTCCAGAAAGTCTTTAAAAATATCTGTATTGGGTTTATGCCCGATAGCAACAAAAAATCCGGTAGCCGGAATTTCTTTGGTTTCTCCGGTATGGGTATTTTTTACTTTTACACCGGTAACGACTTGTCCGTCGCCCAATACTTCTTCGGTTTCGGTATTGAATAAAATTTCAATATTGGGTGTTTTTCGCACACGTGCTTCCATGATTTTTGAAGCTCTAAACTCATCACGTCTAACCAACATAGTCACTTTTTTACAGAGCTTTGACAGGTAATGTGCCTCTTCACAAGCAGAATCTCCTGCACCTACTATTACCACTTCCTGATTTCGATAGAAAAACCCATCACATATAGCACAGGCTGAAACGCCACCGCCGAGTTTTAAATATTTTTGTTCAGAATCCAGGCCTAAATATTTTGCGGAAGCTCCTGTAGAAATAATTACTGTTTCGCAGTGTATTTCTTTGGAATCATTAACCCATACTTTATGGATATCGCCCGAAAAATCTACTTTGGTAATCCATCCGTCTCTAATGTCTGTCCCAAAACGTTCGGCTTGCTTTTGAAACTCTATCATCATTTCGGGTCCTGTTATTCCATCAGGATAACCCGGAAAGTTTTCTACTTCATTGGTTGTGGTTAATTGTCCGCCGGGTTGAGTTCCTTGGTAAAGCACCGGATGCATATTTGCTCTTGCTGCATATATAGCTGCCGTGTAGCCTGCCGGACCTGAACCTATAATTAAACACTTTACTTTTTCAATTGAATCTGACATAATTCTTTTCATTAATATTACAGGACAAAAGTAGTTTTTTTGTACAAAACCTTACATAGAAGTTATTAACATTGCCTATGGTAAAATTGTTATAACTTATATAAAAGTGCATTTTTTTTTGTAAATTAGTAAGGAAGCTTTTTTCAACTCATATATTATGAAATTCTTAAAAATTGTTTGTCCATTTTTTATTCTACTTGTAAGCTGTAATGAATATGCAAAAGAAGCCAACGCCAAAACCCTGATAATGGAAAACAAAACAACAAATACTCTTGAAGGCACTTGGGAACTTACCGGATATTACAACTATAAAGACAACCAAATTATCGATTCTTTCAACACTAATGAAGGATACAGGCAAATTAAAATGTATACACCAACTAAAGTAATGTGGAGTAAGGAAGTACCTGCTGATTCAACCGAATGGTATGGTTATGGTACATACAGCATTTCAGACTCTCGTCTTACTGAAGTTTTGGAGTATGGCTCAGCTTCCATGAAAAAAATAATTGAAAACAAAAAGGAATTTGTTTTTGAGCTAATTTTAAAAGAAAGAACCTACATCCAAATTGAAATTGATGAAGAAGGCAATCGTATTTACTCTGAAAATTACCGTAGAATAGAATAATTAAGCTTTTTTAACATCATTTTTCCTATATAAAGTTGACACTCATTCTTCTATTTTTAATTTTCCTTAAAAAAATTATGAATTAATTATCAGTGTTTTTGAAAAGCATTAGTTAATTTTGCCATTCCTTTAAAAAAGTAAAGTGATTCAAGATATTATTATAACCTTTCTTTGGAGTATTTCTCCCTTTGGTGAAGCCAAAGTAGGTATTCCCTATGGAATACTTAGTGGTCATAATATTTATTTGGTATTTGCGGTTGCTTTTTTAGCAAATCTGTTGGTCTTTCCTATAATGATGTTTTTTCTGGATAAAATAAACCGATATTTTTTATTTTGGCGTCCTTATAAAAAAAGCGCCATTTGGGTAGCACGAAGAGCCAAAGTAGGCTCACAAAACAAAATTCAAAAATATGGTTTTTGGGGACTTTTGTTTTTTGTAATGATTCCTTTACCCGGAACGGGAGTTTATGCCGGAAGCATCGCCACCTATCTGTTTAAAATTGAAAGAAACAAAGCGTTTTCTGCCAATGCGATTGGAATTTTCTTATCGTCCTTGATTGTGTGGACAACCACCTTAATCTCTATGTAGAGAAAATTATTTTCTATTTACTTTCACTTAAAATTAGCCCTTTCAGCTGTAAGGTTAACTATTTTATAACGTAGTACCTCTTAAAACGAGTTCGGTTTTAATCAAAACTTCATCGTTATTTAAATTTTTATTTTCTATTTTGTCAATGAGAAGATTGACCGTGGCACAAGCAATATCAAGCGGATGCTGTGCTACAGTAGAAAGTTTTGGTTCGGTAAAGGCTAAGATATTATTATCTGAAAACCCAATGATTGATAACGCTTCCGGAATTTGTTTTCCCTGTTTTTGAGCTTTATGCAAGGCGATTACACTTGGCGTATTGGTGGTAATTGTTGTGGAAAAACACTACCATACACAAACCAAACCAATATGACTTTTACTAGTAATTTCATTGAGCGTAAAAAATCTGTTTCATAGTTATATATCGCAATATACAAAGATTGTATGGTAAAAATTAGTATTCTTTGTCAACCTATACAAAAAAGATTTTTTGACAATAATCGTTAGCCTTTTATGTTACAAACCACAACATGTATATACTACCTCTTGTTGTAGTGTTAATTATTCTTAAAGCTTTTAATAGAAAAAGAATTATGGCTACCTTTAAGTGCACTTCGGAAAAACGTACTTCAAATGAACGCAAAACTTTTAAGCCTAATATTCATTTTAACCCTTTCGGCAAGCAGCTGTGCACAAGACAAAAAAAACAAAGGTAAAAACTACAGTCACGAAGTAGTAGTAGATAAACTCATCATTCCTTGGGGTTTTGTTTTTTTACCCGACAACGCAATGTTAATTACAGAAAAACAAGGTATACTCTATCATTTTAAAAACGGAATCAAAACAGAAATTCAAGGATTACCCGACATTAAAGTTTTAGGTCAAGGCGGACTTATGGATATAGTCTTACACCCTAATTATGAAAACACCAATTGGGTTTACTTTTCTTATGCTTCTGCTTCTGATAAAAATACCGGAGCCAATACCACCATAATGCGAGCTAAACTAAAGGGTAACACGCTGGTTGAAAAAGAAATACTGTATAAAGCCATTCCGGATTCTAATCAGGCGGTCCATTTTGGCTCAAGATTAGCCTTTGACAATGAAGGTTATTTATATTTTTCCATTGGCGACAGAGGTAATCGCGATACAAATCCACAAGACATTACCCGAGACTGTGGTAAAATATACAGAATTCACGACAATGGAAACATCCCTGAAGACAACCCTTTTGTAAACCATCCAAAAGCAAAAAAAGCGATTTATTCTTATGGACACCGTAACCCGCAAGGCATGGTTTTACATCCGGAAAGTGGTGAAATCTGGACACATGAACACGGACCACGTGGTGGTGACGAAATCAATATTATACATTCCGGAAAAAATTACGGCTGGTCTAAAGTAAGCTACGGGATTAACTATGACGGCTCTACCTTCACCAAACACACTACACTTCCCGGTATAGAAGAACCTATACATCACTGGACACCATCAATCGCTCCCAGCGGCATGGCATTTGTAACCGGAAACACCTATCCCGATTGGAAAGATAATCTTTTGGTGGGCTCACTTAAATTCCAATATTTGAACCGTTGCGTGCTCAAAAATAACACCGTAATACAGGAAGAAAAACTCCTGGAAGGCTTGGGTCGTGTTCGCACCGTTAAACAAGGTCCCGACGGGTATATTTATGTAGGGATTGAAAATCTTGGTATTGTTAAAATTATTCCAAAGAAATAATAGTAAATTTGCCTAGTTCAAAAAAAGTTGTACTATGTTAATAATTGGGATTGCAGGTGGAACCGGATGCGGAAAAACCACTGTGGTGAATCAAATTTTAAACGAACTTCCCGAAGGTGAAGTTGGAGTAATTTCACAAGATTCCTACTATAAAGATACCTCGCATTTAAGCTATGACGAACGTGTAAAAATTAATTTTGACCATCCGCGTTCGATAGATTTTGAACTGCTTGAAAGTCATTTAAAAGCATTAAAATCCGGCAAAACCATTCCGCAACCCGTATATTCCTTCGTAAAACATAACCGCACCGGAGATACCATTTTAACACATCCCAGAAAAGTAATGATTGTTGAAGGAATTTTGATACTTACCAATCCGGAATTGCGCGAAATGTTTGATATTAAAATTTTTGTGCATGCTGATAGTGACGAACGTCTGATTAGACGATTAAAAAGAGATACTACTGAACGCGGAAGAGACCTCGACGAAGTGCTAAACCGCTACCAAAACACACTAAAACCCATGCACGAACAATTTATTGAACCCATGAAAGAGTATGCAGACATTATCATTCCCAACAATAAATACAACACCGTAGCAGTTGATATTGTAAGAACCATAATCCATAACCGCTTGTAAAAAATGCCTAAACTAAATACAAAATACCTAAAACCTTTCAAGAATATTTATATCATTATTCTTTTGGCATTTGTGGTATGGATGTTATTTTTAGACAGCAATTCGTATCTTATTCATAGAGAATTAAACAAAGAAATAAAAAAACAAGAAGCCGAAAAAGAGTTTTACCAAAAGGAAATAGAAAAAAACCAAAAAGCCATTAAAGCGCTCAGCAGTGAAGAAGGTATCGAAAAACTGGCCAGAGAAGAGTATTACATGAAACGCGAAAATGAAGATATATACATTATAGAATATGAAGACAGCATAAAGTTGAAAAAGGATGAGTAAAACTATGTTTGATGAATTCCAGCCTGTCTCTGCAAAACAGTGGAAACAAAAAATTCAGGTAGATTTAAAAGGAAAAGACTACAACGAAACCCTTGTATGGAAAACTCCGGAAGGAGTTGACGTCAAGCCCTTTTACACGTATGAAGACTGTTCAAATCCATTAACTATTGATACACAAGCCAAAAACTGGAAAATTTGCCAACCTGTTTTTGTTAACGATGCCGAAAAATCCAACCAAAAAGCACAGTCACTTCTTGAGTCTGGAGTAGACAGTATTTATTTTATCTTACCTTCAGCGCAAATTGAGGTGGAAACCCTGGTTCAAAAGCTTCCAGCAGACACAACTTTGCATTTTAAACTTGAGTTTCTTTCAGAAGTCTTTATTGAACATCTTCTGAAACACTTAAGCCATAAGAATGTGTTCATTGAAGTTGATGTTATCGGGCATCTGACCAAAACCGGAAATTGGTTCAATTCTCTGAAACAAGACCACAAAATCCTCGAAAATCTCTTATCCGGAAGTCATCCTCAATCGACTTTACTCAATGTGCAATCACAACTGTATCAAAATGCCGGTGCCACCATAGTCCAGCAATTAGCCTATACCCTAGCTCATGCCAATGAATATTTAAATCATTACCATCATCTTTTAAATCCAAACCAACCGGCTATAAGTTTCAATATTGCCGTTGGCAGTAATTACTTTTTTGAAATTGCTAAACTGCGTGCCTTACGACTACTCTACAGCGCACTAGCCGATGAATACGGCTTACATCAAAACTGTCACATACTGGCAAGTCCATCCAAACGCAACAAAACCCTATATGATTACAATACAAACCTGCTGCGTACTACGTCAGAATGTATGAGCGCTATTTTAGGCGGAGCAAATACGGTACTTAATTTGCCTTATGATGTATTTTATAAAAAATCCCATGCGTTTAGTGAACGCATAGCGCGCAACCAATTGCTCATTCTGAAACACGAAAGTTACTTCAATGCCGTAAACAATCCGGCTAGCGGGGCATACTATATAGAAAGTCTCACCCATGATTTAGCCGAAAAAGCCTTAGCATTGTTTAAAGACATTGAAGCCAGCGGTGGATTTTTAAAGCAATTAAAAGAAGGCATCATTCAAAGAAAAATCAAAGAAAGTGCACAAAAAGAACAAGAGGCATTCCAATCCGGCAAACTGGTATTATTGGGTACAAACAAGCATCCCAACCCAAAAGACAAAATGAAAAACGAGCTGGAACTATATCCGTTTATAAAACAACGCTCCGAAAAAACACTGATAGAACCCATTATAGAAACTCGACTTTCAGAAAAAACAGAACAAGAACGATTAAAAACTGAATAAATTAAATACTTATGAAAACACATCTAAGCCTTTTAGTAATTATTTTTACATTCATCTTTTTAAGTTGTAAACAAGAAACTGCAAGTATAGACTATACATATGCTGACAAACCTCAGCTAATAGACTGCAAAAAAACAGACACTTTACTACTTAAAGAAGCCTATTATACTTTTGAAAATGACATTACAAATTTTTACGACCCACAAAACAAAAATGTTAGCCGGGCAATGGCTTCATTCATCAGAATTGCTTCAAGCAATGCAAGTCGAATAGATTTCAACAAGATAGCCACACCGCGAACCATTGAAATTTACAATACCCTTAAAGCTGATACCGGATTGTGGAACGGAGAAAATTTAAACTATGAGCATCCTTTATTTGCCTGTATTGGTGAACAAATCAAAGACCAAGCGCTAAACCGAACTTACAATGCCTTAATAGATACCGGCAGCATGAAAGCCAGTCTTTTTGGCGCACCCTTAAACGCCAAATTTCAACAAGTGACCTCTGATAAATACTTAGCCACTTTTGTGGCTCTACAATTTTATTATGCCAACTTGGCCAACGTAACTCCACAGGTCAAGGAAGAACAAAAGACACAACCCGACAACAGCCCGGTAGATTTTAATAAAATTCCTCGTTAAATTTTTATTACAAAGAAAACTTGAGAAAAAATCTTCAACATATTACCTTACAAAACACTTCTACAGCTAAAAAAGATAATCGCTCGACTTTTCAAACTGCAGAAGAAATTGAGATAAAATCCCACTACCACGTTGATGATCTCAAAAACTACGAGCACCTAAACTTTGCCGCAGGTTTTCCTCCTTTTCTTCGAGGTCCATACAGCACCATGTATGTGCAACGTCCTTGGACCATAAGGCAATATGCCGGATTTTCTACTGCCGAAGACAGCAATGCTTTTTACAGACGTAATCTGGAAGCCGGACAAAAAGGACTCTCCGTTGCTTTTGATCTTGCCACACACCGCGGATACGATAGCGACCACGAACGTGTCGTTGGAGATGTGGGAAAAGCCGGAGTAGCCATTGATTCAGTAGAAGACATGAAAATCCTTTTTCATCAAATCCCACTGGATAAAATGAGCGTTTCCATGACAATGAACGGTGCCGTTTTACCTATTATGGCTTTTTATATTGTAGCTGCCGAAGAGCAAGGCCTTACCCCGGAACAACTTTCCGGAACGATTCAAAATGATATTCTGAAAGAGTTCATGGTGCGAAACACCTACATTTACCCACCTACGCCATCCATGAGAATCATCTCGGACATTTTTGAATACACCAGCAAAAACATGCCAAAGTTCAACAGCATCAGTATTTCCGGTTATCATATGCAAGAAGCCGGTGCAACCTGTGATATTGAATTGGCTTATACCCTTGCCGACGGCTTAGAATATATAAAAAAAGGCATTGAAGCGGGTATGGACATTGACACTTTCGCTCCCAGACTCTCCTTTTTCTGGGCTGTTGGGATGAATCATTTTATGGAAATAGCCAAAATGCGAGCAGCCAGAATGTTGTGGGCCAAAATGGTAAAATCATTTCACCCTAAAAATGAAAAATCCCTGGCCTTACGAACCCATTGTCAAACCAGTGGGTGGAGTTTAACCGAACAAGACCCATTCAACAACGTAACAAGAACCTGTATAGAAGCTATGGCCGCTGCTTTTGGAGGCACCCAAAGCCTACATACCAATGCACTGGATGAAGCCATCGCATTGCCTACTGATTTCTCTGCACGTATTGCCAGAAACACGCAAATTTATTTACAGGAAGAAACCCATCTTACTAAAACTGTTGATCCTTGGGCAGGAAGCTACTATGTGGAAACACTCACTCATGAGATTGCGCATAAAGCCTGGAAGTTAATAGAGGAAATTGAAGCTCTTGGCGGCATGACAAAAGCCATTGAAGCCGGAATTCCAAAACTAAGAATTGAAGAAGCCGCTGCAAGAAAGCAAGCTCGTATCGATTCGGGGCAGGACATTATTGTTGGGGTTAATAAATACGCTCTGGATCATGAAGACCCGCTTCACATTCTGGAAGTAGACAATCAGGTGGTCAGACAACAGCAAATTGAACGCCTAAAACAAATTAAAGCCGGCAGAAATGCAAAAAAAGTAACCGAAAGACTTACAAAACTTACCGAAGCAGCTAAATCAGGTAAAGAAAATTTACTAGCTTTAGCTGTTGAAGCGGCTCGTGAACGAGCTACTTTAGGTGAAATCAGTGCGGCTTTAGAAACGGCTTTTGGCAGATATAAAGCGCAAATAAAATCATTTAGTGGTGTGTACAGTAAAGAAATAAAAAACGACGATTCATTTAACAAAGCCCGTGAACTTGCTGATGCTTTTGCTCTACAGGAAGGTCGAAGACCCAGAATAATGATTGCCAAAATGGGGCAAGACGGTCATGACCGTGGTGCAAAAGTAGTAGCTACCGGTTATGCCGATTTAGGGTTTGACGTAGATATAGGTCCTTTGTTTCAAACTCCGCAAGAAGCAGCAAAACAAGCCGTGGAAAACGATGTACATATTTTGGGGGTTTCTTCGCTGGCGGCAGGTCATAAAACCTTAGTTCCGCAGGTAATTCAAGAACTCAAAAAATACGGTCGTGAGGATATTATGGTTGTGGTAGGCGGTGTAATTCCTAAGCAAGACTATCCCTTTTTATTTGATGCCGGTACTGTTGCCATATTTGGTCCCGGAACCAAAGTTAGCGAGGCTGCCATAAAAATTCTGGAAATTCTTATGGATTAATGCAAAAAAAAAGCTCATCACTTGATGAGCTTTTTTTAATTCTGTATTAACCGTTTAATCTTCTATTTCTTTTTCTTCTGTTTTTATTTCGAAGTTTTCAAAATCACCGGCATTCACAACTGTCCATTCATTAAACTCTTTAAAGTATTTTTTAATTACTTTGTTTACCTCTTCTACGGTCAATTTCTTAACATTTTCTTCTACTTGCTTATGAAACATCATGTCTCTGTCATAGTACAAGTTGTTATTAATGGTAGAGGAAAGTTCATTATCCTTAGCTCTCGAAACGCTTTGGGCTTCCACCCAACCTTTTACAGCATCGTCTAGTTCTTTTTGGGTAATTCCCTCGGCGATAAAGCGAGAAATTTCTTCTTTAAATCCTTTCTGCACTTTGGTTTGGTTTTCGGGAGCATAAATTGCGTAAACAAACATAGAGGAGTTTTTATCGTCCTTATTACTGTCAACATTAACCGCTCCGCCTGCACCATAACTTACGCCATCTTGTTGACGCAATCTGGTGGCTATACGAGAGTTTAAAAATCCGCCTCCAAAAATAGATCCGGCAATCTGAAGTGCTGCATAATCTTCATCATACTGGCTGGATGGAAAACTTAAAACACCAATAGAAAGGGCATTTTTCTTGTCCGGAGTTAAGATGTTTTCATTTACGGGATTAAAGTCTGATTGCGGATCGGCAATTTCAGTATAAGGCAAATCTGATTTGAATGTACTAAACTCAGTTTCAAAGAAATTCTTTAGTGCTTGCTCATCTATGTTTCCTATAGCGACTACTGATGCGCTATTTGATATTCCGTAAAAATCGTCATAGTATGCCTTTAAGTCTTCTACGGTAACGGCATTAATCGCTTCCAGTTGTTCTTCGATAGACATGTTATACAACGGGTGACCTTTTTCATACTTTTCAGTAAGCTGTCCCAATCTGTTTTGTGCCAAAAAGGTAGGCTCGGTTTTGTTGCGCTCTATATTGGCTAAATCCAGCGTTTTTAGTTTTTCTAATTCTTCACTGTCAAAAACCGGTGTTTTTAACATTTCTGCCATAAGTGCGAGCGTTTCCATCAAATTGGCTTTTGTAGAATTGACGTACGCATAGGTTTTACCGTTTGAACCGCTAAAGTTTACAGACGACTTTAACTCGCTGAGTTTGTCTTCTATGTCTTGTCGGGTTTTAGATTGCGTTCCTTTGTCAAGCATTCTGGCGGTATATGAAGCTACCCGACCTTTGTTCATTAAGTCGTTCACATTACCGTTTCTGAATACGAAGGTAAGGTTTACGTTTTCTCCTCGGTTATTTTTATTGATAAAACCGTATTCTATATTACTTTTTTCCAATACTCCGGTTTCCAGTCTGCTTTCAATATTTTCATAAGACACATCAAAAGCTTCGCCTTCGCCCATGCTTTCTTTTCCTTTGTAGCCGGTTACTAATTCCTCTAAATTTTCGGTATGCGGAATTTCTATTCGTATTGGAGCTTTGGTTGGAATAAAATTACCTACCGTTCGGTTGGTATTGATAAAGTATCGGCTTATAACATCATTTACTTGCTCTAAAGTAGCCTTTTCCACACGGTCGCGTTGAATAAACATCAATCTCCAATCGCCTGCACCAATAAACTCACTGGTAAATGTACCCAAATAAGAAGAGTTTCTCATGATTTGGTCGTATTGTTTGAGGATGTTAGCTTTAGCTCTTTTTAATTCTTCTTCGGTAATTGGATTGTTTTTTAACTCATCAAAAAGAGTAATCATTGTATTTTCAGCAGTAGCCAGGGATTTATCTGAAGGCACATCTACGTTAAAATACATAAATCCGGGTTCCTTTGTAAAAGGAGAAAAACTCCAGATATTGGAAGCCTGTTTGCTTTCGACCAATGCTTTGTAAAGTCTTCCTGAAGGCTGATCGGTTAATACATTTTCTACAATGGCTAAAGGCGCATAATCTTCATGTGATCCGGCTGCTGTATGGTATAGCGCAGAAAGTATTTGTAAATCACCTACACGGCTAAGGGTAACCCTTTTTTCACCATCTTGTGGAGGTTCTACCGTGGGAATATCTCGTAACGGTTGGTCCGGGTTTTTCAGTTTTCCAAACTTTTCTACAATAAGGTCTAAGGTTTTTCCTTTTTCAAATTTCCCGGTTACCATCAATACGGCATTGTCCGGTCTGTAATATTTTTTATAGAAGGCTTTCAAGTTTTCAATTGGAACACGCTCAATGTCAGATTTATTCCCAATGGTTGATTTTCCGTAATTATGCCACAAGTATGCTGCACTAATTACTTTTTGCATCAACACGCCCGAAGGTGAATTTTCGCCGGATTCAAACTCATTTCGCACTACCGAAAATTCAGAGTCCAAATCTTTTTTTGCAATAAAAGAATTGAGCATTCTGTCGGCTTCCAAATCCAATGCCCATTCCAGATTTTCATCTGTGGCATTGAAAGTTTCAAAATAGTTGGTTCGGTCGTACCAAGTGGTTCCGTTGGGTCTGGCACCATGCGAACTTAGTTCCTCAGGTATATCAGGATGATTGGGTGTTCCTTTGAACAGCAAGTGTTCCAGTAAGTGTGCCATTCCTTTTTCGCCATAACCTTCGTGCCGTGAACCTACTTTATAGGTGATATTTACGGTTATGGTCTGTGATGAGTTGTCCGGAAACAACAACACTTTCAACCCGTTGTCAAGCATATACTCGGTAATACCTTCTACCTGAGCCGTTTGCTTTATTTGAGCCTGTGCATGTAGGGCTACAAACAGTACTGTAATTAAAAAAATAGTTTTTAAGATGTTCGTTTTCATTTAATAGTTTTTTGATTTGCGTAAAGTTAGAAAAATTAGTTTTAAACTTCGTGTTAAAAAAAAGAGAATTGCCAAAAAAATCGAAAGAAAAGCAGGTCGTGTTCTTAAAATAAAGCGTTTCTTATTAAGAAGAATTATGCACAACAACCAATAGTTTTGTTAACAAAATTCATTTTTTAAACTCGCAAATAGTTGTATTTTTACCCGTGCAAAAACCAAATCATTAATGGGTAAAATCATAGCAATTGCCAATCAAAAAGGCGGTGTAGGAAAAACAACAACTTCAGTAAATTTAGCGGCTTCTCTTGGTGTATTAGAAAAAAAAGTGTTGCTTATAGATGCCGATCCACAGGCAAATGCTACTTCCGGATTGGGTATTGATGTAGATGAAGTAGAAACCGGCACCTACCAGTTACTGGAACATACCAACAGTGCTCGTGAAGCGATTCGGAAAACCGATTCTCCAAATCTGGATATTATTCCTTCTCATATAGACCTTGTTGCCATTGAAATAGAACTGGTAGACAAAGACGAACGCGAATACATGCTTAAAAAAGCACTGGAAGATGTAAAAGATGACTACGACTTTATCCTCATCGACTGTGCACCCTCGCTGGGCTTATTAACCTTAAATGCACTTACTGCTTCCGATGCTGTAATTATTCCCATTCAATGTGAATATTTTGCCCTGGAAGGATTGGGTAAATTGCTAAACACCATTAAAAGTGTTCAAAAAATACACAACCCAACACTGGATATTGAAGGACTTCTTTTAACCATGTACGATTCGCGGTTAAGACTTTCCAATCAAGTAGTGGATGAAGTTCAAAAACATTTTAACAATATGGTTTTCCAAACCATCATTCAACGAAATGTAAGGCTAAGTGAAGCCCCAAGCTACGGCGAAAGCATTATTAACTACGATGCCGGTAGTAAAGGTGCCAATAATTACCTAAGTTTGGCTAAAGAATTAATAAATAAAAACTCCTAAACATGGCGAAGGCAACAAAGAAACAGGCATTAGGACGCGGTTTATCTGCTCTTTTAAAAGATCCAAGTAACGATATTAAGGCAGCAGGTGATAAAAATGCCGACAAAGTAATTGGGAATATTATCGATTTAGAACTTGATTTTATTGAGGTTAACCCAAACCAACCCCGTACCAACTTCAATGAAGAATCGCTGCACGAATTGGCTTCTTCCCTCAAAGAACTCGGTATCATTCAGCCCATAACGGTTCGAAAGTTAGGGTTTAACAAATACCAGCTGGTTTCCGGAGAAAGACGCTACAGAGCCTCGAAGCTTATCGGATTAAAAACTATACCCGCCTACATAAGGATAGCCAACGACCAGGAATCGCTGGAAATGGCATTGGTGGAAAACATTCAACGTCAGGACTTAGACCCTATTGAAATCGCTTTATCCTACCAACGGCTGATTGACGAAATTAAACTCACTCAAGAACAAATGAGTGAGCGTGTCGGGAAAAAACGCTCCACTATAGCCAATTATCTTAGGCTTCTTAAACTAGACCCGATAATACAAACCGGTATGCGCGATGGTTTTATCAGTATGGGGCATGGTCGTGCTATCATCAATATTGAAGACCAATCAACACAACTGGAGATTTACGAAAAAATAGTATCTAATGCCCTTTCGGTTAGGGAAACTGAGAATCTGGTGCGTAACTACAACCAAACTAAGGAAGTAAACCTTCAGAAAAAAAACACGAAAGAGCTTCCTCGGTATGTTAAAAAAGGCATTAAAGATTTTTCTACATACTTTGGGCATAAAGTTGACGTTAAAATTTCAGGGACAAACAAAGGCAAGATTGTAATTCCTTTTCATTCAGAAGAAGATTTTAACCGTATAAAAAAACTGGTACAACGTGAGAAATAAACTCTTCATAACGTGTATTTTTTTTCTTTCTTTCACACTTTACGGTTTCTCCCAAGAAGACTCAATACCAAACCTAACTCCTGAAATACCTAAAGAAACTGTTGTTGCAGACTCAGCTGTGGTAAAAAAACCCTTAGACCCGTTAACTCCGTCAAAAGCTGCATTCTATTCGGCCGTATTGCCGGGTTTGGGACAAGCCTACAATAAAAAATACTGGAAAATACCCATTTTTGTAGGCGGTATAACTGCCGGCATATTATTCTACGACTACTACAATAAAGACTACAAAAGAGCCCGAAACGCCTACAAGAGAAGATTGGCAGGCTTTACCGATGATGAGTTCTACGGAAGAATTTCGGATAACGGTCTTCAAGAAGCCCAAAAATCACTGCGCAGAAATAAGGAAATAACCTTACTTATTACCATTGGCATCTATGCGCTTAATATTATAGATGCTAATGTTGACGCCCATTTATTGCAATATAATATTGACGATAATCTTTCTCTTAGTCCCAACTATCAAAGAAGTGAATTAGATGGTAAATTCAATTACGGACTAAGTTTAAACTTTAATTTTTAAAATGAAAATAGCACTTTTAGGATACGGAAAAATGGGAAAAATTATCGAGCAAATGGCGGTATCCAGAGGTCATGAAATTGTAATAAAAGCAAACAAAAACACGTCGTATAACATTTCGCTGGCCGATGTAGCTATTGACTTTAGCGTTCCTGATGCTGCGGTATCCAACATTTCCACATGTTTGGAAAATAATGTTCCTGTGGTCTGTGGTACTACAGGCTGGCTGGACCATTACAAGGAAATGGTATCCCTTTGTAAAGCCAAAAACGGTGCTTTTTTATACGCCTCAAACTTTAGTCTGGGTGTAAACATTTTGTTTGAATTAAACCGGCAATTGGCTAAACTAATGTCAGGTATTAAATCCTATCAAGTACAAATAGAAGAAATACACCACACCGAAAAACTGGATAAACCCAGTGGCACGGCCATTACTCTGGCAAACACCATTATTGAAAACCACACGGGCTATAATACCTGGAAATTAGATGCCAAAGGTGAAAACTCTATTCCTGTGTACGCCAAACGAATTAAAGATGTTCCCGGTACGCATACCCTTAAGTATTCCAGCCCGATAGACACCCTAACCTTAACCCACGAAGCCCACAGCAGAGAAGGTTTTGCTCTAGGTGCTGTTTTAGCTGCCGAGTGGCTTCTTGATAAAAAGGGCGTGTTTTCCATGAAAGATGTGTTAAACATTGGTTAATATTGCGCATATTTGTAACACAATGCATAAAATACAAACAAACCATACAAACGATATATAATGACCTTAGAAAATTGGCTACTCTTTTTACTGGCTGTACAGCTAGTTCACGGTTTAGGAACTTGGAAACTCTACACCAAAGCAGGTAAAAAAGCATGGCAGGCATTTATCCCGATTTACAACGCTGTCATTCTTATGCAAATAATCAACAGACCGTGGTGGTGGACTCTTTTGCTTTTTCTGCCCATTGTAAATCTAATTATGATTCCTGTGGTTTGGGTGGAAACCGCCAGAAGTTTTGGAAAAAACACCAATACCGATACGTTTTTTTGCCTCATTACTTTAGGCTTTTACCTTTACTATATAAATTATGTTGATGAGGTAACATATATAGAAAACCGAGACTTACACCCAAAAACCGCTGCCGGAGACTGGGTTAGCTCCATTTTGTTTGCTGTTGTAGCTGCAACTATTGTACACACCTATTTTATTCAGCCTTTTACCATACCTACCTCATCGCTAGAAAAAAGTCTGTTGGTAGGCGACTTTTTGTTTGTAAGTAAAATGCATTACGGCGCCCGAATACCTATGACTACGCTGGCTGCACCTATGGTACACGATACCATTCCCATCCTAAAAACCAAATCGTACCGCGAAAAACCGGAACTGCCCTATATGCGGCTTCCCGGATTTCAAAAAATAAAACAAAACGATATTGTAGTGTTTAACTGGCCGGTTGATACCATGCTGGACATGCGTCATACCGATAAGCACTACTACAAACCCATAGACAAACGCACCAACTATGTAAAACGATGTGTTGGTTTGCCCGGAGATTCGCTGGAAATACGAAATGGCTATGTGTATATCAACGGTAAACAAAACCACCTGCCTGAACGCGCCAAATTACAGTTTAGCTACAACATCTTTTTTAAAGGACAACTCAACTCGGTGGCAGATGTATATCGCATTCTAAAAAAATATGATATTACAGACAATATCTATCAGGATCAACACCAGAATTTTGTGGTACAAGCCACTGAAGAAGCCGCCAATGCCATCAAAAATCATCCCAATATAGACCGCTTGGAAATCCGGAAAGAACAGCCCGGAGTCCGCGGTTTTGGTATTTTTCCAAACCATCCTGAATACAACTGGAACAACGACTTTTTTGGACCGATTTATATTCCCGAAAAAGGAAAAACCATTGCCCTAACGCTGGATGCACTTCCGCTCTACAAGCGCCTGATTACAGCCTATGAAGGCAATACCTTACGCGTAGAAGGCAATCAAATATTTATCAACGGTGAAGTTGCCGACAGTTACACCTTTAAACAGGATTATTACTGGATGATGGGTGACAACCGACACAATTCACAAGATGCACGCGTTTGGGGATTTGTTCCTTTTGATCATGTCGTTGGAAAACCGGTATTTATCTGGATGAGCTGGGATGGACTGAAGAATCCGCGCTGGGAGCGTTTCTTTACCACTGTACATGGTAGCGGAAAACCCGTTTCGTACCTGATTCCGTTTTTAGTATTGCTTGCTGTCTGGTTTGGTTTCAATAAATGGAGAAAACAGAAAAAAGAAAATAAACCGTCTTGAAAAAAGCAGGGTAAGGCATGACTATTTTAGTGTATCAAACCTATTTTCCCTGTCTGGCTCAAGCTGCTCTAATGCTTCAGGCTGAAAAGGTGTACATGGAAGTTTGTGGAAACTATGAAAAGCAAACTTACAGAAACCGCACTCTTATTTATGGCGCAAACGGAAAACAAACCTTAAGCATTCCTGTACATTACACTCAAACAAAAAGACAATTGTACAAGGATGTACGGATTTCCTACGCCGAACCCTGGCAGGCTGACCACAAAAAGGCGATAGAAGCGGCTTATAAATCATCCCCCTTTTTTGAGTTTTACGAATACGAACTGTTGCCTTTGTTTGAGCGGAAGGATACTTTTTTGCTTGATTTCAATACCGCCTGTTTTGAAAAAATAGAACAATGTCTTGATATTTCTGTTGTTCTTGAAAACTCCATGACTTTCGAAAAAACACCTTCCAAAACTCAGGACTACAGAACGCTGGTAAACCCAAAAACGCTTACAAGTGCTTTAGTATCCTATACTCAGGTTTTTAGTTCTAAATACGGGTTTATTGATAATTTAAGCATTCTGGATTTGTTGTTCAACGAAGGCCCTAACAGTGTAAACTACCTGTTGAAGCAGCAAGTACGGTTTATTGAGCAGGCAAGCTAAGTGTAGCCATTACCGGATAATGATCGGAGAGTTTATCATCGAAAGTTTTGAAGCGTTTTATTTGTATGGTTTTGTCTACCAGTATAAAATCGATACGAATAGGAAAAAACTTAAAATCGTAGGTTCTTCCAAAACCGTTTCCTGCCACTTTAAAAGCATCTTGTAAATCTTCCCCTTTTATTTCTTTATACACATACGAAAATGCCGTATTGTTAAAATCACCACTTATCAAAACCGGATAGTTACAGTTTTTTTTGTGTTCTAAAAACAACTCTGCTTGCTTTTGTTGCATTTCAAAGGTATTGGTCAGGCGTTTGATGAGACGTTCGGAATTTTCATTTTTCAGATTATCTACATTGGCGTCTATTTTAAACGATTGCAGGTGAATGTTGTATACCCTAAGGGTATCTTTCCCTTTAACAATATCTGCAAAAACCGCATTGTTTGACGTGTCAGGAAAGTCTACCGAACCGGAGTTGATTATGGGAAATTTTGAAAATATAGCCAGTCCGTTTTTTATTTTTTTTCCTTTAATTTTTTCATACTTGTAGCTATACGCATCTAAATGGGCTACTTTTTCGGGACGGTAATCCTGCATGCATAAAATATCGGGGTTGTTCTTCAGCAGTAATTTTTCAATATTTTGTTTGGTATCTTTATCTGAAATCCAATCGTATAAATTAAAGAGGCGTACGTTGTAATTCATCAAGGTGAAGCTTTCGGGGAAATCGCTTTTTTTAGATGAAGAGAACTTATACAGCGAACCAAAAAACACATATCCTATTGCCAGGACCAACAGTGAAACCACTAATTGTTTTTTAACTTTGAGCAACCAGTACAAGAAGAATAACGCATTGACAATAATAAGAAACGGTACACCTAAACTTAACACCGATAGCAGCGGAAATGCTTTTGGTGGAATAAACGGCAGAATATAGGACAGCAAGAGCAAAGTTGCTATTACCACGTTTACCACAAATATCAGCTTGTCTATTGTGTTCAGCTTGTTCATGACCTATTTTCCGGCTTTAAACAAAAATTCCTTTTCTTCTTTGGTTAGGCTTTCGTAACCACTTTTGCTTATTTTATCTAAAATTAAATCTACTCGCTTTTGGGTAGTAAACTCATGAAACTCCTCTTTCGTATATCCCGCCATTTTCTTGCCGCGTTTATGTACGGTTTTCAACTTGCTTTTGGGCGTTCGTTTAAGCAGTTTCTCTAAGGAAGTAAAGCCATTGTTTATTGCTTTTCCCGGTTTTCCTTTTTTTATTTGCAGAGCATACATGTAGCCCAGAAGGCTTCCTCCGAGGTGTGCCAAATTACCGCCAACATTTACAGAGAATAATCCCAAAACATCCATTAAAACCACAAAAGCGCCAATGTGCCAAAGTTTAATGTTAAAGGTAAAAAACCGTACTTCCATTAAGGGCATGTAGGCACACAGAAAAATAAGCAAGGCTCTGACTCCCGCAGAAGCACCAACCAATTTTGTAGGGTTAAGCATTTCAGCAGAAAACAGGTTGTAGGCCAGTAAAAATAAAATACCACCCGCCAATATCCCTGTAAAAAACAGGTTTAACCCCATTCGGTAATGAAAAACATTTGAAAAAAAACGCCCAATAACAAACAACCACAGCATATTAAAAAGCAGGTGTAAAAAATCAAAATGCACAAACGCATAAGTAACTATTCCCCACGGTTGTTGTATAAAAGCCGTAAAATTACTGGGCAAGGTAAAATGCTCAAAAAAAGTCGTAAAGCTCATTGCACTTCCCGGTAAGGTAAACAGTTTATACAGGATAAAAATAATAACGTTAACCGCTATTATTTTTTCAAATACCGTGAGTTGGGTATAGCCATCCTTTATTTTTTGGGTTACCCTCATAAATCCCAGCGGTTACGGTTAAATTGTGTTTTTTTCCAATACCACATGATTAAAAATCCGGTTAATGCCCCACCAACGTGCGCCACATAGGCGGTATTGCTCGGGCTGAAAAAGGACTGACCGGTAATGGCCGAAATAAGGTCTAAAATAATAATGCCGGGAATAAAATATTTGGCTTTAATGGGGATTGGTAAAAAGATAAGCATTAGTTTCGATTCCGGATAGAGCATTCCAAAAGCCACCAACACTCCCATTATAGCTCCGGAAGCACCTACCATAGATGCATTGTATACTTCAAACATGGTTTGTAAACTGCTAAGCTGTGTTTCGGTAATGGTATTCAACACTTTATTGTTTGTGAGCATAAATTTCACCTGTTCTGAAGTTATTCCTGAACTTAAAAGGTCTTGTTCAAGAGGTACATACTTAAAGAAATAAAAGCCTAACATGATAAGTGCTGCTCCTAAACCACTGGACAGGTAAAAAAACAAAAACTTTTTACTGCCAAAACGTTGTTCAACAGCGGTACCAAACATCCACAACGCAAACATATTGAAAAAAATATGCATCAGATTGCCATGCATAAACATATGCGTAATAATTTGCCAGGGTTGGAACGCATCATTTTTAGGGAAATACAAGGCAAACCACTGGTAAAACAACTGTCCGCCACCAATACTTAATGTCCCTATAAACATAAGTACATTAACAATAATTAAATGTTTTACCGTTTCTGTCAATCTATACATTTACACAAATTTTTTATCGAGTTCTTCTAAGGTTAACGTAATAAAAGTAGGTTTATTTGCAGGTGAAGTGGTAGGTTCTTTACAGGCAAACAAGGCATTTATCATATGTTCCTGTTCGGTTTGAGTTAAGGCTATTCCCGATTTTACGGCCAAACTTTTGGCCAGCGATTTGGCCAGTAAATCCGAAGCGCTAAAATGGGTATCGGGAATCTCGTTTTCTATATCGCTCAGTAACTGTTCTATAACTGCACCTACTTCGCCGGCTTGAACTCCAACCGGAATACCTGAAATCTCCACGCCTTCATTGGTAAGGGTTTCAAAAACAAACCCCGCATGCGTTAAGTCTTCCTCAATTTCTTTAAGCAATGTCATTTCCTGAGGTGAAAAATTTAAAAGCAACGGAAACAACAACTGCTGACTCATGGCTTCTTTAAGCGTCATGTGGCTTAAAAACTCTTCATACAAAATACGCTGATGTGCCCGATTTTGGTCAACCAGCAGCATTTTCGATTTTACTGAAGTTACAATAAACTTATTAAACACCTGATAGGTACTTTGCTGTTCTTGTGTTTTAAAAAAAGCGGCCTTGGCATCTGACTCAAACTGTATAGCCTCAGGTGTGGCTTCAGCTTCTTTTTCGGTTGATATTCCGGTATATAAGCTTTCCCATCCGGCGTTGTTTTTTAGGTTAAAGGACCTGGGTGCCCGGGTAGCTTTCGTGTTTTCCTTAAAGGGATTGAAGTTACTGTCTACTTCAATCGTGGGAGTTACTACAGATTTTTGCTGGTATTCATATGGAGTATCCAGGCTGGCATCGCGGTCAAAGTCTAGCACCGGGGCGATATTGAACTGTCCCAGACTGTGTTTTATCGTAGCCCTTAAGATAGCGTACAAAGCAGGCTCATCTTCAAATTTTATTTCAGTTTTTGTAGGATGAATATTGATGTCAATACTTTTGGGATTTACTTCCAGATAGATAAAAAAACTAGGGTAATAGCCGTCTTTTATTAAGCCTTCAAAAGCAGCTTGTACAGCATGGTTCAGGTAGCCGCTTTTGATAAAGCGCCGGTTTACAAAAAAAAACTGTTCGCCCCGTGTTTTTTTGGCATATTCGGGTTTCCCTACAAATCCTGAAATGGAAACCATTTCGGTTTGTTCTTTTACAGGAACGAGTTTTTCGTTGGTTTTACTGCCAAAAATATTTACGATACGTTGCCTGAAGTTACTTTCGGGCAAGTTGAAAAGTTCGCTGCCGTTGTGGTATAAAACAAATTGTATCTGAGGATGCGCCAGTGCTGTGCGGTGAAATTCATCCACGACATGGCGCATTTCTACGGTATTCGATTTTAAAAAATTACGTCTGGCCGGAATGTTGTAAAACAAGTTTTTAACGGCTATAGACGTTCCTTGCGGCGTGACCACAACGTCCTGGGAAATTACCTCGCTTCCTTCTATCACTATGGCCGTACCCACGGAGTCGTTTGCCTGTTTGGTTTTTAATTCCACGTGAGCAATAGCTGCTATACTGGCCAGCGCTTCGCCACGAAAACCTTTGGTATGGAGATTAAACAAATCTTCTGCCGATTTAATTTTTGAAGTTGCATGCCGTTCAAAACTCAACCGGGCATCAGTTTCACTCATGCCTATGCCATTGTCTATTACCTGAATTAAGGTTTTACCGGCATCTTTTACAATAAGTTTAATAACCGTAGCCTGTGCGTCTATGGCATTTTCCAGCAGTTCTTTGACCACCGATGCCGGTCGCTGTACCACTTCGCCAGCGGCAATTTGGTTGGCCACGTGGTCCGGAAGCAATTGAATTATATCAGCCATTTGTGTTTTGATTAAATATGGATAAATCAAAATCTAACACATACAAGCAAATCAGTACCAGTACCAAAATAATAATCAGCAATCGTAAAGATACGCTTCGGTTTCCTCTGTGCCGGCTTTGTGCTCTGGCTTCTTTCCATTGCGAACCAAAATCGTTTGTATTGAGTGTATCGCGATGTTTTTCAAATGTAGAGCCAAACTCATAAGCATTCCCTGTATTTTTTCCTTTGTAATACCGTGGAGTGTAGTTATACCTTTTGTTTTTTCTTAGCTTAAAAAAATGAACTCTCAACGCTGTTTTTGTTTAGTTTCAAAAATACTTAAAATAGTACAGAGTTAAGAAAGGTAACTCCTAAAAATTGTTAACACATTGCGGGAAATGTACAGTACAAAACGGAAACGCTTTAGTGTGCGTTTTTCAGCTGTGCCATGTGCACGGCTGCAATGGCAGCTTCTACCCCTTTATTGCCATGTTTTCCTCCGGAACGATCCTGGGCCTGTTGCAGGGTATTGTCGGTTAGTACACAAAAAATTACGGGCACCTCGTGTTGCACATTTAAGTCTTTGATACCTTGTGCAACGGCATCGCAAACAAAATCAAAATGCTTGGTTTCGCCTTGGATTACACTACCAATGGCAATTACGGCATCCAGGTTTTGCTGTTGCATTTTTTTGCAGCCGTAAATAAGTTCAAAACTTCCCGGTACCCGGTACGTACTAATCGAGGTTTCAGGAACGTCTAGTGCTTTCAAGGTTTCTACTGCACCGCGATAAAGTGCCTCAGTGATGGATTCGTTCCACTGAGAAACCACCATCCCAAACCGAAAGTGTTTTGCGTTTGGGAGGGTTTCTTTGTTGTATTGTGATAAATTTTTGTTAGCTGTTGCCATTTTTACTTGTTGGCCAACACTTGTGCTTTTCCGATAAACACATCGATGTTTGTGGCTTGTGCAGAAGCGTTAAATTCTTCCTTAATACGCGTAAAATACGTTAAGGCCTTTTTAGGTTTTTCCAGTTCCAAGGCTACCGTACCTGCTTTGTAAAGGTAAAGCGGTGTGGTGTATTCATTATCTCTTAAGTTGGCCGCTTGCTCATAATAGTTTAGGGCGTCTTCCATCTGATTTAACTGTGCGAAAGCATCTCCGATAGCGCCTTTGGCATTAACGGCTAATATTTCGTCGTCACTGGAAAAGGCTTCCAAGTATTCAATAGCTTTGGGATAATCACGGAGGTGTAGGTAGGACATTCCTGCATAATAGTTGGCCAGGTTTCCGGCCGGTGTACTTGCATATTCTTCGGCAATGTCCAGCATTCCGTATTTTCCGCCACTGCCGTTCAGGGCTAGATTGAACAGGGAATCTTTTTCTACTCCGTTTACCGCGTCGTTAAAAAAGGTTTTGGCCAAGTGCATTTCGTTCATTGCTTCGGTTTGTTTGGGTTTAGCAACAAACTCGTTGTACCCTAAATATCCTAAAACTATGGCAGCCACTATGCCTATGATTACGTAAATATACTTTTGGTTTTTTGCAACCCATTCTTCAGTTTTAGAAGCCGTTTCGTCTAAGGTATTAAATACTTCGGCGGTTGTAGATTGGTCTTCTACAACCTGGTCCTTTTCAGCTTTGTTTTTGGGTTTGTATCCTCTTTTCTTGTACGTTGCCATATAAATCGTGTTTATGAGCCGCAAAAATAAACTTTTTCCGCTTAAATAAAAGTGTATTTATTTGTTATTTTTCAATAATTTGCACATCTTTTAGAAGGCGTAGGCCATAATATTTAGGTTGTTTTTTTATGATTTTAGAATCCTTAAGCTTACTGAATTACAAAAACTTTTCGGAGCGACAGTTTACTTTTGACCACAAAATCAATTGTTTTTTGGGCAATAACGGTGTGGGAAAAACCAATGTACTGGATGCCATTTACCATTTGTCTTTTGGCAAGAGTTACTTTAATCCGGTGGCGGTACAAAACATAAATTATGATGCGTCTTTTTTTATGATTTCAGGAGTCTATTTGAAAAATGAAGACAGAGAAAAAATTACCCTCAGTCTGAAAAAAGGGCAAAAGAAAATCATCAAGCGCAACGGCAAAGTATATGAGAAATTAAGCGACCACATTGGTTTTTTGCCTTTGGTGATTATTTCTCCGGCCGATAACGACCTGATTATTGAAGGCAGTGCCACACGGCGAAAGTTTATGGATAGTGTTATTTCGCAAAGCGACCCGCACTACCTGCAGGAGTTGATTAAGTACAACAAGGTACTGGCACAGCGAAATTCGTTACTGAAGTACTTTGCACTAAACAACACATTCAACCGGGATACCCTTAGTATTTACAACGAGCAGCTGGTCGCGTACAGCGGATATATTTTTGAAAAACGTCAGGCGTTTCTGGAAGACTTTATTCCTATTTTTAAGGAGCGATACCAGCACATCAGTCGTTCAAACGAGGCTATTGATTTGGTTTTTAAAAGCGATTTAACCGAGGCTCCTTTGGGCCAACTGCTGGAGGAAAGCTTGCCAAAAGACAAAGTGTTACAGTATACCAGTGCCGGGATTCACAAAGATGACCTGTTGTTTTTAAAAGACGGGCATCCGATTAAGAAATTTGGAAGTCAGGGACAGCAAAAATCGTTTTTAATAGCGTTAAAACTGGCCCAGTTCAATTTTATCAAATCCCAAAGCGGCAACACACCTCTTTTGCTGCTGGATGATATTTTTGACAAGCTGGATGAAAACCGGGTAGCCCAATTGATACAACTGGTAGAAGATGAAAAATTTGGGCAGTTGTTTATAACCGACACCCATGCCACACGCACCGAAGAAGTGGTAAAACAAGTACATCAAACCTATACCCTGTTTCACTTATGAAAAAAGTACTTTATCTGTTTTTGATATCGCTTGGTTTGTATGGTTGCCGTACCGAGGCTGTGGACATCCGTCAGCTCAACGGGTACTGGGAAATAGAAAAAGTAGTTACAGCATCTGGAGAAACCAAGGTTTTTACGGGAAATGAAACCCTGGACTTTTTTAGTCTTACCGACAGTTTACACGGTTTCAGGGTAAAGGTAATGCCCAATATTTTAGGGACTTTCAGTCATAACAATACTACAGAATCCCTGAAGGTATATGCTGAAGACGGACAATGGAAAATCAGGTATCACACGCCGTTTGCCGAATGGGAAGAAAGCCTGCTGAAACTCACTGAAAACACACTCGAATTACAAAGTGCGGAAAATACCTTGTATATTTACAAAAGGTATCTTCCCGACAGTATAATACCCTAAAGCTATGCGTAATAAAGAACATCATAAATTAAGTGAACTGTTAAAAGACTTTGTTGAAACCCATCATCTGGAGAAAGGGCTGGACGCGGTAAACGTTCGTAATGCCTGGCACAGCCTTATGGGAAACGGGGTAAGCAATTACACTACGGGTGTTACTTTAAAAGGTGCTGAACTTCATGTTTCGTTAAGTTCCAGTGTGCTTCGTGAAGAGTTGAGCTATGGTAAGGAAAAGATTATTGCCATGCTTAACGAGGCTCTGGGAAAAGAACTGGTAAAAAAACTGGTGCTTCGTTAAGGGTTTTCGTTTTGTTTTGTGAGTCTAGGGATGTTTGTAAACCCAAGTGTAAGGTCCTTACTATTATAACTCTCCTGAAGCTTCGGGGTGTATGCGGCGTTGCAAATTGGTTTTGATTTGCTGTATAGATAAGCTAAAACTGTACAGCGGTTTCTTTAGAATATAAAAGAATAAGACAAGTTAAGCAGGAGTTATGTACGGCTCTACTACGGGGCATGTATGAATCATATACGCTATAGATACGCTATAGATACGCTATAGATACGCTATACATACGCTATACATACGCTATATATACGCTATACATACGGTATAGCTCTTGGATTTTAAAGGGTATTTTTAATGTTTTTAAGAACGGTAAGCTATTGATTACTAATGTAGTAAAAAATAATGATATAAGTGGAGTTTTTGTTAGTTTTTAGTTGTTAGTTGTTAGTTGTTAGTTGTTAGTTGTTAGTTGTTAGTCGTTAGTCGTTAGTTGTTAGTCGTGAATGGTGAATGGTGAATGGTTGTACGTCTGTACGTTGTACCTCCCTGATATAGGTTGACCTCTTAGTGTCAATTAACTGTTTTATTTAAAGAGATGCTTCCCGAATGGATCGGGAGAAGCATCGGGAGACAAATGAGATTCCTCGCTGGGTTTGGTTCTGATGGGTCGGTCCCGATGGGTCGGGAGAAGCATTGGAGTGAGATGCTTCACTTCTCCCGAAGTCTCGGGACAGTCCCGAAGCATCGGGAGACAATAGGGACAGTCCCGAAGCATCGGGAGACAATAGACTGTTGTTTTTTGGGTAGGTATATAAAAAAAACCACCGGCTTGCCGGTGGTTTTCTTGTTTAGAAAATATGGATATTGCGCTTAGCGCATGATCACTAATTTCTTAGCTGAGGTTTGTTTCCCTGAGCTTACGCGTACAAAATACATGCCTTCGGGTAAGCTGTTGCTTAGCTCCAGGGTATATCTTGCCGATTGCAGGTTGTCCAGCTGACGTGTGGTAATAAGTTTACCGGTAAAGTCAACGACTTCAACCGTTACGGTATTACGCAGGTAGTTGGTTAGGTCCAGGTTCACGTTGCCCCTTGTAGGGTTGGGTGATAAGGACCAGTCTAGCTTCCCTGTGTTTGCCACCTGGTTGATGTTGGTTGGTCTGGCGCTTCCGCAGGCTACTGCAAAGGCCACACTACCGGAAGAACCACTAGACAATCCACCACTGGCTATGGTGCTACCCAGCCCGTCCGTTACGGTAAAGGTTGCTCCATTCCAGCCATCGCCCCAGCTGTCATACATATTGAAGTTATAGTTTCCATCTGGTAAGTTAACCGAAAGTTGATCTCCTCCGCCACCGGAAGCGACAATAACATTGCTCGAATTGGTTACGTCCCAGCTTACTTCGCTAGGGAAACTACCTTCACTAACGGCAATACCAAGATCGTTGCAGCTTGGTGGTACAGCATTGGCACAATCAATACCAAAAGCCACACTACCGGAAGCTCCACTGCCTAGTCCACCGTTGGCTATGGTTGTTCCATATCCGTTTTTCACGTTAAATACAGCTCCATTCCAGCCATCACCGTAGCTATCATACATGTTGAAGGTATAACTTCCATCCGATAAGTTAATGGCTACGGTATCTCCTCCGCCTCCGGAAGCGACAACAACATTGCTCGAATTGGTTACATCCCAGCTTACTTCGCTAGGGTATAAACCCTCAGTCACTTGAATCGTCATGTCGTTACAATCTACTTCCGGTTCTTGAACTTCGCCGCAGTATACGTCGTAGTCCCAAGAGGTATAGGTTGAACTGGATTGACAACTTACTGAACCATCAGAGATGATTGAAATGTACATGTGTCCACTGTTGGCTGTAACTGCTACTCCGGCCAAGTCAACATTGTAATCGGTTGGATTTGCATATAGTAAGGATCCGGAAGCGTCTGCTCCGTCGTAAATCTTTATGAAATCGAAAGAACTTCCTTCGATATTTCCGGAGTTGAAGGTAATGGATAGCGGTCCGCCATCGGCACTGTAGTAGTATAGGCCTGTATTCAGGCTATTTCCATAGCAGTAGTCTTCGCTAAGCGCGCTGCCACAAGCTACTTCTACCCCAACTATCGGTGGGTTTGTTCCCACACAAATATCAAAGGTTACATTTTGCACCGAGCTGAACCATCCGTACACACGTACCAGATAGGTATTTCCGGGTGTTAATCCTGAAATATTTAATGTATTCGGGTCGCTGTCGTCTTCCAAGGTAAGGGCACTACATCCGCCACTGGCATCGTAGACCGCCATACCCATATCGGTACTTGTAGAAGTACCTGTTCCGTCGTTAACCACATTAGATATGTCAATTCGGTGAGCGTCGCTTGTAGCCACAAAACTGAACCATACATCGTTATTCGGTGTACCGGTAATAATATCAGGTTGTGGAGAAGCTGTAGCCCCAACCGTAGAACCGGAAGTTACTACCCCACACTCAAAGTCTTCATTAACCGTTAGTGCAATAGCTCCCTCACAATCGTCGTTAGGCGAAGGGTCTTCCCCAGTAGTGAAGCTAAATTCCTGACAAGCTAAAGCGCTTCCGTTTGCGTTATACGGAACCAGGGTATAGTAGTATGTAGTTTCATACTCCAATTCTTCTGTAGTGAAGTTATTTACTCCTCCTAAGTCTTCGCTGTCATATACGTCGTTTCCACCGGAATAGGTACCCATAGTAAGGGTATATCCATCTACTAAGCCTGTAGGAGCATTCCACTCCAGGTAGGCTTCCGGATTTACATCCAGCTCTCCATTAGCAGGCGAAACTACCGCTATATCACACAGTGGTGGCACTTCGTCGCAGGTACCGTTTCCACATCCACCCAATACGTCTCCGTGATTCAGGTGAGCTTGAACCGCACTTGGAGATACACAAATGGTTGTACCGCCGTGGCATATTTCCACTTTATCGGTACCGCGGGTATCGCAGTTTACGTCCATTACGTATACAAAGAATTCTTTTGTAGAAGAACATCCTTCGGCATCTGTCATGGTCACGCTAATGTTTTGCGTACCGTCGGCAGCATCTACCGTAATGGTTGACTGGTTAGGCGCGCCATTGCTCCATACATATTCTATAGGCTCTTCCCCATACAGCAATTCAGCTGTTAAGGTCGTTGTAGATGCCGGGTCGTAACCGTCGTACACGGTTACACATTCCGCACCTTCGTTGGACGGTGCACACAGACAGTCTATCGTTAATTCAAAATCGCCGGTTTGTGCATCGGTTGATGTTCCAAATCCGGTATAACCTGATACATAGATGAAATAGGTTTCTCCAGCTTCAGTAGCAAAAGTAACTTCCGAAGAGAAATCGGGACATGAAGTTCCATCGTCATTTCCGGTATAACAGGTAAGGTTATCACAGTCATCACCGGTTAGTATAATAATTTTAGTATCGAAACTGTTGTCGTTACAGGTAGACACCATGATATCTCCACCGGTACCTGTAATGGTGTACCATACCCCTTGTCCAACGCCGGAACCAAATTGTCCGTCGCAGTCGGCTTCAGGAGCATCTCTTTTAGTTGATAGTACGGTAGAGCCGGTAACGGTAACGTCACAGCTAAGTGCTATGGCATCTGAACATAAATCGTTAGCTTCAGGTTCGGTACAGCTCATAGAAAGTTCGAAATCTCCGGTAGCGGTACCATCACCACTCACCCAGATGTAGTACACTTCGCCTGCACCGGCAAACCATGCGTACTCCGAACGTGTTCCACAAGCATCGTCGTTGCCTCCTACACAAGTAAGCTGGTCACAATCGCCCTGGTATACATTTATTTTGGTATCGTAATCAGAATTACACAAGCTGGCGGTTACAAAATCGTCAGTACCTACATATCTGTAGAATACGCCGGTTTCTCCGGGAGCCGTTCCGCAGGTTCCACTAGGACCAGCCGTTGAGCCACCCAATGTAGTTCCATTAACGGTATCGCCACAAGCAATATCCTGAGCCTCTTCACAAGGGTCGGGTTGACAGGTAAGTGTTAACAAGTATTCTCCGGAATTTGAACTAATTCCGGTAACATAGATAAGGTATTCTTCACCTGCTGTAGTAGTATAGTTAATTTCTGAGGTGGTACCAGGACCTCCATCGTCATCCGTTTGAATACATACTAAGTTATCACAGTCGCCTGAATATAGGCCTAATTTGGTATCATAGCTAGATCCGGCAAGGCTAACGGTAAGCAATTCACCGGTACCGATATGGCTATACCACACACCCGGAGCTGTACTTACAGAAGTAGAACATGCCGGCAGGGTTTGTGAGGTAGCGGTTACCGTAGAACCGGAAATCTCGTCTCCACAGAATGCTTCGATAGCCCCGTCACATTCGTCGTTTAACAAGGGCTCCGGACAAGTAAGGGAAATGGTGAATTCGCCCGTTTCACCACTCCAACCTACTACATAGAAGTAGTACATTTGACCATCAACGGTATCAACGGTAACCATTGATCCGCCAAATATATTACAAGGAGAGGTTGAGCTAGCACCATCATGGTCGGTTACACAAGTAAAAGACCCACATGCACCGGTAAACACAAAGAGTTGTGTATCAAAACCGCAAGTCTCCACCACAATAGTTTCTCCGTTTCCTTCAAAACTATACCAAACTCCGGGAGAGTTTGAACTTATAGAGCCGGAGCAATCTCCTGTAGAAGGTTCATCCGTTGTGGTAGCCGCAACGTTAGTCCCGTCAATGGTGGTGTTACATACTAAAGGCGTGGCATCGGGACAAAGGTCGTTTGCCGGTGCGCTAGGCGGTGGTGTAACGGCGTCGCCGTCGCAAACCATTTGTAATTGGTAAGGTCCATATTCGGTACTGTCATACCCCCACAATTTAATGTAATAGGTTTGATCAATTTGAGCCGTAAAGCTCACTTCTGATTCATAAGAGTTTGTGGTACAGAATGTAGTAGCTGCATCACCACTACCACCAACACAAGTTAAACTTCCGGGAGTTCCGGTATAAACTACCAAACTGGTGTCATATCCACAGGTTGTTAAGGTAATATCTTCCGGCGTTCCTGCTGTAGCTGTAAAAGTGTACCATACAGCGGGAGCAGAAAGATTAGAAGTAAATAATGGATTACAAGCAGAAGCTGAAAGATGTTCAGTAGAGCTTGCCGGAGGAAATCCGGTAGAATCGCCTTCAGCCACATCGCCACAGGCGATTTCGTAGGCGCTTTCCGGTGCAAGACCGTCGCCGGCCGGGCCGTCGATGCATTCGCCAGCTGAGGTTCTAAGAAGTGTAAAGAGGCCTTCCGCACTAACTGCTCCGGTTACATACACATAATAGATTTCTTCATAAGCTGCAAAAAAGCTTACGTTAGCACTTCCTTGTCCACTAGTACCTCCGGCACACTGTAATGTATTACAGTCACCATCTATACTGGAGTACACGTGTAAATTCACAGAAAAAGTAGAAGAAAGTGTTGAGATGGTATTTGGTGCACCATTACCGGTGAACTTATACCAAACTCCCGCTCCAAAAGAAAAGCCACCACACTGGATATACCCCGTTGCTGAAGCTCCTGCAGTACTTCCATCGGCTTCCTCACCACAAGGTAAAACCACAGCGGTTTCACATGCATCAGACACATCATCAATACGCGCCTGATATACAGAAGCGTTGGTTTTGATATCCGGAGCGGTGTTTCTTGTATCAATTTCTTCCAGAATCTGGCTCATGGTGTATCCGGCGTCTATGTACTTTTGTACGTCGTAGCCGGCATTTTGAATTTTTTCACGAAGCGCTGCCTCTTGCTGTTCTTCCAGCAGTTGTTGTTTTTGCGTTTCGCTCACGGCTTGAAGTTGCGTGGTTTTAGCCGCCTGGTTTTGAACCGTTTCGGGCTTGTTTCCATAAATACTTTGCAAGTATTGCTGGTGTCTTGCTTCTTTTTCCTTCAGGTAGCTGTCAGAGAATTTCTCTTGAGCCATACCCGATAACGGAAGCATGAGGATCAATAAAATAAGGGTTGTGTTGTGCCAAAGAAAATCTGTGAAACAACAACAACCGCGCCCTTTTAACCGAGGACTCGGTGTCAAGTTAGTTTTCATCATAATCAAATAAATTGGTTGATAATTGAATTAATTAATCGTGGGCCTAATAGCAAAACCCGTGAGGAAAATACAAAATTTCAATTCCATCGGTATTGTTTTGAATAAAAATTAGATAATCGTTATGATTTTATAGACGATTGTCACTTTTAAGTTCTTTTTTATGCATTTTTAACAAAAGAAAAGGAGTGCTTTTTTATTTTTCAGCAACAAAAAACCCGTTGGAAATCAACGGGCTGGTTTATGTACCTTTTGGTGCTTTGGGTTAAAACATTTCTCTACCGGCGAAGTGGAACGCGCCTTCAATAGCGGCATTTTCGTTGCTATCGCTGCCGTGAACGGCGTTTTCGCCTATGGATGCTGCATATAATTTACGGATGGTACCTTCGGCAGCTTCTGCCGGATTTGTAGCTCCGATAAGGGTTCTGAAATCCTCAACTGCATTTTCTTTTTCCAGGATAGCGGCTACAATAGGACCGCGTGTCATGTAGGTTACCAATTCCCCAAAAAACGGACGCTCTTTATGTATGGCATAAAAGGTTTCTGCATCGGCTATTGTCATTTGGGTAAGTTTCATAGCTACGATTCTAAATCCTGCCTCTGTTATTTTTTCAAGTATTGCTCCGATGTGTCCTTTTTCAACCGCATCCGGTTTAAGCATCGTAAATGTTCTGTTTGTTGCCATTTTTTCTTTTTTGATTTTTATTCTTTTTTATTTCAGATTCAGGGAATTACACAAAAGGTATGCCTTGGTAAACACCCGAAGCTTTTTAATTTGCGTGCAAAAGTACATTATTTCCCTGTATTGACAAGGTCGTTACACCGTAAAAAATTGTATCTTCGTCGCTATGACAAAAGCAGAATACAAAGCGCTTAACCTTCTACTGGATACTCCGAAAAAAATAGTGATTGTTCCTCATCACAATCCGGATGGGGATGCCATAGGTTCCAGTTTGGGCTTATTTCACTATTTAAAAAAGAGGAATCACCAGGTAAGTGTTGTAGCCCCAAACGACTATCCCGCGTTTTTAAAGTGGTTGCCCGGAACGCCTGAGGTTTTAGTATATGAGAGCCAAGCGGAAACCTGTGCTGACGTACTCGCTGAAGCCTCACTCCTTTTTGCGCTTGATTTTAATGCCTTACACCGAACCGGAGTTATGCAAAGCGCGCTGGAACAGGCTGAGGCAACTTTTGTACTTATAGACCACCATCCACAGCCTGAAGCTTTTGCGCAGTTTACCTATTCTGACGTTGGTATGTCCTCAACCTGTGAAATGATTTATCACTTTATTACACACCTTGGCGGGCTTTCGCTGCTCGATGAAGCCACTGCCACCTGTTTGTATACCGGCATCATGACCGACACCGGTTCGTTTAAATATCCGTCTACTACAAGTTTAACCCACCGCGTTGTTGCCCACTTGCTGGACTGCGGTGCAAACCACAGTGCCATACACGAGGCTGTCTATGACGCAAACCGTACTAGCCGTTTGCAACTGCTGGGTTGTGCGCTGAAAAATTTAACGGTACTTCCGGAATATCGCACGGCGTACCTTAGTCTTTCACAAGAAGAATTGAAGGCTCACGATTTTAAAAAAGGAGATACGGAAGGTTTTGTAAACTACGGTTTGTCCATTAAGGACGTTGTATTTGCTGCCATTTTTATTGAAAATGCTCAAGAAGACGTTATTAAAATTTCGTTGCGTTCCAAGGGAAGTTTTTCCGTAAACGCATTTTCCCGGGCCCATTTTGACGGTGGCGGACACACCAACGCTGCCGGCGGAAAAAGTGATTTGTCGCTACCCGACACTATTGAAAAATTTATTAGTATATTACCGACCTATAAAAACGCCCTAAACAAATGAGGTTTATACTCTTTATTATCATTGCTTCAATACTGGTTTTTACCGGATGCAAATCGCCGGAAGCCCGCACGCCTATATCCTATACCAGCGGTTCGTTTATAGACCAATCGGTGGAACGAAACATAAAGCGCTATCAGGAAGAAGAAAAAGAAATTGAAAAAATTATGGCTCAACATCCGGAGCACGATTACCATACCTCAGCCAGCGGATTTTGGTACTACTACAACACCAAGGTAGAAAACGACAGTTTGCTTACCGCCGGTTTTGGTGATGTTATCACCTTCAGTTATACGGTATCTACCCTGAAAGGTGAGGTAATTTACACCGAAAATGAGTTACAAACCCAGCGCTACGCCATGGACCAGGAAGAGCTTTTTACCGGTTTGCGTGAAGGCTTGAAACTGATGAAACCCGGAGAAACCGTAACTTTTATTTTTCCTTCGCAAAAAGCCTATGGGTATTACGGCGATGAAAATAAAATAGGAACCAATGTTCCGCTAATCTGCAAAGTAACCGTAAATTCAATTATAGACAATTAAAATAAAACCTAAACACATGTTATCATTTAAAACACCCCTAAAACTCGCCCTTTTATTTATGGTCATCACCGTGGGTTCTTGTCAGGAAAAGTATCCGGATTTAGAAGACGGACTTTATGCTGAATTTGTAACCAGCAAAGGGACCATGCTAGCCAAGCTGTTTCACGAAAAGGTACCGGTAACGGTCGCCAATTTTGTAGCGCTGGCTGAAGGCACTCATCCGAAACTTCCCGATTCGTTAAAAGGCAAGCCTTTTTACAATGGGGTAACTTTTCACAGAGTAATGGATAAATTTATGATTCAAGGAGGAGATCCAACAGCCACAGGAACCGGAAGCCCGGGATACGTGTTTGAAGACGAATTTGATATTACTTTAAAGCATGATAAACCCGGTGTGTTGTCTATGGCAAACCCAAGCGCAAATGCAAATGGAAGTCAATTTTTTATTACCGAAGTTCCAACCCCATGGCTAGATGGTTTTGATGAACAAGGAGCTATTAAAAATTGTGAAGATCCCAGAGTGTATTGCCACAGTATTTTTGGTGAACTCATTCAAGGGGAAGCCGTTAGAGATACCATATCTAATGTAGCTGTAGATAAATCCAACAACAAACCTTTGGAAGATGTCATAATTCACGAAATAAATATTATCCGAAAAGGAAAAGAAGCCAAAGCCTTTGATGCGGCAACTGTTTTTACAGAGCAAGCCCCTTTATTAGCGGAAAAACTTCAAAAACTAAAAGACGAAGCAGAGACTAAACTTAAGGAAAAATCAAAATTGGCTGCAGATGCCTTTATTGAAAAAAACAAGGACTATCCCGGAACGGTAACCCAAACCGAAACCGGCTTGGTAATTCTGCTCAACGCTGCGGAAGACGGAAAAAAACCCAGCAGTGCCGATAAGGTACTTATAGATTGTGCCGGTTATTTTGAAGACGGTCGTTTATTTTACACCACCTGGAAGGAAGTAGCCGAGCAAAACAACATGTACAACGAACAAGCTGCAGCGCAAGGCGCTTATGAGCCTTTTGCCATGCCGTACAACAATACCGCTACTTTGGTACCCGGTTTCAGGGAAGCCATGTTAAGCATGAATATAGGCGATAAAGCCCGTGTGTTTATCCCCAGCTATTTAGGGTACGGCCCCAGAGGTAACGGACCTATTCCTCCGGATACCAATCTGGTATTTGATATTGAACTTGTAGGTATTCAAAAATAAGCCTTCACCGTAAGCACTAAAAAAAGCAGCCTTTTGGCTGCTTTTTTTTTATTTCTCGGGGATATTTTTAAGAATTTCCAACACATAAGTCCAATACTTCTGCACGGAGGAAATCTGTACACGTTCATCCGGGGAATGTGCGCCTTTAATGTTGGGTCCGAAGCTAATCATGTCCATTTCGGGATAATTTTGCCCCAGAATGCCGCACTCCAATCCGGCGTGGCAAGCCGCTACATGTGGTTTTTTATTATTCAGTTTTTCGTATAAAGTTGTCATTACCTTTAAAATGGGTGAATCCATGTTGGGTGTCCAACCGGGATAATCTCCCGAAAAGTTTACTTCACAACCTATCAATTCAAATGTAGCCCGAAGTGCATTGGCTAAATCCATTTTAGCACTTTCAACAGAAGAGCGCGTCAGGCAGGCGATTTTAATTTTTCCGTCTTTCACCGAAACGCTGGCTATGTTGTTTGAAGTTTCTACCAGGTCGGGAATGTCTGCACTCATTCGGTATACTCCGTTATGAGCAGCGTAAAGTGCCCGAGTAAGACCTTCCTGAACGCCCAAGTCCATAACGGTTTTTGGCGGTTCACACTTAGAAACCATAACCTGCAGGTTGGGTTCAGTGGTGTTCAGCTCTTTTTTAATACGCAGTGAAAGCTCGTTGATTTCCATTAGAAAAGCATCTTCATGCATGGTATCGACAGCTACAACTGCGCTGCTTTCGCGGGGAATGGCATTGCGCAAACCGCCGCCTTGAATTTCGGCAATGCGCAATCCGAAATTTTCAAAGCCGTCAAACAAGAGTCTGTTCATTATTTTATTGGCATTTCCAAAACCCTTGTGAATGTCCATACCGGAGTGGCCGCCTTGCAAGCCCTTAACGGTGATAACAAATCCGGTTTTCAGTGAGTCAATATCTTCTGTATTGTAGGTTCTAACGGCAGTCACATCGATTCCACCGGCACAGCCTACACCTATTTCATCATCTTCTTCGGTATCTAAGTTGAGTAAAATTTCACCCTGCAGTATTCCGCCTTCTAATCCCATGGCACCGGTCATTCCGGTTTCTTCGTCAATGGTAAACAAGGCTTCCAAAGCCGGATGAGGAATTGTATCACTTTCCAGAATAGCCATGATGGTGGCCACGCCAATTCCGTTATCGGCACCCAAGGTCGTGCCTTTGGCTTTTACCCAGTCGCCATCCATATACATTTGGATTCCCTGTGTACTGAAATCGAAAGTAGTGTCGGCATTTTTTTGATGTACCATATCGAGATGCGACTGCATTACCACGGGCTTTCGGTTTTCCATACCTTTGGTGGCCGGTTTTCTTATGATGACGTTGCCCACTTGATCCACCAGTGTTTCCAGCCCCAACTGCTCGCCGAAGTTTTTGGCAAAGGCAATAACGCGTTCTTCTTTTTTAGAAGCTCGGGGTACAGCGTTAAGGTTTGCGAAGTTTTTCCAAAGTGCTTTAGGTTCTAATTGTTGTATTTCTGAATTCATAATTTGCATTTTAATAGTGACAAAGGTAGGTATTCGCATTTAAGTTTTATAATTGTTTGCTATTTTTGAGCCATGCTAAAATCGAACAAAGCCCTTATTGCCCTTGCCTTAATTCCACAGTTCATACTGGTTAAGCTTTTGGCCTATTTTCCTGAGCAGGTAGAACGGTATTACAGTGGCGGGATTTACCCCATTTTATCACAAATGGAGCGCTATGTCTTTGGCTGGCTGCCCTTTTCTTTTGGTGATTTGCTGTATACTTTTGGCGGACTCTATATATTACGGTGGCTGTATAAAAACCGGCGTAGGCTGCAAAATGACACCCGAGCCTGGCTGGTGGATGTATTTGCGGCCATTTCTATTCTTTATTTTGCGTTCCACTTGCTATGGGGCTTGAATTATTATCGAAAACCCCTGCATGAAAATTTAAGCCTAAAGGCTGATTATACCACCCAACAATTGGTACGTTTTGTAGAAAGGTTAATCCCCGAGGCCAATGCGATTCACCTGGAAATTACACAAAACGATACCCTGAAAGTAACGATGCCCTATACGAAAACTGAAATACTAAGACAAGCCCCAAAAGGGTATACACAACTCAAAGACCGTTTTCCGCATTTGGAATACCATCCGAGAAGCCTTAAAAAATCTATTTACAGCGTGCCGCTCACTTATATGGGATTTAGTGGTTACCTTAACCCGTTAACCAACGAAGCGCAGGTAGACTATTTGATTCCGGCTTACAAGATGCCTACCACTGCCAGTCACGAAATTGCGCATCAGCTGGGATATGCGGCTGAAAACGAAGCCAATTTTATTGGTTGTTTATCGGCCATGAATCATGATGATATTTACTTTCAATATTCAGGTTATGTGTTTGGCCTACGACACTGTATGAACGAAATTTATAGACGTGATGAAGC
>DASRWB010000054.1:0-3354 GCA_035654775.1 Flavobacteriaceae bacterium | reverse complement strand
TGGAAATCTCCAAGAGCCAACTCGCGCGTTGCCGCATTGAACTTAGACTTTGCTTCACGGTTTTTCTTTTCAAGGAGTGAAAGCTTTCCCACACCAAGGTTATTAATATCCCGGTTTTTAGGAGTTCTCAAGCCTTGTTTGAAATAATAACTTGCAGAATCACGGTTATCTTCGTCGAGATGGATAAGCCCCATACGGTAATAATGCATTCCGTTCTGAGGCTGCGTTCTTATAAGTTTATATAATTCCTTTTTTGCAACATCATACTGACCAAACTTCATTGCTGTGTCGATGTCTCTTCCTGAAGTATAATCGTTTTGTGCAGCGGTATTAAAAACCACAGCTAATAAAGCGATGCTTAGTGTAATTTTTCTATTCATAATATACGTTCTATTGAGTCTGAATTATTCTACTATATTAATTTCTCTCTTTGGTAATTTAACCGGCATTAAACCGGATTTTAACACGATACGCTGTCCTTTGTCTGATGCAGCAAAACTTGCAAACCCTGTTCCCAGACCTGTTTTCCCCTGTACGTCAACAATATTTATCGTTCGAACCAACGGATAGGTATCGTCTGCGATAGTGCTTTGTGAAGGCCTAAAATACTGTTTCAGTGAATCGTTGTAAACATACAGCGACCGCAGTTCTTTAATACTTTCTTTTAAATTTTCATCGGGCTGCACCATCCAGTTGATTCCCACAACTCCAATTGCTTTGGGGTTTTTATTGATATAATCTGCAATTTCTTCAACCGTTTTCGTGTAATAAACATTTTGACTGATTTCTTTTATCCCCGCATCTTCCTTCATTTTTGCCACCAATGCCGAATTTGCATCGTGAAAAACCAGTATTTTATCCGAAGGTTTTGCACCTTTAAATATATCAATTATTTCCCGATAATCAATTAATGTATCCACAGATGATTTTTGTGCCACAAAAAGAATCGCATCTTTGGCTATCGGAGTGATTTTAGGTACCGCTCTGCCCTGAAACGCTTTCAGTTCACGTTCTGAAAATTCTTTAGGCAAAACTGCCAATCGGTTAGTATCGGTGCTCAGTGCATTTAAAATTTCATTTTGCGACATCATTTTTAATTGAATATCGGCTTGATTGTAATAACTTTTAAACACCTCATTGATATCCTCAACTATAGGATAGACCGATGATTCCACATACATTTCCACCGTACCTCTGTCATAAGCTTCTTTTACTTCGGAAGTTTCGTTTTGCACATCTTTCTTGCAAGATGCTAAAGTCCCCACTAATAATACTGACCAAAAAAGCTGTTTCATAACCGACACATTAATCAATTGCTAAATCTACTAAATTTTTTTTTAATAGACTTTACAAAAACTGTATTTTTAACACTACATTTTTTTTGACCATGATTTCCTTCGTTTTTATATGAGAGCAGGATCTTTTTTCCATAATTTAAAACCAGATGATTCTCTGTTACAAAAGAAAAAGCTGTCTGAAAAAAACATCTTTTGACAAACGCAAGACTTCTTTTCAGACAACCTCTTTTTTATTTTAGTTATTAATTTTAATCTTTATAGGCAGCGTAAACATAGAACGTACAGTAGTGCCATTGTGTTGTGCCGGTTTCCAATGAGGCATTGATTTTAATACCCGAATCGCTTCATTTCCTAAACCCTGCTTATCGTCTAATACTTTAATATCCGAAAACGACCCGTCTTTTTCCACTACAAACCGCAAACGAACAACTACTTCATTCACATTGCTGTCTATAGTTCCCGGAGAGAATTTTCGGCTAAAACGATCATAAAAAGCCTGAAAACCTTCATTGGGCTCCGCTTTAACCTGTACCAAAGTTACAATGGCATTTCCTGCAACTGCTGCTTCGGCAGGTTCTCTCGTAACTATGTCTGTCCCTTCCACAGCAGTCCCCGCTTGTCCTCCTTCTGTTCGAATCACACCATCGGGATTAGCTTCTGTAGTATAGGTACCTGACTGAATCTCATCACTAAATTCGTCTTGTGCGGCTAAAGTCTCTGTTGCTTCTTCATCTTTTCCCACCACAGTTTCCGTTAATTTGATGTTTTCACGTACATCTGCCAAAGCTCCGGCAGGTTCTGTATCATCAGAAAGTTCTTCTGCTTCATGTTCTACGGGTTTTGGCAACTCAGGCACCTCTTCTTCCCGTTCTGTGTCAACGGGAGCTACGAGAACCACAGGATCATCATTAGGATATTCTATAATTATTGCCCGCTCAGAATTTCGGGCGGCATAAAGATGAGAACCTCCAAAAACAATGCTCATAATTCCTAAACCTATCAATAGTGCCAACAAAGTGCTTTTGGCACTTTCCTGTCTCAACTTGTAGGCTCCATACAATTTATTGCGTCCTTCAAACACAACATTGCTCCACTCTTTTCCAAATAAATTCAACTTACTCATAATTTTTGTTTTTAATTAATGTGTAGTCATTTATTCATAACATCTCCAATATTTTTAATAGTTACTTAAACATCCTTTACAATATAACGAATCTTTCTGACATTTTATTATACAAAAAGGGAAATATTTTATAGAGGTCATCAGATAATTACCTATTTTTAAACTTTGTAAAACCCTTTAACACAACGTTTGTCATTCCGTAGGAATCTCTTATCAGTGCCGGTAAAGATGCTTACAGCATGACAAACATAATGGTAATTTTAAAAAACTATTGATTTACAGCGTTGTTTCAATATATATGTATGAATTTAAGTTATGACCTCTAATATTTTATATACATAAAAATCCCTGTCTGAGTTACAACTCAGACAGGGATTTTAAACTTTATTTACAGAAGCTTTAAAAAGGAAATTCTGATGTAACCTCAAAACAACAGATAAAGTTTTTCGGTTTACTTTTCTTTATTTGATTACTCACGGTCTGTTTCAATATTAACAATCCGGTAAAACCTGAAGATACTATACACAATCAACAATATTCCAAAAAGCAATCTTCTGGTATAAGATAGTGTTAGTGGAATATCTTTCCAGAAAATAAAAATACAGCCAAGCGTGAAATAAAGTATAAGAAACAAAATTCCAAAAAAGAACAAAAACCGCTGTAAAAGCGATTTTTGTCTAAAGTTATGTTTAAAGTTTTCGAACATTAGTTATTTACTCTAATTTTAATAGGTAATGTAAAGCTTGAACGCACTGTTTTACCATTGTGCTGTGCCGGTTTCCATTTTGGCATTGATCTCAAAACTCTGATAGCTTCTCTACCTGCTCCGTGTGGATCTGCACCTACTACCTGAATGTCTGTAAACGATCCGTCTTTTTCCACAACGAATCTCAATCTAATAGAGATCTCATTCACATTACCACCAATATCAGG
>DASRWB010000053.1:0-44829 GCA_035654775.1 Flavobacteriaceae bacterium | reverse complement strand
ACGTTACCCATCAAATAGAAAAAACAGAATGAATAAAAATAGCATTGTCGTACTACTTTTGCTAATAGGGATCATTCAGGTAAGATCACAAGATGTTGAACAAATTATAATTGGCACAAAACATTCCCTTAGGTCTACTATCTTGAATGAAGACAGAGCATATTGGATTAGTCTTCCTGATTCATACCCTAATAAAGAATCAGCCTATAAGCGCTATCCGGTGCTTATTGTACTTGATGGAGATTTGTACTTTAAGTCCATAGCCGGAATTGTAAACTACATGAGTTCTGATGTATACAGAAGCTGGAAAATTCCAGAGATGATTGTGGTGGGTATTCAAAATGTAGATAGAAGAAGAGACTACACACCGGACAAAATTGTTACTGTAAGAGAGAATAATTCAGGTGGTGGAGAGCGTTTTCTAAGCTTTTTAGAAGATGAGCTTATTCCCGAATTGGATCAAAAGTATAGAACAGAACAATATCGAATTCTTTTTGGTCATTCTTTAGGAGGTTTGTTGGCCACTCATGCCTATATGAAAGAAAAGACGCTTTTCAATTCATTTATTGCGGTTGACCCAAGTTTTGGAACGTGGGATTCAGAAACCATGGACAAAAAGTTAGCTTCCCTAACTGAACCATCATTTGAAAGATACCTTTACATCGCCACTGCCAATTGGGGCAAAAGGAATATCAGAAATCGTGATCGCCATGTACGATTGTATGAGGTCTTGAATAGTAAATGCAAAGGTGAATTGCCTGCAAAATTAGAATACTTCGAAAATGAAAATCACAACTCGGTTCCTCTTATTGCTTTTTATAATGGCATCTCTTCGATTTTTGAGGGCTATGGTATTTCCTATCGCAACGTAGAAAGCATGGAACAACTCACTCAGCATTTCCAATCTCTTTCCAAGCGGCTATCTTGGGAGCTTAGTCCGCCAGAGTCTCTCGTGAACCAAGTAGGTTATGCAATGCTCCAAAATAGGGATGAAAGTGTTCGACAAAAGGCTTTGGCCTTTTTTATCTTGAATACAGAGAACTACCCAAAATCATTCAATGCTTATGATAGCTTAGGTGAGGCTTATGCGTTTTGGGGAGATATCAAAAATGCCATTGAAAATTATAAAAAATCTCTTGAACTGAACCCAAGTAATGAACACGCCAGGATGAAAATAAAAGAATTAAGCAAGAGCGAATAAATACTTTTGGTAATAAAGATCTAGGTTAAAAAAACAAGTTTTTTTAGTTTACTTTCGAAACCAAGTTTTCTTCATAAGGTAATCTGTGATTCCTACTCGGAAAATCCAGCCGTAAAATCAAAAAAGCTTCCCAATTTCTTGAAAAGCTTGATTTTAAAAGTGGTCCCACCTGGGCTTCCTTCGACTGCGCTCAGGATAAACTTCTCGCCCTAAAGTCCTGTGGTAAAAATCAAAAAAGCTTCCCAATTTCTTGAAAAGCTTGATTTTTCATTGTGGTCCCACCTGGGCTCGAACCAGGGACCACCTGATTATGAGTCAGGTGCTCTAACCAACTGAGCTATGGGACCTAAATAGGGTGCAAATTTAATACTTTTTTGTTAGGTAGCAAGAGAATTTATTTTTTGTTCTTTTCCTGACACAGTTCTACTAAAATTCCGTTTGTGGATTTGGGGTGCAGAAATGCGATTTGCTTGTTGTCTGCACCGTCTTTAGGGGTTTTGTTTATCAGGGTGAATCCCTCGTTTTGTAGGCGTTGTATTTCGGTGTTTATGTTTTCTACATGAAGGGCGATGTGGTGTATGCCTTCGCCGCGTTTTTCAATGAATTTGGCTATGGGGCTATCGCTTGAGGTGGCTTCCAGCAATTCTATTTTGGTATCGCCTAGCATAAAAAAGGAGGTGCTTACGCCTTCGCTTTGAACGGTTTCTATTTTGTAGTGGGATTTTCCGAAGAGTTTTTCAAAAAGCCGGTTGGATTCTTGTATGTTTTTTACGGCTATGCCTATGTGTTCTATCTTGTTTATCATGGGTTTAAGTGAATTTTCTTTATCAAAAGTAAGATAATCTTTAAATATGCGCTATTTTTGCGGTATGGAAGAAACCCAAAGACAGAAAAAAATAGGTACGCTTTTGCAAAAAGATTTGGTAGATATCCTTCAAACGTCTGCCACACAGGGTGGTATGCGCGGGGTTATTATTTCTGTTTCCAAGGTTCGGGTGACTTCGGATTTGTCTATAGCGAAGACCTATTTAAGTGTTTTTCCTGAGGAAAAAGCGGCGGAATTGCTGGCGGGCATTAAGGCTAATTCTACATCCATACGCTATGAAATGGCGCAACGGACTAAACATCAGCTTCGGCGCATGCCCCAACTGGAGTTTTTTATAGACGATTCCATTGCTTATCTGGATGGTATAGAGCGTTCGTTAAAGGGCGTAGAAAACCCCATTAAAAATCCGGACCTTTTGGCTAAAAGAAAGAAATCATAATTGCACTTTTCACTTTATATAGCGAAGCGGTATTTATACTCTAAGAGTAGCACCAATGCCATTAATTTTATCACGTATATAGCCCTTACGGGAATTGTTCTGGGTTCGGCTTCTTTGTTTGTTGTTCTGTCGGGATTTGCCGGGCTTAAGGATTTTACTCTGGCGTTTTCTTCTCTGGTAGATCCGGATCTAAAGGTGGAACCTGCTACCGGAAAATCGTTAGTTCTAACCGAGGCACAAGAACAGGCGCTGGACAGCCTTCCCGAGGTTGCGGTGTATTCCAAAATTATTGAAGAACAGGTGATTGTAACTTTTGATGATAAAAACTATCCGGCGAAAATAAAGGCGGTTGATGAGGCTTACGGTAAAATTATTGCGGTAGATTCCATTGTTACTCTGGGCAATTGGTTTCAGCAGGGTACAAAGCAGATAGTAACCGGCTGGGGTATTTCAGCAAATTTATCGTTTGGTGTTTTAGACTACGGAAAGCGTGTTACTCTGGCGGTTCCCCGACCGGGTAAAGGACAGATTTCATCTGTAAAGGAAGCTTTTGTTTTGGTGAATGTGTTGAATGTTGGGATTTTTGACATTAATGAAACCCTGAACGATACGTATGTTTATGCGCCTCTTTTTGTAGGGAGACAACTGCTGAACTATGATGAAAATCAATATAGTGCGCTAGAGATTAAACTCCGAGAAGGTGCAAGTGAAACTGCTGTGCGACAAAAACTGGAAACGCTTTTCGGGGATTCCATAACGGTTAAAAACAAGGCTCAGCTTAATGATGCCATATACAAAATGCTGAATACGGAAAACTTAGCCGTTTACCTGATATTTACATTGGTGCTTATTGTGGCTATGTTTAACCTTATAGGTTCGTTAATCATGATGATTTTAGACAAGCGTCAAACGCTGCAAACCCTGTTTAATTTGGGTGCTACTACAAAAAGCATCCGGCGTATTTTCTTTTATCAGGGCGTTTTAATGAGTGTGCTGGGCGGTCTTGCGGGATTGGTGATCGGCTGGGTGGTTGTCTCTCTGCAGCAAGCCTATCAACTGGTGATGATAACACCATCGTTTGCCTATCCAACGGCCGTAAAGGTCGAGAATTTTATTTTGGTTTTTCTTACCATTTCGGTTTTTGGGATTGTGGCTTCTAAAATAGCTTCCCTGCGTATCTCCAAAACGCTGGTAGAAACGGCTTAGTTAGGGTTAGGCCTGAAAAGAGGAAAAGGCTTCCAAAACCTCATCAAAGATTTCAAAGACCCCTTGGGCGTCGTCTGTAGTTACCATTCGGGTTCTGTATTCTTTAAAGTGAGGAATGCCTTTAAAATAATTGGTGTAGTGCCTACGTGTTTCAAAAACTCCCAGCTTTTCTCCTTTCCATTCAACGGCCATTTCGAGGTGTCTTCTGGCGGCATGCACGCGCTCTTCCAGGGTTATTTCTGGCAAGTGCTTTCCGGTGTTAAAAAAGTGTTTTACTTGTTTAAAAAACCAAGGGTTTCCAATGGTAGCACGGCCAATCATGGCGCCGTCAAGTCCGTAACGGTCGCGCATTTCCATTGCTTTTTCGGGGGAATCCACATCGCCATTACCAAACACGGGAATATGCATTCTGGGGTTGTTTTTTACTTGTGCTATGGGTTTCCAGTCGGCATTGCCTTTGTACATTTGAGCCCGGGTTCTGCCGTGTATAGCGATGGCTTTGCAGCCCACATCTTGCAGTCGCTCGGCGACTTCGACAATACGAATGGAATCGTGGTCCCAGCCCAGTCGGGTTTTAACGGTAATGGGCAAGTGGGTCCGTTTTACCATTTCGGCCGTTAGTTTTTCCATCAGGCAAACGTCTTTTAAAATTCCGGCACCCGCGCCTTTACTGACTACTTTTTTTACAGGGCAACCAAAATTGATGTCTATAATATCCGGATTGGATTTTTCGACAATATCAATGGTTTGCAGCATGCTATCGAGGTTTGCACCAAATATTTGAATGCCAACGGGTCTTTCTTTTTCATAGATATCCAGTTTCATTACGCTTTTTGCGGCATCTCTTATCAGGCCTTCGCTGGATATGAATTCGGTATAGACCACATCTGCGCCTTGTTCTTTGCATAAGGCTCTGAACGGCGGGTCGCTAACATCTTCCATGGGCGCAAGCAACAATGGAAAATCGGGCAACTCTATGTGGTCAATTTTTACCAATTGTATTAAAACTTAATGGGTGCTTCTATGGGCTTTCCGTTTCTATCGACCACTACTTTAGTGGAGTCTCCTTTTTCAAAAACGGAAAGCGCTCTCATGTAACTCATCATGTCGGTCACGGAAGAATCGCCTAGTTTGATTACAATATCGCCTTTTTGCAAACCTGCTTTTTGTGCCGGTTTGTCTTCGCTAATGCCATCAATTCGCATCCCGTTGCCGTCAAAAAGGTAATCGGGTACCACGCCTAAACTCACTTTAAATCTCGGGGTTTTATCACTTTCGTTTTTGGTTTTTCTAAAGGGTAGTTTTCCGTTGTCGTCCAGGTCGGTAACGATATCAAATACATAAGAAGATATGAGGTTCATGCCTTCGTAATTTAGTTTGTCAAAATCGTCTGAAGGTTTATGGTAATCTTCATGTTGCCCGGTAAACAGATGTAATACGGGAATGTCCTGAAGGTAAAAAGAGGTATGGTCTGACGGTCCTACGCCGGATTCGTTTTCAACAATTTTAAATGCTGTATTGTTTGCGGTTAGGGTTTGTTTAAAGATAGGTGAGGTACCTACTCCGTAGACCGCTAAAGTGCTGTCTGCCTTAAGTCGTCCCACCATATCCATATTGATCATGTAGTTTAGGTTTTCTTTGGAAAGTGTCGGGTTTTTTACAAAGTAGTTGGACCCTAAGAGTCCCATTTCTTCACCGGAAAAGGCGATGAAAATATAATTGTTTCCTTTGTTTTCGGTTTTCAGTTTTCCGGCTACATCCAGCATTACCGCAACACCGCTGGCGTTGTCATCGGCGCCGTTGTGGATGGCTTTTTCTTCGCCTCTATGCAGGCTTCCTTCATCGCCATAACCTAAGTGGTCGTAGTGTGCGCCAATCACAACCGTGTTAGGTGCATTGTTGTCCAGAAACCCGATGACGTTATATCCGGTAACCGTTCCTGTGGAATCCTGTGAAGTAAATACCGCTTCCTGATGCGGGTCGGTTTTAGGGGTAAAGGTAAAGGCTTGCAAGTAGCCTTGTGTTCCTTTGGGTGCAATTCCAATTTCTTTAAACCGAGTGGCAATATAGTTAGCTGCTTCTTTTTCTCCTTCGGTACCGGTAGCTCTTCCTTCGAGTTTATCATCGGCCAGAAAAACCACATCCTGCTTAATATTGTTTTGGTATGTATATTCTTTTTTACACCCTAAAAGCGTTATAAAAAGAACCAAGAGCGATATTTGTTTCATCATTTATATGTTATTTTTGCGCAAAATTAGGCATTAATTGCTATTTACATAAAAAATATGAAGAAAACCTTATTCCTTTTAACGCTTTTGGCTTTGTTTATTGTTTCCTGTAAATCGGATAAGAAAACGGATACCGACGTATCTTCCGGTGCTACAAAATGGACGGATTCTTTGATTTATCCTGAAGAAACTCACTTTAAGTCGTTACGTCAGGTCACTTTTGGTGGTGATAATGCGGAAGCCTACTGGAGTTTTGATGATAAGCAGTTGGTTTTTCAGTCTAATTATAAAAACTGGAATGTTTCCTGTGATCAAATGTTTTTAATGCAAGCCGATGATACGTTTGACCGTATTGCGCCGCCTATGGTAAGTACCGGAAAAGGACGAACTACCTGTGCCTATTTTTTGCCGGACAACAAGCATATTGTTTATGCCTCTACGCACTTAGGTGGTGAGGAATGTCCGGAAACTCCGATGAAAATAAACGGAAAATACATCTGGCCTATTTATGACAGCTACGATATTTTTGTAGCCGATTTGGATGGAAATATCGTATCGCAGTTAACAAACGAGCCGGGATATGATGCCGAAGCTACCGTGTCGCCAAAAGGCGATAAAATTGTATTTACCTCTACCCGAAGCGGCGATTTGGAGCTTTACACCATGAATATTGACGGAAGTGAGGTCACGCAAATTACGCATGAACTGGGCTATGACGGCGGTGCTTTTTTCTCTCCTGACGGCACGCAGTTGATTTTCAGATCGTCCAGACCTAAAACTGAAGCAGAAATAAAAGAATACAAGGAATTGCTTGCTCAAGGATTGGTACAGCCTACAAACATGGAGCTTTACATTTGTAATGCTGACGGAAGTGATTTAAGGCAACTGACAAACCTGGGGAATGCCAATTGGAGTCCGTTTTTTCATCCATCAGGCAAAAAGGTATTGTTTTCATCTAACTTTGAAGCTGAAAAAGGATTTCCTTTTAATCTATACATGATTGATACCGACGGAAAGAATTTAAAACGCATTACGCACAGCAAAACTTTTGATGCTTTTCCGGTGTTTTCAAATGACGGTAAAAAATTGATTTTCTCTTCCAACCGAAACAATGGCGGTACCCGGGACACGAACCTGTTTATCGCCGAGTGGCAGGATTAATCGCGTTCTTTTATACGCTCGCGTTCACTTTCGGAACTGCTTCTTTGGTTGGTTTCCAGTTTTGTATTTCCAAAATTGTAGCGAAGTCCTACGCGTATCCATTGGTTGTCAAATGTTGTTTGGTACTTGTTTCTTTGGTCTAAATAGTTGTTGCTGACTTCAAATCCGGTGGTGTTGAATATATCGCTGGCGGTTAGTGAAGCCACCCATTTTCCTTTAGCAAAGCTTTTCTTTAGGCTAAGGTCTATTTGAGCGCGGGAAGAAATATTTGAAGAACCGTGCACGGTTGGTGAGATATACAGTGCTGAAAGTTCGGCAGAGGTTGTTGCGCTAAGCGAAAAATAGTTAATTATATTGCTGTACATGGACCAGCGTTCGTTTTCCAAAATCCGGTTGTCGTTTTCCACTGCAAAAAATTGGGAGTTCATTTTAAAAATAGAGTTCACCACGTAAACAGACCAGAAGTCGGTAATGCTTTTATAGGTGAAAAAATCAAAGCCGTAATCTACGTCTTGCTTTAGGTTGCTGGCTACGTATTTAATCTTGTTGTTTTCATTATCCTGAAAAGTTTGTTCAGACATGGTATTTTCTTCGTGTCGGTAATACACTTCGAAGGTGTATTCCTGATTCAGGGTATAAGAAAGTGTCACCAGCTGTGAAATGGTAGGTTGAAGGTTGGGGTTTCCCACTACATAGGCATTGTCATTTAAATAAAACTGAAATGGATTTAGGTTTGTGTATGCAGGCCGTTCTATGCGTTTGTTGTATGTAACTCCCAGGCTGTGATTTTCATTAAATGTATGCGAAAGACTAAGCGTAGGAAACAGTTTAAAATAGTCAAATGTGTTCACTTCCTGATTTACCAGATTGCCTTTTGCTGAGGTATGTTCTCCTCTGAAACCCAATGAAAAATCCCAGGTTTCCCAGGATTTTTTATAGCTAATATAGCCGGCGTAGGTGGTTTCGCTATATTTGAAAATCCCGGAGTTGTCTATATCCAGTGTTTGGTTGCCGTTGTTGAGGCTTATTTGCGTGAAATCATTATCAGATGCAATGTTGGCTACTTTGGCACCAAATTCAATCTGCTGATTATCTTTCGCTTGAATAGCGTAGTCGAGTTGTCCCGAAAAAATAGCCACCTCCTGAAGTGATCTAGAATTGAACAGGTTGCTTCGCGTGAGTGTGTTTTGTGTATCGAAGTAATCGGTTTCCAAATCCTGAAATCCGTCGAAGGTATATGCGGTATGGTGTGCATTTGCAGCAAAGGTATTCCCATTTTCGGCGGTATGGGTATAGCCTAAATTAAACGCTATGTTTTTATTTTCTCTGTCTGTATGATTTACGGAGTTAAACGTGGAGTCTGTAGCTTGGGTGTTTGATTTTGTTAGTCGTTTCCAGTAGGGCGTAAAAGAGGCATTTGTTGAAAAGCTTAAGGTATTCTTTTCGTCTATTTCGTAATCTATGTTCGCATTAATGGTATGGGATTGCGATTTTGTATTTCGGTCTATGGGTGTATTCCATTTTCCAACAATAGCCTCGTTTTCAATAAAGGTAACCTCTTCGTTGTTTTTTCTGTTGATTTTTCTGTAGTCAAAAGCATATCCTAAAAAAAAGTTCCATTTTTGAGTTTTGTAGAAGTGGCTTGTGCCTGCGGCGGCTCTGGGGTATATTCCCTGTGTGTAATTGGTATAGAGGTTTCCGTTGTATCCGGTAATTAAGTTTTTACTCATTTTAATGTTGATTACAGCACCGCCAGAAGCGTCATATTTGGCCGGCGGATTGGTAATAACCTCAATTGCTTTAACCGATGCCGCATTGGTTCCGGTAAGCAGTTGCTGGAGTTCATTTTGATCAAGATAGACGCGTTTGTCGTTTATTAAATAAATAATATTGGACGAATTTTTTACCGTAATTTCATCATTAATCATTAAAATTCCTGGCGTTCCTTTGAGCACTTCCCATACATTACCTTCAGTAAGTGTAGTATTTTCTATGGTAAACACCAATCGGTCCTGTTCTTTTTTAAAAACCGGTCTTTGAGCTACAATTTCTATTTCGCCCAAGGCTTCTGCTGATTCTGTTAAAACGATGGTATCTAACTTCAGGTTGCTACTTACTTGTATTTCTTTCGTGAAGGTTTCATATCCTAAAAAAGAAATGTTTAGTATGTAGGTTCCCGCTTGAACTTGTTCTATACTGAATGTACCCGATTCATTGCTGCTGGTGCCTTTGTATATTTCGCCTTCTGTCGTTGTCAGCAGCACATTTGCATAGGCAACGGTCAGGTTGTCGCTGTCGATAATTTTACCGGAAACCGCAAACTCTTGAGCATAAAAAGAAGTTAAAAAAAGAAAGGAAAAGAGTACGGTTAGTTGTTTAGTAATTTTTTTCAAAACAAAATTCGGTTAATCGTCTGCAATATAACACATGTTTTTAAAATATATTTACGGGAAACCGTAAACACACAATATTTTTATACCACACGGTTTCGACAAGAAAACAACTATATTTGCAAAATCTTATTTCAGGTAAGCGTTATACATGTATGAAACACATTAGAAATTTTTGCATCATTGCCCATATCGATCACGGTAAAAGTACACTTGCCGACCGATTGTTGGATTTTACCGGTTCAGTTACTGAGCGTGAAAGACAAGATCAGTTGTTAGACAGTATGGATTTGGAGCGCGAGCGAGGCATAACCATAAAATCTCACGCCATTCAAATGGATTACACCTACAAAGGAGAGCAATATGTACTTAACCTTATTGATACTCCGGGTCACGTAGATTTTTCTTATGAAGTATCGCGTTCCATTGCAGCGTGTGAAGGTGCGTTATTGATAGTTGATGCCGCACAAAGTATTCAGGCACAAACTATTTCCAATTTATATTTGGCTTTGGAAAATGACCTGGAGATTATTCCTATACTCAATAAAATAGACCTACCTAGCGCCAATCCTGAGGAAGTAACGGATGATATTGTAGATTTACTTGGTTGTGATCCTTCAGAAGTTATTCCGGCAAGTGGTAAGACGGGTTTGGGTGTTGAAGATATTTTAACGGCCATTATTGAACGCATTCCTCCGCCAAAAGGCAATGTAGATGAGCCGTTACAAGCCTTGATTTTCGATTCGGTGTATAATCCTTTTCGTGGTGTGGAAACTTATTTTCGTGTAATGAATGGTTCCATAAAAAAGAACCAATTGATCAAGTTTATTGCAACCGGGAAAAGCTATAATGCCGATGAGGTGGGTACGCTCAAGCTTAAGCAAGTACCCAAAAATGAAATAAAAGCCGGCGATGTTGGCTACCTAATTACCGGTATTAAAGAGGCCAAAGAAGTTAAGGTTGGTGACACCATTACCGATGCTAAAGAGCCAACCAAAAATCCTATTGGCGGCTTTGAGGATGTAAAACCTATGGTATTTGCCGGAATTTATCCGGTAGATACTGAGGATTATGAAGACCTTCGTGCATCCATGGAAAAACTACAGTTGAATGACGCTTCATTGGTATTTACCCCTGAAAGTTCTGCGGCATTAGGCTTTGGTTTCCGTTGTGGATTTTTAGGGATGCTTCATATGGAGATTATTCAAGAACGTTTGGAGCGCGAATTTGATATGACGGTAATCACTACCGTACCCAACGTATCGTACCATGCCTATACCAAGAAAAATCCGGATACAGCAATAATAGTAAACAATCCTTCTGACCTGCCGGAGCCTTCCGGTTTGGACCGTGTAGAAGAACCCTACATTAAAGCTACCATAATTACAAAATCGGATTTTGTAGGCAATGTTATGTCGTTGTGTATTGACAAACGTGGAATCATTAAAAATCAAACTTACTTAACCCCTGAGCGTGTTGAATTGACTTTTGACATGCCGCTTGCCGAAATTGTATTCGATTTCTATGATCGCTTAAAAACCGTGTCGAAAGGGTATGCTTCCTTTGATTATTCGCCTATAGGTATGCGTGTTTCCAAGCTGGTTCGTGTGGATATTTTGCTCAATGGGCAAACCGTAGATGCGCTTTCAGCCTTAATACATGCTGATAATGCTTATAACATCGGCAAGAAAATGTGTGAGAAGCTTAAAGAGCTTATTCCGCGACAGCAGTTTGATATTCCCATTCAGGCGGCCATTGGCGCTAAAATCATTGCCCGAGAAACCATAAAGGCACTACGAAAAGATGTAACTGCCAAATGTTACGGTGGTGATATTTCGCGTAAGCGCAAACTTCTGGAAAAGCAAAAGAAAGGGAAAAAACGCATGCGCCAAGTAGGCAATGTAGAAATTCCGCAACAAGCTTTTATGGCAGTGTTAAAGCTGAATGATTAGGTTAGTTTTGTGATGGCAAGGATTTTTTTCCAAAATAAACCAGCGCTTTAGGTTTTACTCCTTCGTAGCTTAACTTACTAAACACCGGAATGGTTTCAATACTTCCTGATTCTGTTTTAACAAAAATAGGAACCTGTTCTTTGTGTGGTTTCATGGACTTAATTATTCGGGAAAGTTCATCGTAGGAATTCACCGAAATTTCATTCACTTCAGGATTGTTTCTGGCAATTTCGGTTAACTCAATAAAATCAGTATAATACGAGAATATTTCAGAATCATCTTCCTGAAGAATTGTTTTCTTTTCTGAAGAAGAAATAAGCCTGTAGCTTCCGTTTTCGCCAAATTGTGCACCCAGTTTGCTAATTGCGTATTTATTTATGTCGGAATTCCCGGTAAATGAAATTAGGTATCCTACATCATTCAATTCAATGTTATTAGAAATTGATTCTGTGTAAATATCTGCAGAAAAGGCTTCCAGTCCGAGTCTTTTGGCTTTTTCAATATTAGCGTCATTACTATCAATTAAAACCACGTGTCTGCCTTGTGAGACTAAGTAGATAGAAATAACCCTCGAAAACTTTGAGGCTCCTACAATTAATATTCCATCGCTTTCTGTTAAGTATACACCCATAATTTTAGAGAAAAATCTTGCGGTTGTGGCGTTTAATAAAACTGTACCCAATACTATCATGAAAACTAGTGGCGTAATAAGCTCGGCGCCTTCAACACCTTGTCTGATAAGTTTGCTTCCAAAGAGTGAAGCTATTCCGGCAGCAACAATACCTCGTGGTCCCACCCAGCTAATAAAGATTTTTTCATTGAGTTTAAGCTTGGATTTGGCTGTGCTAACAAAAACGGCAATGGGTCTGACAATAAAAACAACACATAGAAACAACCAGAGCGTATTCCATGTTTCTAAAAGTAGTAAGTCTTCAATATTGACATTGGCTGATAAAAGGATAAACAAAATAGAAATGAGCAGCACACTAAGCGATTCTTTAAAGTACAGCAGTTCTTTAATGTTTAGAAGTTTAATATTTCCCATTACCATACCCATGACAACTACGGCCAACAATCCAGATTCGTGTGCAAACAACTCAGATTCAACAAAAACCAAAAGTACGGTAGATAACGAAACCACATTTAACAAGTAGTGTGGCACAAAATTTTTATTGATTACGTAAGCTAACGCATGTGCAAACGTAAACCCAAAAGTAGTTCCGAATAATATAATTTTACCAAAATCTAAAAGTGCCGTTTTTGTATATCCGCCGCCACCGCCAACACTGATAAACTCAAATACCAAAACAGCAACTAACGCACCAATAGGATCTATTAAAATCCCTTCCCACTTTAATACTGCAGATACATCTTTTTTTAGCGGTATATTTCTTAAAATGGGTGTGATTACCGTAGGACCTGTTACAATAATTAAGGCGGAAAATAAAAAAGATAATTCCCATCTTAATCCAAAATAATAATGAGCCAGCAATCCGGCACCAAAGAATGTTATGCCTGCTCCAATGGTAATAAGCTTGGTGATAGACGATCCTACATTTTTAATCTCATCACGTTTTAATGTAAGTCCTCCTTCAAAGAGAATAATGCTTATGGCCAGTGAAACAAAATAATACAACCCGTCTCCCGGAAAAAGTCCTTTTTGTCCATTCCAAATAGGTTCAATTATCTTATGTCCGTCTTCTGTGAAAAGTGTAGAAATAGGCCCTACCAACAATCCTATAAGAATTAAAGGTAAAATTGCCGGAATTTTAAATTTCCAAGCGACCCACTGTGCTAAAATACCCAGGATAATAATTCCTGCTAATTCTATCATGAATATTTTTTTTAAAAATAGTCATAAATATATAAACCTTTAGGCTCTTCGCGTATAAGAATTTAAATATTTTTAAGTTGTGGTATGTTGGTTATTCATCAGTTAATGCTTATTAAGCCTAAACTAAAAACTAAAAAAAGTCCTTTAATCCCTATTATCTATGTGTTATAGTTCCAAAAACTCCATGTACTGCGTTGTAGATTCATGTGATGATAAATGAATATATTCAGTAAAAAATATTTTTTGCGATAACAGACAGATTCTTTTCTGTAAATGTTGAGTTTTTGATTTAAGGTGTATCTTTTTCGGCTTCGTAAAACAATTTTTTCAAGCTCTTTTTCAAAAGCATAAACCTGTAAATCCCTATTAGCAAGAAAAGCACACTCAGCACTAAAGAAGCATAACCTAAGTATTGTATGCTTTCAAACTCCCGAATTTGTATAAACGCTATTCCGCCTAAAATAAGGTAAATGGAAGAGCGAATGTAGGAAAGTAGGGTGCGTTCGTTAGCCAATCGCGTGCGTTCAATAGCCAGAAAATCACGCAAGATTACCTTTTCATCCGGACTAAAATCGCGTCCAAAACGCAGGAGTTTCATCTGAGAAATTTTTAAAGGTTTAAGTTTTGACCGCATGCTCTAAAATAATCCAAAGTTCTGTGTTATACAAATCTGCTTTGTTTTTAGTAACTTTATTGCCGTTTTAGCTTAAAAAGCGATTGTTTCACTACAGCCTATTTATTATGAAATTATACCCTGTACATGCCGGAAATTTTAAACTAGACGGAGGCGCTATGTTTGGTGTGGTTCCCAAAAGTTTATGGAACAAAACCAATCCGGCTGACAGCAACAACATGATAGATATTGCGGCACGTTGCCTACTTATTGAAGATGGAAACAAACTCATTCTTATAGATACCGGCATGGGAAACAAACAGTCGGAAAAGTTTTTCAGCTACTATTACCTATGGGGTAACGATACCATCGACAAATCATTGCAGGCTCACGGATTTCACAGAAATGATATTACCGACGTGTTTATGACCCATCTTCACTTTGACCACTGTGGCGGAAGCGTGCAATGGAACAAAGACAAAACCGGATATGAGCCTGCCTTTAAAAATGCTACTTTTTGGAGCAACAAGAGCCATTGGGAATGGGCTGTTCACCCTAACCGAAGAGAAAAGGCATCCTTTTTAAAAGAAAATATTCTCCCTATGCAGGAAAGCGGTCAATTGCAATTTGCGCCCTTACCTGAAAAAGATATTCTTACGCATTTTGAACTGGGATTTGATTTGTTTTTTGCCAATGGTCATACCGAAAAACAAATGATTCCCATGATTTCTTACAATGGAAAAACACTCTGCTTTATGGCTGATTTGTTGCCTACAGCCGGCCATATTCCGCTACCCTATGTCATGGGATACGACACTAGGCCTTTATTGACCTTAGATGAAAAAGAAAAGTTCCTGAACTTAGCGGCAGATAATAATTATTACTTATTTTTGGAGCACGATGCTCACAACCAAATTATTACTGTACAACATACAGAAAAAGGTGTGAGACTGAAAGACACTTATACTTGTAACGAATTTTTTTAAACAACAAACAACATGAGAATTTTTAACCTAATAGCACTGAGCGGAATTTCGGCAATCCTTTTGAGTGGTTGCGGCGGGACTTCCGAAATTTTATCAACCCCAATAGAAAATATAGATTCTATTCCTTTAAAGGTTTCTGAATTAACCGAATATGAAAAACAAAACTGGGGACATTTAGACCTGGTAAAAGACACCATTCCGGGAATGAGTGTAGACAAAGCCTATGCAGAAATTATTAAAGACAAAAAAGGCAAAACTGTCATTGTAGCCGTTATAGATGCCGGAATAGACATCAATCACGAAGACCTAAACGATGTTATCTGGACCAATAAAGATGAAATTCCCAACAACGGAATAGATGACGACAAAAACGGATATATTGACGACGTTCATGGCTGGAACTTTTTAGGCGATGCCTACGATGAGCAATTGGAATTTGTTCGCATCCTAGCAAGCGGAGACACAAGCAACCCAAAATATGCAGAAGCGCAGGAAGAATATGAAAAAGAATTCAAAAAATGGTCCGGATACAAAGCGCAATATGAGCAAATCATGGCTAAACTAAACGAAGCCGATGCTGCCATAAAAACGCACCTGAATCAAGATACTTACACCAAAGAAGATGTAAGCAATATCAACACTGAAGATGAAACCCTAAAACAAGCTGTAGATTTTCTAACTTACCTGTACGGCAACGGTTTTGAAAGTACAGACGAAGCTAAAGAAGCGCTTTCAGGGAGTTTAGAACAAATAGGCGACCGCGTAGACTATAACCTAAATAAAGATTTTAACGGCAGAACTACCGGAGACAATCCCGATGATATGTCGCAAAAATACTACGGTAACAACAATGTAAAACACAGCGAAAAAGGCGAAAGCCATGGAACACACGTTGCCGGAATTATAGCTGCTGAAAGAAACAACGGTTTAGGCGCAAACGGTGTAGCAAATAATGTAAAAATTATGGCTGTTCGCGCTGTGCCTAATGGCGATGAGTACGATAAAGACATTGCTTTAGCCATACGCTATGCCGTGGATAACGGAGCTAAAGTAATTAATACCAGTTTTGGGAAATACTACTCTCCTCACAGCGACTGGGTAAGGGAAGCTATTGTATATGCTGCACAACACGATGTACTGATTGTAAATGCTGCAGGAAACGAAGGAATAGATTTAGATGAAAAAGACGTTTACCCAAATGATGCTATAGGAACAGGTCCTGAAGTAGCCGATAACTTTATTACCGTAGGTGCACTTGAGCCAAAATACGGTTCAGGAATGCTGGCAGGATTTTCAAACTACGGAAAAATAAATGTGGATATCTTTGCTCCCGGAGCTAAAGTATATTCTACCACTCCCGAAAACGAATACGACACCAAAGGTGGAACTTCTATGGCTTCTCCTGCAGTTGCCGGTGTAGCGGCCTTAATACGCTCCTACTATCCCAATTTAACGGCTCCACAGGTTAAAAAAGTTATTCTGGACTCCGGATTGCCTCTTACCACTAAAGTAGTGGTTGGTGGAGATGCCAATGACGTAAGACCTTTTGGAGAGCTCACAAAATCCGGTAAAATTGCAAATGCATACAATGCCTTAATCCTGGCTTCTAAAACAAAATAATTCACCCTTTTTAAACCGCATTAAAAACACGTGTTTTAGTGCGGTTTATTTTTTAAGCATTATGAAATCTTTCTTTTTATTACTCTTATTTACCCCTTATTTTATTTTTGCCTGCGCGGCTACACAAGCTCATGTAAACCCTGATTCTCAACTTCAAAATCCATCGAGTTACTGGCAGCAGCATGTATCGTATACCATGAACATTGATGTGAATGTGGAAAATTATCGCTACTCAGGAACTCAAAATTTAGTTTATACAAACCACTCTCCCGACGTTTTGCATAAAGTGTATTATCATCTGTTCTTTAATGCGTTTCAACCGGGAAGCGAGATGGATGTGCGCTCCAGAACCATTGCTGACCCGGATTCCCGCGTAGGTGACCGAATAAGCAAACTAAGCCCTGAAGAGATTGGCTACATTAATGTATCTTCTTTAAAACAAAACGGAGTCGATGTTTCTTATAAAACCATAGGAACTATACTTGAAGTAACGCTAAACGCTCCCATTCTTCCCGGAGAAAAGGTAAGTTTTGATATGGTTTTTGATGCCCAAGTTCCTTTACAAATACGCCGATCGGGCAGAAACAATAAAGAAGGTGTTGCGTTATCCATGACACAATGGTATCCTAAACTGGCGGAATACGATTTTGAAGGCTGGCACGCAAATCCCTACATTGCCAGGGAATTTCACGGCGTTTGGGGGGATTTTGATGTTACTCTAACTATAGATAAAGACTATGTAGTAGGCGGTACCGGTTATTTACAAGGAGAACCGAAAATAACAGGTGATAAAAAAACGCTTCATTTTAAAGCTCCGAACGTACACGACTTTGCCTGGGCCGCTGATCCGGAATATATACATGATACTCTACAAGTGCCTAACGGACCCTTATTAAATTTCTATTACAAAAAAACGCTGCCCGAGGAAAACTTGAAGTACTGGAAAGAACTTCAACCAAAAACCGTAGAATTGATGGAGTACTTTAGTGAGCATATTGGTAATTATCCTTACGAACAGTATTCTGTGATACAAGGTGGCGATGGCGGTATGGAATATGCTATGTGTACACTTATCACCGGAAAACGAAGTTTTGGAAGTTTGGTAGGTGTAACCGCACATGAATTGGCCCATATGTGGTTCCAATTTTTGTTGGCCACCAACGAGTCCAAACACGAGTGGATGGATGAAGGGTTTACCGGTTACATCAGTGATTATGCCATGAATGAAATTATGGATGAAGGGAAAGAAAATCCTACAACCGGTGCATATCAAAACTATATATATCTGGCCAAATCAGGAAAAGAACAACCCTTAACCACACATGCTGACAGGTATGAATACAATCAAGCTTACGGAATTTCGGCATACAGTAAGGGCGAAGTATTTTTAGCGCAGCTGGGCTATGTAATTGGTGAAGAAAACCTTAAAAAAACCCTTAAAAGCTATTTTGAAGAATGGGCTTTTAAGCACCCTACACCAAATGATTTTATTCGCGTAGCTGAAAAAGTTTCCGGCTTGGAGTTGGGTTGGTATTTAACCGATTTTGCACAAACCACAAACACCATTGACTATGGCGTTAAGGAAATTGATTTTGTAAACCGAAGTATAACTCTTGAGCGTATAGGGTTAATGCCCATGCCTTTAGACCTTACCGTTACCTATACTGACAACACCTCGGAAAATTTTCATATTCCGCTTCGAATGATGTACGGTCACAAACCCACGGCCGCCAAAGTGCTTTCAGACTGGGCTTGGGCCTATCCAACATACACTTTTGAGGTTGAAAAACCTATACTTTCCGTTCAAATAGACCCAAAAGAACATATGGCTGATATTAATAAAGCGAATAATACAAAGTAACAACGCTTTGTGTATTTATAAACCAAGCCACTTTGCAAAAAGTGGCTTTTTTATTGCTATTTTTGAAACCTATGGATTTCACATTTCCCAAAGAAGAGAAATTAAAAAGTAAAAAAGTTATTGATGCTTTGTTTGACAAAGGAAAATCGGTTTCGGTATATCCTTTGCGGCTGGTTTTTATAGCAACCTCTTTTAACGATGACATTTTGGTAAAAACCGGGGTTTCGGTAAGTAAACGTCATTTCAAACGTGCTGTAGACCGAAATCGTATTAAGCGGTTGTTGCGCGAAGCCTTTCGCCTTAACAAACCCGCTTATTTTAACAACATTACAACACAATATGCGTTAATGATTTTGTACATTGGGAATACCAAACCCACTTTTTCGGAAGTTGAAACAAAAATGAAATTGTTACTGGAAAAATTTAATGCCTCAGTAACACAAGAAAAAAATACCTAACGCCATGAAACGCTTCATTAAAAAAAGAATTATCCTGCCCGTTTTAGCACTTTGTCTCTTTATTTCAACAACTGCTTTTCAGAATGATTTTTTTGAAATAGCTAAGCAAATAGAAATATTCACTACGCTATTTAAAGAGTTGAATATGAATTATGTAGACGAAACCAATCCGGCAAATCTTATGGATTCAGCCATAAAAAGCATGCTAGCCGATTTGGATCCGTATACCAATTTTTTAAACGAACAGGATGTGGAAGCTGCCAGAATTAATAATACGGGAGACTACATAGGTATTGGGGCAAAAGTAAAAACCATGAAAGACAAACTGGTAATAATTGAGCCTTATAAAAACTATCCTGCGGATAAAGCGGGATTAAAAGCCGGTGACGAAATTATAAAAGTGGGAAATATTTCTGTAGCAGATTACGACGATGATGCCGGAAACCTGTTGCAAGGCGCACCCGGAACAACCGTTGATGTTACTTATAAAAGACAAGGTAAAACAGCCACAGCCGCCATTGAACATGCCGCGGTAGAAATAGATGCTGTACCACACTATTCTATGATTAACGACCAAACCGGATACATTGTACTGAGTAAATTTAACAACAAAGCTTCTCAGCAAACCAGCTATGCTTTGAGAGACTTAAAAGCACAAGGCGCAAAGCAAATTATTTTAGACTTAAGGGGTAATCCGGGTGGATTGCTTACCGAGGCGGTTCATGTGGTAAATCTTTTTGTACCCCGAAATCAACTGGTGGTAACCACAAAATCCAAAGTAAAAATGTATAACAAAACCTATTATACGCAAAAAGAACCTGTAGATACAGAAATACCTTTGGTTGTTCTTATAAATGGTACCAGCGCTTCTGCAAGTGAAATTGTTTCAGGGTCATTACAAGATCTTGACAGAGCTGTAATTGTAGGGTCGCAAAGTTTTGGAAAAGGTTTGGTACAGCGGCCTAAACTCTTAAGTTACGGTACCCAGTTAAAGGTAACTATTTCCAGATATTATACGCCTTCAGGCAGATGTATACAGGCTTTGGATTATCAAAACAGAGACGAAGAAGGTAATGCTATAAAAATTTCAAAAGAAAGCTATTCAACCTTTAAAACCAAAAACGGCAGAAAGGTTTTTGACGGTGGCGGAATTTTACCTGATGAAACTATGGAAATTTCCAAAAATTCTGCGGTAACCGAAGCTATTCTAAAAAACGATTATATTTTTGATTTTGCTACCCAATATTATTATTCGCATTCAGTTGATAATATAGACACCTTTGCCTTGACTGATGCTGATTTTACTGCCTTCAAAAACTATTTAAAACAGCAAAATTTTTCGTTCCAAACGGAAACCGAAAAAGCCTTTGCAGAAGCTTATAAAAAAGCCGAAAAAGAAGAAATAAGCACAGAAATTACTCAAGAATATCATGGCTTGCAAGAGCGTATCAACTCGTTTAAAGCCCAGGCCGTAGACGAAAATAAAGCGCAATTAATGACGCTGCTTACTGATGAAATTGTGAAACGTTATGTATATAGAGAAGGTTTGTATACCTACTATACAAAGCATAATCCTGAAATAAAAAAAGCAACAGAAATACTTTCTTCTCGGTCAAAATACAGAAGTTATTTATCTCCGTAAAAAGAGGTATTTTGAGCAATTAAGTATCTTAAAGTTATTGATTCCATTATTTTGGCAAAACGTATTATATTTTTACTTTCGTTTGTTTTTCTAAACCACAGTCTTTGTCTTACCCAAGAGCGAAGGCATGAAGTGTATTTTGAAACCGATATCTACCGCATAGCTGCTTCAGAAAAAGATAAACTATCAACTTTTATTTCAAAAATAGACACTTCAGCAGTACAAAGTATTACCATTTATGGGTTTTGTGATGACAGAGGCACAAAACAATACAACCTGGTGCTTTCAAATAACAGAGCCAATAGCGTAAAGAAAATGTTTCTAAACTATGCTATTCCTCAGGAAAAAATTACCACCATTTCAGGAAAAGGAGAAATTCCCCTTAAAACCACAAAAAAAACTGAAATTCCTAAAGAAAGACAATCCAACAGAAAGGTTGATATTTTAATCACCTTTAAAAATGAAAATACAGAAACATACAGTGCCAACAAAAATAAAATACTGGTCATCAAAGGCTATCCAAACGACAATATTAATTTACTAAAAGGCGAACTCAATGTAGGTGATAAAATACGTTTTGAAAATTTATACTTTGAAATAGGGTATAGCTTTCTGGTGCCTCAATCTAAAAAAGAGTTGGAAAAAATAGCCGCCATTCTGGTAGAACGAAAAAATATATTTTTCACCATAGAAGGTCATGTTTGCTGTACAAATGATGACAGCGATGCTATTGACCGAAAAACAAAAAAAAGAAACTTGTCGATAGCCCGAGCCAAATACATTTACGATTATTTAGCTAAAAAAGGAGTAGAAAAATACCGTATGAAATACAAAGGCATGGAACGCAAGTTTCCGCTTGGCGGCCATCCAAAATACGACAGACGCGTGGAGTTTTTAATTACCTATTCGGGTGAATAAAGCACTGCTTTTTTAGCATAGCAATATGTGGAATTCCATCTTCCAGGTATTCCTTGCCTGTTTCTTTAAATCCGAGGTTGTTGTAGAAGCTTTTTAAATAGCACTGTGCCGATATTTTTACGGTATTTGTTTTGTAATACTCTGCTATAACTTCTATAGCTTTTTTCATAATCTGGTAGCCGTATTGATGTTTTCGTTCCTGCTGTTTTACTACAACTCTTCCAATACTGGCTTCGCTAAAGTAAATGCCGGGTTTAAAAACACGTGTATATGCAATTAATTTTTCATTATGATATCCCATTACATGCAAGGCTTCTTGATCTTTACCATCTATATCTTGATATACACAGTTCTGTTCTACTACAAATACTTCACTGCGAAGTTGCAGTATATCGTACAGTTCTTGTACAGTGAGTTGAGAAAATGTTTTTGTTGAATAGCGTAGCATCAATCTTGTACAATTACTTCTTTAGGGTCTTTTTTTTCAAATTCCGGTTGAATGGTAACGTGGTTTATATTGAACTCATTATGCAGTAAATGTTCTATCTCTGCCAGCAACTCGTTAAATTGTGTAGTGGTAATGTCTTCCTCTAAATCTAAATGTGCTTCCAGATGTAACTCGTCATCGCTTAAATTCCAAATATGCACATGATGAAGTTTTTTTACCTTAGTTATAGCATTTACTTTTCTAACAACTTCTTTTACATCAATATGTTCCGGTGTGAAAAGCATAAGCATTTTAGTAGATGTTTTTAATAAATCGTATCCTACCCATATTAAATACAAAGCTATTAGCAGTGTTAAAACACTATCTACCCAAAAAACTTCATAAAACTTCATGAGTAACCCACCGATAAGTACGGCAACACTTGCCAACATATCTGTAAGTAAATGTAAATAAGCTGATTTGATATTAATGTTATGTGCTGAATCCTTTTTTAACAACAATACGCTTAATCCGTTGGCAATAATAGCGATTAAAGACAGCCAAATAACCAAATTAGATTCAATAGTTTCCGGATTTTTGAACCGACTGATGGCTTCAAAAATAAGAATAAAAGCTACAATTATTAATGTTGCCGCATTGACAAATGCGGCTAAAATTTCAGCCCGTTTGTATCCAAAAGTTCGGTTTATTGAAGCTTTCTTTTTTGAAAGTACTGAAGCCACATAACTTACTACAAGCGAAAGAACGTCACTAAAATTATGCAATGCATCGCTCAGTAAAGCTAAACTACCTGAAACAACACCACCTATAATTTGAGCAACGGTGATAAGAATATTCAATAAAATAGAAATGACCAAATTTCTATCTTTTACATCTTTAGGATGTGCATGACTATGTGAATGCGAATTGGTCATTTAGCAAGACAACGGAATTTTAGCAACGCGTTTACTGTGTCTTCCGCCTTCAAATGGGGTGTTTAAAAAAGTGGAAACTATTTCAATTGCTTGTTCTTTAGCTGTAAAACGTGCGGGAATACTTAAAATATTGGCATTATTATGTTGTTTTGCTAATGCTGCAATTTCTTTAGTCCAGCACAAAGCCGCTCGTATATGTTGATGTTTATTTGCCGTCATGCTCACTCCATTTCCGCTACCACAAATTAATATTCCTAAATCGGCCTCTTTCGTTTCTACAGCCTTAGCTACCGGATGCACAAAATCGGGATAATCTACACTATCAAAAGTATTGGTTCCAAAATTTAGTACCTTCATTCCTTGAGCTTCTAAATATGAAACTATGGCTTGTTTATATTCGGTTCCGGCGTGATCATTTCCTATAGCTATTATCATGGTCTTGTTTTTACTGTAAAATTACTAATTTTTAAATCTATAAACAGTATTCCAACAAAGGTATTCATAAGGTGTTAATATGTTTTTAGTATATACTGATATCTATATTTGGAAATTAACCAAAATTTAATAGCTAAAAACAAAACCTTTAAAACCAAAAAAAGAAACAGAAAATTCTATAAAAGTTATAAGCGGTAAAAAGAGAAATACCAACACTTTTTTTAAAAAAAAATATTAAATACAGATTGCTATTTTACATTATTAACAACTGTTAATAACCTAAATAAGAAAGTTAAAAATCAAGGTATTAGCTCTACTTTAAATTGTTTAAGAATGGCTGATTAAACGTAAATAATTTAACATCAAAATAATTTAAAAAAAAGTTATACTCACTATTAACAACCTATCATAATCATCATTTTATTTTTAAAAATTTTAAAGAAAAAAATATTATATTCTATTAAATGTGAATAAAGTTAAATGTGCAATACGCTTATTTTAAATTTTATAGGTTAGATTTGTTCATATTTAAAAAAAACAATGTCAAAAAAGAAGAAACAAAAAAATACACGTCCTAAAATTTCCAACCTTACCAATACCATACTGAGTATTTTAAAAAAAGACCGTACCAAAAGCTTCAACTATAAACAAATAGCCTCAAAATTAGGCGTAAACGATACCAGTAGCAGAAACCAAATTATTAAAAAACTGCAGCAACTAAAAGCCAATAAAGAAATAGAAGAAGTAGAACGCGGGAAATTTAAAGTCGTAGTAACCACGCAGTATTACAAAGGCATTTTGGAACTTACATCACGTGGTTCCGGCTATGTAACCTGTCCTGATTTTGAAGAAGATATTCATATTGCCTCTAATAATATAAACCGCGCGTTGCACGGTGATGAAGTAGAACTTTACGTGTACAAGCGAAAAAAACACGGAAAACGCGAAGGCGAAATAACCCAAGTGTTACAACGCAATAAAACCGACTATGTAGGTGTAATTCAAATCAGTAAAAATTATGCCTTTGTAGTTGCAGATAATAGCAAGATGTACAAAGATATTTTTGTACCCAGCAATAAAACCAAGAATGCAAAAGATGGAGATAAAGTACTGGTAAAAATTGAAGATTGGCCTGAAGATGCCGATTCTCCTTCTGGAAAAGTAATTGAAGTACTCGGTAAACCCGGCGAACACAACACCGAAATACATGCCATTTTAGCCGAGTACGGTTTGCCTTATCAATTTCCTAAGGAAGTTGAAGATTTTGCCAACAAGCTGGATACATCAATTACCGAAAAAGAAATAAAAAAACGTCGGGATATGCGTAAGGATTTAACCTTTACCATTGATCCAAAAGATGCAAAAGATTTTGATGACGCGCTATCGTTTACAACACTTGAAAATGGAATTTATGAAATAGGAATCCATATAGCCGATGTATCACACTACGTAAAACCCGGAACCATTTTAGATGAAGAAGCCTACAGTCGTGCCACAAGCGTGTATCTTGTAGACCGAGTAGTTCCTATGCTACCGGAAGTACTGTCAAACAATGCTTGTTCCTTACGACCGCAAGAAGAAAAATACACTTTTTCAGCCGTCTTTAAAATAAACGATCAAGCCGAAGTACTTAACCAGTGGTTTGGAAGAACAGTTACCTATAGCGATGCCCGATTCGCCTACGAAGAAGCACAGCATATTATAGAAACTCAAAAAAACGAAATTCCGGCTGAAATTTCCCTGTCCGGAAAGGCGTATCAAGCCCAACCCGCAATTGCTAATGCTGTTTTAAAACTAAACCAACTGGCACAAATTCTGCGGAAAAAGCGCATGCGAGCCGGTGCCATTTCTTTTGATAAAGTAGAAGTAAAATTTAATCTGGATAAAGACAACAACCCCATAGGTGTCTTTTTTAAGACCAATAAAGAAGCCAATAAACTTATAGAAGAATTTATGCTGTTAGCGAATAGAAGTGTGGCCGAATTTGTGGGAAAACCTGATAAAAACGGAAATAAAAAAACATTTGTATACCGCATTCACGACGAACCCGACAGCAGCAAACTGGCTGCCTTACAAAATGTAGTCTCTAAGTTTGGCTATAAACTCAATTTAAAAGACAGAAAAAGCATTACCCAGTCGCTTAACCGTTTACTCACTGAAGTTGAAGGAAAAAACGAACAAAATTTAGTTGATACCTTAACCATACGAAGTATGAGTAAAGCCGAATACTCCACACATAACATAGGCCATTACGGATTGGCATTCAACTACTATTCCCACTTTACATCACCCATTAGAAGATATCCCGATGTTATGGCACACCGGTTGCTTCAGCATTATTTAGATAGCGGACAAACGGTGAATCAAGACATTTACGAAGAAAAATGTAAGCATTCCAGTAACATGGAATATCTGGCCACACAAGCCGAACGAGATTCCATAAAATACATGCAAATTAAATTTATGCAAGACCATAAAGATGAAGAATTTACCGGTGTTATTACCGGCGTAACTGATTGGGGAATTTACGTGGAAATTATTGCAAATAAATGTGAAGGCATGGTACGCACCAGAGATTTAAGCGACGATTATTACGATTTTGATGAAAAACACTACGCCATAGTAGGAAGAAAAACCAAAAATACCTACCAGCTTGGCGATGAAGTATGGGTAAAAGTAAAAGAAACCGACTTAATGAAAAGACATCTTGATTTTACACTGTTAGGTAAAGCAAATTAAAAACTCTCTTATAAACTACATTAGTGTGTAGCCTACTGTAAAAATTTAAAAACGATACCCTATATTTGTGAAAATCACACAAAAACTATGGTTGATGATATTTTAAAAGCAATCCCTTTTGGAATTATACTTGCTTTTACTGTAGGTCCGGTTTTTTTTGTACTACTGGAAACTGCAGCCACAAAAGGATTTGCCAGTGCTTTAGTGTTTGATTTTGGCGTAATTCTGGCAGATGTTGTATTTATATCACTCGCCTTTCTTAGTACAGGAGGATTTTTAGATAAAATAAAAGACGATCCCAATGTACTGGTTTTTGGTGGTGTTTTATTGATTGTTTATGGAATCATAAGCTTTATAAAAAACTCACGCTCTTTTAAATCTATTGTCAGAGAATACCAACGGGTAGAAATTCAAAAAGATTATTTTAAAATGTTTGTAAAAGGGTTTTTGCTTAACTTTATCAACATAGGAGTATTGCTGGGTTGGCTGGGTTTTATTGTAATAGGAAACTCTATTACAGACTCTAAAGAAGGTGCTGTTGTATTTATTTTAACCATACTCATTACCTATTTAGCTGTTGATCTTTTTAAAATAGCTATTGCCAAACAAATTAAACAAAAACTGACACCTAAACGGATTTTTAAAACAAAGAAAATTGTGTCTGTGGTAATTTTAGGTTTTGGAATACTACTGCTATTTCAAGGGCTTTTCCCAAAAACCTACGAAAAAAATAAACAACGCATAGAACAAATAAACCCTTTAAATAAATAAAAAACCCCCATTTAATGGAGGTTTTTCCGAGGCATCGAGCGGATTCGAACCGCTGTACAAGGTTTTGCAGACCTCTGCCTAGCCACTCGGCCACGATGCCCTAAGCTTGTTGGCAAATGTAACAAAAAATACCTTTTTACACTATTTAGGTGTAATTTTTTCGGCTTTCAGTCATTTTTATCGTTACCATCTCTACATCACCACCGATAGGTGGGTTAATTTTACTTACCCATACCGTGGCAGTAGTTACTATGGCGTTTTCAGTAAATATTCTGTCCAAAATGCGTTTTGCTACAGTTTCAAGCAGATGCGAGGGTTTATACATTTCTTCTCTTACCATTTGATTTAAAAAAACATAATCTACCGTATCACTTAGTAAATCTGTATGTGCTGAATTCCTTAGGTTGGCCTCAACCTCTAAATCTACCCGATATTCGCTGCCTATTTTAGTTTCTTCTTTCAGGCAACCATGATGAGCAAAAACACGTACATTTTCAAGCTTAATTATTCCCAAAACATCACAAATTTCAGCAAATATATTACACTTATATTTAATAACTTTGCATTTTATTTTTAATCTATGTCAGCAGAAAGCAAATCACTCAATTTCATTGAGCATATTATAGAAGAAGACTTAGCCAACGGAATGCCAAAAGAAGCACTTCGCTTTCGTTTTCCTCCGGAACCGAATGGTTATTTACATATAGGTCATACCAAAGCCATTGGTATAAGCTTTGGTCTTGGTGAAAAGTACAATGCACCGGTAAACTTAAGGTTTGATGACACGAACCCGGCAAAGGAAGAACAAGAGTATGTAGATGCCATAAAAGAAGATATTAGCTGGTTAGGCTATACCTGGGCTAACGAGTTGTATTCTTCAGACTATTTTCAACAACTTTATGACTGGGCAGTGCAGCTTATTAAAGACGATAAAGCCTATGTGGACTCACAACCATCAGAAGCTATAGCGCTTCAAAAAGGAACACCTACACAACCCGGTACAAACAGCCCCTATAGAAACCGCAGTGTTTCAGAAAATTTAGACCTTTTTGCCCGCATGAAAAACGGCGAATTTAAAGAAGGAGAACACGTGTTGAGGGCTAAAATAGACATGACCCACCCCAATATGCTTATGCGCGATCCGTTGATGTATAGAATTTTACATAAAAGTCACCACAGAACCGGAAGCAAATGGTGTATTTATCCTATGTATGACTGGACGCACGGCGAAAGTGATTACATTGAGCAAATTTCGCACTCGCTCTGCTCACTTGAATTTAAACCTCACAGAGAGCTTTACGATTGGTTTAAAGAAAGTGTATACCAATATGCATCCAACACTTTACCCTTATTACCAAAACAGCGGGAGTTTGCCAGATTAAATTTAAGTTACACTGTAATGAGCAAGCGTAAACTGCTCAGGCTGGTAGAAGAAGGCATAGTTTCAGGCTGGAACGACCCCAGAATGCCAACAATTTCAGGATTACGCCGCCGTGGATATACACCTGAGGCTATACGAAAATTTATAGAAACAGTAGGAGTTGCCAAGCGCGATAACGTGATAGATGTTGCTTTACTTGAATTTTGTATACGTGAAGATTTGAACCAAAAAGCACCACGCGTTATGGCTGTTTTAGATCCGGTAAAGTTGATTATTGATAACTATCCCGAAGAAGAAGTAGAATGGCTTGATGCCGAAAACAATCCCGAAGATGAAACCGCCGGATACAGAAAAGTCCCTTTTTCAAAAGAACTGTATATAGAAAGAGAAGATTTTAAAGAAGAAGCCAACAGAAAATACTTCAGATTATCACTCGGCAAAGAAGTTAGATTAAAAAATGCCTATATAATTAAAGGCGAACGTGTAGTCAAGAACGAATCCGGAGAAATTACAGAAATACATTGCAGTTACGACCCTAAAAGCAAGTCGGGCAGCGGTACTGAAGAGAGTCAGCGCAAAGTAAAAGGAACCCTTCACTGGGTTTCTGCACAACATGCGATTACTGCCGAAGTTAGGGAATACGACCGACTTTTTATGCACGAAGCTCCGGATGCCCAAAAAGAAACAGACTTTATGACACTTCTTAATCCGGATTCTTTACGAACAGTAACGGCCTACTTAGAACCCAGCCTTGAAAAAGCCAAACCCGGTGAAAAATTTCAATTTCAACGTCTGGGCTATTTTTGTGTAGATCAAGATTCTCTAAAAGACAAACTTATTTTTAACAAAACGGTAGGTTTACGCGATACCTGGGCAAAACAAAAGGAACAATAGCCCGGTAAATTTAGTAAGTAAAAAAATAATTGGCATTAACCATATTTTAGGTTACTTTTAATACACTAACGTTAAAACTAAAATTATGGAAATTAACTTTTTAGCACTAATAGCGGCTGCTGTTTCTGCTTTAGTAATGGGTTTTATCTGGTATAACCCTAAAATTTTTGGAACAGCCTGGATGCAGGCTGCTGAAATGACCGAAGACAAAATGAAAGGCGCCCAAATGGGTAAAATTTTTGCATTAGCCTTATTTTTTTCATTTTTACTGGCTTTTGCACTTCAGTTTATAACCATTCATCAAACCGGCGCTTTAGGAATGATAGGTGGAAACATTGAAGAAGCCAAACCTTCTTTCCAGGCTTTTATGGACGATTACGGCGATGCATTTAGAACCTTTAAACACGGAGTTTTACACGGTGCCATAGCCGGAATTTTTATTGCTTTGCCAATTATAGGAATTACCGCACTTTTTGAACGGAAAGGCGCAAAGTATATTCTTATCAATGCCGGTTACTGGATAGTTACCCTAGCTATTATGGGTGGAATAGTATGTGCTTGGAAATAATTTGTAATGATTAACATATTTTGAAGACTGAAGAAGCTAAACTTCAGTCTTTTCTTTTGGTTTGATAAAATTTAAAACGTACACAGCAGCAAAAAATTTACCTGAACATTGGGATACGCTTAACAGCCATGACGTTATGCTGCAAAAAGCCTATTTGCGTGTGCTGGAAAAGGCTTCACCAGAAACAATTAGGTGTTATTTTATTGCTTTTTTTCAAGACGATAAATTGGTTGGCACCGCAATAATGCAAAAGGCCGAGCTTTATGCCAAAGATATGTTTCGAAAAAACGGAGCTTCACTATGGAAACAAACCTTAAGAAAGCTGTTGTCTTTACTTCTAAAAGGAAATATTTTGGTTCTTGGAAACTTAATGCATACCGGGCAACACGGGTATTCTTTTGATGTTGCGAGTGTAAAGTTTTCGGTTTTTTTTGAAGCTCTAATTGCCGCCATGGAGCATTTAGAAAAAGAAATAAAAAATACCACCGGAAAGCACATCAGGCTGTATTTACTTAAAGATTTTTATGAAACCGATAACATGGTTAAAAATCATAGTAGACTGAAAGAACTTCAATTTTCAAAAGCATGGGCGCAACCCAATATGGTACTGGATGTTTCATCTGGGTGGAACTCCACAAAAGCGTATGTAAACGATTTGGTAGCTAAATACAGAAAGCGTTACAAAACTGCTCGAAAGAAACTAAAGCCTACAGAAACCAGAGAGTTAGATTTGGAGGCAATTACAAACGAATCCTTTGTTATTTATAGGTTGTATAAAAACGTATCGGATAATGCCAAATTCAACACCTTTATTCTTCCTGAAAATCATTTTAGTGAACTCAAAAAACAAATGGGAGATGGGTTTAAACTGTTTGGATATTATTTGAATAATGAGTTAATAGGGTTTTATTCGTTGCTTTTAAATGCCAAAACCTTAGAAACCTATTTTTTGGGCTATGATGTAAAATACCAATACCGTAAGCAATTGTATCTAAACATGCTTTACGACATGCTGGAGTATGCAGTAAATAGGAACTACACGCAGGTAGTTTATGCTCGTACGGCCATGGAAATTAAAAGTTCTGTTGGCGCAAAACCTGTTGGAATGAGCATGTATTTGAAGCACACGAATCCGCTATTAAACGCACTGTTAAAGCCCATATTCAATGTCATGAGTCCAAAGCAAAAATGGGAGGAAAGAAACCCTTTTGGAAAATAAAAAATCCCAACAATTTGTTAGGATTTTTCTATTTATTCTTTTTTCTTGTTTTGTTGTTTCATTGCTTCACCTATTTGGTTACTTGCGGTAAAACTAGCTACCATATTGTTTAGCATATCACTGCCTGCTTGTGGTGAATTAGGCAATAAAATTAAATTGCTGTTGGTTTCTTCACCAATGGCTTGAAGGGTATCGTAGTGCTGTGTTACAACAATTAAGGCAGAAGCTTCCTGCGAGTTAATCCCAACTTTATTCAGTACTTCTACAGATTCTTCTAAACCACGAGCAATTTCACGTCGCTGGTCTGCAATACCTTGCCCCTGCAAGCGCTTGCTTTCGGCTTCGGCTTTGGCTTTTTCTACAATCAAGATTCGCGCAGCGTCTCCTTCGTATTGTGCGGCAATTTTTTCTCTTTCGGAAGCATTAATGCGGTTCATGGCAGCTTTTACCTGAGCATCAGGGTCAATATCGGTGACCAGAGTTTTTATGATATCAAAGCCGTAGTCCAGCATGGCGTCATTAAGTTCAGACTTTACGGCAATGGCAATGTCGTCTTTTTTCACAAAAACGTCGTCCAGTTTCATTTTCGGAACTTCGGCTCTTACCACGTCAAACACGTAACTGGTAATTTGATCGTGCGGATAATCCAACTTGTAAAACGCGTCATATACTTTGTCTTTAATTACAACATACTGCACCGATACTTTCAAGCGTACAAATACATCGTCTAAAGTTTTAGTTTCTACAATTACATCCAACTGTTGAATTTTTAAACTTAGTTTACCGGCAATTCTGTCAACCAACGGTATTTTTAATTGTAAACCGGAATGCCGAATACTTTGAAACCTTCCAAAGCGCTCAATAATGGCTGCGGTTTGCTGTTTAACAATGAAAAAAGAGGAAAAAAGGATAATAAGTCCAATAAAAATAATAGGGATAAGGTAAATATTCATACTACATAATTTAGGTTTAAACTTTAAAGTACTAAAATTAAGCTATATTTGTCGTTATTCGTAATAAATTACTATGAAATTAATACCGCATAACATACTGTTAGTAATTTTTACCACAGCGTTTGTTACAACTTGTTTCTCGCAAAAGGGTTTTTACAGAATTCAAAATGGTTTTGGTATTTTGGGCGGCATTACGCAATATGATATAAAGACCGATAATTTTGAAACCAAAGCAGAAAATGGTTGGTTGGCTTCAGCTTCGGCTACGGTTGATATTCCCAACAAGTGGTATAACATCAGTTACGCGATGCAACTGTCTGAAAATAAAATAAGCATCATGGGAAATGCACCGCTATCAGCAAACCCGGAAGAAATTACATACAAAATGTTTGCCGCACAAGTAGCGTTATTGATGCATATTAAAACCTTTGGAAGCCACCTTACACTGGATGTTGGACCAATGCTTCAGTACAACGACAGGTTGCTTATTGAAGACAAAAATCAGGAAAACTTTACGGTATCTAATTATTCCAATTTAACAGCCAAAGACATTTCAGAAATATCAAAATTTAACCTTAACGGCGCTGTTGGAGTTACCGCCGGATTTGAGTTTATAAAACTAAGAGCACAATACATCTACGGATTTACAAACATCCTTAAAAAGCTTAACACAAAAGAGCTGGATACAAGTGGTGGCAATTCAAACTTCAAAGGAAATCAAAGCATGCTGGTGTTTGGTATCATGTTTACGTTTTAATTAGCAGCAAGTGTGTTTAATATATTTTCTATCCGGCGAATACTTTCTGCTTTACCAATCATTGTCATAATGTGAAATACATCCGGACCTTTAAGCGAACCTACTAAGCTTAATCGCAAGGGCATCATTACTTTACCAAAGGAAATTTCTTTAGCGTCTATCCAGTTTTTGACACTACCTTGAAGGTTTTCAAATGAAAAATCTTCTGTAGCATCAATAAGCTCAAGAAGGTCACTCATAATTTTAGGAGTGTCTTCTTTCCAGGCTTTTTTAACGGAGGATTCATCCAATTCGGTTGGTGTTTCAAAAAAGAACGAACTTAACTCCCAAAACTCACTTACAAAAGTAGCGCGTTCCTTGATGAGTGCAATAACGGCAGTTGTGTAGTCAATATTTACGTCTTTAATTTGAGGATAAATCGAAGCAAAAGCTTTTGCCAGATTTTTGTTGTCCTGCAGTTGCATATACTGATGGTTGTACCATTTTGTTTTATCCGGGTCAAAACGCGCTCCGGCTTTATTTACCCGCTCCAAATCAAAAGCCTCAACAAGTTCGTTTAGACTAAAGAGCTCTTGCTCCGTTCCCGGATTCCAGCCTAAAAATGCCAGAAAATTGGTAACCGCTTCAGGGAAATATCCTTCTTCGCGGTAGCCTTTTGAAACTTCTCCATTTACGGGATTTTTCCACTCTAAAGGAAATACAGGAAAGCCCAGTTTTTCGCCGTCGCGTTTGCTTAGTTTTCCTTTCCCTGTGGGTTTTAAAATTAAAGGTAAGTGGGCAAATTTAGGCGCTATCCATCCGAATGCCTCATACAATTGGTAGTGCAAGGCTAAAGACGGAAGCCATTCTTCGCCACGAATAACATGAGTTATTTTCATTAAATAATCGTCTACAACGTTGGCCAAGTGATAGGTAGGCATGCCATCGCTTTTGAACAAAACCTTATCGTCTAGGGTATGGCTATCTATGGTAATTTTACCTCGAATGAGGTCTTGTAAATACAAGGTTTCATCTTTAGACGATAAGAAACGAACCACATAGGTTTCGCCTGAAGCCATTCGTTTGTCAACTTCTTCTTTAGAAAGCGAAAGCGAATTTTTCAGTTTTAAGCGGTTGTGCCAGTTATAAATAAAGGTTTTACCTTTTTGCTCATGGTCTTTTCTGTGAAAATCCAATTCTTCAGCAGTGTCAAAAGCATAATAGGCTTTACCTTTGGCAATCAACTCATCGGCGTATTGCCTGTATATTTCTTTACGCTCGCTTTGCCTATAAGGACCATAGTTTCCGCCAGTTCCGGGACCTTCATCAAAAGGAATTCCACACCAGTTCAATGCTTCAATGATATACTGTTCAGCACCGTTAACAAACCGGTTTTGATCGGTATCTTCTATTCTTAAAATAAAAGTTCCACGGTGTTTTTTTGCAAACAGGTAGTTAAATAAAGCGGTTCTAACACCACCAATATGTAAAGGTCCGGTTGGACTAGGGGCAAATCTTACGCGAACGAGTTGACTCATAGATTAAAATTTAAGAGTACAAAGATAAGAAGCCTGTTGGGAATTGAAATTTCTTTAGGAAGAAATCATTTCTTTAGGAATACGCTTGTTCATAATTTTAAACCATATAGGCGGAATTAGTGAAAGTAACATGGAAGTAGGATAGCCAAAGGGCATTTGTGGACTTTCGTCATGACATTCAAGAATTTGGTATTTTTTACTGGATTTGTAATGATGATCACTGTGCCGTGTAAGTTCGTAAAGGACAATACGCCCAATGATATGATTGGAGTTCCAGGAATGGATTTTACTCACCCGCTCATACCTTCCGGATTTTGTTTTATTTCTAGACAAACCGTAGTGTTCAATGTAATTTACAGTTTCAAGCAATAAAACACCCACGAGAGCACATGCCATAGAAAACAATACGCCCAAACCGCCGAAGTACAGGTAAATTCCGATTAAATAAGCACACTGAATGCCGCTATACCAAAGCATATCATTTTTAACAGAAAGAAAAGAACGACCGCTTTTTTTAAGTAATTGCAGCTGAATTCGCCATGCATTTATGTATTGCCCCAAAATAGAACTCACCCAAAAGGAATACACACTTTGATTGTACCGCGCTGTAGCCGGATCTTCTTTGGTGCCTACATGCAGATGATGCCCGTAATTATGCTCAATATAAAAATGCATATACAGCGAAGGAAGCAACAGAAGTTTACCTAAATACCTTTGAAAAGACTGTTGTCTATGTCCAAGCTCATGTCCTACATTTATTCCGTTTACACCAAAAACAATTCCCGCAGAAAATGCAATCCCAATAATTTCAAAAGAAGCTAAAGATTCATTTGTTACAGATAACAAGGCATACAGAAGGATGAGGTAAACAAGAGGAATATTTAAAAACAGCAGCCAGTCAAACAACCGATTTTTATTTTTATTCTCTACTTCTTCCGGACTAAGCGGTGCATTGTACTGTGGAAGAATAATTTCAAGAACAGGCAAAATCAAAAACGCATAAAACAGAGTTAAAAAAACAAAATACTCTTTGAAATAAATGGACAAAAAAGCAACAATGGGAATAGAAAAAGCCCCTAAATACTTTATATCTTTCATAAGTAGTTTAACATTATCTTATCAAATTTAGTCATTTAGCAACAAAATAAAATTGTAATTTAGTAAGTTCATTACCTCTATATGGGAAATTTTAAAATAATACAGTCAAAATTAGAACACTTTATCCGTCGTTTTTATTTAAACGAATTGCTTAAGGGCGTTATTTTGTTTTTTTCAATAGGCCTTTTATACTTTATGTTTACGGTGTTTATAGAATATGTATTGTGGCTTAATACTACGGTTCGTTCGTTTTTGTTTTGGTTGTTTATACTGGTAGAAGTCGGACTTTTTATCAAGTTTATTGTTTTGCCGCTAGCTAAACTGTTCAAGCTTCAAAACGGAATATCTCACCATAAAGCTTCTCAAATTATAGGAAATCATTTTCCCAATGTAAGTGATAAACTTCTAAATGTTCTACAATTAAGCGAAAATAAACAACAGTCGGAACTTTTACTGGCAAGTATAGACCAAAAGTCAGCCGAATTAACCCCTGTTCCTTTTAAACTTGCGGTCAACTTCAAAAACAATAAAAAATACCTTAAATACGCCGCCATACCCTTATTAATCTTTGCCTTGTCCTATGTTTCCGGGAAAATCAGCTGGTTTAGCGATGGGTATAAGCGTGTAGTTAACTACAAAACAGCCTATGAACCACCTGCGCCTTTTGCGTTTTTTGTCATTAATAATACACTGCAAGCCGTTCAAGGTGAAGATTTTAAAGTGCAAATCTCAACCACAGGTGATGTCGTACCTGAAAACGCACAGATTGTGTACAATGACGAATCCTATTTTTTACAGAAAAGCAGTTCGGGTACTTTTGAATATGTTTTTGATAAGCCTGAAACCCAAACTACTTTTATACTGCAATCAGGAAATGTAAAATCTAAACCCTACACACTGGAAGTTATTGAAGCGCCGGTGGTAACCGACTTTGAAATGGTATTACAGTATCCGGCTTATACAGGCAAAAAAACCGAAACCCTAAAAAGCACCGGAAACGCACTAATTCCCGAAGGAACGAAAGTAAGCTGGAACGTAACAGCCAAAGCGACACAGGACGTTTATCTGTATGCAAATGATACTACTGCATTTAGCCGAGATAATGAAAAATTCAGCACCACAAAACAGGTATTTAACAAATTAGACTATTCCATTACTACATCGAATGCATTTTTAAAAGACTATGAAAATCTAGCCTTTAATATCAGTGTAATTAAAGATGAATTCCCTGAAATTAATGTACAGCATCAAATAGATTCAACCGATAACAAAACCCTGTATTTTTACGGTCAGGTTAGCGATGATTACGGATTGCGAAAACTGCAGTTAGTTTACTACTCTGCCAACACTCCGGAAACTGTAAAAACGCTGAATTTGCCTCTAAAAAAAGACAATTTTGACCAGTTTTATCACACCTTTCCCGACACGCTTTCTTTAACAGAAGGCGTAAGCTATGAAATGTATTTTAAGATAGTAGACAACGATCCTATGCACGGAGGAAAAAGCAGTAAAAGCCCAACATTTACTTACAGAAAACTCACGCAAGAAGAAGAAGAAAACCAAAACCTCAATCAGCAAAACAAAAACATTCAAGAGCTTAACAAAAGTTTAGGAGCGTTTGAAAAACAAGAAAAGCAATTGGAAGAACTGTCTAAAACCCAAAAAGAAAAAAACACCCTAAACTTTAATGACAAAAAGAAACTGGAAAACTTTTTAAAGCGCCAAAAGCAACAAGAAGAACTCATGAAAAAATTCAATCAGGAAATGCAAAAAAGCCTGGAAGAATTTCAGAAAGAAAATACAAATGATACCCATAAAGAGCAATTAAAACAACGCCTTGAAGAACAAGAACAAAAACTTCAGGAAGATGAAAAGTTACTGCAAGAACTGCAAGAATTGCAGGAAAAAATAAACAAAGAAGAATTTACGGAAAAATTAGAGCAGCTCGCCAAACAAAATAAAAATCAAAAACGAAGTTTAGAACAACTCTTAGAACTAACTAAGCGCTATTATGTAGGAAAAAAACTGGAAAAACTTCAGAAGACACTTGACCAACTGGGAGACAAGCAAAACCAGTTATCAAACGAAACGCCGGAAAACAATACTACAGATAAACAAGAAGAACTCAACAAGGAGTTTAAAGACTTTGAAGAAGAGTTGAACCGGCTGGAAGAAGAAAACAAAAAGCTAAAAGAGCCTTTAGACATTCCAAGAGACAAGCTAGAAGAAAAGAGTATAGAAGAACGTATGGAAGAAGCCACAGAAGAACTTGAAAAGCAAGAAAAACAAGAACCGAGTGAACAGCAAGAATCTTCTCCGGAAAGCGAAAACAACCAGCAAAAAGCAAAACAAAAACAAAAAGACGCCGCCAGAAAAATGAAAAAAATGGCACAACAAATGGCCATGGCCATGGAAATGTCAGGCGGTGAACAACTTATGGAAGACTCGGAAATGCTCAGACAGATACTGGACAATCTGGTTTTGTTTTCCTTTAGTCAAGAGGATTTAATGAATGAGTTTAAAAGCATTGATGTCAATCACAACAAATATGCGATTAAACTTAAAAAGCAAAGCAGTCTAAGAGAACACTTCGGGCACATAGACGACAGCCTGTTTGCACTATCTTTAAGACAACCCATGATTTCAGAAAAGGTAAACACTGAAGTTTCCAATGTTTTTTTCAACATAGACAAATCCCTGGAACAAATTTCTGAAAACATGCTCTACCAAGGTGTCGCTACACAGCAATACACCATAACAGCAGCCAATAATTTAGCTGATTTTCTGAGCAATATTTTGGATCAGATGCAAATGCAAATGAACGCTATGGGAAATGCTTCCGGTAAAGGCACGCCAAGTCCCGGACAAGGTGGTAAAGGCGAAATGCAACTCCCCGATATTATTATGAGTCAGGAGGAATTAAATAAGCAAATGCAAGAAGGACTTAACAAGCAGGGTGAAAATAAAAAGGGTTCACAGGAAGGCGAAGGCCAAGAACAAAAGCAGGGTGAAGGCAAACCCGGTGAAAACAATGGAGATCAACCAACCCAAGGTCGGGAAGGCGAACAATTAAATGAAGATTTAAACGGAGAATTGTATCAAATATACCAACAGCAGCAGCAACTGCGAGAAGCTCTTCAGGACAAGCTAAAACAAAATGGTTTAAACGGCGCAGAAAATAACCTGTTAAAGTTTATGGAAGATATTGAACTCGATTTGTTAAACAAAGGCTTTACAAATCAAACCCTTCAAAAAATGCAGCAACTTAAGCACCAACTTTTAAAAATGGAAAATGCAGCTTTCCAGCAAGGTGAGGAAGAGAAAAGAGAATCAAAAACAAACCGGAAAACGCATAAAAACACAGCAAGTGAGTTGCAACAAAAAATACAGCAATATTTTAATACTACAGAAATTTTAAATAAACAAAACCTACCTTTGCAGCCGGAGTATAAAAAGAAAATTCAAGAATATTACAAGCAAAAGCAATGATAACTTTTAATTACGAAACTCCTTTTGCCTTGGAAAATGAAAAGGAGTTAAGCAATTGGATAAAAAAAATCATAGAAAGTGAAGGCTGTAAAACCGGTGACATTCATTTTATATTTTGTGACGATACGTATTTACACAAACTAAATGTAGAATTCCTTAATCATGACACCTATACAGACATTATTAGCTTCGATTACAATGTAGGAAAAATTTTACATGGAGACATTTTTATTTCCATAGAACGCGTACAGGAAAATGCACAACATTATGGTGTCACCTTTCAGAATGAGCTTCACCGAGTGATAATACACGGTATACTTCACCTTTGCGGCTATAAGGACAAAACCGAACAAGATTCAAAACTTATGAGAGCCAAAGAAAACGCGTGTCTTAAACGATTGAATACCATTTAGTTTTTAGCTGTATATTTGCAAAATAAATAATACAAGAAGTTCCACGTGGAACACTTTTAATATGTTTGATAAAGAATATGATGTAATTGTAGTTGGTGGTGGTCACGCCGGAAGTGAAGCCGCCGCAGCTGCTGCCAATATGGGATGTAATACTTTGTTGGTGACCATGAATTTGCAAAATATAGCGCAAATGTCGTGTAATCCGGCTATGGGCGGTATTGCAAAGGGTCAAATTGTAAGAGAAATTGATGCTTTAGGAGGATACAGCGGAATTGTAAGCGACACTTCTGCTATTCAGTTTAAAATGCTTAATAAGTCTAAAGGACCGGCCATGTGGAGTCCAAGGGTGCAAAGTGACAGGATGCGTTTTGCTGAAGACTGGCGAATCCTTCTTGAGCAAACCAAAAATCTTGATTTTTACCAGGAAATGGTTAGCGGGCTTTTGCTGAAAAACAATCAAGTAGCAGGCGTTAAAACTTCATTAGGCATAAGTATCATGGCCAAAACGGTAGTGCTTACCAACGGAACATTCTTGAATGGTTTAATTCATATTGGAGACAAGCAGTTTGGTGGTGGAAGAGCCGGAGAAAGAGCCGCAACAGGAATTACGGAGCAATTGGTTGATTTGGGCTTCGATTACGGACGCATGAAAACCGGAACACCACCAAGAGTTGACGGACGCTCTTTAGACTATACTAAAATGATAGAACAACCCGGTGATGGGAATCCCGAGAAATTCTCTTTTTTAGACATCACTAAACCCTTAACCAAACAACGTTCATGCTACATGACGCACACGAGTCAAGAAGTGCATGATTTGCTGCGCGAAGGCTTTGATAAATCCCCTATGTTTAATGGAAGAATAAAAAGTATTGGACCACGATATTGTCCTTCCATAGAAGATAAAATAAACCGATTTGCAGATAAGGACAGACATCAAATATTTGTTGAGCCCGAAGGATGGAATACTGTCGAAGTGTATGTAAACGGATTTTCTACATCTTTACCTGAAGATGTTCAGTTTAAAGCATTGCGTTCTGTTAAAGGCTTTGAAAAGGTGAAGTTTTTCAGACCGGGTTATGCTATAGAATACGATTATTTTCCGCCCACACAGCTTAAGCATACACTTGAAACGAAATTAATTGACGGACTTTATTTTGCAGGACAAATCAATGGAACCACAGGATATGAAGAAGCGGCTTCTCAAGGGTTAATGGCAGGAATAAATGCCAGTTTAAAAGTCCAAGAAAAAGAACCATTTACCCTCAAACGTAATGAAGCGTATATTGGCGTTTTGATTGACGACTTAATTACAAAAGGAACAGAGGAACCTTATCGAATGTTTACTTCCAGAGCGGAATACAGAACCCTTTTAAGACAAGATAATGCTGATTTCAGACTTACTCCCAAAGGCTATGCATTAGGCTTGGCAAGTGAAAAGAGAATGCGAAGAATGGAGCAAAAAGCAAAACAATCGGAACGGTTGGTTCAGTTTTTTAAAGAAACCAGCGTGCAACCTGAAGTGGCAAACCCTGTTTTGCAAGCCAAACATTCAGCACCGGTAAAACAATCGGATAAAATTTTTAAAATATATTCCAGACCGAACATTACCATTGAAGATGTTTTACAGTTTGATGGTGTCCAAAACTTTATTTCAGAAAATAACTTTGACAACGAAGTTATTGAGCAGGCAGAAATTCAGGTAAAATATGCAGGATATATAGAAAAAGAAAAAAACAATGCCGATAAACTAAACCGCTTGGAAGAAGTAAAAATTCCTTCAAACTTTGATTACTCCCAAATTAAATCCATGAGCTATGAAGCCCGTGAAAAACTAAAAAAAATTCAACCTACAACCGTTTCACAAGCTTCCAGAATTAGCGGAGTTTCTCCCAATGACATTTCTGTATTGCTCGTTTATATGGGAAGATAAAATGAGATGTTTCACGTGGAACAGCACAAAACAATGCAAAATAAAAAGCAGTATTTGAGGGTTAAAGATTATGCGGTGAGCGGTGAAACCTTTGAGTTGCTTTACAACCACAAGTTCAACATGCTTGAAACATTTCCCGTACCGAATGCCGATTCATTAGGGCGGTATTACAAAAGTGAATCTTACATTTCACATTCCAATACCAAACGAAACACTTTTGAAAAAGCATACCATTTTGTTCGTAGTATTATGGTGAAAAGGAAGCTAAGACTACTTCAGAAGCATCATCCAAAGCAAGGGAACTTACTGGACATAGGTTGCGGTACCGGAACCTTTTTGGAGGCTGCATTAAAAGCCAACTACACAATCACAGGCATTGAACCCAATGAAAAGGCAAGAGCAATTGCTAATAAAAAATGTAATAATCAGGTTTATGATCAAGAAAAAATAAACCAGTTACCGCAACATAGTTTTGATGTTGTGACCATGTGGCATGTTTTGGAGCACATTCCCAATCCTGAAAAGCATTTGGAAACAGTAAAAAAACTTTTAAAACCCCAAGGTGTTTTATTTGTCGCTGTTCCCAATTTCAAAAGCTACGATGCCACATTTTACAAGCAATTTTGGGCAGCTTATGATGTGCCTAGGCATCTTTGGCATTTTTCGCAAATGGCCATACATAAACTGGCTGAGAAAACGAACATGAAAGTGGTTGCTACCCAGCCCATGCTTTTTGATTCCTTTTATGTGTCTTTGCTATCCGAAAAATACAAAAATGGAAAAATGAATATTTTCAGAGCTTTTTATATCGGGTTACTATCAAACACAAAAGCCATGCAGACCAAAGAATATTCTTCTTTAATTTATGTTATAAAAAAGAACAATACATAAATAGAAGCCTTTTTTTAACAGATTAGATCTCAATATATCCAAAGACCTTACTGAAACCAGAAAATGCCGTATACGCGTTAATTTTAACGCTATTTCAATTATTTTTTCTTATCAAAATAATAAATTTTATAAATAATTATTATAAACAAAACCAAATTAAGATTACAAAGATTTACGTAGTCGAGCTAAAAAAAATTACTTTTGCCTAATTTTAAAACTGAATACAAATGAAAAAAATAACTTATTTGCTTCTAGCCTTTGTTGTACTTAGTTCGTGTAAGCAAGAAAAAATCGGGTTTATTGATAATGGAAAAGTAATAAATGCTTATCAGGAAAAAATTGATGTTGAATCAAAGTATGAAGCCAAAAACAGTTTATTTCAGAAGCGAATTGACAGTATAAGCAAAGTTTTACAAGCCGAATCACAGGATTTTCAGTCCAAGGCAAAGACTATGTCACAGGAAAACGCTCAAAATCTGTACCAGCAATTAGCGGCTAGGCAACAACGTTTAAGCAACGAAATACAGCAGGAACAACAAGAAATGCAAGAAGCTTTTCAAACGGAAATAGACACGCTGATTAGCAAAGTCAAAAAATTTGTAAAAGACTACGGTAAACAAAATGGGTATACGTACATTTTTGGAACAAGCGAAGCTTCATCCAGCGTAATGTACGGGACGCCGGAAAACGATCTTTCACAGGAAATCATCGATGCACTAAACAGTGCTTACGAACAGAAATAACACCTATAGATTTCAGGAATATAGCCGGTTAATCAACCGGCTTTTTTATGCAACAATCGTGTAAGTTTTATAGATAAATCGGTTAGAATAATCTTAGCATTTCCGTTGCGCTCGATGTGGTAAATTGCATCCTGAAGTTCGGTTGAAATGGAAAGGATGTTTTCTTCATGAACAAAGGGCGCAAATTTTTCTAGTTTAAATCCTTCAACTTGAGGTTTAATATAGACCAGAGCATCCGCTTTGTAGTTTAGTAGCATAGCCTGTCTGAAATAATTCAGGCAAAACAGCAAAAACTGTTTTTGGGTTTCACGGCCGGTTTTGGCTATATCTTCGCTCCACGTAATTAAATCATGAATAACCGCTTTATTTCCTTTGGCTTTAAATGCAGCACGTATCCAAAAAATAAACCAGGTTTCAAACTGTGTGTCTTCAGTGTCGTGATAGACCAAGTCACAAGCTTTATTGTAATTTCCCTGAGCTTGATGAGCCAGGGTTTTGGCCGTATTTTCATCTAGCTGAAAATTTTTTATCAATCCTGTGGCAATATCAATTTCAGAAAGTAACGAAAAGTGTAAAATTTGACACCTCGATTTTATGGTTTCTAAAACAAGTTCCTCGTTTTCCACAATCAGCAGAATTAGGGTGTTTTTTGGAGGTTCTTCTATTAACTTCAGCAATTTATTGGCACATTCAGCATTCATTTTTTCAGCCATCCACATGATTAAAATCTTGTAGCCGCCTTCATGAGCTTTCAGTGACAAGCTTTTATAGATATCAGCCGCTTCGTGGACACTTATATTTCCTTGTTTGTTTTCTACACCCAAAAGTTTGTACCAATCAAACAAGTTGCCATAAGGTTGTTCGGTTAACAGTTTTCTCCATTCGGTCAGGTAAGCTTTGCTTGTGGGATTTTTAGTTTTATCACCTTCTTTTTTTGCGACAGGAAAAGCAAAATGTAAATCGGGGTGAGTAAATTGAGCACACTTTAAATTGCACGCATCATTTCCACCGGTGTTTTCACCGTTGCTGTTTTGACATAAAATGTACTGTGCATAGGCTAAAGCCATAGGCAAAGTGCCACTTCCTTCGGGGCCAACAAACAGTTGTGCATGAGCAATGCGACCTTCATCTACCGTTTTAGTAAGGTGCTTTTTAATGTGTTCTTGTCCAAGAATATCACTGAATAGCATATCGCAAAGATAAAAGAATTAGGCACTTATAATTAACACAAAGAAGTATATTTGTAAAGCAAAAAAACAAAACTGTGAAAACCATAAACCATTTTAATTTTAAAGATAAAAAGGCACTAATTCGCGTAGATTTTAATGTGCCGCTCAATACAGATTTTGAAGTTACCGATGACACACGAATACTATCGGCAAAGCCAACCATTATGAAAATTCTCGCTGACGGCGGCAGTTGTGTTCTTATGTCGCATTTAGGAAGACCAAAGGGTTTTCAGCACGAATTTTCCTTAAAGCACATCGTCAAAAAACTTGATGAAATCCTTGGTATAAACGTACAAGTAGCCTCGGACTGTATAGGTAAAGAAGTGGAAGAAAGGGTGAATGCCTTAAAACCGGGTGACGTTTTGTTACTTGAAAACTTACGTTTTTATAAAGAGGAAGAAAATGGCGACATTGCTTTTGCCGAGAAACTTTCCCAATGGGGTGATATTTATGTAAACGATGCCTTTGGAACGGCACATCGGGCACATGCATCCACCACTATCGTAGCTCAATTTTTTACCAACAAAAAATGCTTTGGGCTCCTTATGGCAAAGGAAATAGAAAGCATTGATAAAGTGCTTCATCAAGGTGAAAAGCCTGTACTGGCAATACTTGGCGGCTCAAAAGTTTCCTCAAAAATAACCATAATTGAAAATATTTTAAGTAAAATAAACCATTTAATCATAGGTGGCGGAATGGCCTTTACTTTTGTGAAAGCCATGGGTGGAACGATAGGGAATTCCATTTGTGAAAATGACAAATTGGACTTAGCCATAGCCATTCTTAAGAAAGCAAAGGCGAACAACGTACAGGTGCATTTGCCTGTGGATGCTGTGATTGCAGATGCTTTTAGTAATGATGCCAAAACACAAGTTACCGCTATTGATGCCATTCCCGATGGGTGGCAGGGGCTGGACGCGGGACCTGAATCTTTGGCTATTTTTGAACGGGTTACACTACAATGTAAAACCATATTATGGAATGGTCCATTGGGTGTTTTTGAAATGGAAACCTTTTCAAAAGGAACAATAGCTTTGGGTAATGCAATTGCTAAAGCAACAGCCAACGGTGCTTTTTCTTTGGTTGGCGGTGGAGATTCTGT